>WJME01000131.1 GCA_014728115.1 Candidatus Zhuqueibacterota bacterium | reverse complement strand
TTTGGCATACTCGACTGTCTGATCATCCCGCGATTTGAGCAGGCCTTTGATATTCATTCCAGCCGGATATTTCATATCCATCATGGCAAAAATCGAGGAAGGGATATCGCGTCCCAGATCGCCCAGTAACCGGCGTAATGCCCATTTGGATTGGGATATCTCGGTCCAGTCATGATTGGCCAGAGAGGCGCGTGTATGCAGTCGGGTCGAGGGTGCACCGCATTCACCCTGGCGAATCATGATACGATCCGAATACCTCGCAATCGCCTGTCGCAGGGCAGCCACCTGGGGATAACTCTTATCCGGATTGTATTTGTAGGGGTGATAGGTTACCTGATCGATCAAATGCAATTTATCAGCGTTCTGGACATGATCAAGCACGGCTTCAATCCACGAGATATCGAATCTGCCCAATCCGAATGCAATAACAATGGCATCGGGCTGTACCTCCCGAACCGCAGTTGCCGTTCGCAACAGGAAATCAGCATACACTTGCGGGGTATTCTCTTTATGATTGTTCGGCTCGTTCCACACTTCCCATTCGTCGATCACATCCTTATAGCGCACCACGACCTGGCTCACCCAATCCTCCCAGGCTACCAAGGCCTCCTCCTCTCTGGGAAGGGCAGATCCTACCTCGATGCCACTCGGTGAATAAAGCAAGTTGCCATAGCATAAACACATCCAGGGCTCCACACCCTGGCGGTGCATATTAAAGACAATGTCATCCAGCCAGGCAAAATCATACACACCTTTTTCTTTTTCAGTTCTGGCCCATCCGGCCTGAATCCGGGCTTTTTTGATTCCCAGAGGCCCCAGATACTCTTTCCAATTGGCATAAAGGGTATAGTCCCGATCCATGGTCTCGGCGCCAACAGACCAATTCGAAGCAAGAATGTCCCGGGCATGACGGGGCTGCACCTTACCGAGAACAGGAAAAGAAATGGACTCTAAGGTTTGGGATTGGGTTACGGAAATCAAGAGTACGATCATTAAAAGAGTGTGTAGCCTTTTCATCTTTTGTTCCTTTAAATCAGAGAAGAACAGTCCACAGTCCACGAAAGATACAAATAAAGATCGTTAACATTTTCATCTAACCGGTCACTTTATTCGTGTAATTCGTGGACTAGTTCCGGATCAAAATCAAACTCTTGTCCGCAATCAGCACCGGAGAGTCATACACCGGGATATCGGTAAATTCATATACCGCGCCTTTTTGTGACCAATTCTCATCCGGAATCTCATAGACCGTGGTCTCGCGCAGATCCACCAGCACCGGCTCCTCGAACATGCCGCTAAAAAACGTAAAATCCACGTTTATTTTTTTATTGCTATCGGAGGGGATCTCGTCATCAAACCACACGGTTACGATTTGTTTTCCCGAGTATTTATTTTCATATCCGAATAGCGACAGAGAACGATCCGCATTATCTGCAAAGGCATAATGAGGGATACGATCCAGGGTATGATCGAATATCGACGCCAGAGCCTGAACAGCAAAATAGGATGGCCTGCGATATTCCACGGTCTGGTCTTCCCGGGATTTCAGCAATCCTTTGACATTCATCTCATCCGGATATTTCATGTCCATGATGGAAAAGTAGGATGTAGGAATGTCACGACCCAAGTCACCCAACAGTCGACGAAGTGCCCATTTTGCCTGGGAAAGTTCGGTCCAGTCATGGTTGCGCAGGGCTTTGGAATTTCTTCGCGACGTAGGTGCCCCATTTTCACCCTGACGAATGATGATGTGATCTGCATATCGGCCAATCATAGCCCGGAGCTCTGCTACCTGGTCATAACTTTCATCAGGATTGTGCTTGTACGGATGGTAGGTGATCTGATCGATGAGATCCAGTTTTCCTGCTTGCTGAACCGCTTGCAACACGTTTTCAGGCCAATCCGTTCCTACACCGGCCAAAGACATGGCCAGAATTTTTGCATCAGGCTGGATTTCCAGGATCGCCTCGGCAGTGCGAATCAGCAGGTCTGCGTACACCTCGGGCGGATTTTTCTTGTTATTGGGTTCATTCCATACTTCCCATTCATCGATGATATCTTTATAGCGCACCACCACCAGACGCACCCACCGTTCCCAGGCTTGCAGGGTTGTTTCATCGGTGGGCAATGCGGCGCCGAGACGGATACCGCTTGGCGAATAGAGCGGATTGCCATAGCACAGGCACATCCAGGGTTCTACGCCCTGCTCATCCATATCAAAGACTATCTCATCCAGCCAGTCGAAATGATAGACCCCTTTTTCCTGCTCGGTCTTGGCCCAGCCGGCCTGCAACCGCGCTTTTTTGATGCCCAGAGGACCGAGATATTCTTTCCAGTTTTCATAAATCGTATAGTCACGGTCCATGGTTTCGGCACCCACGGACCAGTTGGACGCCTTGATCTCTTTTGCATGCCGGGGTTGAACCTCTCCGATTTTTTTAAAGGGGATACCCTCCTGAGCCATGGTGAGTGTAAATCCCAACCCTAAAAACAATATCATCAGATGCCATTTACGCATGTTTTGCTCCTTTCTAGACGTTTTCACCCATTTCTTGTAATGAGAACAGCTCATCTGTCTGCTGCTTTTTCTATCAAAACCCCCCAGAATCCATTGTCCGGGGCAGAGAGATTCAAAGTATCGCTTTTATTTAAAACGATTTCTGGTTGCCACTGGCTGTTCAGGATATCCAGCCATCTGACCCGAATGCGTTCCTGCATTGCCGAAAGCTCCAGTCCGCATTGTCCGCCATCGAGAAACACCACAGCACAAGCTCTCCCCGGATCGGCAAGACAATAGGCCTCGTTTACTTGCCGGTCGCTCAACAAATCGTTATTCGGCCTGCAGCTAAAAATATCCAACTCGTCCATCAGCATACGCATGCTTTTGACATGTCTCAGTGCCAGACTGGAATGGCCGAGGCCAGCCGGGGCCCGATGAAAGCGTACAGCAGCGATTCCGGCAAAAACATTTCGCCAAAAGCGTTCCTGACCGGCCTGATTGTCACCTCCCCAACTGTTTTCATCATCACCGCCGCCATAAATTTTCACACAGTTTATGGGACGCAGTATTCCGGATTCCTGCACCTGCGTCCATACATAATAGCCTGTTTCGAAATGCACCTGGCCTTTTTGCGCGTTGTGATTGGAAATATCCAAATACGTATAGAAAGCGGGATTTTGAAGCGTTACCGAGACGTTGGACCGGGTGATGAACGGATGTGTCTCAACATCCTGGACGTATGCATCCGGAACCGCGCCGTTGCTCGGATCAGCCGTGTCCCACATTTCTGTGGTTTCTATGTCGAGTCCCTGTAAACTCGCCTTTTTCTTAATATACTCTGCCCAGTATTCAGACCATTTTGGATGCGCATTCGTTTCATTGTCCATGCAATACAAAACATGATCATAACTCAGACTGATCGAGAGGAGCTTGTCCACAAAGGCTTGCTGATATCTCAATACCAACGGAATGTTTTTTAACGAAGGAACAGATTCGAAAAAGGGATTGATCGCTTCGAATCCGCGGGAATGGAATTCCGACGGCAGGCCCGTTTCTGCTGTCGTATAGTTTACATTGTTCACCGGATTGAAAGGACTCGAGCGCCAGGGGAGTCCCGCACGCTCATAGAAATCATACGATGCCCAGACTTCGATCTGAACGAACATTTGCCGCTCGTGTGTGGCCTGTAAAAAGTGCTCAAATTTTTGCCAATATTCCGGATTCAAGTTTTCCAGATCATATTTGGATGGCGATTCGATGGACATCACAAAGGGCTTAACATTGCCGGAATCACGACCTGACATGGTGCAACGCAAATAGTTTCCGCCATGGGAAACGATGGAATCCAGTTCTCGTTCCAGCGTGTCGGACTGGAATAGATTGTCGTCAGATGAGGTTCCGACCAACAAGACAGGTTTACTCTGGTATTGCCAGTATGTGGGATTTTCTGTATAGGGCTGTATCCTGTTTTGGTTAAATCTTTTTTGATCGACTTGCGAACATGAAAAGGAAAAAAATACAGGAATGAGCAACAAAATAGATAGAGCTGATCGAGTCATGGTAATAATTATGCAAGTTGTTAAATACTTCATAGGTTCAACCTGGTGATGGGTACATTAGCAATTTTGTCTACAAACACTATATTTAAGAGCAGTATGTTCTCCTCACTTTCTGTTCAAGGTCGGTTCGCCCTCGATATATCTCAATGAAGCAAGAAAACGATCGACCTCTGTGAGCGTTTCGAAATATTTATCTTCCAGGTAAAACCCATGTCCCAATCCGTCATAGAGAACCAAATCACAACGGCCTCCTGCTTTTTCCACCGATGCCTTGAAACTCTTTGCGATTTCAACCGGAACGACATGATCATCGGTGCCGAGCAAGATGATACAGGGTGGGGTATGCTGATCGATATGATGGGCCGGTGAAAAATCATGCCAATAGTCTTTGACACGGCTGTACCCATATCCATCCGGTCCGGTATCGAGGACCGGATTAAACAAGACCAGGGCATTGGGCCTGGCGCTGATCGTGGTATCCTCCCCCGCTTCATTAAAGCCGCTGAGAGTGGCAGTCGCCGCAGCCACATGAGCTCCTGCCGAGCCCCCGCCGGCAACGAGTTTGTCGGGATCGATTCCCAGTTCTATGGCATGCCTTCGAACCCAACGAATAGCCGATTTGCCATCTTTTACACATTCGATGGGTGTCGTGTTATGAGTACTTTTTGTGCGATAATCAGCGCAAATGGCTACCATCCCCCTGGAAGCCAAATAGTCGCTATGCGGATAAAATTGTTTGGGGTGCGCATTGTTCCAGCCACCTCCATAGAAAAAAACAATTGCCGGTCTCTTGTCAACCGGGCGCAAACCCGCAGGATAAAAAATACGCACGTTCAGGGTATCATTAGCGACGATTTTATATCCCAGGATCAAATCCGGATTGTTTTCTGCCCATACAGATGGCATGAGAACAGCAATTATGCTTACAACCATAAAGAAATATCGCATCAATCCTCTTGAATCAAATTGGTAAAGCGATGATGAGCACAAAACAGTGCTATTCTAAAGGGATATCGCAAGACTCACAAATTCCTTTGAGATACCCCACGGCAAACAGTTTGCCCAGGATCTCGTATCCCACGGAAATGCCGCCGGAAAAATCCTTTTGGATCTCCCCATACATACTCGGAGCGTGATCCAGACGGATAGGTCCCTCGAATCCGTGTGCATGATAATGCTGCAGCATCTCGACCATAGGCGTGGGTCCGTTATCATGAAACGTTTCTCTGAACTTGTTCTTGTCTCCCTTGACATCTCGCAGGTGGAGAAAAAAGAGACGCTTTCGCTCGAGCCAATCAGCTGAGACGGCCTTGACATCTTCTCCCATGGTTTTGAATGTGGCCTGACAAAAGGCCAGTCCGTTGACCTCTGAGGGATAGCGATCGAACAACCTGTCGAAACTCGCAGCGCTAGTCAATATGCGTCCCACCCCCATAAACGGACTGATGGGCGGATCATCGGGATGCAGAGCCAGCTGTATGCCCTCCTCTTCGGCCACGGGTACGATGGCGTCGAGAAAATAATAGAGGTTTTCCCAGAGTTTTTCTTCGCTGATGCGCTGTTCCTCGGGCACCAACTTGTCTTTGATCGCTTCCAGATCGAACTCGCTGGTAATGGCTCCACCCCGCTCGGGGATATCGATGCGGGTGCGGTACCAACCCACCGAGGCCATGAAATTGTAGCACAACAGCGGTATCTCCAGCTGCGCCATATTTCGGATCATCTGATGGTATTTTTCGATCAGTTCATCCCGGCTGCTCAATCCCAATTTGATCGGCGACATGTCAAACTGATCGCCTTCCAGACCATACAGGATAAATCCGGCCTCTTTAAACTCGTCCCTGATCGCCCTCAAGGCCTCTAGATCATAGGGGGCATTGCGCCCGGAGAGGCTGGGCATGGCCTTGGTGATAGCGTAATTCACACCTACCTGGCGTGCCAGGGTCCATTTGCGTTCATCGAATTTGGGCGGCAAAAGCATTGCGAGTTTCATAAGATCTCCAAATTAAAATTAAAAATAGCCGCCTTTATCCGTGATCTCTTTGACCGAGTCGCCATCTTTAACCCAGCCAAAAATCTTTTTCTCATTGGCCTTGATCTCTTCGGCGCGCACCAGCACATCCCACGCTGAATCCCTGGGGACCACCAGAACACCATCCACATCCCCCAGAATCACATCCCCCGGTTTGATGGTGACCCCGCCGATGTCCAAAGGAATCTGAAAATGGGTGATCAGACAGCGTCCCAGACTGCCGTTGGAGATGCGATACTTGTAAAACACCGGAAAATCCGCTTCCAGGATCTGATGGGTATCGCGAATGCCGCCATCGATACAGGAGGCTTTGACGCCGATGCGCTTGGCTGTAGCGGTCATGACGCCGCCCCACAGGGTGGCCTTTTCGTCGTGGCTGGTATCCCATACCACAAACGCATCCTCGTGCATCTGGTCGAGCATTTGTGCACGGAAATCCATTTCCCCGCGCACCAGGGCGCTGGGCTGGCTTTTGACCGTAAATGCAAAACCGGCAATGGTGCGGTATTCGCGCAAAGACTTTATATGATAGGGCAAGGCCTGATCCATAAAACAAAATTCGCGCAACACATCATTGACCGCACCGGTATAGAGCTGCTCAAAGCGCGAAAGCACCTCTTTATCCGGTACCGGAAAGGTGGCGTCGCTGATTTTCTCACGCTCCTCGATGAGGCGGTCCAGCTTCATCATGCTGATTTCTTTTTTATATTGATCAACGCTCATGGGGTCTCCGAATCAATTCTAAATATCAAGATGTTTTTACTCTTTGTATGGCATAGAGCATAGGGCATGGGGCATGGGGTTCAATCAAACCAGCCCGCAGCTCATTCATTCAAAGTTCTTAATTCTCCATTCACCTAACAAAAAGTCATGACTATAATGGATGCGTATGCCGTTTAGACTCCCGAGCAGGAGAGAAATCCGCCGTCTACGGGAATGGTAATGCCGGTTACAAAGCCAGAGGCCTGGTCATCGATGAGCCAGTTCATGGTGCCGATGAGGTCAGAGGCTTCACCAAAGCGTTTGAGCGGCGTCTGGCGCATGATGCTCTCACCGCGCGGGGTGAATCCGCCTTCCGGTGTGGTCAGGAGCTTGCGGCTGCGTTCGTTGAGAAAGAATCCCGGGGCAATGGCATTGACACGGATATTGGCCGGCGCCAGATAATTGGCCAGCCACTGGGTAAACGTCGAGATCCCGGCCTTGGCCATGGCATAGGCAGCCACCCGGGAAAGCGGACGATAGCTGTTCATGGAGGCGAAATTGATGATCGATCCGCCACCGTTTTTAGCCATATCCCGCGCAAACACCTGACAGGGAATCACCGTGCCCATGGAATTGACCTTGACGACGTCCTCATAGCGATCCATATCGAGATTGAAAAATCCGCGCACCTCGCCCGGATCTTCCGCGAGTTCGTCCGGATCGAATTCGCTGATATTGGTCAGGGCATCCATTTGGTTGCCGCCTGCGGCATTGATGAGAATCGAGACAGGACCCCACTTGGCGACGATCTCGTCACGAGCAGTGTTCACCTCGTTCAATGAGGTCACATCCAGGGCAAAGGACATGACTTGGCCATCGTTGGATTTTATCTCTTGTTCGACACTCGTGACATTCTCTTTACGAAGGTCCATCAGGGCGACATGTACGCCTTTTCCGGCCAAATGCCGGGCCATTTCTGAAGCGAGTGTGCCTCCGGCTCCGGTTAATACTGCGACTTTCATAGATTCCTCACGTTTAACTCATGGCTTGTTTCGCATTCAAATAGCAAATTTTCTTTACAATCTCTTCCAACCAGGGAAAATCTCTGGGAATTTCTCCTGCATTGATCCAGCCACCCAGCTGATTGCACAATATACGGCGAAAGTATTCGTGTCGTGAAAAAGACAGAATACTGCGCGAATCTGTGGTCATGCCGATAAAATGGGACAAAAGACCATAACTGGAAAGGGCATTCAACTGTTCTTCGATGCCGTGACGATGGTCGTTATACCACCAGGGCGGACCGAACTGGATCTTGCCTGCCACACCATCCTGGGCAAAAGAACCGGTGAGTGTAGCAAATGCGGCATTGTCTATCGGATTGAGATTGAACAAAATGGTTCTGGGCAGACTCTTTTCTTTTTCCATAGCATCGAGAAACATACACAGGTCATCGATACCACAGGCTCGTCCCATGCCCGCAAATCCGCCGGCCGGGCCTGCGAGATTTCTCAGGCGCGTGCTGGTATACCGCTGTGCCCCGATATGCAGGAGCATCCACCAGCCTCTCTGGCTATATTCCTTGCCCAATGTTTTGAGCAAAAAAGATTTGAGCACGGATTGTTCAGCAGAACCCATAGGCTCATGTGCTAACACCCGCTTGAATAATTGGTTGGCGGTCGACTTTTGCCCATTCTCGATTATACAGCCATCATCCAGGGCATGGTCTGCAGCCAGACACCCGGCCTGTTGCAGAATATCGAGGCGCTCGAACAGGGCTCCGGTATAGTCATCAAGAGACTCTATATTTTTTCCGGTTTGTTGCTGCAGCGTTTGCAGCCAGCCAGAAAAACCGGGCGTCTCAAAAGCCACGGCAGAGTCCCCTCGCAATGATGGCAGTACTTTGAATCCATTGGATTTTTCTGTCGTTTCCAGATGTGCCTGAAAATCATCCAGCAGGTCGTCTGATGTACAGACCAATTCGGTATTGAAGGATTTCAACAAACAGGCTGCTCTAAAATTTTCATACTGTAGCTTTTCATTGCACTGATTCCAGATTTCGCCGGCACTTTCTTTGCAGAGCAACGTGTCAATATCGAATACGCGTTTGAGTTCCAGAGCCGTCCACTGGAATAATGGATTGCCCATGGTATAGGGGACAGTCTCGGCCCAGGCATAGAACTTTTCCTTGTCAGTTGACTCTCCGGTGATCAACCGTTCGGGGATGCCATTGATCCGCATAGCCCGGTGTTTATAGGGATCGCTGATGACCCACAGCTGCGCCATATTATCAAACTGGCGGTTTTGTGCGAGATCCTGCGGATTCAGGTGATTGTGATAATCCACGATGGGCAAATCTTTGGCAATATCATGATAGAGTTGTCTGGCCGTTTCGCTGTTCAGGAGAAAATTGTCGTGGATAAAGGGCGTCATATTCTATATTACTCCATGGGTTACATTATTTTTTTTTTACATTTTTCAGGATTCTTGTTTTTTCATTTCAAACTCTTTGCTCCTGATCTTGCGTCCGCGCGTGAACAGATAAACGGCCAACAGCAAACAAATGAATCCCGAAATCATGGCCACGATTCCACTGCTCAGGCTCAGCGAGGGAATGGCCATCACGATAAACAGCAATCCGGCACAGGCGATAGCAATCGAAAACAAAAAGTAGAGCGCTTTTTTAAAGGCCGGCTTGGGAGTCGGTTTTTCCGACTCGTCCAGGGGCCGGGATATCTTGGCAAAGAATTCATCGACCCGTTTCTGGTAAGCAATGTTTTTTGTCGGCCAAAATCCCGATAATACCATGATCGCCACACAGATGACGATTTCGATCAGGGTGCCCAATTCCCACGAAATCTCGGGATGGGCATTGAGGATCAAGCCGACAATGATGCCCACGACCAGCGTCATGATGGCGCCCATGGGTTTGGCTTTTCTGAGAATCACGCCAAACACCAGCGGCACGACCATGGGAATGGCAAAGAGTCCGGTAAACAGCTTGTTGGCCTCGAATGCCCCGCCAAAGCCGCCGACAAAAAGCGCGCCGATCATGATCAAAATCCCGACCACCACTGTGGATATCCTGGCGACCCACATGAGCTGCTTGTCCGTTGCCTTGGGATTGATCAGCCGGTTATAGACATCACGCGTCAGGACGCTGGCCATGACATTGTATTCGGAATTCAACGATGACATGGTCGCGGAAAACATGGAGGCCAGCATGAGTCCCATGATGCCCGGTGGTAACAGTTTGACCGACATGGCCACATAGGCCATCTCTTTATCAGGCAGATCCGGAATCAGGACACGCGCGGCCATAGAGGGAATGAGAAAGATCGCCGGAAAGACCAAAAAGAGTCCGGCAGTGAGGATACCCAGCTTACGCGACTCTTTTTCATCGCGAACGCTATAAAAACGCTGGATAAAGGCCCAGTTGCCGTTCCATTTGAGGGTAAACATGAGATAATAGACAATGAGAAACAGCGGCGCGCCTTTGGGACCATTGAAGAAATCAAAATGATCGGGGATCTGATCCGCCATGGAACTAAAGCCGCCCACAGCCTGGATGGACAACGGCACGAGAATCAGGGTGGTGAGAATCAGGACGACAAACTGTACCGCATCGAGCACGACCACAGCCCACAAGCCCCCGATCACCATATAGGCGAGGATGAGAATGCCGGCAATGAGAATCGCGGTTTCGAGACTGATAGGGGTCGCTGCGGTGAGAAAGATGCCGATGGCATAGAGCCGTACCATGTTATCGAGGATTCTGAACAGCACACCGCCCCAGGAGAGAATTTGTCGTACCGAAGAGTTGAACCGGGTCTCCAGAAATTCCACCGGTGACATAATACCCGAGCGCCGCCAGATTTTGGAAAAGACAAAAGCAGCGAGGAGCGATGAAGGCACCGTGCACCAGATCACCATCACCGAGACCATGCCATGCTCATAGGCGATGCCGGCATAGGCCACAAACACAGAGGTGCTGAACAGGGTCATAAAATTGCTGACCCCGGCCACAGGCCAGGGAATGGTGCTTCCGCCCTTAAAATAGTCTTTGATATCCTTGATGAACCAGCCGAAAAAGATACCGATTCCGGCCATGAGGGCGAGATAGATCACAATCGCGGTATAATCGAATAGAGCAAGCGTTTCCATGTTGTCCTAACTCTGGTTGAAAATTCATTGTGGTTTATTACAAATCCGACAAATCCATTTGCATGGCATCCTGACCGCCATCCACAAGGAGTTCGGTGCCTGTGATCCATTCGGATTCATCAGAAGCGAGGAAAAGCGCGGCCTGAGCGATATCCCGGGGTTGGCCGAGGCGCCCGAGAGGATAGGTCGAAATGGCTTTTTTTCTGGCCTGTTCAGGATTGGCAAAAGAGTTGAAATAAGGTTCTGTGCGCACAGACTCGATCATACCGGGGATGATCGCATTGGCGCGTATGCCCTCTCCTGCCAGTTCTACCGCCATACTCTTGGTCAAGGCGAGCAATCCGCCTTTGGCCACCGAATAGGGAAAGGATGCCCGGGTGCTGCGAAAAGCGTGTTTGGAGGCAATCGTGATGATACTGCCTGACCCCGCATTTTGCATCAACGGTCTGGCTCGTCTGATCAGGCACCAGGTAGCTTTGAGATTGAGATCCATGCACTCGGTCCATTTGGCATGATCGGTCGTTTCCAGGGTATACTTGAACGGTTCACCGGCGTTGCTGATCAATATATGCAATTTCCCCCACCGTTGACGAATATCCTCGAACAGAATATCCAGGTCGTGCCTATCGGTGACATCGATGGTCAGGGGATGGACTTGAGGGCCGAATTTCTGTTTCATGGCCTGGCTATAGCATTCGACCTTGTCGGCAACGATGACCACGGCCCCCTGTTGCACAAAACTCTCGACAATCGCATAACCGATCCCCCGGGCGCCCCCGGTGACCAGGGCGATCTTTTTTTCGAGGCGCATTTGTTCACCCTATTGTTCCAAAGCCCTATCCAGTTCTGCAGTGATATGGCCGGCGCGGTCGAGATTCATTTTGCGATCGCCGCGATACCATCCCTGCCATTTGCCACGCGAGGTCAGTTCTTGTCCTTTGCGTATCATTTCAAAAGCCTCCATGGCATTATTGACCTGTCTTTCGAGTTCCGGACGATCATTATCCTTGAATGCCTGCGTCGCCAGGATGCCGGCCTCGAGCCACTGCTCAAGTCCCATGAGAATATGCCATTGGGCGATAAAATTTTCCTCATAGAACATTTTTGCATCACCGGTCAGGTTCTGTCGGACGATCTTTCCCAGCGTGCCTGCTTTTTCCAGTCCGGCGATCTGTTCCTGCACCTCGCTCAGGCTCTCTCCGAGTTCCTCCTCGGTATCCAGCTCGTGCGCGGGGTCATCGAGCAACACATGTGTCCACAACTTTGAAAATATACGTTCACCCCGGTGTAAGGTTTGACCATCCAGCAGCACCGGCAGATCTTTGACGCCTCCCATTTCAGAGTGAAAAGAGTGTTCCCGCGTCACATAACTGTCGAAAAACGCCCGATAAGAGGCCACAGCCTGCTCAGCCATGTGACCGAAATGGCGCTGGCACCAGGCATCGAGATACTCGTCCGGATCAAATTCATCAAAGTCATTCATAAACCGGGCTGCAGCCTGCAAACCCAAAACAAATTGCCGGATATTCGAGACATTGAGAATGGCATAATAATTTGTCTGCCGTTCCACGGCTTCTGCGGCGATGCTATAGGCTTTTTGAGGTGACACGCCTTGTACCAGATGCGGTCCCACTCCCCAGAGCGCATGATGATAGTAATAGCCGTAATCGCGACCCGGCTGCCGCTCAACATTATAAAAATCTTCCTGCATGGTCCAGCCCGGACTGTTATCAGCAAAAATGACTGCCACATTTTCAGGAAATTCCAGAAAACCTTGCTCATGCAGTCTCGCGCCTTCCATCCACAAGGTGGTGGTGGCGTAAACGGGTTTTCGGGTTTCCACCTGACTGATGATCCCCATTTGCTGTTGGATGGCATCCGAAATCAGTTTGCCCCGTGCTTCATCCGACTTTGGGACTTGTGGGTCGGATGCCCAAACCGGACGGTCAGCGATGCCACGCAGTCCGAGTTGCCAGACCACATTGTCATAACGCGCCCATAGCTTGGCGTAAAAAGTCCAGATCTCTTTAAAGCGTTCCGGAAATTTGACAATGGAAAAGTCACTGCCCCCGCGATAACGCCAATAATTGGAAAATGCAAAGCCGCTCACTCCCACAGGTTCAATGTGGTGCATAGAGATAAAGATACCCCGGCGATCCGCCATCTCGATGGCCCGGGCTTCGTCGGTATTCATAATATTGTTAAAAGAAGCCGGAATGACCAGATTGAGCCGCAATCTGAGCATGGTTTCATAGACCCAGTCATATATCGTGGGTGATGTCACCTGATGATAATGGGGATATCGGATATGCCGTTTGCCACCATCTTCCATCCATCCGACGAGCAGATCTTCATCATTGAGAAACCATCCGCGAAATTTAAACGTAGGTTCGTCCTGCATTAGCTCTATTTCATTCCATTGTAAATGATCTCGCATCCCGGGTTCACGGCCGGTCCAGATATAAAACGGATCCACGCCCAAATAGTGCTCGCAAAACGCATAAACACCATACATGGTGCCGCGCTGATCGCTGCCGGCAATGACCAGCGCTTCTTTAACAGGCTCTATATTTGAAGAAACGCTTTGCACCTGAAATGCTTCCCATTTGCCATCAAGAGAGGCGGCATTGGGTAAAAATCGCTGCAAAAGACCCAGGGAATGGTTCGATGTGGCAGTACCGACGATCACGGTATTTTCGCTGCATGCACTCAGGTCAGACACCACCCGGATCTCTTTTCGGGCAATTTTGAGCACATCGCTGACCAGATCCTCCACAGCCATATGGACACATTCGGGTTCATTCGCGGAGATAAAAATCGTGGCTGAATTCTCGGGAGTGGCCAATTCAAAGGCTTGTACCGAAAATGACAAAAGAAAACCGATAAAAAAAAGGGTCTGTAGAATTTTCAAGACTTTATCTCCTTATATTATAAAACGGTACCACTGGATAGACAGCGAGCCAGGTGTGGAGACAGCACAGGTACGAAATTCTCACTTGAAAAAAGACAAGCTCCCGTCTCTGAACCGGGAGCTTGTCTTTTAAACGAAACAACAAACTAGTATGTCAGGCCGACAGAAAACATCTGTACATAATCCAAATGTCCAAAGTCGATATAGGCATAATCGAAAATAACATTTGCTCCGCCGAGATCGAGATTGAGTCCGGCGCCGAGGGTGATGCCCTCTTCATCATAATTGAATCGGTATCCGCCGCGGGCCATGAACATCTCGAACAACCGGTATTCCAGGCCAACATTCAGTTTTTCAGGTCCGTCATTGGGATGAACGCCCTCGACAGCTGCGGTTAACAGATGGGGACTGTCGTCACCCTCAAGAAAGTCGATGGCTGCGCCCAGTCTGAATTGCACCGGCATTTTGATACTGGCAGGTTCTCGCTGCACTTCTTCATTGTAATCCACCAGCTTTCTGTCCGGACCAAAATTCCTGGCCACCATGGCGAGGCGTAGGCTTTTGAAACCGGTATAATACATGGTTCCGATATCGATGCTATAATTGCTCATAGATAGATCATCGATCTTTTCCTGGATATAGCGGATATTGGTGCCGACAGACAACCTGTCGGTGACCTGGCGGGCATAAGATAGTCCCACAGCGAGATCCGAGGCCGTAAACGTGCCCAGATCATCCAGCACCACATTTCGCTGACCCGAAGGTGCGGCCGGATCGCTGACCAGGCCGTATTCTGTGCGTTTCATGTCACCGTAATCGACCATGAGGACGGAAAGACCGATGACGCCGATGCCATCGAAATCCTTGGCCACACCGACCGATTGCACCGGTATTTCGGCAAACCAGTTGACGCGATTGGCAGACACATCGATGTTTTGAACGCCCACCAGCTCAGCCGGATTATGAAACATGGTATTGGCATCACCGCTTGCCAGGCCGGTGCTGATACCGCCGATGGCAGCATTGCGGGCATTGGCAGGGATTTTCAGAAATTGCCAGCCTGACTGCGCGACACGGTGAAATTCTTCGGGGGGTACTCCGTATTCATCGGGCGGCGTGGTATCCTGTCCCAACACCAAACCGACATTCAAAAAGAGCAGGATGATGATAAAAATATTCAAATATTTTAATGATACCATTTCGGTACCTCCTAATTATCTGTTTTGACCCACACTGTTAACGGATTATCGCAAACTTGCCCACAAAGGTTTCGCCTTCATGTCCTGACACATTGGATTCGACCTGGTAGATATAAATGCCCGGTGAGGGCCGTTTCCAGTATCGCGTGGCCATGAGGTCCAAGGTTGCCGAGCTACCCCATGACTTTTCACCGGAACCATCGTCGTGTTCCAGCTCCCGCACCAGGTCACCTGCCGGTGTATAGATGCGTATTGTGCACTGGGCAGGGACATTGACAAAAGAGATACGGTTCCACTCGGAAGAGTCGATGAGTTTGTTGATCACCCGAAACGGATTGGGCACCACATAGGTCTCGCTGGCATCCGCCACACCGGGTTCGCGTCGCGGAAACAGGGCATCCTGATGATAGACCACGGGTTCGCTTTCCAGGCCTTCCGTGTCATAGCTGGAGACCGTGTAATAATAGCCGATACCCAGGGTCACGTCCTGATCCTGATAAACAACCAGACCGTTCTGCATGGCTTCGCTGGCCTCGGACACAGAGAGATCTGCAAGCAATTCCCAGGGGCCGATTTGTGAATAATTGGAGCGATATATCCGGTATCCTGCCAGGTCATTTGTGTTGGAGATGGGATCGACAAAATCGTCTACCGGTTCGAATGCGATCTGGTTATACCCCGGTTCGGCAGAGACTTGCAGAATATCATCCTTGTACATGACCGTAGGTGGAGGATATTGTGTGGGTTGATAATTGTTATTGATCAGTTCCATGGCAGCATCATAATTTTCCCAGAACGCTTCGATGCCCTCTTTGGCGAATTTGTAGATCTGGTCGCCTTCTAGTCCATAGCCTGGGAAATCCACTAGTTTTGTATTTTCTATCGTTCCCTGGACAATTTTGTCGCGTGTGGTTTGTCCAAAGATATAGGCGTATACAATTTCTACTGATTGGCCTGGCTCCAGATCATAAGGTCCAAAGCTCATCACCTCATAGGGGCGGCGTTCATATTTATTGCCGTCTTTGACGTTGGGATCTGCATGGGCCTGATCCCAGCTCATGCGAGCCTGCTCATGGGCCAATTTGTCAAACAGTTGTTCTGGCGTATTTTGCACGACCGGCTTGGCTTCTCGCTCGGGTGTATCGCCTTCGATTTCGTGTGTATCATCTGTACGCAGGATATTATAATGGCGCGCATCATTGCCGTCCCGGTCCGGGGGCACGACGAGTCCGCACGCGGTATAGACCGTAGGAGAGCGAAGCTCGTGACGGATGGCATTGGGCACACCGATATCCCGGGGATCGCCTGCGTCACCGGTCTGGGGACCGGGTCCGTATCCAAAATAGGTCACTTGTTCGGTTTCCCAGTTGAATGACCGGTCATCATAAAAGATAAAGCATTTGCGTTCTTCATCCCAGATATATTTTTGATCGTGATTGAATCCGTTCGCCTGCTGCCAGGGGATATTCAATCCCCAACGCAGCTCTTCCAGGGTCTGATCACCGGAATTGGTCAGAATCACCCGCGCAAGAATAAAATCATCATACTTTGGCAAGCCCCAGGCCATCCACTTGACCTCGATATCCAGGGGCAAATCCGGAATATGGCTTTTGCCGACGATATATTCTTCGGGCTCGTTAAACGTGGATTCAAAGTTGTAATTTTTGTGCAAGGTCGAAGCCTCGACCGAGACAATACTCTGCGGCTTCTTGGCATAATTGATAAAGGTGACGGCAGCCCCGGCTTTTTTCGCATAGACAATCACGCCGTGCTGGTTGCCTGCAAAAAAGTCATACGGGCTGTGAATATAGCCGGGATAGTTCATAAGATCCCACCCCGTAAGATTATTATGCGCAAATCCTTCATCAAAAATTCCGGTGGCTTTTGCACGGCTCAGCAGTACCGATGAAAACTGGCCAAAGGCCATGGTTTGCAGCCCTAACATCGTGATAATGATCGCCACCAGAGTCACCCATTGAAACAGACTATATGGCTTTTTATGAGTCATTATAAAAATCTCCCTTTTCTTTCAGAAACCAATATTAAAAGTTGACGGCCAGCGTAAAGTAAATCTGTCGGGGCGGATTCGTGGTCATGCTGTACCAGTCCCATTCATCCGGTTCTCCGCTCCATTCATTGACCCAGAGCTCGCCTTCATAGAGATATTGTTCCAACTCTTTGCCACCAGGTCTGTTCAGATCCTTGTTGTTGAAAAGATTGCGCACTTCGATGCCTATTTCCGGACGAATCCCGTCGATAATATTGATTCCCTTGACCAGGCGCAGATTGGTCCGGTAATGGGGTTCCCAGCGCCGGTTCAAAGGCTCGGTGGAGAGATCGCCGCGTTCAGGAAAATGTGCGGTGTACAGGCGGCCGGACCAGGCTTCGAAATAGAGATTGACATTGACATCTCCGAGAGGCTTGAATGCGCCCAGGGAGGGTCCGAAATTCTCGGGCAAAAAGATGTTGCCGACAGCTTTGAATTTATCCGTGGGATTCCAGCGCTGATCTGAATCACCCAACCCGAACCTAGCGTTACGGATGTTCATCTTGGGTTCATATATGCGTCGCCAGCCGACCTGTCCAAAAACATTATAGGAAAGATCATAACTCAGCGAGGCCTGAAACATTTGACTAAACCGGCTCTCCAGGGTCACCTCGATACCGCGCACATCCTGATGTCCGACATTGGCAGGCATGGATATTGGATAATTGGATCGAAAAGTACTGGAATAGATACTGACATGGGTAGCACCATTACCCACATAATTGTCGGTTTGGGTATTCAGACTGGCGGTGGTGAGGTTTTTACCTTCTTTGTAATAGAGGGTAGCATCCAGGCGAAACATGCCGGCGATTTCCTGATCGATACCGATTTCGTACTGGATCTGTTTCTCGAACTCCAGCAAGGGATTGCCATACCAGCCATGCGAGGGCTCGCGTCGCAAATCGGTTTGATGCGGAATCGGATCGGCTTCTAGGGTACGCCAGCGAAAGTTACGTCCGTAATACTTGGCCCAACCCGGAATTTTGTTAAAATGGCCATAGGTAAAGTGCAAAATCGTGGTTTCAGTGATGGGATGGGAAATCCCCAACCGCGGAGCCAGGGCATACTGCCAGGGCGTACTGCGCTTCGGCAATTCGTCATCGCCCGGCCACGCATTCTTGGGATCATTGGGGTTATGTCCGGCTTCAGGATATTCTACCCCAAAAGGATCGAAAAGGCTGATCGGCGCATCGTGCATGCCGTTAAAAAAGTCGAATCTCAAGCCGGCATTGACCACCATACCGCCGTATTCCATTTTATCTTGCAAATAAACCGCACCGGTCATTGGCTCGCCGTCCCAGTGATTTCTCCAGTTGATGTGTTTCGGACCTTTTTGAAACAGCACCATCTGTTCACGGTATTGCAGGTCAGAACGTTTCAACTCTAATCCGGCCTTGATCTGATGATTATCCGTGATCTGACTGGTCAGCGCACCGTTCAGGGTCAACACCTCAGCTTTGTATTTTGCATATTCGCGTGGCGAACCGGCCAGGGATTCGAAACGACTGACACCGAGAACGTAATTCCGTCGCATATTCCACCAGCCATCTTCCTCATTGGGATAGACTGCAAAAAAGCGTGAATTGTCTGCCTCGGCACGACGGTTTTCGTAAAAACGGGACAGCTCGACTTCATAAAAAGTACTGGGGCTCAGGATGTGGTTCCACTTTAAGGTGACCAGATCCGTATCCATGAACTCGGGCATTTCCGAGTTGAATTTGGTAAACGGAAAATACTTGTTGTTCACATAAGGATGGGAAACTTGCGCACCGGTAGAACCGTATTTTCGTGCACCATAACTCGAAGTCTCATTACTCAACAGAAATGACTGGGCATCACCGGCAGATCTATAGCCGCCATACAGGGTGTTCAGGGTCAATTTCATCGAAGGATTGAACCGATAGGTCAGTTTAGCCTGGGTGTTCCATTCCGGATTGTATTTTCTGGCCTGTGGAAAAACATTGACACCTTCTTTCCAGCGGGCAGAGAGTAAAAAGCCCAATTTTGAGGTAATCCCGCCGCTGATCGTGGCTTCGGTTTCCCATTCGGGTCGTTTGTTATAATCGCGCATGGTTCCATCGACACCCCCAATAAAATCGCGCCAGGTCTGGAGACGTTCCTGAGGGGTGAGATCGGGACGACCACCATCGTTCTCTGTCCAGTAATCCAGGTCAAAATGAGTCCAGTCATAGAGATCGCGGCCATACATGTAACGGCCCCAGTGGTAAATGCCAGCAGGACGATAGCGATATTGCACGCGTCCGGTAATCGGACCCTTGCCTTCTTTGGTAACCACATCGACCACACCGGAGAGAGCGGAACCATATTCGGCATTGTACCCGCCGGTCAGCAACCGCATTTCCTGAACACTGGTTTTATTGATTTGGGAGTAATTGTCGCCGACCACACCGGAGTTGAGGCTGGTGCCATCCATACGATAATTGAGATCGGTAAACAGCCCGCCGCGGGACGAGACGAATGTACCGCGGGTAACGATTCCGTTTTCCTGGGAAATGGCTTCCACCACATTGGTGACCCAGGACTGTTCCAGTTCTTCGGATAGGATCGTGGACTGGCTGGCGGTGAGATCTTTTTCGACAATAGGTTTTTCAGCGACGATCGTCACCTCTTCACCCTGCACCGTTTCAGAGGCCAGGGTGATATCTACATTAAAGGTCCGATCGACGCGAACCAAAACCTCTTCTACCGTGACTTTGGCATAGCCTATCATACTGGCTTCGAGGCTATAGGTCCCGGGGGGAATGTTGATGATAAAGAAATTGCCATCGATATCTGAGGCAGCACCGAGCTGGGTGCCCACGACAACGACATTGGCGCCGGGCAGGGGTTCACCGGTTTGCTGGTCTGTGACGACCCCGGCAATTTTTCCTGTGGTGGCCGCAAAGGTAGCCATAGACAACACAAGAATGAGCAGGGTGGCCGACAGAGCCACTCTTTTGTACAGATTCATAAACTCTCTCCTCCATTTTGGTGATGAATCTTTTACAATAAAGTTTTAAGATCGGGGATAAGAATCAATAACGTAGGCTGGGGAATCTCCCCCTTTCTTAATCATTTCGACAATTTTAAGTTCATGGCTACTTTTTCCATCCATGCACCTATTGCAATCGAGAGCAATAGGTGCATAGGCAAAAAGAGTAGGAGAAAGAATCGAGAGCATTGACACCGGTCATGCAACCGTTGTCACAACCGGTATCGCAACCGGTTGCAAATTACAAAATGCTTTTCCCTTTGTCAAGCCTTTTTTGAATTTTTGTAATAATAGGGGGCAGGATCGTAAACTAGAGAAAAAGATTTGGGGGATTCTGAGGATCAAAAAAACAAACACCCGCAATACAGCCTGTTTCGGAGGAATGACGCTTTGTTACCATTTACTATTCTACAACAGTCTTTATAGCAGACATCACATCCCGGCACGTACATGTTCAGTATGCGGCCCTTTATTTGATTCGATTTTTTTTGTTTGGCTCGATTCCCGTATCAATAATTTAACCGGAATATGTATCGTCTCCGGTCTGACAGACGATGAGTTTGAAATCTGCTCCAATAAAAGCTGAGCAGCCATGTAGCCCATATCATAAATAGAAAATTGCACACCTGTGATGCGGGGATAGACCAACTCGGTGACCGGAGTCACATGATAGCCGGTCAGTAGCAGATCATACGGAATATGAATATTGTTTTGCCTGGCTTCCTGCATAATCCCCAGAGCTTGCATACTGGCAGAAGTACTGATCGCATCAGGCAACGAGCCGTTACTCATAATCGATTTCAATCCCCTTTTTCCAGCGTTTTCGCTTAAATTCCCTTTGATGATCTTGTTGTCGGTGATATCGAGTCCCACTGCCATTGCCGCGGTCTTGAATGCTTCAAGCCGGCGTTTTCCGACAATGCCTTGCAAAGGTCCTGCAAGATGAACAATATCATTGGCACCCGACTCTTTTAGGTGGGACAGGATCAATCGATTAATCTCGTTATGATCCACGGTCACTGCAGGAACGGTTGCGTGATCGATAATACGATCAAAAAACACAAAAGGGATTTTTTGCTTCTCGATCAGCTCGAATCGCTTGTGCTCATTGGTCTGGGATGAGATCGATATCAACATCCCGTCAACGCGTTTGGAGATCAGATTCTTTATATTCTGCAATTCTTGCTCATCATCCTCATTGGAAGAGGCGATCAGCAAGCTGAATCCTTTTTCACGTAGATAATCCTCAATGCCGTTCAATGCTTCTGCAAAAAAAGTATGCCGGATATGGGGCAAAATTACGCCAATCACGAACGTCTGCCGGGTGGACAAGGCCTTGGCGATCGAGTTGGGTTCATACCCCAGCTCCTGAGCTTTTGCTATCACGAGCTGCTTGGTTGCCTTTTTTAAATCCGGATGATCGCGCAACGCGCGGGAAACCGTGGATTTTGATATATTCAGCGCTTTGGCGATATCATTTATACTCACTGCCATTCTGTCATTCACCTGTATTTATTTTAGTCGTTTTCAATTCCGGTAGCAGGGCCCCTGGGTCAAATAACTATAAAGAAACCCCTATTCAAAAATAAACCGAAAATTTACCAATTGCAAGAAATTTTTGCAACCGTTTGCATAAAACGTGCTATTTTATTAATATTATTATAATTAAAAATATTTTGGGAGTTCATTCCAAACTTTTCATATCAAGGTACCCACAACACGATCATGATCGCGATTCATTCCTGCTTTATAACGTCATTGTTGCTTTGCCGGAATACTAAAATTACTGTCATCTTAAGAAAAGAAAAAATCTGCGCATTGAGGCTATTGGATCGAACAGATTGCTTTCCAGGCGCCCTCTGAGGCTAGTCTGCGCCCACTGCGTTGATCTCTGTTATATTATCAACCGCCGGCAAGAATTTCAGGAAAAACTTGGGCCGTTTATGTGTTGTAACAAGAAAGATAACTTAGAGAAAGCATATGTCAGAATTACCCGACGTCCAGGTGTTCCGACGCTATCTGGAATCCACGTCAATGCATAAAAAAATCAAAGCGATCGAGGCTGAACCGGATATTTTACGGCACATCACCCGTCCCGATCTTGAACGCCTCACAGGAATGGAATTTAGATTCTCTTCCAGATACGGAAAACACCTGTTTGTGGATCTGGATGATGATCATATTTTGGTCTTTCACTTTGGTATGACCGGATATTTTTCCTATTATGAAACCGAGGACAAACGACCGGATCATGTCAAAGCAGAGTTTCATTTCAATGACGGACATCTGGCCTACGTAAATATCCGCAAACTGGGCTTTGTTCAATTGATCAAGGACAAAAAACGCTATATCCAGGCACAGGACCTGGGTATCGATCCGCTCGAGGATCAACTCGACAAAGAGACCTTTTTTTCCCTGTTTAAAAACAAACAAGGCTCCTTAAAGGGAGCGCTCATGGATCAGAGCATGATCGCCGGGCTGGGGAACGTCTATTCAGATGAAATCTGCTTTCAGGCCGGAATATATCCGGGAATTAAAGTGAATCAGCTCACGGATGAAAATCTGGACACGCTGTATGAAAAAATGTTCAGCGTGATCAACCAGGCGATCGATGCCAAAGCACACCCGGATAACATGCCTAAATCCTTTCTCACAGCAAATCGCCAGGAGGATAAATCGTGTCCCGTTTGTGACGGTAAAATCGTCAAAAAGAAAATCTCGGGCAGATCCGCTTATTTTTGTAGCAAACATCAAAAATGATGCTCTATATGGCTAAACCAAAAACAATCCATATCGGTACATCAGGCTGGAATTATGACCATTGGCAGGGTCCATTCTATCCTGATGATCTGACACAAGACAAATGGCTTGACTATTATTGCCAACACTTTAATTGTGTGGAAATCAATAATTCATTTTACCAGTTGCCGGATAAAAAGACCTTGCAGAACTGGCAAGAGACCGTACCCGATGGATTTCGGTTTTCCATGAAAGCCAGCCGTTATACCACGCACATGAAAAAACTAAAAGATCCACAGGCATCCACTGAAAAGTTCTTTGACCGGGCCCGGGAACTGAAATCGTTGCCGGTCATTTTATTTCAATTGCCTCCGCGCTGGAATCGCAATGTCGAACGCTTGAAAAGCTTTATACAAGCATTGCCGGACACTTTTGTTTACACCTTTGAATTCCGGGACCAAAGCTGGTGGCATGATGAGGTTTATAAATTACTCGAAAAGAATAACATCAGCTTTTGTCTTTACGAGTTGGCCGGAGAGTCCACCCCGGAAATTTTGACCAGTGATCTCGTGTATGTCCGTCTGCATGGCCCTAATGACGCATATCAGGGAGATTATCACAAAAACACCCTGAAAAAGTGGCGTAACCGATTTCTGGAATGGCAAGAGGATGACAAAGAGATTTACTGCTTTTTCGATAATGATGATTCAGGATTTGCTGCCAAGAATGCCCTGGAACTAAAGGAATTGATCGAAACGGAGGACTCTTGAAAAGAATTACAGAAACACATGAATGAATAATTTGGGAGAAAACGCTTATGATGGATAATATGGATGAAAAAACACTGATGGATGTATTGCAATACTCGAACACGCCTTGCATATCCATCTATATTCCCACATTGAGAAAGGCTCAAATCGAGCAAAATGCCATTCGTTATAAAAAACTGTTGCACAAGGCAGAGCAGGAATTAAAAATCCAGGGATTTCGAGAAAAAGAGTATGAAAAATGGCTGGAACCGGCCAAGGAGCTGGTAGATGATCTTCCCTTCTGGAGTCACCAGGAAGATGGACTGGCAGTATTTATCAGTAAAGACCGATTCGACACTTATCGAACAAAAATATCGTTTGACGAACATCTGGTGATTTCGAATCGTTTCTACATCAAACCGTTGCTACCGCTTTTTCAGGATCCCAAACACTGCTATGTGCTGGCCATCGGGCACGAGCAGGCCTCCGTTTATGTGTGCAAAGCCTTTGGCCTGCAGAAACTGGAATTGACCGGCTTGCCACAATCTTTTGAAGAAGCAATGGCTTATGAAGATCCTGAAAAATCGGTGCAATACCATACCGGCACCGGGAGTGAAAGCAAGGGCGGAAGACGGCGTGCCATGTTTCACGGTCAAGGGGCTGGAACCGATGACAAGGAGCACAAAAAAGATGTGCTCCGCTATTTTCAAATGATCGATAATCACATAACCGACCACTTGAAGGATAAAAAGCCGCTGTTCCTGGTCGGACAAGAACATCTCATCGGACTTTATCGCGAAGCCAATTCTTATCCGAACCTGTTGGAAAAAACATTGCCTGTCAATCCTCAAGACATGAGCGAAACAGACTTGTTCGATCGCATAAAGGATAAAATGGGAGATTTTTTCAGCCATGCCAGAGATGAGGCCCTCCAAAAATATGATGAATTAAAGCATACAGAAAAAACATCATTGGATATCAAAGAGATATTCAAGGCGTCTCAAACCAACCGAATAGAAACGCTGTTCCTCGCCAAAGGACAAAAACGTTGGGGAAAATTCGATCCCAAAGACTATAAAGTCAGTCTGGCGGATGGACCGGATAAAGATCACATCGATCTAACCGATCTGGCTGCTGCCCAGACTCTGCAGCATAACGGACAGGCTCTATTGCTGGATACGGATCAAATGCCCGAACAAAGCGACATGGCTGCGATTTTTCGCTATTGATTCTTTCAGAGCATGCCAGAGTAGATTGAACTCTGGCATGCCATCTTGTCCTTCCCATATCACTCCATCTTTATCCTCACAGCAATTGAAAGATTTTCGGACTCGTCTTCGTTAATAACAGTAATGATGAATAACAATCAAAAATCGAGTCGAGTTTTATCCGATGAGTGAAAAAAGATTCAATATTGACCCCATGGAACGAATGGTATCCGTGGGTAAAATTACGGATCATTCGGCAAGAATATGGCTTCGGGTACCCAGAGCCGGTGAATATATGATCAAGGTTTGGGACAAACAAAAAAATATGGTCCACGAACAATCTTTCGCGATTTCAGAGACCAATCACACAGACAATACGTATAGCACTGAAATTGGTCCGGATTTATCTCCCATGTCCAGGTATGACCTTGAGGTCATAGAAGCAGAAAAAGATACCCGATTGAGCGATGCCCAATTCGAAACTACCCCCCGGACATTGGATCAGACACCAGACCAGTTTTCTGTTGGGCTATTGAGCTGCAACCAGCCCTTCGATGACAACGGAGAGCTACGTCCCTCTGCCGGACAAATGCTCGATGCTGCATATAAAGCCTTTAAAGAACACAATACCAAGCTTGTCTTGATGGTAGGAGATCAGATTTACTCAGACTATCCTCAATCGAGGTCGCTCTTTAGGGAATCTTATTTCCAGCAGATCGATGATGATGACTGTTCTTCGATTCTCGAGTGCTCGAGCCAACAGGTAAGAAAGCACTTTCAGATGCGATACAGACAATTTCGAAATCTCGAGGGATGGGAAAAGATCCATAAAGAATTTCCGACTTTGCCCATACTCGATGATCACGATATGGTCGATAATTGGGGATCGAATCCACAACATCAACAACCAAAATGGCAGACATTTAAACAGGGCGCGTTGCTGGCTTTTCAGGATTACCAGGGAGGGTATTTCATGCCGGTAACGAAAGAGTTGCCTCCCAACTTTCAGTACAATTTTGAATATGGGTATGCAGGGTTCTTCGTCATGGATCTTCGCTGTGAACGGCGGGAAGGTGAAAACGGACAGCTATATTCAAGAGACCAGGAAAAACGTCTCGAGCAGTATCTGGATGAAAATGGTGACAAAAAGGCCATTTTTATCATTCTCAGTGTCCCCATCGTACATTTACCCAAATTCTTGGCTAGATGGGTCGCCAAACTCACGTCCCAGGGTGAAGACTTTAGCGACAGATGGTCATCGGGCAGCCAGCGCAAAGACAGGGATCGTATGTTGCATCTTTTATACAACCATCAGATCGATCATCCCGAGCAAAAGATCGTATTATTGAGCGGAGATATTCATATCGGCTGTGCACATGCAATTGTATGGCCAAATCAAAACCGGTTTTATCAACTGGTTTCCAGCGCCATCACACATGATGACGGACTCATTGTAACTCTGGGAGCCAAAGGCCTTATAAAAGTAAACAAGTCGATAAAGACCGAAAATAATTTAAAAGCTAAAATTTATCCCTTGAAAGGAGAAAAAGGGAAATCCCGGAATCCATTCGGGGGGCTGAATGTGGGATTGATTTCATTTCAAAATAAATACGATCCACAGATTCACTATTCTCTTTACAGCCATAAGGGGAATGAACCTGTCTGTGTTTTTCAATCCCAATCATTATAATCCATAACAACCAAACTCAACAGTAAAAAAAAGGAGACACCATGAAAAAAACAACACTTTTCACTCTGGTGATTTTTATGCCTTTTCTCTGGTTTGCCTGCGATGGAGGCGATGAGGAGCAAATGCAAATGGAAAAGGAAGAATTGCAGCAGTCAATCAATTCCACCCTGGACAATCTGGACGAGGAAATCAATGACTTGCAAAACGACATCGTCCAGGCCGGTGAAGATGCTTCAGAGGCTATGGATCAGCGGCTGGATGAACTTACGGATGAACGTCAGACACTCCAAGAGCAGCTAAATGATTTACAGGAAGCAACCAGTGAAAACTGGCAAGAATTCAAATCAGACGTGAGTTCGACCCTGGAGGACATCCAGCAAGATTTAAATGCAAACAACTAGAAGGAGATCAACATGGACAAATTACAATTCAAAGGCAAATGGAGCGAAGTCAAAGGCAGACTGAAACAAAAATACGGATCATTGAGCGACGATGACCTGGCATACGAAGAAGGTCGTGAAGAAGAACTCGTCGGCCGTATCCAACAACGACTCGGCAAGACCCGTGACGAGGTGGTGAGAGAAATCAAAAGCATCTAGGGCAAGATCTGGCCGCGAGGCCCCATACCCCGGCCTCACGGCCAGGTCTCTACGATTGTAAGACAGCAACCATTCAAATGTCATAGAATAAAAGGAGATAAACATGTTACGTTGGGCTTTAATCTTTCTGGTCATTGCACTCGTTGCCGCGCTCTTTGGATTTGGAGGAATTGCAAGCGCTTCGGCAGGCATTGCAAAAATCCTGTTTTGGATCTTTATCGTGATTTTAATTGTCTATCTGATCATAGGTCTGGGAAGACGAGGCCGGGTTTAAGATTATTCAAATAAGGACAGACTTTTGCAAATAGAATGGACTCAGATTCTTTCTCATCTTTATCACTTGCTCATCGCTTTTGTCCTCGCCTTACCTATCGGGCTAAATCGCGAGCGCAATGTCCAGAGTGCTGGATTACGGACATTTCCATTGGTCGCTGTAGGCGCGTGTGCCTATATGATTACCGGGATCTATGTTCTAGCCGACAATGAAGCCCACGCCCGAGTATTGTATGGGATCATTACCGGTATCGGGTTTATCGGAGGCGGCGCGATTTTGAAAAGCAAGGGGGGCGTCACAGGAACGGCAACCGCAGCCAGTATCTGGAATACAGGTGCTATCGGGGTTGCCGTTGCCTGGGACCGCTATGAAATCGCGATTTTATTATCTCTGCTGAACTTTATCACCCTTAGTATCGGCAAACGATTAAAAGAAGACCTGTAGCTCTTTATGCACGCCACCCGCGAACAATCCTCGGTCAATGAACATAACGACCATGGTCTGAACAACGGGATATTACTTTGTCTGTCATTGCAACAACATTTCCGCACGTGCAAGACTTTGTAATCAACCTTGTTTCGGATCGGATCATAGTCTTTCTGCCAGACAATCCAGACCCCTCGTCATGTTGGCATTATGTTCAGCAATAAGCTCCAATATCTCTTTCATAACATCGGGATGCTGATCCGCAACATTGAATGTCTCGCCGGGATCCTCATCGAGATCATAGAGCAGGGGCGGATCATGGGCCTCTGGTTTGAAATTTCCATATGCAGACTGGGTGATAAAGTGTGCTTTATAGGCACCTTTTCGCACCGCGTAGAGCTTGGTGCCCCGGTAATAAAACATCGCTTGCCGGGGACTTGGCTGGCCCTCGAACAGGACCGGTGAGAGATCCCAGCCGTCATAAATCCGATCATTGGGCAAGTCAGCTCCGGCCAGGGCACAACAGGTGGGAAAAAGATCGAGGGTCGACCCCAGATCCATCACCACACCGGGTTTGATTTTTCCGGGCCACCAAAAGATCGTGGGTTCCCGCATACCTCCTTCAAAGGTGGTGCCTTTGCCGTCTTTGAGTAAACCCGCAGATCCGCCGTGCTGATCGAAAACCAGCCATGGACCATTGTCAGAGGTAAACACCACCATGGTGTTCTCGTCGAGATCGGTTTCCCGTAACGTATCCAGCACCTGTCCCACACTCCAATCGATCTCTTGAATCACATCACCATAAATTCCCCGACGGCTGTCACCCGCAAACTCGTCAGACCGAAAGAGCGGCACATGCGGCATACTGTGTGCAAAATAGATAAAAAACGGCTCTTGCCGATGATCGCGGATAAACTGTATGACCTCCTGGGTATAGCGCTTTGTTATCGTGTGCTGGTTCGCGGGACGTTCGATCACCTCGGTATCGCGCAAGAGAGGGACCTCAAAATCTTCTATGGAGGGATTCATACACACCTCGCGGTAGTTGGTCCCGGCGACCCGATCCATGTCATTGCTGTAGGGAATTCCAAAGTAGGTATCGAATCCATGATTCGTGGGCAAGTACTGGGGTAAATGTCCGAGATGCCATTTGCCTATGCAGGCCGTGGCATAGCCTTCGTTTTTTAGAGCAGTGGCGACGGTGATTTCGTCTTCGGGCAGTCCTCCGGCAGAATCAGGAAACAACACCCGGCGCACATCGCTGCACATGCCGGTTCTGACCGGATAACGACCGGTCATCAACGCTGCCCGGCTGGGGGTGCAAACACTTGCTGCAACATAAAATTGGGTCCACTTTTGACCTTCGGCTGCCATGCGATCCAGGTTGGGTGTATGGATCGTGGGATGCCCAAACACACCCAGGTCACCATAACCAAGATCATCACAAAACACCACGATCATGTTGGGCTTTGTTTTTGTTTGCTGATTACAGGCGATCATGGGCGACAGCGTAAAAGCAGCTGCACTCAATCCCAATCTCTGTAAAAATTGCCTCCGGCTGTTTACTGACATTATTCTCTCCTCTCTGACTCGATGGACTTTTGGCAGAAAAATCAGGACTGGGAATCATTCGGGTTATTATTGCCCATATCCACCAGGACTTTCCACTCGTCCTGTGAATTTTTTATCCATATATTGAGATATTTGCCCTGGCGAGCAGTGGTTTTCCCATCAGGATCTGTTGTCGTCGAGGTGTAATATCCCCACGTCCAGCCCATCTCACCCGATTCAGCAATCATAGCGGATTGGGGTTCCCAGGACAATACAGATGAAGGATCACCACCCTGCATGGATTCAACGATAGATACACGGCTTTTTATTGGCATTCCCCCGTGCGGCAGCATCAGGGCACTATCCGCTAAAAAATGATCAAAAGCCTGGGCTGCCCCTTTTTGTAAAGACATCTGTGCGAATTGACGATCCGCTTGTAAAAGCTGCTCTGACATTTTCATATCGATATTTCCCTTACACATCACCATCATGACCATGCACTCAGGCTTTTAGTTTATGCATTTTCTTTCCTCTGCGACCATTGCGATTTCTCTGCGTCCTCTGCGTTTATCTTTTTTGTCTATTTTGGACAAGAGTGTCTTTACAAAGAAAGAGAAATGATCGATCGGGAAATCCATCTTCCCGATCGATCAAAAAGAGATCAAGACCAGATATAATCGGTTCCATAGGGCCATCGTTGCGGCCGGGCAAGCATACTGTTGGCCTCGTCATCATCGATGAACCGTTCCTGCTGAGGATCCCAATGCAGGCGGCGTGGCAGTTTCATGGCAATGTGACTCAACAGACAGGCGCTGCATGAACGATGTCCGACTTCGGCCGGGGCAATAGGTGGTTTGCGGGACTTTATGCTGTCCAGCCAGTTGCGATGTTGTTCCTCACTCACCATCAGATGAATTTCGTCATCCTTGATTTTGGATTGCAGAATCTTGGGATCGCTGGCATCCAGGGCTTTTCTGTTCTTATCTTCGGCAATAGGATCGCTGGCTGTGGCTGTATAATTACCCCGTGTGACAAAGATCCATCCTTCATCCCCTTCAAAACGCACGCCATTGGGATACTCGCCACTCACATGCATGGTCACGCCGTTAGCATATTTGGCTTCCACCTTGAATGGGCCATGTACATCCCACAGGCCCGAGGTGGGAAATTCAGCAGTAGCTTCGATCTCTACAGGACCCGTGTATTCGGTTCCCATGCCCCAGTGTGCGGCATCGAGATGATGGGCGCCCCAGCCGGTGATCATACCGGCACCAAACTGTTCACAACGCAGCCATCCGGGACGGGAATAGCCATCCTGAGGATGCACGCGCTTTTCTGTATAATAGACATAGGGTGTGGGTCCGAGCCACATTTCATAATCGAGATTTTCAGGAACCGGCATTTCCGGTTCTTCAGGACCGGAAGGATCGCCGGGCAACCCGATCTTGATGGTGTGGACATTGCCGATCCGTCCGTTTCGAACCAGCTCACAGGCAACCCTGAACTGGGTCCAGGAACGTTGCTGGCTTCCGATCTGCAGAATACGTCCTGTACGGTGCAGAATATCACTCATCTGCCGACCCTCTTTGATCGTCAGCGAGGCGGGTTTTTGCAAATAGATATCTTTGCCCGCCAATGCCGCTTCCATTGCAGGCTGGGCATGCCAATGGTCGGGTGTGCTGATGATGACGGCATCGATTTCAGGGTTTTCGAGCATTTCCTTGTAATCGGTATAGACCGAGACCGGGTGCACAGAATTCCTGTTCTCTTTATACCAGGTTTCCACAAACTGCTTTCCTTCCTGCGCCCGTTTGCTATCCAGATCACAAACCGCCATCACCCGGGTATCATTGTATTTCATGGTCTCGGGCAGATCATGGCTTCTGGCGATACGGCCGCATCCGATTTGTCCGATCTGGATGGTGTTACCCGGTGCTCTTTGCCCCAGAATCCGCGACGGGATGATGACCATACCCGACAATCCGAGTAAACTATTTTTAACAAACGTTCTTCGATTTTGCATATGACTCTCCTCCCACTGATATTGATCTATGGTTTCATCTTTGCTGACCAGGCAATTCCTGCTTTGAGATGTCTGACAAACAGGGGATCCTCATAATGGGCGATCTTGTGTCCCAGAGCGGTATAAAATTGTCGCCCGCCCTCAAACTCGTGCACCCAGGCCAAGGGAAAATAGTTACCAAAGGTATCCCCGGGGTATTCTTTCTTTTTCTCATCCTCGATGGTGCGCAGATCCGCGGCATAGAGCACATGGATATCCGGATTCAAATGGTTCATGAAATAGCACTCATCTTCCCATGGCCATATCTGTGGTAAAAATTCTGTCGTAGGATGATCCGGATCGATCATGTGAATATCAAATGGCTGCATCTTGGGGTGTCTCACAAATGTTCCGCCGACCATGGCCCAATACCAGGGCCAATCCCGTTCCGAGGCGCAAGCCGAATGAATGGCCACAAATCCCCGGCCGGAACGAATATAATCGACAAAAGCTTCTCTTTGCGATTCATTAATAAACGCTTCATTATTGGTATTGTTAAAGATAATGACCTTGTATCCGGCTAAATTGGATTTTGAAAACAGCTCCGGATCATCGCTCACCTCTGCCTGCATGCCCAGATCCTTACAAATCTTGAGCAGCGCCGTGCTGGCGGCCTCGATATTATCATGAACATATCCCTCGCCATTGCGGGTATAAATCAAAACCTGATCCTGTGCGATCACAGTTTGGCCGTACAGCGCAGCGGATATCAACAGCCACATCAAGAAACGGTTCATAATGACTCCTCTTGTTTATCAATAGGTCAATCGCCAAAAAGGTATTCGGATTGTATGGCTCGTAAAAAAGCCTGGATATTTTCGTTCGAGACCCCGGGTGGCATCCCTCCTCCGCAGGACCAGACAAGACGATTATGGTCACCAAGGCCCCTGCCGGCTTGCAGTACGCTTTTGTGAATATCTTGAGGGGTACCATTTGCCAAAACATCACGCGGCGGGATATTGCCCAAAAGGGTAACCTCTGTTCCCACCCATTGTTGCATGTCACACAAAGCATGTTCGTGACTAAAATTAAACAGGTTCACACCGATCTGATTCAAAAACGGCGCACAAACCCGTCCATCCGCATCATTATGAAAAAATCGGACCGAACAGTCAAAAGCGGAAAACATTTGTTTGAGATACGGCATGGCAAACGTTTTGAAATGCGGTTCTCCGATAAAACCGACAATATCATCCAAAATCAGGATCCCATCGATGGAGGGAAAGCACTCTTTTTGATAGCAGAGCCAGTCGACGCAAAAATCACTGATCTTGCGTAGCAATATGTTCGTCCTTTCAGGATCAAGGGCCAGCATGGTAAGAAATTCTGTGGTTCCCATCAAAAAAGAGGCGACATTGAGGGGCCCCCTGGCAATCGCAAAACGGATTTTGTGGCCCATATCAGCCATGCGCGATTCATTCAGGGCCAGTCTGTTGATGACAAAAGCAAGTAAACCATCCTTCCGGCAATCGGGTTCGATCAAATCCGAAATTTGCCCGGGTTGAGAAATGACCTTGTCAGCATGCGGAAGGTCATCCAGAAACCAGACCGGCCGGGCGCCAAAGGCTGATGGCTCTGTGCACATGCCATATTCAGACCAAAATCCGGGCAAAAACAAAACATCGGGAAATGTTTCAATAGCCAGACGATTGGCGTGAAACCAGTGCATATCAGATGTATAGTAATCCAGGGTATGTATGCCTGCCCAGCCCGGCAACCAGGGACTGTCAATGATGAAACCGGCGGTTGCGGCAGAGTCATTCTCGCCGCGAATAATAGCAGTCAAGAGTTTCCACTGTTCATCTGTCAAAAAAGCTCTCCACTCGATGAGCTATGAATTCAAGATTTACACAAAGATGGTTTTAAGGCTATGTATAGTATACTAAATTTTGATCTTTGTTTCCAACAAGAATTCATGTTCAGCAAAAAAAAACCGGCAACAAAATGTCTTGTTGCCGGTTTTATCGCGAATATTCAAATCAGGTTTTTGCCGGTACGACAAACGGCTCGCGGTCATTTCGTCGAATGAACATATTGGCTTCGAATGACATTTCACCTTTAAACATCTCTTTTTTGGTATCGATCTCGAGCCAGGGGCCGGATTTTATCGGCGTTTTACTCAGATCCACATTGTTGGCCAGCAAATGGTCACGAATACGATCAATGGTTTCCAGTGCCTGGTCATGAGTATATTGGGCTTTGATCTGCTCGATATCCATATATTTTCCTAACCGATACGAAGTGTTTGCCATATGACAGAAAGCAGAGGAATAGTGTCCTTCTTCGATGGGGGCATGTAAAATCTGCGGATCGCGTTCTCTTACTGCCTGGATAAAGTTGGCATGATGCTCGCCTCCCCCATCCCCGGGAAATTGTTTGATCTTTTTCCGGTCATTGTCATAGAACCAGCCACCGCCGCGACCGCCGGCAAAAAAGCCGTCTTCGCACTGGATGATATTGCCCATGCGCACACCGCGCAGGTGATCCATGGCCCGGACACCGGCCTTGGCCGGCAGGTTGCGAATTTCAATAAATATGGGAGCGGGATCGGTATCAAAAACAGAAAATTGTACATTCGGTGTCTCCCCATCATCATCCCAGACAAATCGTTCTCCGAAACTTACAAGTCGCCGGGGTAACCCTTTTTGATCCATCAAAAACCGGCAATCATCGATTTGATGGACGCCGAGGTTCCCCATATCGCCGTTGCCGGTATCCCAATTCCAATGCCAGTCATAGTGCAGCCTCTCGCGCATCAGGGGTACGAGAGGCGCCGGACCTGTCCATAGATTATAGTCGATGGTTTCAGGAATCGGTTGAGGACCATTGGCATTGCCAATAGGCTGGCGTTCTTTGTACCACAATCCATGTGCCCAAAGGATTTTCCCCAAATGGCCTTCGCGCAGGTACTCGAGTGCTCCGCGCAAGCCCACATCTGAGCGATTTTGGGTACCGGACTGTACGATTTTATTGTATTTTTTGGCAATATCCACCAATCGCCGGCCTTCCCAGACGACCTGAGAAACGGGTTTTTCCACATAGACATCTTTACCCGCCAGGATCGCCATTATGGCAATCAGGGAATGAGAATGATTTGGAGTGGCAATCGAAACGGCATCGATATCATCATTATCCAGCAGGTCCCGAAAATCGGTATAGGCCTTGACCTTTACTCCATCTTCTTCAAGGGAATGGACCCGTTCTCCCAATACCGCTTCATCTATATCGCACAGGGCAACGACATCAACGTTTTCCATTTTATGAAATTCGCTCATATGCTGTCCGCCTTTACCACGGATACCGATAACGCCGACCCGTAGTCGATCATTGGCACCCAAAATCTTTGATGAGGGAGTTTGCAACATGACTGTGGCAGCACTGACTCCTGCAGTGGTTAGCATGGATTTTTTCAAAAATCCCCTTCTCGATATCGATTGCATGACTCTTACTCCTGACTATTATGATCTACATTTTTGTACGTTGTGACCGGTATAAAGTTCTTTATAAATTCACTGCTGTATCAAATAAGCCATATTTTCCCATGTATTTACACGTTTGTTATTTTCAAAACAAAGCTATCCAAAATAAATGCATTGCTCTTTCCTCTGCGACCTTGGGATTTCTCTGCACCCATGGCGTTTATCTATTTTGAAAGAGTGTCATAATTTAAGAAAAAAAGGGGCAACTTTCAATTAAGAGTTTCCGATTCATCTCTTTTGTTATGTTTCATATTTGATTTATTTAACAAATCATGCGAATAGAGGTGATAAGCGCAATCCGGCCCAACCAGTTTCACAGCAGCCTGTCTCGCGAGATGAACCTTATGTCGCATGATCAGGGAACGATATTTATAACGAATCCGTAATTCGATCGATTTATCCTGCACGTCTAGGTCTCGAATTTTACCCAATACCACACCGCCCGGTCTCTTCCGGTATCGAGATGGAACTGGTCTTCTGAAACCGGCAATTCTCGTCCGGTGGCCAATCCAGCATGATCCAGCGGAATAACACAAAAAACACGTTCTGTTTTTGCCATATCCTGTTTTTGAATGTTGATTTGAGGCTGAACATAAAGTTGTGATGCTTCGTTCGAGGGGGGCATCCATGCGTTGAATGGAAGAACCAGGACTAGCAAGAGTACTGACATGACATAATGAAATCTATTCTGTTCCATGAAACAGGATCCCAATAGAGCTAAGATAATGCAGACTGGTGCAAGAGTCAGCTTATCGACAGCAGGCTGGAAATAGTTAAACCGGTTTAATTAAAATACTAGTCTTTATACTAAAAACCAAACGCTTTATTGTAAACAATTGTCACAGAATGTGTGCAACGATAGCCACGATTCACTCTGTCCCCCCCTGCACCGAATCACCGGGCTCGCTGGAGATTATTTGTGGTATTTCTTTTGGCCTGCATCTGTGCCAGAGCATTTTTCAAGTCTGTAAATGCCGCAAAAGCAGATTCCTCTTCCGGGGCGGGAACAATGGGATTCTGCTCATAAAAATCCGATTCGAGATCGTAAAACCGTCCGTCTGCATAGAGTTTATAACGGGCACTCTGAACCCATTCGGCCGGATCGAACCGTCCCCATCGCGGTGCATAATAGCAATAGATCCACTCGCGATGATGATCCATATCACCAAGACACTGGGCCCAAAAGCTTTTGCCATCCCAGACATGGTCTTCAGGCAACGGAATTCGGGCGGCATCTGTCAGGGTGGGCAGAAAATCGGTAAAATCAATCATGGTATCGTGAACCTTGCCGGCAGGAATGGTTCCGGGCTGACGTATCAGTAAAGGCACATGCGTGCCCGAAGAAAGGGGCAATCCCTTTCCACCCGGATAGGACTCGCCCTTGAATTGCGAGACGATGCGGCGATGTGTGCCATTATCCCCGGTGAAAATCACCAGTGTTTCTCGTTCTATATCCAATCTGTACAACAGGTTGATCAATCGCTGCACCAGTTGATCCGTATAATGGACAAAATCATCGAAAAACTCTGGGCCCCGTGCATTTTGGGCAACGAGTTCTTTGGCGTTTTCGGAATCCGGTGTGGGCACAAACGGATCATGCGTGAGCACCATCGGGAAATAAACCATAAACTTTTGTTGCGCTTTTACCTGGCGCTGAATAAAATCCGATATATAATTCACAAATATATCTGGGCCGAATTTACCCGGAATGGCCTTTATGAGCTCGCCATTTTGCTGAATCGATGGTTCCCAAAACCTGGATCCCCGGAAATTAACCTGCCACAGGCAGTGTTCATCAAATCCAGCTTTTTCTGGTTGTGTGCCTTTACCTTTGTATGATGCTCCCTCGATCTCACCTGATAACTGCCATTTCCCTGCCACACAGGTGCGGTATCCTGCTTGCTGGAAAAGATGCGCAAAAGTGGTTTCACCCGGCTTTAAACTGCCAAACTCGGTATAATTTCGAAAATTGTATTTGCCGGTCATCAACTGTACCCGGGTGGGTGTGCAAAGCGGAGTGGAGTGACATTGAGTAAATCTCATCCCCTGGCTTGCCAGTCGATCCAGATTCAGAGTACGATAAGAGGTCGAGCCGTTACAGGATAAACATTCGTAACCAAAATCGTCAACCATGATAAAGAGAATATTGGGTTGCTTTTCATGGCTGCACTGAATATTTGCCATCGAGGCCAGTGACAGACTGGTCAGGGCTTTCATAAATTGTCTTCTGTGCATGCCTTTACCTCTCCCCTGTGATAGGTTTGTTTGCGACACCATACTCTTTCTTCATCTTTGTCAAGACACCTATTGATGATCTGAAACCTATAGTGCTCCTCTTGACTGAATCAAACGGCATTGAGCATATACACTTACTTTAGAGGCATCAACTCACCGGGAGGCTAACGAAAGGTATAATGTTTTCTGACCGGTGAGGTGATTTTCCAGGTGCAATCCATCCCTTTGGGAAAGGTCGCGAGATCTCCTTTTTGAATAAAAACAGGCTCTCCGTCTTTGGGTGTGACGGTCACCTCTCCGCTCAACAAATAGCACATTTCTTCCAGGTCATAGCTCCAGGGGAATTCGGACACCTCTTTGCTCCAGATCGGCCATTCAAAGACATTCAATTCCTGCAACAAATCTTCATTGGGTTCGTGCACAATCTTTATTTCGGGCATGGACTCTCCTTTGTAGATAACAGAAAACCAATGTGCTCACTGAATATACATAAATGAAATAAAAAATACAAAAAATGAATCATTTTCTGGTATATCTTTTGCTATATATAATATCAGGTGCAACAGAACATTAATAGTGACAAAAGTTCAATATTTACAAAGAACTTTATAAATACTTTGTTTCCTGAACGCCACACATGTGAGACTCGTATGAAATCATTCATGATTTTATCTGTTATACTCTTTATGGTCAACCCTCACGGTTCTGCCCAGGAACTGCCTGTTCAGGAGTGGAATGTTATTATCACGGCCTATACCATGATCGAAGGTCAGGAGCCAAAAACAACAAATTCTGAACTGGTCATCGGCCTCCATCCACAAGCGACCGAACACTATGATCCTGACATCGATGGTATTATGCCGCCCGCACCGCCTTCTCTTCCCCTTGCGGGTTTATACCGTAAAAATCTCCAGCCGGAAATGTTGACCAAAGATATTCGCAATTCGCAAACCATCTGTGAGGAGGACTCTATCGTATGGACGATAAAATCACTCAATTCTCCGGATGTGCTTCGCCTGGAATGGGATCCCGAACGTTTGCCTTCAACCGGGTCTATGACGATTTATACACTCGATGTCAATGGCGATCCTGTTCAGCCTATGGACATGTTTACCTCGTCCGAATATGAATATCGGGCGCCCAATGAATGGGTTCCATTGCTCGATGCCTTTATCGTGTACAAGGCGGATTGTTTACAGGCCGATTTTATGGGCACTCCGCTGCAGGGAACCGCACCCCTCATCGTACAATTTCAGGATCAAACCAACGGGTACCCTGCATCATGGCAATGGGATTTTGGCGACGGCAGTCCGGTTTCGGAACAACAGAATCCTGCTCACACCTATGACCAGCCTGGACAATACAGCGTCACCCTCTCCATCGACGATGGCGAGGATACCATCACCAAAGAGCAGTATATCATGGTGTTGGCACCGTTGTCAGCGGATTTTGAGGCGACTCCCCTGTCGGGCACCGCGCCATTGACCGTGCAGTTTCAGGATCGATGCAGCGGCGAACCCGTTGCCTGGCAATGGGATTTTGGCGACGGCAGTCCGCTCTCGGAACAACAGAATCCTGCTCACACCTATGACCAGCCCGGGCAATACAGCGTCACCCTCACCCTCGACGATGGCGACGATACGATCTCCAAAGAGCAGTATATCACAGTGTTGGCCCCGGTGTCAGCGGATTTTGAGGCGACTCCCCTGTCAGGCACCGCTCCATTGACCGTGCAGTTTCAGGATCGATCCGGCGGCGAACCCGTTGCCTGGCAATGGGATTTTGGCGACGGCAGTGGGGGTTCGGAAGACCAAAATCCTGCTCACGTCTATGACCAGCCCGGACAATACAACGTCACCCTCACCATAGATGAGGGAAGAGATTCGATCACCAGAGAAAATTATATTACGGTTGTCCAGGGAATGACAGTGAACTTTAAGGGTGAGCCCACAGAAGGTTCCCTGCCCCTGTCGGTTCAGTTTCAGGACCTCACGTCGGGAAAGGCCGAGCGCTGGCAATGGGATTTTGGGGACAATACTCTTCCCTCAACAGAACAAAACCCCCTTCATATCTATCAGAATCAAGGTCTGTATACTGTGACCCTTACGGTCAACGATTCGGCATTTTGTCAAAAAACAGACTATATCAACGTCCAGTCTTCGGAAACCGATAGTGACCGTGATGGAATTTTGGATATACAGGAAGGGAGCAGAGACCGGGACGATGACGGCGTTCCCAATTATCTCGATTATGATCCCACAGGATTTATTTATGATATCAGCAGTGGCGCTCTGATCAAGGGTGGCCGTATCGAGGTGCAAGGGCCTGGCAGCATTGAAATCATTTATGATGGATCTGCAGGATTTTATCAGTTTCACACAGACGGTACCCCGGGATTGTATGAATTGACCTATTCCCCTCCTTCACTGCGAGAAACCGCAGAATCCTGCCACGACCAGGCGCCTCCGCCCCTTGATTTGGCGGCATTGGCAGGCAGTATTCCTTTCCTGAGTTTGGGGGATGGCAGAGTGGCTGATCAGGATCGACTGGTAACGAATGAATGTACGCCTTTTTATACACAATTTATATTGTCGGATGATTCCCCGATCCTGATCAATAACAATATTCCGATTGATCCGGTTCTCATCCCCATAGAGTTGTCATATTTTTGCACGTTTGTTGTACAGCAAGGGGTAAAGATAGAGTGGGTCACCCAGACAGAAAGTGAAAATTCCGGATTTGACATCCTGCGCGCCCGAGAACCTCAGGGGCCGTATCAAATGATCAATGAGAAACGCATCGATGGTGCAGGCAACAGTTCGACAGAACAGCGTTATGCTTTTATCGATAAAAGTGCAGACCCTGGCAAATTGTATTATTACAAATTGCTTGCCTACTCATTCGAGGGCAAAATATCCGAACATGGGCCGATTTCAGCAGAGATAAAAAATCCGGATCGTTATGAACTGGGACAAAATTACCCCAATCCATTCAATATGCACACCAGCATTCCTTTCAAGTTATCGGATGCGGGCAGGGTGCAGCTCAAAATCTATAATTTGCAGGGACAGACGGTCAGAGCCCTGGTCAACCAGACCATGTCCGCGGGGAGCTATGTCATGCCCTGGGATGGCCGCGATGATTTGCAGCGTATCGTACCGGGGGGTGTGTATCTGTACAAGTTGACCGTCAACGGCATGACCATGACCCGCAAGCTCAATCTGGTGAAATAGAAAAGTCAAAGGCTTGAGTTTTTAGGTCGAGTTGGGACGCCTCCGGCCGACTGTTGCTCTTTTTTGGAGTTTTGTGAAAAGGCTCTGAGCCGGAACAAATGTTTGGTCTCGATCACATGTTCATAGTGCCCAGGGGCTGCGCATGGGGCGGGTACAAAGACGATCGGACTCGCGGTGATTGAGGACCTGTTCCGTGACCGGATCCCATTTTAATGGTGTTTCATTTAAAAGCCCGATATTGAGCAAATGGCATATCGTTGCAGTGCGGTG
>WJME01000130.1 GCA_014728115.1 Candidatus Zhuqueibacterota bacterium | reverse complement strand
GTACTTTACAGCTTTCTGATCAAAACAAAAAATAGGAAACGCCATGTCAAAACCCAAAATACTCTTTGCCTGTACCATCGCCGATGTGGATGCCAAGGCGCGCATATCCAACTATGCAGACATTATCGAGATGGACAAGGACCCGGATGCGATCCTGCAGCATATTCCCGGCAAAGCCGGATTGATCGTCCCGTATACCCCTGACAAACTGGTGACCCGTGAGGTCATTGACAGAGGAACGGATTTGCAGTTGGTCGGCACCACCTATGGAGGTGTGCGCCAGAATGTCGATGAAGAATATGCCCTTGAAAAGGGCCTGACGGTTATTCATACCGGACCGTCGCGGCAGCGGCCCATGGCCGAATATACCCTGGCTCTGGTGCTCTCTTCTCTGTTGCAGATCCACAACTATCATCACGACATGCGCAACGGCGAGGCCTGGCCCCGATTCAAATATCCGCGAACACGCATTCTGCACCAGCGAACTGTGGGGATTATCGGCATGGGCATGATCGGACGAGCCATCGCGGAACTGTTCAAATGTTTCACATCTGATATCCGGGTCTTTTCCCGGCATCTGTCAGATGCAGAGGCAAACGCACAGGGCATGCAAAAGTTGTCGCTCGAGGAGATTTTTAAACAATGCGAGGTGATCATCCTGGCCGGCGGGTACACGCCTGAAACGCACCATATGATCAAAAAATGCCATTTTGATGCCATGCAGGAAAATGGACTGTTTGTCAATATCGCCCGCGGCCAGATGGTGGATGAACAGGCCATGATCGAAGCTGTGCAAACTAGATCCATTTATCTGGCACTGGATGTGTTTGAATCCGAACCTTTATCAGCCGACAGTTCGCTCAGAAACAATGATCGCGTCTTGCTTACACCGCATCGCGCCAATAATGCCATTGAATTCGAGCAGCGCTGGCAATGCCTTGCCGACGAGATCGAACGATTTTTCACCGGCAAGCCACCCGAATCAGCTCTGACTCCTGATCGGGCCAAAGTGATGAGCAGTTCATGAGTGAAATGATATACATTTTGACTTTCAATGTACTCTAACCATGGAGAGTGAAATGCGATCCCGGATAGTTATCATATCGATGGTTCTTGTTGTTTTATGGGGATGTGAGTCGCAACCGACAATCGAAAAGAACCCGGAACCTTTGTCTGTTGCCACCCGTGTGGCTGATCATTATATCGCTTCCAGAACTCCCAGGCTCTACTACGCCGATCTCTTGACATTTTATGGTCTTCTCCGCGTTGCAGAAGCAACCGGCGATAACGACTATGAAGGCTATGTGGACAAAATGATCCGCATTTTCAATCAGACTGGCCCGACTGATCCCATTACCTTTCGCAACTATGAAATGGGGGGCATTGCCGGTGCTTATAGGTTCGTGCAGGGAGAATATCCCGATGATCCCGCACTATTGCCGGAACATGTTCGCCTGCTCATCGAGGAGCATCCCCGGGATGACATGGGGGTGTTTTGTCATCCGCGTCAAAAAGGCGGCAAGATCTGGGTGGATTGCCTCTATGCGGTGAATCCGTTTCTGTCCATGGCTGCTGTGGTGCTGGATCGTCCGGAATTGCACACCGAATCCATTTCCCAGTACGAGGGCATGGAAGCCCAGCTCTATGATCAGGAGATTAAACTGTTTCATCAGGTCAAGAATTTTGGTCCCGAGGGTTGCACCTCGGACGATACCTGGGGACGTGGCAATGGCTGGGCGCTGATCGGACTGGCAGAGCTGATAAAGTATTTACCCGATGAGCATCCCAAAAAAGATGTTATGATCGATAAACTGCAGATTTTTATGAACGCGCTGGTTCCTTTGCAGGCCGAAAGCGGTATGTGGCGGCAAAATCTGATTACACCGACATCATACGAAGAAACATCCGGTACCGGACTCATCTTGTACGCCATGGCCATGGGTATCAATGAAGGCTGGCTTTCAGAGGATTACATCCCGGTAGCTGTCAAAGCGTGGAACGGGCTGGCGCAACAGGTCGATGAACAGGGCGCGGTCCACAATACCTGCGTGGGCACCCGGGCGGTTTGCGACAGCGGGGTGGATTATTTTCTCAACCGCCCGACAACGATCGATGATCCGCATGGATTTGGACCGGTGTTGTTGGCGGCCGTGGAAATGGCCCGACTCGAGTGAGTTGTGTTGTCGAGTGACCGGGCTAAATAGAGCAAAGGCTTAAACGCAGAGACGCAAAGACAAAAGAGAGGAACGCCGAGAAAAACCGAGGACAAATCCTGGAATTTAAACACCGGTGCACAGGGACTGTTTTATTCTCACTTTTTCTCAGCGATACCTCTGCGTTCTCTGCCCCTTTGCGTTGAGTGACTTTGTTGAAAAAGGCAAAAGATCCAGAGCCTTTCTGAATTTAAGATGATTGCAAACTTGTCGGGTTGATAATTACAGGAGGAGTTGTGACGAGTATAAAATCCTGTTTGGTTGGATGGATAATTTTATTTGTTTTTTGTTGCGCTGGGAGAGTTGATCTCCTCTATGGCCAGGAAAAAAGTTGGCGGGAAAACCTGCCTTTCGAGATGCCGGATCTGCAGCCCCCCGATTTTCCGGATCAGACTTTTGATATCAGGGATTTTGGTGCAGACCCCGATGACAAGGTCGCTACTACCAGGGCATTCAAAGAGGCCATCGCACAGTGCACGGAAAAAGGCGGTGGTCGTGTACTCGTACCTCCGGGAGAATGGTTGACGGGACCCATTCATCTGGAAAGCAATGTCGACCTGCACGTGGCCAAAGACGCGGTCATAAAATTCAGTACCGAATATGACGATTATCTGCCGGTGGTGTTTATCTCACGCGGTGGGGTGCGGTGTTATACCTATTCGCCTCCTATCTATGCGCGGGACAAGGAAAATATCGCCATTACCGGGGAGGGCGTGATCGATGGCCAGGGCCAGGTGTGGTGGCCCTGGAAGAAAAAACAGCCGGGCATGGTAGAACTGTTCGAGATGATCAAAAAAGATGTCCCTGTAAAAGAGCGGGTGTTTGGTACGGTCGAGGACGGTGTTCGTCCACCGTTTATCC
>WJME01000129.1 GCA_014728115.1 Candidatus Zhuqueibacterota bacterium | reverse complement strand
TAATAAATGACCTCAACGCCCAGTTCCTCCAGAAGCCCGGATCCCTCATACTGGTCGGCACACCATTTGCAGGCATAAAGTTCCACACCCGCTTCGTCCAGCTTTTTGACCCACTCCTGGATCTCTTTGTCTTGACTAACCAGGAGAGTGGAGGCGCCCCAGATAATAAACTTGATGTTTTTTAGCCAGCCCCTGCTTTTGGCATTGTAGGTGTAGAGAAACACCATTTTTTTGGCCACTTCCGGATCACCGCTGGTCCAGAGAATGGCGACACTGTCAATGGATTTTTCTTCCTCTGCTTGCACTGCTTCCGCCGCCGTGGATAAAAGCATGGGCAGGCAGAAAAGCACCAGGACCGTTATCAATAGAGTTTTTTTCATTTTCTTCCTCCTTCGGTTTTGTTTACATTTTACAAAAATCTTGACACCGACACAAAACGAATAAACAATAATAGCCGATGTTTTAGTTTATTCACTATTAAACAAAAAGCCGCTTTTGTTTAATAAAGTTTGAGCTTATTTAACAATAGCTAAATATGGAGAAACTGGATTATGAAACGTGGTTCTACTGGACAGCAAGAGATAACCACCGTTATGGGAGAGACGATACGCGCTTTTATTCCAAATCCACTTCCACCGATACCGGCATTGGAGTTGAGCGACCGGCGCCAACGTTTGCTGGAACGTGCTACAGTAGCATTGGGGCGGCTGGACAGCGTGACGTTGCTTTTACCCGATCCGAACATATTTCTATATGCCTATGTCCGTCGTGAAGCCGTTCTCTCTTCACAAATCGAAGGCACGCAATCATCATTGGCGCAATTGCTGCTTTTTGAAATAGAGCAAGCACCGGGTGTCCCGCTTGACGATGTGCGGGAAGTTTCCAATTATGTCGCTGCACTCAATCACGGACTCAAGAGATTACAGGAAGATTTTCCACTCTCAAACCGCTTGATTCGGGAAATGCATGTGATACTGATATCACAAGGCAGAGGAAGTGACAAATCTCCGGGCGAATTCCGACGATCACAAAATTGGATAGGGGGCACACGCCCCGGCAATGCCCATTTTGTTCCACCCCCACCAGAAAATGTTGAAACATGTATGGCCCAGCTTGAGCGTTTCCTTCAGGATTCCGATAATCCCTATCCAACTCTCATCAAGGCGGCTTTGGCCCATGTACAGTTTGAAACGATTCATCCCTTTTTGGATGGAAATGGTCGTATCGGACGGCTTCTTATTGCGTTTATTCTGCACAACGACAAGCTGTTGTCCCAGCCGCTTCTTTATCTTAGCCTGTATTTCAAGCGGCATCGGAGCGAGTATTACCGTCTGCTGGACTTGGTTCGCACCGACGGCGATTGGGAGGCGTGGATTGATTATTTTCTGGAGGGTGTCGAGCAAATAGCGTCAAACGCCGTAGAAACGGCGAAAAGGTTACTGTCACTCTTTCAGCAGGATGAACAGAAAATTCAAATGCTGGGGCGCTCTGCTTCGACGACACTAAGAGTTTTCCGGGTGCTTTGTGAACATCCTCTGGTCACCCTGAACCGGATTTGTGAATCAACGGGGCTTTCTTTTCCCGCAGCAGCCCAAAGTATGCAACGGCTCGAACAGCTCGATATTGTGCGCGAAATTACCGGACAGCGGCGCAATCGCATTTTTGCTTACCAACAATACTTGAGTGTCTTGAATGAAGGAATGGAGGAGTGAGGAAGGATGAGAATTTGGAGGTCTTTGGTATGGCGAATGAAATTTGTTTAAAGTTATTTAGCGCCTTATCATGCGCTGATTCCAGAATCAGAGAAAAAGTGTCTGGATTGAACCGGAATGAGTGGCCGCTTTCAACCGGAATTTGCTATTAAAAAGCATTAATAAACCTGATCCTTTTGATGAGACTTAATTGCTGAATTAATATCCTAGATCCTGCAAATCAGTCACACTATAAAGTTCCGTCCGAACAGTCTTCCCTTTTCTTTTAAAATAAATGACACAAGTCCTCTTATCTTTTATCCATAATGTGATTCGCTCATTGATATTAGGCAATTCGTCAAATGGTGTCATTTTTTGCAGGACGATTTCTTGATTATCTATTTCTACAGTGATTGTTTCGTCCCTTGGATTTTTCCCAGTGACTTTTCCGGTATACGTTACTTCCTTTTCAAGTTGTTTCGAAGTGGCCGGGAAAGGCGGGCTCTCATAAGATCGTCGCCCTTCAATATAGACAGTTTTTGTATAAAATTCACCATTTCCGAATAGATATAAGTCAAAATTTTCCCCAAATTCTCTGGAACTTAAGTATTGAAAATAATCGATTATGGATTCGAATTTCTGGTTTTCACTTGCCCCTATTATTTGTTCTCCGACTTTAAAAGTCCCCAAATCTGCTGGAGAGTTTTTATCGATATAAATTATTTTTACATCGAATGTAGAATAACCGACATATAGGCCAGTACTAATCCTAGGTTCATTTTTGCCTACGTATTCGTCCCAAAACGGTGATAATCTAATAATTGGTAAAATTTCATCCTCTAATTCAGAATTGTGGGATTGAATTTCTTCAAAAAACCGGCTGTTTAGAGGAATCAATTCATTCACCTGAGCAATAATCTTGACTTCTCCTTTTGTGACGTTGGACCAATTTGGATATCCTCCAGTTCTTAATCTTTCTTCTAAACCGGATAAAACGGTGTTTATCCCCTTATCTAATTCCTTTGCGATGTTGTAATATTCCTTTAACAGATTTGCCAATTCCTGGTTAGGGGGCGATATGTTTTTTATTCTTGTTAATGCAATCTGCAGTGACTCTCGCGCATAATATATTGACGACGAGATGGCAAATTGATTGGGTCTAAACTGAATATAATGAGGTTGCTTAGTCTCATAAACTCCCATCCTAAAGGAATCATAAGAAGTATATATTTTTTCAACTATTTCATGCAGATCGCTGAGAAATGATTTGATATCAGCATTTTTGACAGGTTTTAGGCTGCCGATTTGATTATTTTTTGATTGACTGTAAAACTCTGAAAGTTCTATTGCAGGACCCCTTCTAATTTGAGCTCGTGCATAATTTATAGGGATACAAAAATTCAAATTCTGGCCATCTTCAATGGAGGCTGATATAACGCCAATGACTTCACCTGCGTTATTAAAGACAGGGCTGCCACTACTGCCTTTTGAAACAGGAGCTGTAATTTGATGGTATTGAAAGCCTCCTTCAGATTGCCTGAATGCACTGATGATTCCGTTGGCAACTGTATTTTGTAATCCTTGCGGATTTCCAATGACAATGACTTCTTCTCCAATTTTTGCATCGTTTGAGTTTCCAAGCTCAACAGTCGGTAAATCCCAGCCGTCGATTTTTAATATTGCTAAGTCTCTTCTTTCATCAGCATTAATGACAGATATATTGTCGTAAAAATCTCCATTCAATAATTTAATGATTATTGGGTATGCTCCTTCAATGACATGATAGTTGGTAATAATTATTCCTTCTGAATCGACAATGAAGCCGCTTCCTAGAGAATAAGTTTCTTGTTCAGGATTAACAGAGGCGATCATCACAACAGCTTTGCCATATTTTTCTACAATATTGGAAATAATGTTTTGTTGACCAAGGCTGTAATTCAGTCCGCACAAAAATAAAAGTATGAAGGCAAAAGATAGCATCCGTCTCATCACTTGCCCCTCCTAAAATTCGAAATCTATTTATTAATATATAAGGTTCGTTTTATTTTGTAAAACAAAGATTGATATATAATTTCTTGACATTCCATCCCTTCATATCCACAATAAAAGTCTATGTTTTAGCTGAATCGCAAAAGGGCGAGGGTTTGGCAGATTATGAGATTTTATATCGGCATAACGGATAATCAATGGTTCAACTTCCTGTCCAATCTCTCCGGTGTCGATGAAGTCAATTTCTGGCAGCCGAATCCCAATACTTCATTTAAGGCCCTCCCCCCAGGCGGATTGTTTCTTTTTAAACTCCACAGCCCATTAAATTATATAGTCGGCGGCGGCTTTTTCGCTCATTATACGTCTCTGCCTGTCAGCCTGGCCTGGGATGCTTTTGAAAAGAAAAACGGTGCCGCCACTTTTGATGAAATGCGGGAGAAGATATTAAAATACCGCGGTAAAGATACGGATAAATATATTG
>WJME01000128.1 GCA_014728115.1 Candidatus Zhuqueibacterota bacterium | reverse complement strand
TCTTGCCTGTCAGATAGCTGGTTGAAGAGAATTTGTGGTCATCTGTGGCCAAAAGTTTTAATGTGGTCAAGTTTTCAAGCCCAGACCTGAAAGGTGGAAAGACACTACTCTTTGATTTTGATTTCGTTCAACCGTTGGAGCGCCTTCGGCCTCCTCGCCCCTGTACCAACCTCATTTATGATTTTAATCTGGTTGTCCGTATGAATTTGTTTTTGATATGCATCCTGTTCGTCACCGCAGGAGGTTGGCACAGTGGCTGCGGGGTCCTGCGGCGGCTCAGCAAGCCTCCTCAGCCCGGCACCAACCTCCGGGGAAATGGTTCGGATATTTATTTTCAACCGTGCGGTTATTCCAGACTTTACAGCATCCACAGGAGGTTGGCGCCGTGCTTGCGGGGTCTTGCTTCGCTCTCTTTTGGGAAAAAAAGCCATGTTATCTTGCCTGTCAGATAGCTGGTTGAAGAGAATTTGTGGTCATCTGTGGCCAAAAGTTTTAATGTGGTCAAGTTTTCAAGCCCAGACCTGAAAGGTGGAAAGACACCTTTCAGGTCGTCTCTGAACAGGCTATCGAAAGCCATTTTGAATCATGTGTCTCTTTATCACTCTCTCCCTATCTTGTGGGTCAATCGAGGCGTTTGCCCGGTTCGGGAGATTACCGACAAAAATAGATTGTCGATGTGTTTAATGGGTTGCCATGCATTGGATTTTGGTTTTCTGTTTTTACTATACCTCGCCCCGTTGGGGCTTGATGAATTTGCTTTTTTTACCCAGGGCTATCGCCCTGGGCTGATGTACTCCGCCCCTTTGGGGCTGAGTGGTGAGAGTGTCATGGCCTGACTATGGTTTTTGGTTTTGTTGTTTTACAGAGGGTCTCGCTGCCTCAAGGCAGCACTATAAACGGGATCCCAGGATGACATTTTTCTCTCTCTATCTCTTCGTCACTCTGTCTCTCCCTCACTCTATCTCTCACTCCGTCATCCTTGCCAAACCCTATGCCCTATGCCCCATGCCCTTGCTTTTTCTCTTGAATTCCGTTCAAAAAACCCGGATATTACAAAAAACGCAAGGAGAATCATCATGAACCCTCATACCATAGATCGCCGGCAGTTTATCAAGCGGCTGACCGGCGGGGCCGCGGTTTTGACGCTGGGTGGCCTGGCCGGGACGACGCGGGCGGCCACAGCCACGGATCGTGTGCTGCTGGGCAAGAGCGGCATCGAGGTGAGCCGCCTGGGCATCGGTACCGGAACGAACGGCGGACGGATACAACGCGAGATGGGACAACCCGCGTTCACGCGCATGATCCGGCATGCCCTGGATCGCGGCATCACGTTTTTCGATACCGCGGATAATTATAAAGAGATGCACGAGATGCTGGGCAAGGCCCTCGAGGGAGTGGACCGCGAATCGATACAGATCCAGTCAAAAATCTCACCGGAAAAATATGACGATCCCCTGCAAGAGATCGACCGCTTTCGCAAAGAGCTGGGCACCGACTATTTTGATACTTTTCTTATCCACTGCGCCCGTAACCGGAACTGGCATACCCAATACGCCCGCCTGCGCGATCAGCTGCAGGAGGCCAAAGAGAAACAGATCATCCGCTCATACGGACTCTCGGTGCATGGCATGGAACCGCTGGAAGGTATCCTGGACAGCGACTGGCCCGAGCTGTGCCTCTTGCGTACCAACCACAACGGCCACCATATGGACGGTCCCTCTGGCAAATGGCGTGAAGCCGGCAACCGCGATCTGGCCCTGCAGCACATCAAGACTCTGCACGACCAGGGCAAAGGCATTGTGGGCATGAAACTCGTCGGCAACGGCGATTTTACCTGGATCGAAGAACGCCGCAAATCCGTTCACTTTGTCATGGCCCTCGATTATGTCGACGCCGTGGTGATCGGATTCAAATCCCCGCAAGAGATCGATGAGATGATGGGGATGATGGAAGAGGGGCTGGCCAGAAGGGGAGGGGGTTGAGTTTAGCTCTTTGGCATGGGGAGGATGTGCTGCTTTTTAGTCGAGACCTGAAAGGTGGAGAGACACCTTTCAGGTCGTCTCTGAACAGGCTGTCAGAGGGCGTTTTGAATCATTTGCGTTTCGGGCTATCGCTTCCTGGCCCTCCTTGTCAGTGTTGTATTTTTACCACGATTTGGCCCGCAAATGTGGAAAATTTTCAACAGCCCCGATTTTGGCGTATTGGTTAAAGGTAATAAAAACAAGGTATTTTTGCTGTGCAGATTTCGGTATTGTTATTGCTATGGGAATGCTCAATATGGATGCCGGTCACCATCGGGATTGCCGCAAAAAAAAGTTCGATTTTGCTCTTAATTCTTAATTCAATATTTTCAATTCCTTATGAATGATTTTCATTTCAACTCATGATTTCTTTACACATATTTTACTTGAATTTTGTGACTAAAATTTGTACAGTATACAGCGTTGTGGGGGGCAGGGTGCCGATAGAGCAGAGCCTACCTCAAACAGTTTGGATGAGGAAATCCTTCAGTTTTTATGCATTGAGCGCGAAAATTAAGCAACTTTTGGAAGGGCAGCGGTGAGCGTGTTTGAATGTTTAGTTTTTTCGGCGCACATGATCCAATTCAATCAACCTCGAGAAAAATTTTTCGCAAAATCCTATGATTGTGTGTAGATTATAACCATGTATACATAGCATAGGCGCGGCAGACAGCCACCCTCATCCGTTCTTTTTAACAGCCTTTTCGCCCGGGGAGCAGAAACAGACCCTGGAGTGACAGGGCGGAGCTGTGTCTGCCGATCCCTTTTACCCGAAACGTTTATCCAAACGTAATGAGGATCCCCTCATGAAGAAAATTTTTCTCGCGCTGTTATGCATTCCCGTTTTATTATTCAGTCAGGATCGAAAAATTCAGGCCGGCGACGCCCTGGAGATCGTGGTCTATGGCCACCAGGAGCTGAGCCGTACCGTACAGGTGAGCGACCGCGGCACCATCGACTTTCCGTTCATGCAGAGCCTGCCTGTCGACGGCCTCACCACCGAGCGCCTCAAAGAGATCATTGTCGCACAGCTCAGCCGCTATCTCGATACCTATCCCGTGGTGACCGTGGGATTCAGCAAGGTCTCGACCATGACTGTGAGCGTGCTGGGTATGGTGGCCAATCCCGGCGTGGTACAGCTCTCCATGGATGCCACGGTACAGGGCGCCATCGCAGCGGCCGGTGGCTTTTTGCCCGGTGCAAAGACCCAGCAGGTGAGTCTCATGCGGCCGCAGGACAATGGTTATGACACGCAAGAGGTCAACCTCGAACGTTTTGTGCTCGAAGGCAAGCTGGAAGACAATCCCGGTGTCAGCGGTGGCGATATTGTGCTTGTCACCGGCAATCCCCTGCTGAGCACGGTCAAAGTCATCGGCGAAGTCAATGCCCCGGGTGCTTACGAGTCGTTTATGGGCGCCACTATCCTGGACATGCTCCTGCTCGCCGGCGGCCCGTCAGAAGAGAGCAACATGGACAAAGTCAAGTACATCTCACCGTCGCGCAAAAAGAGTTTCGAATTCTCTATCGATCTCGATCGCCTCATGGCCAGCAATGAATACTATAATATGCCCATCGTCAAACCCGGGGATATTATTGTGGTGCCGGCAAAAAAGAATATATGGCGAGGCGCCTTGACCCTGGTTCGCGATATTTCCACGGTAGCGATTGCCGTATGGTATATTGCGCGGCTATATGACTAGGTGTTGAATGGTTATGACGTATGAACGTGCGAACGTGCACACGTGCGAACGTTCACACGTATAAACGTAAAAGCTCTATGTTGTTAATTTAAATTATCTTACGTATCCACAACGTTCACCAAGGTCACAAAGAAAAATTTGAAAATATCAGCGAGAGTTTTTTCAAGTCATTGCAAAACCCATAAAAGAACTCTCACGCCAAGCCGTCAAGAAAAGACGAGACCATTTTTACAATTATTTTTCCTTGGCGTCTCCGCGCCTTTGCGAGAGTTCTTTTCTCCGCGCCTCAGCAAGAGTTCTCGTTTCAGCGTCGCCATTCAAGGTTCAATGCATTTTTGTTGCGAAAAGTTTAAAAATATAATATCTTTCAAATGTTACACTAGATTCCGTGGTGATGCTTTTACTGGAGATCGTTATGGATGGCAATCAATTTAAATTTTCCTCCTATCTAATCATGGAGGATGATATATATGTTGCTGTTTGCAGAGACGTCGATATTGTGAGTGAAGGATTATCCGAGAACGAAGCGATAAACAATTTATCCGAAGCAGTGGCTTTATACATAGAGTCCGCTATTGAAGGTAATCTACCGATCCTTCGGCCTATTACTCAGACTGACGATGTTTCTCTGACTGATCCTGCCAGAATCATTAAAACCTGGCCTCTCACTATCGATTTTAAAGTAACTGCCCATGCCTGAACTCCCGGTTTTAAAACCAAGAGAGGTCATTAGAGTTTTGAAAAAGCGGGATTTGTGAGAGTAAGAATAAAAGGCAGTCATCAACAGTTTAAAAAGGCTAACCTGCTGGTTACGGTACCTTATCACAATCGAGACCTTCGAAAAGCAACTCTGGCCTCAATTCTTCGTCAGGCTAAAATGACAGCAGAAGAATTTACGAATTACATTTGAAACAAAAATTTCAACAAAATTCTCTTTACGTCCAGATGAGAGCTCTCTTTTCCGCGGCTCCGCGAGAGGCTTTTGGGGAAAAGCCTTCAACTGACTCTACCCTTAAACAGGATGCCCTCTTTTTGATCAAAATCATCACAGAAAAACTCGATCCGCAAGTACTCAAAGAGTTTTGTGCTGCCCATTTTGAAACCATGGTTAAATTTGTAGTGGATATCAAAAGCGGCAAGATGGCGATCGGAGGTGATCTGCATGCAGATGGAGAAGCATTGCTCTTGCAGCAAGGTGCTTTACAGTCCGATCTTTGGGGTGGCAATTTCTATCCCTGGCATGATCCACAAGAGCGATTGGAATATACCAGCTTTATCAATATCCGGCCCTCTGATGATCATCCGCATATGGAGATACAAGATTTGGCCATACGCAATCGTGTCAAAGAACGAGCAGAAACCCTGTTGCTGGGTCCGGATGAAACGCTGGAGCCTCTGTCATGACAAAATGGCACCGCTCCCTGGAAGATCGTTTTGGCCTGTTCCCCCAGGAGCAGCAGCTTCTCATGGTGGCCAATGAATTGAATCGTGCCAACCATCAGCTCAATCACCCACATGAATACCGCCGCGCTCTTGAGCGAGGGTTGGAACTGCTCGATCTGTTATGCCGGGATCATCGCTGGAAGAAAAGCCTTCCGGAACTGCGTCGCGCCCGCGAGGTGATGGCGAGCTATTTTTGCCAGCTCGCACCGTCCGACGTCAGCGTGCTGCAAAAAGCCCTGATCGCCCTGCACAGCAAGAGCTGGAAAATGCTACGACAAAACACGTAACACGTTCAAACGTGCACACGTATGAACGTAAAAGACTATGGATCATTATTCGGAATGGACTGGAGCGTATCTCTTTTATATGAACTGCTATAAACGTGAAACTATATGCACACAATGATGGATTTAGAGCTCTTACGTTCCCACGTTCACACGTTCACACGTTCAAACGTGCACACGTTCCCACGTTCCCACGTTCAAACGTTCAAACGTGCACACGTTCACACGTTCACATGTTCACAAAATGGCCGATAAAGGCCTGGGATAAAACATCATGAACGGACAACAACCTCAGCCCTCGTACGTCAACGAAGGCCAGGAATGGACCCTGCGCGATTATATCGATATGATCTGGCGGCGATGGCAGATCATCGCCCTGTTCGCCATACTGGGTTTGACCGTCAGCATTTTCTACGTCCAGACGCGTCCCCCCGAATACCGCTCCTCTGCGGTCTTTATCCTCGAACCCGACGATCCCAGCGGCGGTCTGCCCACACAGACGAGAAGCTTTTACTATTATCCGCAGATCCGACCCTTTGAATTTTATACGGCGCTGTTGGGCAGCCAGTCCTATCTCGATCTGCTGCGCGAACAGCTGGCCGATGACGAATTCAAACAGCGCTTTGCAGAGGTCTATGCAGACCGGCATATTTGGAGCTTTGTGGCGTCCAGTGTTTCCCTGCAACAAGGCGCCTATG
>WJME01000127.1 GCA_014728115.1 Candidatus Zhuqueibacterota bacterium | reverse complement strand
TTATTTCAGGAGCTTTATGTCGCGATTAAGAATATTTTGTGATTTTGATGGTACGGTCGCACAAAATGATGTCGGCAACCAGGTGTTTACCCGATTCGGTGATCCGGAAAAGTGGTGGCAACTCGTGCAGGAATGGCGTGCTGGCAACCTGCACGGTCGTGAGATGTGGCGCCGCCAGGCTGCTATTTCAACAATGACCCGCCAACAATTGGATGAATTCAGTGCTGACCAAGAGATCGACCCTCATTTCAAGGAATTCGTCGAGTTTTGTAAAGTTAACCATCTGCCGGTTTCGGTTCTGAGTGATGGGATGGATGCTTATATCGAGCGTATTCTCGCTTTTAACGAAATCGACATCCCGGTGCGTGCAAACCATCTCATCATCCACGAGGATGGGTCCCTGGCTGTCGAGTTTCCCTATTTCAAGCATAGCTGTGGCCAATGTGCCAACTGCAAGGGCTATCATTTGCGATCTCTGCGCCAACCCGGCGAAACCATTGTCTATGTCGGAGACGGATACTCGGATTTGTGTGCCGTTCCCGAAGCAGACCTTGTCTTTGCTAAAGACGATTTATTGACCCATTGCCGGGATAACCGGCTTGATTGTGTGCCGTTTGCAACCTTTAAACAGGTAAAAAATCATCTTGCCTCACTTTTGAACACTCCCTGAGTCTTCTTTTGCTTTGACTTTTTCCCATCGATTTCTTAACATACGCTGGAACGCGTATGGGTCGCATAAACCGCATGTTGACGGATCGTGTCGATTTTACATGCTGGATGCTTGTTATTCGACACCCTCCCTGTTTGTGCTTCTCTCATGACCTAAAAATATGGAGGAGGAGTATGGATTTTCTCAAACAGTTGAATGTGCTCGATGAAAATTTTGGTTCTGCAACCGGACAATCATGGAACGAGACCACAGATCAGGGGTCTCTCAGAGTAGAATCTCCGGTAGATGGTAAAACCATCGGACGGGTTTATCTCGCTTCCGAACAGGACTATCAGCGCATCATTGCGACTGCGCAACAAGCTTTCAATACCTGGCGTATGGTTCCTGCGCCAAAAAGAGGCGAGATCGTCAGGTTGATCGGCTTGAAATTAAGAGAATACAAGCAACCCCTGGGTACCCTGGTGTCCTATGAAATGGGCAAGTCTTTGCAGGAGGGATTGGGCGAGGTCCAGGAGATGATCGATATCTGTGATTTTAGCGTCGGTCAATCCCGCCAACTCTATGGATTTACCATGCATTCCGAAAGAGTTCAGCACCGGATGTACGATCAATATCATCCTTTGGGGATCGTGGGGGTCATCACTGCTTTTAATTTTCCTGTGGCTGTCTGGGCATGGAATGCCATGATCGCAGCGGTTTGCGGGGATGTGGTTCTGTGGAAACCCTCTTCCAAGGTACCGCTGACGGCCATAGCCGTGCAAAAGATCGTATCTCAGGTTCTGGCTGAACAGAATCTTCCTGAAGGTATTTTTAACCTCCTCATTGGCCGCGGTTCTACCGTGGGTGAACGGATGTTGACCGATAAAAAAGTCCCATTGATCTCCATCACCGGCTCCACACAAGTTGGCCGCCATGCCGCCGAAATCGTTGGCAAGAGACTTGGCCGCACCATCCTCGAGCTCGGCGGAAACAATGCCATTATCATCACTCCCGATGCCGACCTCAAGCTCGCTTTACCTGCCGTCGTCTTTGGTGCCGTGGGGACAGCCGGACAGCGCTGTACCAGTACCCGCCGGATTATCATCCATGAATCGATCTATGATAAATTTAAAGAGGCATTGGTCAAAGCCTACAAGGGGTTGAAAATCGGCGATCCGCTGGATGAACAAAATCATGTCGGCCCGCTCATCGACAGAGCTGCGGTGGAAATGTTTGTGCATGCCCTGGAAATTCTCAAAGAAAAGGGTGGCCAAATTTTGTTCGGTGGTGATGTGCTTTCTGGCGAGGGATATGAATCCGGCTGTTATGTGGTACCGACGATCGTGGAAGCCGAAAATCACTGGGAGATCGTGCAGGAAGAGACCTTTGCACCTATTTTGTATCTCGTAAAATATTCGGGTGATATAAAGGATGCTATCCAGCTGCACAATGATGTCCCTCAGGGCTTGAGTTCTGCCATCTTTAGCAACAATATGCGCGAAACAGAAGCCTTTTTGTCTCATGCAGGATCTGATTGCGGCATCGCCAATGTCAATATCGGCACATCAGGAGCTGAAATCGGGGGTGCCTTTGGTGGTGAAAAAGAGACCGGCGGTGGCCGCGAATCCGGGTCCGATGCCTGGAAAGCGTATATGCGGCGGCAAACCAATACGATCAACTGGAGCACCGAGATGCCTCTGGCTCAGGGGATAAAATTCGATATCTAGTTTTAACGCATTATCCACGAATGACAAAGAACACAAAGCCTGAATTCAGGAAAAAAGTGTTTAACGCATACTTTTGTTCTGGTTCACTTTGTGTTTGCTGGACTTTATAGGTATGGTGATTTGGCCTCTCTTTTGCCTGGGTTCATGACAAATACAGGCCAGGAATAATTTAAATAACCAATGTTTGAAACGCATCCAATTATGGAATAAAAGATGAATCAAGAACCTCCTGTTTCCGAGTTGAACCGCCGCGCTTTTATGAGGACAGCCCTGTCGGCCGGCGCGGCATTTTGCATTGTTCCCCGTCATGTTCTGGGTGGCCCCAATCAGGTGGCCCCGAGTGACAAAATCAATGTGGCTATTATTGGCTGTGGTGGACAGAGCCTCATCGATATGGACAATCTGATCAAATTTCCGGAAATTCAGTATGTGGCCATGGCCGATCCCATGAAGGAATGGGATTATCGAGAATTTTATTTTGGGGGTTTTGCTGGCCGCGAGGCAGCAAAACGCAAGGCCGAAGACTATTATGCCGGCCAGCGTGGCAAATCCTCATTCAAAAGCATTCGGACCTATGCGGATTTTCGCGAGATGCTGGACCAGGAATCCGGTATCGATGCGGTGACCATAGAAACAACAGACAATCTGCATGCACTCGCCACCCTGGCAGCCCTCGAAAAGGGCAAACATGTGTACTGCCAAAAGCCTTTGACCCATGATATTTATGAAGCCCGGGTGGTGACCGAGGCCGCGCGTAAGGCTGGTGTGGCCACACAGATGGGCAATCAGGGCCATGCCATGGAAGGGAACCGGCTGGTGTATGAGTGGATCAATGCCGGCGCGATCGGTGACGTCCGGGAAGTGCATTGCTGGACAGACAGACCCGGAGGCCGCTGGCCGCAAGGGGTGGATGTACCAGAGGAAACGCCCTCTGTGCCGCGGGTGCTGGACTGGAATCTGTGGCTGGGACCGGCGCGCTATCGCGCTTACCATCCTATCTTTTGTCCGTTCCGCTGGCGCGGATTCTGGGATTTCGGCACCGGATCCCTGGGCGATATGGGTTGCCATATCATGGATACCCCGGTATGGGCCCTGGATCTCAGGCATCCTGAAAGTGTCGAAGCAGTCATGACTACGCCTTACAAGGACGATACCTATCCGGTCGCTGCCATGATTCAGTACGAATTTCCGGAACGCGATGGCCGGGCACCCGTATCGCTGACCTGGTATGACGGCGGGCTGATGCCGTTTCGTCCCAAAGAACTGGAAGACAAGAGACGAATGGGCGATTCCGGCGGTGGCGTATTGTTGATCGGCGACAAAGGGACGATCATGTGCGGTACCTATGGTGACAATCCGCGCCTCATCCCGGAAACCGAGATGAAAAAATTCACACCGCCACCCAAAACTTTAAAGCGTACCGAGGGAATCTATCACGAGTGGGTAGAGGCCTGTCTTGGCGGCGATCCGGCCACATCGAATTTTGACTATTCAGGACCGTTGACTGAGGTGGTGCTGCTGGGCAATGTGGCCATGCGTTTTCCCAATACCCGGCTCTATTATGACGGTGCGAATATGAAAGTGACCAACATCGAAGAAGCGGATCAGTATATCAAACGCCAATACCACGGAGGATGGTCGCTCTAGAATCGCCAACAATCATTAACGTCATTGAAAAGGGCAGTGCGGGATGGGTTTGCACTGCCCTTTTTTGATCCTGGATCCTGGATACAGAACCATAATTGTGATCGGTGTCTTTTTGCCGGGTAGGCAATTAATTTTCCAAATCAGGGATGGTGACCCAGGCGCGTTTTTGCCAGCTTTCGAGGCCCTTTTCAGCCAATTGAACGCCTTTGGCGCCTTCCAGGAGGGTCCATCTAAAGGGTTCGTCCTTGACCACATGGCGCAGAAACAGTTCCCACTGGACTTTAAAGGCATTGTCATACTCTTCCTGGTCCGGCATTTTCAGCCAGCCGTCAAAGAATTTGATGGGCTGTTCGATATCCGGGTTCCAGACCGGACGCGGCGTGTTGCCATAGTGCTGGGTCCAGCAATCACGTAGTCCTGCCACAGCCGATCCTTTGGTGCCATCTACCTGAATCGTGAGCAGATCGTCGCGGCGAACGCGCACACACCAGGATGAATTGAAATG
>WJME01000126.1 GCA_014728115.1 Candidatus Zhuqueibacterota bacterium | reverse complement strand
TTGGATACACAGATTATTCACTTGTTTGATATGTTGAATAAGACGGATACGCAGGTATTCTTCTTGTTCGCAGAAGATTGGAAGAAAACTCTATATTCTTTATTGAAGAAGTGTGCTTCCAAGCCTGGTAGAATACAGGCGCAGTCTATGACAAAATATTGGGATGCTGTGAATAAAATCACGTCAGGTAAAAAATCTGTTGGTTCAGATTTTTGGGATTCTTTGTGAGTTTGCATGACTCCCCTGAAAAAATCCTCACTTGGCCAAAGAGCCTGTGTACAGCGCTCCACTTTAGCACTTGAGAGGGCCTAAATTAGGGATTGAATCGCTCAAAATGGCATTTTTTGAGCCTGTATTCCCCACCAGGTGCAGAGGGATGACCTTTTTTCATTAGAGTCACAACACAGTTTGACTATTTTGACTGGTTGCTTTGGTAATGTGGCTTTTTCCACTCCTCTGCATGGATATTTTTAAGTTGATGGATAAAAATGTTTAAGAAAAGAAATACACAGGCTAAGAATCGTGTACCCGTTTCCAATACTGAGGAAAAGATGACTCAACTTGCAGTCAAGGAACTGAGAAGTGATCCTGCCTTAGTGGCTAGGCTTGGCTTGCCACCAAGTATATTTATGGGATCGAAGCCTGTAGAGAAACAACAGGGAGAGAGCTCTTCAGGAGAGTCGTCTGTAACTAAGACCGGCAAGGGAAGTAGTAGAATCTCCGGTATCTGGGGGATAATTCTCTCCCTCATTGGCTTTGCATCTTTGGCTTTGATTGCTTTTTGGGGATTTCAGCTTTCTCAAAGTATAGTGGACGATCAAATTATCCAATTGGTGATACAGATGGATGTAGTTGAAGGAAGGCTAGTTGATTTACGACAAAGAATGGAGACCAGCTATGACATCTCTGTATCTCCTGAAGAGACTGTTTTTGTCCCTGAGAAGGGACTTGTGGGAAATGATTTAGTGAGGTGGCTAGGGAAACGTGTAGACTATTTGGAAAGGGAAGTAAGTCAACTGGAGGAGCAAATCACGCTTCAATCGGGCACTGGGGATAGTCAGTATGCAATTGAATCGACGGAAACGGCTCCGCTGTCCCCCGTTTTGTATGAGACATTTGCTTCAGATAGAATTAATCAACAGATAATTGACCTGCGGAGGCACTTGTTGGATCTTAAGTGGCGCCTCTATCGACTTGAGCAACATTTCAGCCAAGAGGAGCCTCTGCCATCTCCGGGAAGTATCCTGGTGTCAGCAGGCTTTCAAGAGTTGCGTGCAGATGGACAGATGTCTATGCCTATTCGGATTCAGTTGCACGATGCTTCTGGGCAGCCTGATGGGACATCGCAGAGCGTATCTGTCTCTATTGTAGAAGGGGGAGGAGAGTTAGGTTATGGCGAGCTTCGAGACCAACAGATAGACTTGATGACAGATGAGAGCGGCGAAGCTGTTGTCACGTATTACGCTGGAATTGAGCCAGGACCTGTTGTTGTTATTGTTTATGCTCATTCTGGTGACAGGGAAGAAGGACGATTCGAATTTGACTTAATAGAAGTTCCCCCCCCTCATTCTTTGGGCGTTTCGTTGAATCCGGATGTTTTACAGGTAGGGTCAGAGGAGCAAGCGACGATGACAATTCAAGTTTTCTCCGAGGGAGAGCAATTGTTGCCCGGTGCAACTGAGGTGAATGTAAGCGCCACGCCAGATCATGTTGTGATTATTGATCCGCCTTCTCCTTTGATGACTCAAGACGGTGCCGTTACAGTAACGGTCCGACCAGCCGAGGGACTGCGCAAGGCATTTGATGTAACATTCGATATCACGACGGTGGGAAGCGTGAGTGAAACTGTTATTTTACATCTAGAACTGCCTCCATTACCAATGTGTAGGGTGACTGCTCCGATAGGAGTATTCGTAACTAAAGAAATTGATGAAAGCAATACAGGAAAAGCATTTGACCTCCCTCCTGGTACTGAAGTAGGTTGCCCGAACAGCCTGTCTGAGACGCCGGTGCCTGTCGTGGTAACTTTCTGGATATCGACCGATTCTGTCGATAATGGAGTTCTCATCCACACTAACACGGTTCAGCTCAGCCTTCATCCCGAAGGCCCTTTAGAAGAGGAACCGCAGGTTACTCTATGGTCGTTTTCTTCTGGTGCTCCCGTGCAACCGACTGGGCGAGAAGAGGTCGACGGATACATACAAGTGCGTCTCCACGGATGGGCGACACCTCCCAGTTCATTAGATCTCATAGAGCAATAAGGATGGAAAGATTACCATTCCGATGGCTTTTCACCCCCCTTTTCTTAGGAGTTGTTCAGAATTGGACTTTGGATAAATCCTGTTTAATCTTCCCGAAAGCTTTCAAGTGCGATGAAACTAGCTGAAAATTGCCTGAAAGTGAACTTTTTTGACCTTGTGTGCTGTTCTTTTCAGCTTTCGGGAAGGTTTTTGGCGAAAACCCGAGCTTTATCCAAAGTTCGGTCAGAAATAACTTTGTACTTTTACCAGTAAAAACGCGGCTCAAACATCGAAGTTATTCTAGAGCGACACCTTAGCGAAGAAGATAGACTGGACTGGTCTTGGATCGAGCTGCATAGCTCTAGCTGATCAAGAATGATAGAAACGAGAAGCATCACATGGATTGTGGAGGGTGTATAGTGCGTACACGGTTCATTGTATTAATTGGGATTTCAATTGTTGTTGCCTGGACAGGTTGCTTTGGGCATGTTCAAGCACAGCCAGTTGATGACATACAATCTTTTGACCTCGTCATTCTGCTTGACGTTTCGGCAAGTCTACCTGGGAGTGATCCTGGCGGCTTGAATTTGCAAGCAATCAATCTGGCGATCGATTATCTGAAGTTGGTCCTAGATGATCATACCGATAGCCGCATTGCAGTGATACCGTTTCGTCGGGAGGCAGACCAAACAGCGACCTTCTATCCTGTGGGGGAGATGGTCATCTCAGATTGGACGGATGTGCAATTGACGGCTGGAACAGACTTTGTAGCGGCATTGGATGCTGCGGCCGATCTGTTCGAGAGGGAACCGGAGCCAACTCATCGGCAGGTTGTATTGCTCATCACCGATGGCGAGCCAGATGTATGGGAGGGGGATGAGACCCCTGAAAATGTCATCGCCAACTATCTAGAATCCTCTGTTGCACCGGCTATTGATGGATATACCGACGCAAGCGGATCCCGCTTCGATTTCTTTGTCCTCGATGTGGGCGCGAATCGGTATGAAGGCTTTTGGGGCAATTATGCTTACTGGTCTGTTAATGACTCGGGAGACTTGGTGGCAGTCCACGATGCTCTAGCCCCATTGACAGGATTGCCCTCTGCTACGCGTCGAACGATGACAGGCGGAACGCTGGATGTGACACTGGATGAGGGATCATTCTTTCTCTTTGTTCCTCAAGATCTCTCTCTGGCTCAAAGCCAAACCTTGACCCTGGTAAATGTCGATACCGGCGCGGAACAGACAATCTCGTTGGGGGGCGATGATCCGTTCTACCTGGCGCGGCCGCTGGAGGGCAATTGGCAAGTGGAATTCCCCGCAGCTGCGGCAGAAGTGGTTTATGGTTCTCAGTTCGTGTCGCCCATTACCTCAACTCCTGCCTTCACTTCAACACCCACAGAAGTGCCCACATCAACTCCTACACCAACATGTACGCCGACCGAGACGCCTACCGCTACTGCGACGGCAACATCCACACTGTCAGTTCCCGTATCAACCCCTACGCCAACACCTACGCCGGCTGGGTTAGCCGGCATTTTTCAGCAGGTGATGGATACTCCTCTATGGTTGCGGCTTTGCGGTGGTGGTGGGGTAATTCTTCTACTAGTATTGTTGTTGCTGTTGATAAGACGCATTAGACGACAATCTCCCCAAGAGTTTCAGGAACAAGTACGGATTCGATGGGAAAAGGTATCCTCTTTACTTTCTCAAGATTCAGATGTTGAGAAAAGGAAAGGGGTTGAGTTAGCGCGTGACACCTTATCTTCTATTGACAATCACGACACAGAGATTATTCAAGAAGAATCGAGTGAGCTACAGGAAAACGTCCAAAGATTGGTACAAGCATGGATTGAGGGGGATAGGGAAAGAGAAGAAATTCAGATAGGGCGTATTGGCGATTTGGCGAAAAGGGGGGTCGTGACGGTCTTGCGAGCATTATCCAAGTACTTACTTGAGCATAGATGGAGTGCAAGCCTAGATCAAGCGATTCGAGAGATTTATATGATACTTGAGAGGGGTAATGGAGCCCGTCTGCTCAATTTTATTCAGGTTGCGGCTGATCCTATTGATAATCCTGATATGTCGCTAGCGGGGGACATTTGTCGTTCTTTAGCTGATGTGACTTTTGTCTCTTCAGAAGAATTTTCGAAGGAACTGGATGGCTTCATTAGTGCAGTGGCTAACTGTTTCGAGCAAGCTCGAAGCAAAAACAGTTTGGCCGATGATGGGTATAGACTTTGGAGCTATTTCTTACGTCTGTCTGAGCAATTGAAGGATGGGCCAGTTTTGCCCGATGTCGAGAAACCGGTACTTGGCGAGGACACATTGCCTGTATGGAGGGAAGTCAAGGACAGGTGCCGAGAAATATTTGGGGAATTCGGGCAGGGATGGGAGAACAGATTGCAGAAATTGATGAAAGACACCCGCAAGTTATCACACGTCCCAGAATGGAAGGTGTTTGAGATTTTGGCTCGCCTGTGGTGGATAAAGATCAAGGAGGCAGCGCAAGGCGGGCCATCGGAGATAACGTTGGATTGTAGACCTATGCTACTGATTAGGCCTACGGCGGGCGATCGCGTTCCCTTGGGAGTTGTTGTTCGGAATGAAGGTAAGGGATTAGCCCTAGAAGTAGAGACGACCCTGCAAATTGATGGAGAAGAAGTTGAAGGTAATTCAGATGTGATTGAAAGCATACACCGCAGTACTGAAGAAATTATTGAATTCTGGATACCTTCTCAAACGGTCGAGATCAAGATAAGTGTTGAGTATAGGGATTTTTACGATGTTAGGTGCCTCGAAAAAACCATACAGTTGTATGACCAGGAGCCTATAAACGCAGAGGAATCAGATTTTGGGAACCCGTACGTTGTAGAAGATCGCCCTTTAAGAAAAGATGAACCTTTTGTAGGAAAACAACATCAAGAGATTGCAAAGGTCATCAGAAATAGAATTCAAGAGGGGCAAGGAGATGTTTTTAACTTGTTGGGAATTCGCCGTTTGGGTAAAACGTCTTTAGTATATCGCCTACTTGATGATGCCGAAACAGGAGATGTACAATGCGATCCGATATATATTTCCTCTTTGATATTTGACAGAGAGGAAAGGCCATGGTCTGGTAAAGATTTCATATTTGAGTTGGCATGCCTAATTTACCGACATTTCAGAAATGCTGGAATACCTGTAGATATGCACTGGGATAGAACTTTTGGTAAAGGAGGAAGAACGAAAGTTGACGAACCTTTGATGCCTTTGAAAGAGGATGTTGATCCAGGCCTCGTGAAGCGTGCGTTTACTGAGTTTGTTCGTTTAGTGCTGAGAAGTATGGGTGACAAACGGTTGGTGGTGATATTTGATGAGGCAGATATCTTTGGTGAAAGATTGCGTCGAAGAGAGGAACCAATTTTCCCCGCTACAGAGTTTAGATATATTTCCGAAGTATTGCGGAGCTTGGCGTATGGCCCTGGAGTAGAGCCAGATGGATTTTTTGTGATCTTTGTCTCTGATATTGTTCTGGGGCTCTGGGAGGATATTGGAGTGTCTCCCCAATCCCTTCGATTGGAGATGTTTGACCGCCGGGATGTTCAGGATCTGGTGAGCTGGGGTGATATCCCACTGAAATATACGGCATTGGCCGAAGAGTATCTATGGCGGGTGACTGGCGGTCACCCGGCTTTGACTCAGCTAATCTGCGCCCAGGTTATCAGTTGCTGGAGCAAGCTAAGCGCTCGACCTGGGGAGATATCCCTGGCATTGGTGTACCGGGCA
>WJME01000125.1 GCA_014728115.1 Candidatus Zhuqueibacterota bacterium | reverse complement strand
GTAATACCATTGCCAAAATTCGAAACATTTACAGTGATGCTGGTATGTGAGGAGGGCTGTACGACGATTTGAAAAGGTTCAAATTCATTCTTTGCTGCATAAACATGTACGGTTGAACCTATGGTTGTGGGAACGGGAGCCCCTTTGAACACTCGCTCACTGGGCTCTGTGGTCCAAAACGTTAGCTGTGAGGTCGATTGGGACAATTCAAACGTGTAATTTTCTAACTGGGCATATAGGGTGCTGAAAAGCAAACAAGGTAAAATGAAACACCATTTCATAAAAAATCTCCTATTGTTAAAAAATGATGTTTCAAAATAAATGCCAGAAATACACCTAAAGAACCTAAAAAAACAATACCTTTGCCTATCATTTTCCAAAGTAATAAAGAGGTAACTGAAAGATTTGGTTTTTTGACCAATAATTTGTGGATCTGACCATTTGGGTGAGATGAGTTCAGGTGGGAGAAATGAGGTCAGGTGGAACCACCTGACCTCATCTCAGAGACCTAACCCTGAAGGAACTTTATAAAAACATAGATAAAGAGGACCAGTCCAAAAATAACGAGAACGAAACCCCATTTTTTCCAAGAGGTCTGCAGTTCGACAACTCTGGCTGTCTGCTCGGTTACTTGATGTTCCAGATCATGGATATAGGCTTTGAGCTGCTTTACAAAGGGATAATGAGCGACTTTATTCAAAGCATAGACAGCTGTGAACTGAAATAGTGTAAAGAGGATAAATATCACGGGTTGATGGATAGTATAGTGACCATTGTCACTTTCTTTCATTGTCGTTACAGCAAATGTCAGGGCAACGATCGAAAACCCCATAATCAGATACCATCGTTCATATTTGTACCGGATGACCTTCATTCGTTCCTGAAGAGCGGTTAATAAAGATTGATCCATTCGATCGGTCTTTTTAATATCTCTTACAAGAGAAAGACCATAAGCAATAAACCCCACGCTGATCAATGCCAGAAGGGCCTGGATGGCCACCATGGACCCATTGGATTGATAAGCGGCGATATTGATGCCATTCATGACGACCGTAGCGACAAGTATCGTGACGTAAATCCAGACAAACATTTGCAGGGCCGAAGAATGTTTTTGCACGTCCCCTTTAAGCATCTGTTCAATTTGTGATCGGCTCATTTTTTTCTCCTTTCCATGCCCTTTTTGCCAAATTTTTTCGATAGGGTCATTCATAGGCTTATTCCTCACAATATCCTTTGGCGGTTAAAAGAGTTTTTAGTTTTGATTTGATTCTTACGATTCGCACGCTGACGTTGCTATGCGAAAGCCCGGTGATATCCGCTATCTCCTGATAACGGTATTGTTCCAGGTAAAGGAGAATAATCGCGCGATCCAGGGATGGCAGCTCACGAATGCATTCGTATAACAGCTGTACATCCTCATCGAGTTCAGGCTGATAGGTCATGAATTCCGGAGGTGGATTGGGATCAATATGACCTTCTGGACGCCTTGCATACTTTCGCCGGTACATGAGCGCTGTATTCAGAGCGATCCGGTACATCCAGGTAGAAAAACTCGACTGTCCCTTAAAGGTCGGATATGACTGCCAGAGCTGTATCAGCATGTCCTGAATCAGATCATTTGCCTCAACTGCACCGTGAGCATAGATCGTGCTGATTTTAACCAGAATTCCCTGATATTGATAGATCAGATCCAGAAATTCCGCTTGTCCGTCTCTGGCGGGTGTCATCCCTGCTCCTTTTTGTTCTCAATGTATTCGTTGCAAAAAAGCCGAAAAAACTACAAAATATTACAGACGCATAGCATGGACTTTCAAAAGAAATTAGCCTTTTGAATGAAAAAATAACTGGGCAAATTTTGATGAAAATTGTTCCAAAGTGGTGGGGGTGCTGTTTTGGCGCGTACGAATGATTCCATGCATCAGTGCGTCTCTGTTCATCAATTTGAAATAATAGTCCATTTTCAAGGCTTTCTCTCTGGATATGCCGGCGCGAACGATGGCTTTGACAAATGTTTCCTCCGGGAGTTGGTGAAAACTGAGATCCGGTTCGCCGATAGCATGACCAATGACATGCACCACCTCATGCATGGTCCGGTCTTTTGGACCCAACAGATATTGATAGTGCTTGTCCCTGAAATCGAGAATCAACATTCGTCTCGCTGCATAGTTTGCCACGTCCATACTGGCAATCATACTAAAAGGCCGGTCACCCCGAAGGGGGGCTGCCATGATTCCATATTGCCGGATAATAGGGACCTGGGCATAAAAATTTTCCATAAAATAACCGGGCCTGAGATGGAGGACATGAATATCTGGCATGGCATCGAGTTGCTGTTCCAAATAATGAAATCCCGATATCGCTCCATCGCGTTGGTTCGATTGTACACCCAGACTACTCAGGGAAACCACAAACTTGACAGAATTTGCCGCAATCGAGTTGGTAATAATATCGACTTGCTTTTTTAGATATTGAGAAAATTCAGGCAAGAAAAAGTTTATAGGGATCATCACGAAAACGATTCTTGTATCTGCAAATGCGTTTCGCATATAATCCTGATCCATGAAATTACCGGATCTTAATTCTGCCCCCTTTTGAATGAGGGATTTGGCGTTGGAATGATTACGCAGCAAAATTCTTACCGGTTTACCGGCAGACAGAATCTTCTGGGTCAGCGAAAAGCCGATATGACTTTTCGCCCCCATGATGGTAAACATGTCAAGTCCTTTCAAGTGGTTCCCGGTATTATCAAAAAATCAGATGAGAGAAAGGGCGAGCTGATTCTGCCGGAATGGTCGTTTTCGTGGTCGGCCGGGAGCGATGCCTGGCTAATAATGCTTTGGACTATAAACATTAACCGAAGTGTATTCAATTCTATTTCAGCGATCTTTGCTTTTCATTGCATAGGAATGTTGGGGTTTGTACATTGAATGATACGCTTTTAAAGTAAGGAGGAAAAGATGAAACCCGGAAAAGTCCTAATTGTTCACTGTCTTATCGGCATTGCAATGCTATTCACAATGTGCCGGTCCTCAAATGACAAACAGAGCCATGATGCTCAGGGAGAACAAATGATCATAGAACCGCTTTCAAACAGTCCACAGTACCTTGAAAAACATCCCGGATTTGCGCAAGTGTTCGAGTTTCTACAGCGATCAGATTTGGCTGAACTGGACACTGGGCGCTACGAGCTGGATGGAGACAGAATCTTTTGTATGGTCGCCAAAGATCAGGCGCGCCCCAAAAAAGAGGCATTTCTTGAGGCACATAAAAAATATATCGATATTCAATATGTGATATCCGGAAATGAAATGATGGGCTGGAAACCGACACAATCCTGTACGTCGGTAAAGACGCCCTATGACGAGGAAAAAGATATCATGTTTTTTAATGATGCTCCGGATGCCTGGAACAGCGTGCCCCCGGGTTCATTCACGATCTTTTTTCCCACAGATGCCCATGCACCTCTTGTAGGCAATGGAGAGATTCACAAAGTGGTCGCAAAAATCGCTGTGGAATGATGAGACCCAATAACGCTTGTCTGGAGTGAACATTTACTTTAAAGTCGAACTAACCTTGAAAAAGCCTGCTCAAACAGGCGAAAAAAAATGAGCAGGCTTTATTTCAGCGTCGATTAAAACGTGCTTGGAAAAGGAGAAAAGTTTTCAGACAAGGCCGTATTTCCCGGCGCATCTGCGGCCTTTTCCGATACAATCGGACAATTAACCACGATGCCGGGACGAGTAAAGGTCACCAATCCCGCCACTTTTGCCGCTCTCAGATCTTCAACATCGTCAAAGAGTGCTTCCGGATAATGATCGGATTTGTAAGGGGATGCCAAAATATCAGCCAGCGTTTTACCCGGAGCGGTATTGACGACATAGACGTTCCAATGGGGGGAATAACCGCGTTCGCCAGGTACAAATTCGACGACATTGGCCTGATAAACTCTGTCACCACCGATCAGATAAATATCATTTTCACCCCGCTGAGAGACCCCTTTTTCGATGCCATTGTGAATATAATAGATTTCCTGCTCTTCATACCATCCATTCGCGGTCAATGCGCCTTTCCCGCCGTGATGTGACATGGGTAAAGCCGCATTGGCAGCCGGTCCTTTATCCACCATCGCATTCTCTTCACGAGGTTCCGTCCCATTGATGTCGTCCATACTGGAACAGCCCCAGAGGGAAACCAATACTATCATGACAATACCGGTTAAAAGTTTTAAGGTTTTCATAACTCACCTCGAAAGTTTGAATAATTAGCCTTAGAGTCAACTCGGTGCCGAGTCGACTCTTTTGATTAGTCGTCACTTGCAAGATAAGTGATTAGGTCATGCGATGTATCACAAAAGCTTAACAACAGTATAACATTCCAAAATCATGAAAAAGGATGAACCACATTGAATAAATCTCTTGACTCTGGTGTTTAAAAAGTTAAATTATTATAAAGATGATCAAGTTAATCATATTTTAAGGGGACGAGATTGCAGATCAACAGAAAAACGGATTATGCGCTGCGTGCTTTACTGGATCTGGCATTCCGACAAAAAAGCGAGACCGTAACTCCACTGTCAGAGATTTCTCGCCGTCAAAAAATCCCAGAGACCTATCTCGAGCAGATCATGTTACTCTTGAAAAGGGCGGGCTTTGTCGATAGCAAGCGAGGGATCGGGGGGGGATTTTTCTTGTCTCGCGATCCGGCAGATTTAACCGTTGGCAAAGTGTTGCAGAGTATAGCCGGACCATTGGAGATCAAAGCCGGGACATCCGATCCCTCATTCGAAGAACAAGCTTTGCAGGAGATCTGGGCAAACGTGAATCAGTCCATATCCACTATTTTGGCTGGTGTGACGTTTGCCGACATTATGTGTCGCATCGACGAGTTGCGTACAAAAAATTCTGAATTTAATTACATTATTTGAGAGGACCGAGCCTTATGAGCGATCAAAATTTCAAACTGGAAACACTTGCCCTGCACGCCGGGCAGGAACCCGACCCCACAACCCTTTCCAGAGGTGTTCCGGTATATCGTACCAGCTCTTATGTGTTCAAAGATACTCAACATGCTGCAGACCTGTTTGCCCTGAAAGAACTGGGAAACATCTATACCCGCCTGATGAATCCTACTCATGACATTCTCGAAAAACGGGTGGCAGCTCTGGAAGGCGGAGCGGCAGCTTTGGCACTGGCATCGGGCACGTCGGCCATCCACTATTCAGTAATCAATATCTGCCAGGCCGGGGATGAGATCGTCAGCGCAAAAAACCTTTACGGTGGCACATACACCATGTTCGATGTCATTCATCCACAGTTCAATATCAAAACTCATTTTGTCAATCCAACTGCAGAGGATATTGACCGGGCAGTGACTGAAAAAACAAAGTTGATTTTTATCGAGACCATCGGCAACCCGGTTTTGGATGTGGCAGACCTCGAAGAAATTGCCAAAGTCGCACAGAAACACCATCTCCCGCTGGTGGTGGATGCAACATTTACCACCCCCTATTTACTGCGTCCAATCGAATACGGCGCCAACATTGTCATCCACTCTCTCACGAAATGGATGGGCGGGCACGGCGCCGGTATCGGCGGTATAGTAGTGGATGCCGGGAATTTTGACTGGACCGATCCCAAATTCCCGCTTTATAATGAGCCTGATCCCAGCTATCATGATATCCGTTATGCGCATGATCTGGGAGAGCTGAATCCTCTTGCGTTTATTCTCAGAATGAGGTTGGTGCCTTTGCGCAATCTGGGAGCCTGTATCTCGCCGGATAATGCCTGGATGTTTTTGCAGGGCATCGAGACCCTGCCCTTGCGCATGCAACGGCATTCTCAAAATGCCCTGGCTGTAGCAGAATATCTCTCACGCCATCCACAAGTGGCATGGGTACGCTATCCCGGACTCACGTCCGATCCCTCGTATGAGACCGCCAAAAAATACCTAAAAAAGGGATTCGGCGCGATGGTGGTGTTTGGCACCAAGGGTGGAGCGCGAGCAGGGGAAAAATTCATCAACCAGCTGCACCTGTTTTCACATCTCGCCAATGTAGGAGATGCAAAAAGTTTGGCCATCCATCCGGCCAGCACCACACATTCACAATTGTCCGAACAGCAACAAAAAGATGCCGGGTTGGCACCGGAGTTGGTCCGGTTATCCGTGGGCATTGAAAATATCGATGATATTATCGCCGACCTGGAACAGGCACTCAACTCTTTGTAATGCAAATGGAGTCATGATATGGGAATTTATAAAGACAACAGTTTTTCCATTGGCAAAACGCCTCTGGTGAAATTGAATCGTATTACAGATGGTGGTAAAGCAACTATCCTCGCAAAAATAGAGGGACGCAATCCTGCCTACTCTGTTAAATGCCGCATAGGTGCCTCTATGGTTTGGGATGCTGAAGCAAAAGGCTTGCTGAAACCAGGACAAACCCTAGTCGAACCCACCAGCGGCAATACAGGCATTGCCCTGGCCTTTGTCGCTGCAGCACGCGGTTATAAACTCATTCTCACCATGCCGGAAACCATGAGTATAGAACGACGCAAATTATTGAAAATATTTGGTGCCAAAATCGTCCTCACTGAAGGCAGCAAAGGAATGAGCGGTGCCGTATCCCAAGCAGAAGAAATCGTCAAAGAAGATCCTGAAAATCGAATTCTGTTACAGCAATTCAACAATGCTGCCAACCCAAAGATTCATCAAGAGACAACGGGACCGGAAATCTGGGAAGATACAAACGGCGAACTGGATATACTTGTCGCAGGTGTCGGTACCGGGGGCACAATTACCGGGGTTTCCCGCTATATCAAAGAGACCCGGGGCAAAGCCATAGAATCTGTGGCTGTAGAACCGGAAGAAAGCCCGGTCATCTCGCAGACCATGGCCAAACAAGAGCTACAACCTGGTCCGCACAAGATCCAGGGCATTGGAGCCGGATTCATCCCCAAGAACCTGGATCTGAATCTGGTCGATACCGTGGCCACGGTATCCAGCGAAAACGCCATAGAGTTCTCGCGTCGTCTGGCTCAGGAAGAGGGCATTCTCACCGGTATTTCCTGTGGCGCTGCTGCAGCGGTTGCAGTACGTCTGGGCCAACAATCCGAGAATGAAGGCAAAACCATCGTGGTGATTCTGCCAGACAGCGGCGAACGATATTTGTCCACCGCACTCTTTGAAGGGGTTTTTGACAAGGAATCGGGATTGTAGAGACGGCCAATAGGGTCCACACATCACGAATGGACATAAAAAAAACAGAACCACATCCCCAATTTTATTCTCTATGGTTAATCTTTACCCCCGGATTTGTCATAGACATTTTCGGGGGTATGCCTTGGATTGTTTCTGGGATCATGTACGGGTCTGTGCGGCGGTTTTGATCGTTTCCAATAGAGCCATCAGTTCCTCAGTTTTGTCCGGAAATTCTTGAGCCACATTATGGCGCTCGCCGAGATCCGTTTCCAGATGATAGAGCTGTGGCTCGGGATCATGACCCAATTCGATGTTGGTGTTGGAATTTATTTTGGGACCGTCATGCGGCTCAATGAGCTTCCAGTTGTCCTTGATCAAAGAGAGGGCACCAGATGCTGCATGCTCGACAACATAAGCACGATCCTGATCTGATTTTCCAAGGAGAACGGGCAATTGATCGAAACTGTCCGGAGCAGCTCCCTCTGTAAGAGACTGTCCGGTCAGACTGGCCAGCGAAGCAAACAGATCCAGTTGACTGGCAAGTGCATCAGAGATTCCCGGTTCTACCCGGCCGGACCACCGTATGATAAACGGTACACGAGTGCCGGCATCAAAGGCACTGTATTTGCCGCCCCGCAACGGACCTGCCGGCTTGTGGTGACCCAACAATTCTACCGCCTGATCGTGATAGCCATCATCGACGACCGGACCATTATCGCTGGTCAGGATCACCAGGGTATTTTCACTCAGATTGTGCGCATTCAGCGTCTCGATAATTTGTCCCACACACCAGTCGAATTGCAGGATGGCATCCCCACGAGCACCATGTCCACTCTTGCCAATAAAACGAGAATGGGGTACACGGGGAACGTGTATATCGTGGGTGGAAAAATACAGAAAAAACGGATCGTCTCTGTGCTCTCTGATAAACTCGACTGCTTTTTCGGTAATCACATCTGCCATATCCTCATCGACCCATCGGGCGGATTTTCCGCCGCTCATGTATCCAATTCGGCTGATGCCATTGATTATGGTTTGATTGTGGCCGTGACTGGGATGCACCTTGAGCAGTTCGGGATGCTCTTTGCCGGTCGGCTCTTCCAGAATCGGCTCACGAAAACTGACTTTGATGGGATCGGACGGATCGAGTCCGACCACCCGATGGTTCTCTACATACACACAGGGAACCCTGTCTCCTGTTGCAGGGATGAGAAAACAATAGTCGAACCCAATCTCCAGGGGACCCGGCTTGATTGCCCCATTCCAATCCGCACCGCCTTGCGGCCCCAGGCCCAGGTGCCATTTGCCTACCACACCGGTGGTATAGCCGGCTTGCTGCAACACATCCGGCAATGTGATACGATCAGGCGTAATAATGGCTGCCGCATCGCCTCGTGCAATGCCGGTACCCCTGCGACGCCAGGCATATTCACCGGTGAGAAGCGAATACCGCGAAGGGGTGCACGTGGCCGAAGAAGCATGTGCATTCGTGAAACGCAGTCCCTCACCGGCGAGGCGATCGATGTTCGGCGTGGAAAAGGTATTAGCCCCGTAACAGCTGACATCTCCATACCCCAAATCATCGGCATAAATCAGCACGATATTGGGTTGGGAACGCATTTTCCGGCAGGCAAGTGATCCCGATAAACCCAAAGCAGCCATAGAACCGGCAGCCAGCCGTATAAAGTCGCGTCTCGAAACCGTCATGTTGTACATCCTTTCGAATAGATCAAGATTTTATGTGGATCGATGGTTATCACGTCAAATGTCAGATGTCAGATGTCAGATGTCAGATGTCAGATGTCAGTAAATTATAAAATAACGAATAAAACAGAACAAAAAAAGGTGATAAAAATATCAAGGCAATATCGTTGTCCAAAATGATCTAAACCGGGATCATCTCGGGTTCAAAACAAGAGGATCAATTGTACCATTTGGATGGTTGCTTTTTCTCTTTGTGTCCATTCGTGTTCTTGGTGTACCCTGATTGCATTCATTCGCGGTTCCGGCTCATTCGCCATAAAATCGTTTCAATTCATTCCATTTGAATGACCACTCTGGTGTATATAGCACGTTACCAGACGCATCCAAAAGATACCATGGTGAATCTGGAAAATCATCACCAGGATTTTGCAAAATATGCATATCCTGGGCCGGCATATAGCTCTGCAGCAGCAAAAAGGCTTTATGTCCGGTTTCAGGGTGCACTGCGATATCGACCACCAGCACTGCATGTCCCGGAAATCCTCCACGAATGAAGACATCACCGATCTGAAGATCAATCGGATCGGAAATCTTTTTCAACTCCTGCGCCAGTGAATAGCTGCCCGCATAAATGCAGGTGGTATGTACATAGTCCCGAAAGGATGCATAACCGGAATCCGGAGACGCTGTCTGAGCCCAGCTAACCCGGTTGCCCTGTACCCGGGGACGGATACCCTGGCGCCAGTTCAGGTAAAAAGAGGTATCCCCGCTGGTAAAATTGAAATGAATATCCTCATAGCGTTGCCGGTCCCACAGATATTCAGCCCGCAACCGGATCACGGCATCGGCACATTGCTGGATATCCCGGGGTCCCACATCGATCTCCACCACCGCATAATGCGCGTCCTGGTTGTGCTTTTTGCGTCCGTCATAGAGGTAAACAGGACTCGCTTTGGATTTGAGCGGCAGCAACCTCAACCACTCCTGGAAAGAACCTGTTTTAACTCGCACTCGTTCATATCCCACGGGCACAGGAATCTGCGAGGCGATCGTCTTGCGCGGATGCCCCTCCTGCAACCAGCCATAATCCGCCGCCCAAACGCTAGGACCCAAAATCAGCAAGCCCAGCAAAGGAACTATTTTTTTCATCAAAACACCCCATTGGGGACCGCATTATTCATTCAAAATTCACGATTCAATCGACAACGGTCTTTTACTCGCATCAAATAATTTTGCATTCTCCCTTTACTCTTTGCTCTATACTCTGCTCCATGCTCTCTGCCCAATGCTCTATGCTCTATGCCCTTTGCTCTCTGCCCCATGCTCTATGCCCTCTGCCCTATCCCTCTATGCCTTCTGCCCCATGCTCTCTATTCCTGCCGGTTGCTTTCATCCTTGCCCACCAACTCTGACAATGGAATGCTCTCAAAGGTCATATCCGCCTGGCTGCCTTCGTAAAGGATACCGATCGTTTGTTCGTCGATGGACGTCAAGCAGGAATAGCCACGGCTCTTGCCTTCATCCAGCAACAACCAATAGTCCCGCGGCCAGGTCATGCCGTCGTCAAAGCTGACCTTGATCGTGAGATGGTGACGGCCACTCTTGGAGTTGGGATTGGAAAACAGCAGAATCTGTTTTTCCGTGCCATTTTCATAATAGACATGTTTGTGCAGGGATGCCATGCAGGTGGGTTCGATGAGCGCGTTGAATGAAGTGGGGTGTTCTTGCCAGGTTTGTCCCATATCATCGGTCGTTGCGATGGCACGGCCATTGTCATCGGAAAGGTTATTGCGATTGGCATTGGCCCGGCAGTTGATCATCAGCCGACCATCAGAAAGCTGCACAACCATATTCTCTGTAGTCCCGGAAAAAGCGGGATTGCTGGTGGTCCAGGTCTCTCCCCTGTCACGGCTATAGGTGATATTGGAAAAAGGCGTGCCCAGGCTGTCGCGGCCCTGCGTGGGCATGACCAGCGTGCCGTCATCCATGGTGATGCCATGACCGGGAGCAGGAGCCCAAAGCCACCATTCCGGACGTTTGCCCATCGACGTGAGGTTGACCGGTTCATCCCAATTCAAGCCGTCATCGACAGAGAGGGTCATGATAAACTGTGAGGTTTGTTTGACATCGACGCCGGGTTGTGAGCCGCGGCGTCTCCACTGGTGTTCCCATGCCTCGCTTTCGCGGGTGAGTCCCTCGATCCAGTGGCCTGCCGTATCCAACACACCATGCATCCACAGACCGGCAACGAAAATCTTGTCTGAATTGTCATCGATGAGAATACAGGCATCGCTGACACCATTGAATTTTTCCGGCAGTCCGCCCCACGCGTCCTGATCGAGGATAATACGCATGCGTTCCCAGGAGTTGCCCTTGTCAATGCTGCGTGAGAGACCGATATCGATATCCCCCTGCAGATCACGGGAGCTGTTACGCCTGACATCATAGATCGCCAGCAGCGTCCCTTTGTTGGTTGTGGCCAGTCCGGGAATGCGATAGGTATGCACATTATCATCCATATGCTGGCGAACGGCGACGCCGATACGCTGACGTATCGGGGATGATCCCCTGGGCAGAACAACCGAATCATCCTCGAGCACCAATCGCAAACAGCTGGCACGGATGCCATGATGTAAATTAGCCTGCTCAGACAAGGTAGCGGTAAGAAGAAAATAGTGATTTCCGGAGGAGAGTTTTTTCCGGACGGCAAGGCTTGTTGTTTTTCCAGGATTCATTCTTTCTTCCAGTGGCTGGGCAGTGTAAAAATCATTCAATGTGGAATCCTGGCCCAGGTACCATAATTGCAGTGCCTGTAAATCCTTGAGATCATCGGACCCATCCAAAGAGAGTTCGATGGACTGTAATGCTTTTGGCTCGCTGCCGGATGGAATGGTGAGATCGACGCGGAGCAGGGCATTATACGGTTTGTTTTTCAGGACAGGGATTTGCCAATGCCGCACCGTTGCCCTGAGGTCGGGATCCAGCCGGTTGCAGGAAAGTATCAAGAGAGCAATCAGACAAAGAGCAAAATTTCTCATATTCACCTCTACTCGGAAATCTATTCAACCACTGCTGTCCAAAATAAATGTGTATAGCCATATTTTCTCTTGTAATACACGGTTTATATTATCCAAAGCAAAATTATCAAAAACAGGTCCCATTTTCCAACGGTTTCACGGAACCTGGAACGCAGAGATCGCAATGGCAAAAAAAGAGGACGCAGAGCAAGACAAAATTCCGACAATCTTGTATCACTCGCATCATTAAACCCACTTTTTAGAGTGTGCTGTTTTTAAATAATTTAATTAGCCAAAACGTTTTAATAGTAGAGTCAGGTTACCGGATAACTGATGCATTCTGGCTTTTGGTTTTTGCGTTTTTCTTTCCTCTGCGACCTTTGCATTTTCTTCGAGTCCTCTGCGTTTATCGTTTTTGTCTATTTTGGACAAGAGTGCTATTCAACAGATTTGATGAGCAAGAGTCCCTCCTGCCAGCCTTGCGCAAGTTCGAAAACAATGGAATCGGTACTGTCAAGCGATCCAGGGATATCTAGTGTCCGATCTCGTTTTCTTTTTCCAATAGTATCGTCATATAGCTTGCATAACGTGATATAAAAGGCACACGCAATAAAACATCGTTTAGATAAAAAAGCATTTTGTTCTTTTCCCGGAAAAACACTCCTTTTACAAAATCGACATGGTAAAAATATTTTTCAAATGTAATTTTTTCCTCGAGCCTGAAAGGATGATCCGTGCCCAGGTATTTTTCGACATAGTGATGTTTGACGAACCGATACGCATTGACGAGTGGATTATGAGCCATGGGTTCACAAAAGGCAGCCCGTCCGCCGGGCTTGAGGATACGAGCGATTTCCGGCAGGCATTCATCGAGTGTGAGGTGGTGGAGGATAGCGTGTCCGAATACATAATCAAAGGTCTCATCTGCATAGGGCAATTCTTCGCCATTGGCGACAATGGTTTTGAGATTTTGCAAATGATTTTGCTCGATATATCGATTCAAAACATGAATGCGTTTGGTCGAAATATCGAACGCCTGAACAGATTCTGCTTTGGAAGAAAACAGCAAAGCCGTCCATCCGGCACCGGCGCCATAATCCAACACCTGAATACCGGGTTCCCCGATGCGGTCGAAAAAGCGATAGATCGGTATGAGCTTGTGTTTGCGCTGAAACACGGTATCATAGGTTTGCTCGCGTTTCCAATCTCTTTGCATAGCCAGCATGTGCTCGGATTTTTCATCCCATTTCTTTTTTTCAACCTCATATTTGTCCATTTTGTCCCCACAATAAAATCCATAGCTATCAAATTTAACATGTAAATATTTCTATATAAATACAAGCAAAAAAAGAATAAAAAATCTTCCCGGAACCATAGAGCCACAACCATTCTCAAGGGTATCGGTGCAAGGTGAATACAGTCGTTTTATTCATCTCTTTTTCACTTGATATATAGCCAAAGATTCACAATATTCCAGTCAATCATTTTAACCATCAATCATGTCTGGAAATGATATATGAGAAATATTTTATTCATCCTGCTCACCCTTTTTGCAACTTTTGCCTCAGCATCAGCCGAATGGCGGGAATTCCGTGGTACCTCTCACGATGCGGTAGGCAAGGGCGAGAGATACCCGCTCGAGTGGAGTGAAACGCAAAACATTATCTGGAAAACTGCAATCCACGACGAGGGTTGGTCTTCTCCAGTGATTCTGGGCGATCAAATTTGGCTTACCACGGCAAGCAAAGACGGCAGACAGTTATATGCATTGGCGGTGGATGATCGAAACGGCGAAATTCTGCACGATCTCAAAGTATTCGAGCCTGTATCCCCGCAGCGTAAACACTCACTCAACACCTATGCCACCCCGACCCCGGCGCTGGAACCCGGATATGTTTATGTCCATTTTGGCACCGAAGGGACAGCCTGTCTCGACACTCAAAGCGGTGAGGTGCTTTGGAAACGAACAGACCTCAACTGCGAACATGTTCAGGGAGCTGCCTCGTCTCCGATTATCTACAAAGATTTGTTGATTGTCCATCTTGAAGGCACGGATGTGCAGTTTATTTATGCACTTGACAAAAAGACTGGCAATACCATCTGGCAGCACGAACGGCCACAGCAATATTATGTGGATGTGCGTCCTATTTGGCGCAAGGCCTATATCACGCCCATTGTCGTCAACGTAAACGGCCGTAACCTGCTGATTAGCAATGGCGCACAGATCTGTGAGGCTCTGGATGCGAATACCGGTGAACCGGTCTGGCTCGTGGTCTATGGGACTGATTCAACTGTCTCTGTGCCATTGTGGTATAACGGTCTTGCGATTATCAATACCGGACTCGATTTTGTCAAAGGCAAAAATCAATCTCAATTGTGGGCAGTCAAACCGGACGGAAAGGGTGATGTGACGGATACGCATATCGTATGGAAGGCCCTCGAACATGTCCCCGGGCTCTCTACGCCGGTCATTTATGAGGACCTGTTGTATATGGTAGATGAGAAAGGCACAGCTACCTGCCTGTCAGCCAAAGATGGAAAAAAGGTATGGCAAAAAGAACTGGATGGCGACTATCATGCTTCACCGGTGGCTGCAGCCGGACATGTTTATTTTACGAATGACAAGGGTGTGACGACAGTCCTCAAGGCGGGCAAGACGTTTAGCAAAATAGCACAAAATGATTTGAATGATAAAATCCTGGCCACGCCGGCGCTGGTGAATGGCGAAATCGTCATGCGGACAGCAAATTTTCTGTACAAGATAAAAAAATAGGCCACTCTAGAGTGGTGTGCAGTGGCCTCAGTGCATTCATTGCCCTAGGGACAAGTTACAGAGGTCGTAAATAGCTGTCCGCTGCCATCGACACGCACCTGCCAGCAGGTCGTATCATCTGATTTCATGATAATGCCGGCATTACCGGCAGATATGTAGGGCTGGCCATTGATTTCGAACCAGGTCTTGGGCTCTCTGTCGCCTATGTTGATGCCCAGTCTGCCGCCCAATAACACATCACCTGCCAAGTAATTTTTGTGAGCCTCCACATACAACCCATAATCTTTTTCACCGGTGTTGTGATTTTCACCCCGAAACAAGGCTGTTTCCAATCCTGTGGCCAGATAACTTTTTCCCGAAAGCGGCTGGACCTGACTGCTGACACCGGAAATATAATTACCGGTATTGGTATTGTGATACCCCAGGCTTGCAGAGGCAATCCATTCATCATGACTGCTTCCCCCTACGAGAATCCCCTGCACTCCGATATGAGACTTGTCATTATCAACCGTCATAACCGTTCCGATCCCTTCGATCACCGTCTGGTTCTCATTATCCGAACTCGCATAATCAGTGGCATAAATGCCAAAGTTGTAATTCTTAGTAAAAATCGGCAAGGTTCCGGTTTCATGTCCCATTACCCGCAATTTTGCATTGCTGGTTGTGGTTCCAACAGCTATGTTTGAAAAATTGATCGCAGATTGGGAATTGGCATTGTTGCCATCGGTGAGCACTTCACTTAAAGGTTGATCATCTTCAATCGCATCGGTAAATGTTTCGGTGAGGTTAGCACCAATACTCCTCGTCAAAGTGATGGTCTTGCTTTGTGTGCCGCTCACCGACACCCCGGTCACCACTCCGTCTGCCCCGCTGCCCTGCGCATCTTCGACCACACTCAGATTGCCCTGACTGTCAACCGTAAGGACAGGATGCGTCAAGGTTCCTTTGGTGAGTGACCGAAAACGTATCGATCCCAGGACATCCAGTTTTGCCGAGGGAGTAATGTTTCCAATCGCTACGTTTCCGGTTTGCTTGTCGACCTTTAGATACTCGTTTGTTCCTTCTTTGACGATAAACTGGCCAAACACTGTACTAAAATAAAATAAAAATAACAGAGTCCATCTAGCGCAGATTTTCATGATAACCTCATTCTGTTTTAAATATATGACAATCAGACAATATTTTACGACATGTTTGATGAAAACAAAATTCCATCGCTGTTTTATCTTTTCCCGCAACGATCAGAATCGGAACAAGCATGATCTATTAATATGAATTACAATAATTTAGCCCACAACTATATGAGGGTGTTCTTTTACACTTTTTAATAAAAGACCCTGACAGCTAATCCTTTACTATTCGCCGCTTGTTTACAGTGATTATGCAACAATAATGCCACAACACAAAACAAAGAGTGTCTATGCTCATCATCGAACCCACTCGCGATGGTGCCGGGATTATGGCCGGATTATAAATGGTCATGCTCAAAACATGTTCATGAGAGCAAGGATGAACAGACAACTCGTATTTGTAACGTGATTTCTTGCTTTGCTCGAGCAATTATCCCTTGCAATGAACCCGTCACAAAGAATTGACCCCAAAAAAATAAAAATTCATTTGCATTTCTCCCAAATATCCCGTATTAATAAATAATTGCTCTACCGCTCTGCACTCGAAAAAATTATCATTCACTCGATCAGAAAGACGCCCTATGAAATATGCTCTTTGGTTCCTCGTTTTTGGTCTTGTTTTCAGCCACACCCGTGCTGCACAGCATGACCCGTCTGCACAGCAAATCGCTCATCTCGACTCTCTCATGGCCCGGGGAGATTTTTCAGCCGTTCGGACATTTATCGATTCCGTGCAAAGCAGCGGGCCGCCCGCTGACCCAATGAGCCCTTATCTGCACATCATCGAACACGTCAACACGATCATCACGACAAAAAGTGAGGATCATATCAAGCAACGGCTCGAGCAACTCAGGGGGGTCGCACAACAATTCAAACACGACCGCGCGATCGAACTCTATCAAAAATCGCTTCACGCACAAGAGAACGGCGCTTATGACCAGGCCTATAAATGGTATACCATTGCCTATTTCTTTGACAGCCGGGCCAAACGTCAAAGAATAGCGAACATCCGAAAGGTGGTGCAGCTGGGATATGAACTGCTGCACCGAAATCAGCTCGACAGTGCCAGGATCATTGTCGATACTGTCACCTTTACTGCGGATCGCAACACGCGCCTGCAGGCGCTGGCCGATAGCCTGAATTTTCTGCAATATCAGTTAAAGCAACGGCTGGATCAAAAAGAGAGGCAGGACTGGAACCTCGACATCCCTGTCAACCCGCGTATCGCCCTGCTGGCAGGCGGCAGCCTCTGTGTGCGCAATCCCGTTTCCAATGCCGATTTCACCCTGCATAGCAAAGGAGCTTATCCCGATGAACCCCTCACCGGTGTCACCCTACCTGCAGGAGTCGGCGCAGGTATTCAAGCCAGGGTGAACACCTATTGGCTCGGACGCTTTATATTGGGCTCCGATATGTCATATTCCTCTCTCCCCTATCACAACCAGAATGATCAGGCACTCGTTGCATTACAATTCGATATGAGGCGAATACACACCCACGTGCATGTCAACTGGCTCTTTCGCAATACCACACGAATTCGTCCCTATGTCGGTGCCGGTGCCGGCTATCTCATCGCCGAACGCCGGCCAACCGATGTGACAGCTCTTACAGAACGCAAGGTCGGTGACGAAACCGTGCAAACGATCAAGCACTTTGCTATCGATAAAGAAACCCTGCAAACCCCCAGGGGATTGGTGCAATTCGGATTCGAATATATCCCCCGCACCATGCATTCGGTGATGATCCACTCTTGTTTTGCGCTTTATTACAATGCCAAACACAATGATTTCATACGACCCATGGATTTTTCAGTCGGCATGGCAGTGGGGGTGGTGTTTTAGCTACTGGCTAAAGATACCCAATGAGGCATGGGCCCATACAGGCTCGGCACTAAATGGCGTCCGAAAACAAAATCGCGTTTTCAATAAAAAAGGTGAAAAAGATGTTCAGACTTGTTGTAACAATTTTTTTATTCGTCTCTATGCCTGCAATCGCTCAACCAAACCTTTTCACCTATTCGTTTCACGAAATTGATTCAACACTGACAAGTGGAGAGTTTGGAAATACGGTCGAATTGATCAAAAAGGATATCGAACTTTTGTCAAAGACCTCGAACGCTATAGAGCAAGAGTTCTATATCAAGGCATTCGAAAAATATCTTTTGCTGATTAAAAGAATCAAACGCGTGGATCGTCTGCAAGCAGACAAAATCAGACAGCAGATGCAAACCATCTTTGAATCAGCCAATCTTTTCATAGAGTATGGACACAGCACCCTGGATATTCCGGCAAAAAAAATGATTGTCAATTATAACAATAGTCGTTATAAAACGGCATACCGATATTTTTGGATTTTTAACTTTTTCCGCAATAAATACAATCCAGAATTGAATTTGCTTTTGGACCGGGCAAAAAAAGAGTTATATAAGGGACATCCGGAACGATGTGATTCGATTTTGCATACCGCCAATATAAAGTATCTCAACTCGTTACCCTCCCGTATTATTCATAATGATGCAATCATAAAATTTAATGAGATTCAACACGCTCTGGAAATCATCTATGAAAAAAGAAAAACCAAAATGGCACTCTCTACAAAGACAAGATACAGGAACAGGTTTTCTCTAAATACAGGTGTTTCGCTGAATAAAGTGGATGCATTTGATTTCAGGCACCGTTCCCCTTATCAGGGTGAAAATCCAAATTTCACATCAAAAATGACCTATTCTTCAGATGTACCTCAGATTTACTATCCCGGGTTTAATCTGGGCCTGCAATATAACATTTTTCACAATGCTGTGTTAGGACTCGACGTCGGAAGGTTTTTGGTCTATCATGAAAAAATTTTCTATGATGTCAGACAAGATTTTTTCGATAACCAAGCGCCGCCCTATTATTCCTATTCATTTCATCTCTCAGATTTGCAAATCAATGGGTCTTTTTTCAGAATGTATTTATTGTACCGATTTCGAAACAAAACCGGACTGCGCCCGTTCATCGGCGCGGGTGTCGAACAGCTCTATTTGACCACCCAATCCCATCACGACCAAATCAGCTACTTTAGGTGGATCTACGATCATGTCAATATTAAACAAAAACGGTTGCAGGATATACGATTTTCTCTCGGACTGGAATATGTTCCCCGTGCTGACAGCCGGTTTTCATATACCGGATCTGTTTCTGCAATAAAACATGATGAAAACTTGATTTACCTGAATCCTATACTATGGACATTCGATTTCAAAATATCCTATTATCTCTTTTAATGCCACAAACTCTAAAAATTATGACCAACGATCGGTTTGTTCTGTTCTCGTCTCTTTGTGCCCATCGTGCCCTTTGTTTTTGGCGCTTTGGATTCATTCATATCTTGAAAACGACCCTTTGTGTTCATTCGCGTTCATTAGCGGTTCTAAAAATGCACCATCCTGAATTTGAAACCCAATCCACCCCTAACCCGTATCAATGTCATATCAAAAGGAGAACATCATGCCCAACACCGCCCTGATCATCGGCAATTCCGACGGCATCGGGCTGGCCCTCACCCGCGAGCTCTTGAACAGGTCATGGACCATCATCGGGGTCTCTCGAAGCGAATCTCCCATTGCCGGCGAGCCGTATACGCACCATGTCATCGAGGTGCAACAGCCCGAATATACCTCGCTTTTGCAGTCGATACTAAAAGACCACCCGGATTTGGCTCTGTGCCTCTATTGCCCTGGTATCGGCGAGTTGCTGAATCCGCGGGATATGCAAAACGAAGTGAACATTTTCGAGGTCAATCTGACGGGACTGGTCAAAACCGCAGCGGTCATTATCCCGGCCATGGTCGCAACGGGCAAGGGCCATCTCATCGGACTCTCGAGTGTGGCCGATGACATGCTCTCCCCGGAAGCGCCCAGCTATCACGCTTCCAAAGCCGGATTCTCTGCTTATCTCGAAAGTCTGGCGCTGGCACTCAAAAAAGACGGTGTGGCCGTGACCAATGTCAGATTCGGATTCGTGGATACCAAAATGGCACAAGGTGATGTCAAACCGTTCATGATGAGCCTGGACCAGGCCGTCAACCATCTCATGCGCTGCATCGACAAACAGCCGGTGCGCTATACCGCTCCCAAAATCGTCATTCCACTGGTTAAATTCAGAAAATGGATGTTGCAGCTGAAAAGAGGTTAGCATATCTGTCAATTTTTGGATTGCTTTTGCTTGCATTCCTCGAATAATCTTATTTCTTTACATATAGCACTCTGGCCACCTCTCTACCGTGGTCGGAAAACGCATCGCCCTGTTCGGATTCGCATTCAAAGCCAATACCGGCGACACACGCGAATCTCCGGCCATAGAGGTGACCCGCCAACTGGTGCAGGAACAGGCCAGGGTCGTCATCACCGATCCCCAGGCCCTGGATAATGCGCGGATCGATCTGCTGGACCTCATGGATCGTATCGAACTGGAGCCGGATCCCTATAAAGCCGCACAAGATGCCCATGCGATTGCAATACTCACCGAGTGGGATGTCTTTAAAACCCTGGATTATAAAAAAATCTTTGACTCGATGCCCAAGCCGGCCTTTATCTTTGACGGCCGCAATATCCTGGACCATCAGCGATTGTATGACATGGGATTCAATGTCTTTCCTGTGGGCAAGACAGCCCTGGCGCACGTCTAGAATTTTTTCAAAAACAGTCTTGGTTTTTAAAAGCAGAGTTCCTATACTTTCGAGTGATACAGCCAACAACACCCATTATATTCCTAACTTTTCGATCTTTTGGATGAGGAGCACCTCAGATATATGAAACGTATGATGATAGTATACATTGGATTATGTTGTTTTTATTCACTATACGCTAATGAAGATATAAGATGTAAGCTTTTAGGAGCGATTGATATAAAATGTAAGGTTGTGGAAAATTATGGGTCTCATATTCTTATCGGTGCAGGATCAAATCTTACTATATTGGAATTTTCAGATACATGTCGTGCCAAACGAATAGCTTCGATTACTTTACCGGATCAAGTGGAAGGGATCAAGGTTCAAGGCCACTATGCTTACGTTGCTGCCTTTGGTGCAGGACTCAGAATAATTGATTTGATAGATCCGCTGAATCCACGAGAAATTGGTCATTTCGATACTGATGGGCTTGCCTATGATATGGCTCTCCAAGACACGCTGGCCTATATCGCTGATGGCTACCGGGGTGGTCTTGTCATTCTGAATATAAAAAATCCTGCACATCCGATAAAAATTGGTGAATTTGACACACCTGGTAGTGCACTTGATGTGGCCCTGCATGAAAACTATGCCTACGTTGCAGATGATCAGGAAGGAATTCAAATCCTCGATACCAGTGATCCTAAGAAAATTCAACAAATCGGCCATTTACCTGTGGAGTATTCTGCTAAGAAGGTCATTTATTTGGATAATATTCTTTATCTTTTGGACCCATTAAATGGAATTATCATATTTGACACAAACAATCCAGCATCTCCTGAATATATAAGTAATTATCGAGTAATTGAAAAAGTAAATACATTCGCTATCAAAGGAAAAATCGCATATGTAGTAGAGACAAGGCCCTATGGTTTGTACGTTCTCGATTTACATAATCCGCAAAGACCCGCTGTATTAGGATCGGTTGAAATACCTGGCAATGGAATAGATATGTCGGTTAATGAGGACAATATATTTATTGCGGACGAGTGGTATGGCTTGCATAAAATAAAAATGAAAAATCCCAAAGATATTCAAATATTCGAAACATACCAAATTCCTGGTTTTGGCAAAAATTTTGTAATTCATGATGGTTTGCTTTACCTGGCAGCTCACCAAGCAGGTGTATATGTATATGATATTCATAGTCCTACCAAACAAGAATTACTCACTATCTATGATATTCCTGGTATTGCAACAAATATTCATATCCATGAGAATTTGGCAATCGTTGCTGATCAATCACAGGGTTTTTTCCTTTTTGACATCAACAATCCACTTTACCCCCAACAAATCGGCAAGTTTATACGATCAAGGGGCTCAGATGATGTATACGAATTCGCAGTGAGGGATAGCATCCTGTATGTGACTATAAATACACGTGGGTTAGTTGCTTTTGATGTCCATGATCAGAAAAATTTGAAAATACTTGGTATGCAAGAAATTCCAATTTCTCTTGGTAATTTTATTTTACATGATAGTCTGGCACTTGTAGCCTCCGGACGTATGGGGTTATATTCGGTAAACGTCAATGACCCTAAGAACATGTCAATAATAAGCAGTTATGATATGGAGCCAGTAGAAGATATCGCCATTAAAGAAAATTTAATATTTACTGTTTCTTTTAATTCCGGAATGCGCATTCTGGATATTAACGATCCATTTACCCTTAAAGAAGTAGGGAAATATGATCAGATAAAAAAGGCATTCAGAATAAAATTAAATAACAATATTGCAATAGTTATCACATTAGACAATAACGGAATATTCTTAATTGATATATCTAATCCGGGAAACCCTCAAATTATCACCTCCTGTGATGTTGCAAATTCTTGTTATGACATTGAAATCTTTAACGGTATGATGTTCATATCGACATCTTCCATGGGTTTACTCGTATATAGAATCGACCACATTACAGATATAGCTGTGCAGACACAATCCCCCATTTCTTTTAGTCTAGAACAAAATTACCCAAATCCCTATAATTCAACTACTACCATCCGATACACCTTAAATCAATCACAAAAAGTACGGTTGAGTGTATTTGATATTTTAGGACGACCTGTTGAATACCTGGTTGATGAATTTCAATCGAAAGGAACATACGAGATACTTTATGAAAATCGAACTCTGGGGAGTGGTATCTATTTTTATGAAATGCGTACCCCCGTTAAAGTTTTACGAAAAAAAATGTTATTAATCAAATAGTATCATATGACCCAATAATTCTATCCCATGATCTAATTTCCAAAACACCAAAAAAGGAAAAAGAGCATGATGACAATTATCTTGATTTTTTATTTGCAAATTTCCTCCAAAACCCGTATCAATAAAAAACGACACCCATCTTTGCCAAACACAAATTAAAATTTATAGAGACGAGTAAATATACAGTTGTTCATGACCCAATATTTCAATCTCGGCGCTACCTTACACCCACATGCGCCTTAACGTTGAGTCCATCTTATAAACTGATAAACCCCCTCCAAGGAGCCTGATCATGATCTCAAGACGTGCATTTTTAAAAACCGCGGCCATGGGCGCGGCTGCGTCCTCCCTTCCACTGTCCATGGGCTGCCGCAAAGAGTCGATCGAACGGCCCAATGTCATCCTCATCATCACCGACGACCAGGGTTATGGCGATCTGGGTGTCAAAGGCAATCCGGTGATCAAAACACCCCACCTGGACGCGCTGGCCAAAGAGAGCGCCGAGATGACTCAGTACTATGTGAGTCCGGTCTGCGCACCCACCCGAGCCTGTCTGATGACCGGCCGATACAACTATCGTACCCGGGCCATCGATACCTATATCGGCCGTGCCATGATGGAGCCGGAAGAGGTGACCCTGGCCGAATTGCTCAATGAAAACGGCTATGCCACCGGCATTTTCGGAAAATGGCATCTCGGAGATTCGTATCCCATGCGACCGCAGGAACAGGGCTTTGACGAGGTGCTGGTGCACCGCGGCGGAGGCATTGGACAACCTTCGGATCCGCCGGGCGGTGAAGACAAATATACCGATCCCATCCTCTTTCACAATGGCGAGGCCAAACAGATGCAGGGCTATTGCACGGATATTTATTTCGATCAGGCCATGCAATGGATGGAGAACGTCAGACCACAACAACCGTTTTTCATCTATTTGCCCACCAATGCTCCTCACACGCCACTGCATGATGTGCCACAAGAGCTATATGAACACTATAAAGCCATGGATCTGAGCAACGACCAGTTTCCGCAGGATCAAGGCCATCCCCTCAGCCATGAGGTCAACCAGGACCGCATGGCCCGGCTCTATGCCATGATCACCAATATCGATCAAAATGTAGGCCGTCTGATGCAACGACTGAACGAGCTGCAACTCACCGATAATACCCTGGTCCTGTTCATGGTGGACAATGGTCCGCAGGGCCGGCGCTTTGTATCCGGATTCAAAGGTGCCAAAGCTTCGGTCTATGAAGGCGGGATCCGCTCTCCCCTGTTCGCACACTGGCCCACTGTCCTGCAAGCCGGACATCAGAACGACCGCGTGGTGGCGCATATCGATATCCTGCCTACGGTCATGGAGGCCTGCAAACTGAGCATCCCGGAATCGCTCAAACTGGATGGCAGGAGCTTTTGGGCTCTGCTCAAAGGCGAATCTGTAGACTGGCCGGATCGTACCATTGTCATCCAGGCGCACCGCGGGGACCAACCGGTAAAATTTCACAATTTTGCCATCCGCAGCCAACGCTGGAAACTGCTGCACGACAGTGGCTTTGGCAAAGAGACATTCGAGGGCGACCCGCAATTCGAACTCTATGACATGCAAAACGATCCCTATGAAATGAACAATGTCGCCGGTCAACACCCGGATAAAGTCCAAGAACTGAAAAAGGCCTATGAGGTGTGGTTCGAGGAGGTCAGCAGCACGCGACCGGACAACTATGCCCCCCCGCGCATCCATGTGGGCACCCCGCATGAAAATCCGGTTACTTTGACCAGACAAGACTGGCGGCACGACAAGGGCCGGCCCTGGGCCGAGGATTCCAATGGCCACTGGCTGATCTATGTCGCCGAGTCGGGCACCTATGATGTGGTGTTGAGATTTCATTCCGAACAAAAAGATGGTCAGGCCATACTGCGAATCGGCAACAATGAATGGAAACAGGCCATCACCCGGGATCAAACCGAACTGGTGTTTAAAAATCTGCTTTTGGTCAAGGGAGACACCTCCCTCAAAGCCACACTCGAACTCGGATCGGTACAAAAAGGCCCCTGGCAGGCGGATGTGAAAAGGGTGAGTTAGCAAATAAAGAGATTGTTCTCGCGCCAGGAATAAAAGCCACCAAGAAAATTTCTGATTTTTTTCTTGGTGGCCTGGCGTCTCGTATGTTAATTTTATATTTGCGTGAAGATCTGTTATGATAAAGAAAAATCAGCACAAGACGAAAGGAATGGATTTGCGAAAAACAATTCTATTGATCATGATGTTATTTTCGTTTGTATTATCCGCACCCATGGATCTCAGTCGATCCGATATCCTCATCTCATCGAGTATCGAATCGCCTGTCCGGGAAAGCGTTATCGACATTTTACAGGAAGAAGTGGCCAGGCGAACCGCCCTAGAATGGCGCCATGCTGAACAGTGGAACGACTCTGGTCCCACCCTAGCGATTGTTCTCTCAAAAGACAAAGAGCTGGCAGGCCGGACCGTACCCCTTGGAGAGGGTAAGGATTTGCCGGAAAACCGGCCCGAGGGATACAGAATCGTCACACAGAGCGATGCAACCCCTCCCGTTATCTGGATCATCGGGGCAGATGACCGGGCAACGGTCTATGGCGTTGGCCATCTCCTGCGTCATGTCAACATGTCAGAAAACAGCGTTGTATTGAATCAGGCTCTCGACATCGCCACTGCCCCGGAACAGTCTGTTCGCGGTCACCAGCTCGGGTATCGCAACACCGCCAACTCTTATGATGCCTGGGATGTGGAACAATACGATCAGTATATCCGCGAACTGGCCCTGTTCGGAACCAATGCCGTTGAAAATATTCCCTTCGGCAAAGGCAATGACAGCGAACTGATGCCCATCTCGCGACAAGAGATGAACATCGAGATCAGCAAGATCTGTCAAGCCTATGATCTCGATTACTGGGTATGGACCCCGGCCACATTCGATCTGAGAGAGACCGAAAAACGTCAGGCCATGCTGGACACCCATGAACAGTTTTACAAATCGACGCCGAGACTAGACCATATCTTTTTCCCGGGCGGCGATCCGGGACACAATCATCCCCGTCTCGTCATGCCCTTTCTCAAAGATCTGCACGAGCGGCTGGTCAAATACCATCCCGAGGCCGGCATCTGGATCTCTTTGCAGGGCTTCAGTGCCGAGCAGATCGACTATTTTTATACCTATCTGGAAGAGCATGAACCGGACTGGCTCATGGGCGTGGTCTCCGGACCCAGTAGTCCGCTTGTCGCGGACACCCGCCACCGGCTGGCGGATAAATACAGACACCGTCATTATCCGGATATCACGCATAATGTCCGTTGCGATTATCCGGCTCTGAATTTCGATCAGGCTTATGCGCTCACCATCGGACGCGAAGGGATCAATCCGCAGCCCAATTATTATGCACAGATCCACGGCACCTATGCCCCGTTTACTGACGGCTTTGTGGCCTATTCAGATGGCTGCCATGACGACGTCAACAAGGTCGTCTGGAGCATGCGCGGCTGGGATCTTCAAAAGCCGGTGCGCGAGATCATGACCAAATATTGCCGTTTCTTTTTCGGTCCGGATCTGGCCGAATCCGCAGCCGACGGTATTTTTGCGCTGGAACAGAACTGGATCGGACCCATCAGGCAGAACGGTGCGATCGAGATGACCCTGGATTTTTGGCAGGATCTCGAAAAAGAAAATCCACAGCTAAGCAATAACTGGCGCTGGCAGATGCTGGTGCTGCGCGCCTATTACGACACCTATCAACGCCGCCGCAAGATCTATGAAACCGGGCTGGAGACACAGGCAAACAATATCCTCGCACAGGCCAAAACCCTTGGCAGTGATAAAGCCATGACCATAGCTCTGGACATCGTCAACAAAGCGGATACCACCCCTGTCGCCCGGGACCTGCGCGCCCAGATTGTGCATTATTGCGACGAGCTGTTCCGCTCCTGTGGTTTGCAGACCAGTGTGGAAAAATACCAGGCTTCCAGCGCCCAGCGTGGCTGTATCCTCGATTTTGTCGATCATCCACTGAACAACCGCTGGTGGCTGCAAGACGAATTTGCCAACATCCGGCAGATGGAGAACGAGGAGGACAGGATATCCAGACTGAAGGTGATCCGCACCTGGGAGAATCCGGGTAAAGGCAGCTATTATGACAATGTCTCCAACATTGAAACGGGTCCGCGCGTACTGACCACCTCTTATGATGCCACAGATGTGGCCTGGTGGGACGGTGGTTTTAGCCGCAAGCGCCTGTCGTCCCAGCTCTTTCAGACCGATCCGGTACTGGAATACGAGAACCTCGATTTCAAAGGCCGGTATCTGTTACGCGTCAGCGGCTATGGTGATGCCCTGGTGCGGGTGGATGGTGAGCGGCTGGAACCGATCAAATATGAGAAAGGCATCGGCGAATTCAAAGAGTTTGTCATTCCCAAACATATCACCCGGGATGGCAAGATGCGGCTGACCTTTGACCAGCCGGAAGAGTCGCATCTCAACTGGCGCGACTATTCGCACGTGTCGGATGTGTGGTTGATCAAACGATAGGTCAACTCTTTGCATTTGCGTTCATTCGCGGTCGAACCGGAACCGCGAATGAACGCAAATAAACGCCAATTCGCTTTATTTGCTCTAATTCAAGATAAATTTGCAGTTTTTTTCCAATAAATACCCGACCGTTGTGCATCCTGGCGCGTGCTTTATTTGTGTTCATTGGCGTTTATTAGCGGTCGAAAAGCGTAACCAGGAGAAATCTTCCTGTGGTTTACTGTTGTATCGTCCAAGCGGCCTCTGAGTTTTTTTGCGGACTCTGCGCACATCCTTTGCATACATCTAAAAATAATAATATTTATATACAAAAAGACTTGCATCTTTAATAAAAATCTCTTATAAATATAAAAGCGGGGATCGTACACTGCCTACAATGATCAAAACCTCTACTATCATCCCCTGAATTTCTTCAGAGCCTGACCGGTCATCGAAACACGACCCTGGACGCCGCAATAGACCTGTTCCTTGTTTACATCTGTTTAACCATTCGCTGTATTCGATAGGAAAATTCTGTCTATTTGCAAAATAGATAGGTCATAATCGAGAACAGGAAAGGAGGTGAGACAAGATGAAATCAGACACAATATGGTTTTTTCCGGTATTGTTGGTACTGTTTTTGACTTTTACATTGAGCAAGTCCGGCACACCCGGTGAATCGGAAAATTCCGCGCCCTTGCAAACCAATCATATGCTGGGTCCAAGTGTGATCGGTTCCGGTGCGGTGATCGGGTCAAACGGCAGTCACTATGAATATGCGACCGCCGGTCAATCTGTGACAGGAGATTGCCAGGGAGCAAACCATCTCTTGTTAAGCGGCTTTTGGATGATGCGGCGTTCCATGCCCGTTGGGATCGACAATGAACCTGATAAGCCCGTGCCTGTCGAATTCGAACTGCAGCAAAATTACCCCAACCCATTCAACCCGGCGACCACGATACGTTATTCTCTGAACCAGCCCTGCAATGTCACCCTCGAAATCATCAATCTCTACGGACAAAGAGTACGACTGTTAATGAACGAACAACCCCACCCCGCTGGATTGAACGCGATCACCTGGAATGGTCATGATGACCAGGGCACCATAGTGAGTTCTGGTACCTATTTTTACCGTATCACAGCTGCAACAACAGCATCACCGTCCACGTTATTTCGAGCGGTTAATTCTATGGTGTTTATAAAATAAGTCACTTGAACAAACGAACGAGGTGATTATGAAACGCATTTTATTGATATTCATCATACTGTGCTGCAGCTATTTTCTGCAGGCACAGGTACCCCGCGAGATCACTTATCAGGGTGTGCTGCTGGGGACAGATGAAATGCCGGTAGCGGAAGGTAACTATAAGCTTACATTTACTCTGTATGATGAACCGGGAAATCCTTTGTGGACCGAAGTCCATGATCCGGTATTCATCGGAGGCGGACTCTTTCATGTCATTCTGGGAAGCAATAATCCTCTGAATTTGCCTTTTAATGAACCTTATTTTTTGGGGATCAAAGTCGGAAATGATCCTGAATTACAGCCCCGAATGTTTCTGGCATCGGTGCCTTATGCCCTACGCGCAGAAGAAACCAACAGCATCGCCGGTTTTCCGGTAAATCCGACTCCGGCCCCGAACACGCTGCTACCACTGGACGGCAGCGGAAAATTTCCTGCGAGCGTCCTGCCCTCCGGAGGGGGTGGTTCCGGAAACTATTTGCAAAAAGATACGCCTGAAAACTCTACAGTAAATGATAATAATTCGGTCCTGAGTCTGTCCAATCAGGGCAACGGAGTAGGTCTATATGGTCACAGCGTCAATGGCTACGGCCTGCAGGGCAAAAGCGACAACAATCACAGTATTCATATCCCAATGTCGGGTAAAGCGGGAATCCATGTAGAAAATGCCGGTACTCACGGGGTACATATCAAGGAAGCGGCAGGTCATGGCTTTGATGTCGCTCATACAAAAGGCAATGGTCTGCAGGTCTACTCTGCAGACGGCAGTGGCATCAGAATCGTGAGTGCGGTTTATGATGCCCTGATGGTTGACAAAGTGAAGGGCAATGGGATACAGGTCATAGAAGCAGGACATGATGGCTTACGCGTGATCAAGGCCGGAATGCATGGCCTGCATATCTATGAAAATATCTCGGGCGATTATATCTATGCAGGAAGCGATGCGAATCCGCAATTCAGAGTCACCAATAACGGCACAGCCTATGCCGACGGTGGCTGGCAGGGCGCAGCGGATTTTGCCGAACTGATCGAAACCGACGGACTCGCCAACCGATTCGAGCCCGGTGATGTCATGGTAATCAGTCAGGATAAGGACAGAGCCGTCACGGTAAGCACAGATCCCTATTCGACCCGCCTCATCGGGGTCTATTCCACCAAACCCGGATTCGTGGGATCCGTGCATCCAATGCAGGATCGCCAGGACAACGAAATTCCCGTGGCCATCACCGGCATTGTGCCCTGTAAAGTCTCTGCAGAAAACGGACCTATCCTGCGAGGCGATCTTTTGACCAGCTCTACCATTCCGGGACATGCCATGAAAGCCACAGAACACCGTGTGGGAACCATCATCGGCAAGGCCATGCAGCCCCTGGAAAGCGGCACCGGCAAAATCGAGATTCTCATCATGCCGCAATAGGTCTGCATGAACCTATTTAAAAAGAATTTTCATAGGCGCCTGCCGGTTCAAACTTTGTATGGCGGGTCGAGTCAGATAAAACTGGCAGGCGCTTGGTAATCTATCTGACCAAACGGGAGGCATCATGCCAAACCATGACGATCAAGGCCAAAAACCAGGGATTGCTGGGTTGCCAAAAAGCTGGTCCGTTGCTGTGCAACTTGTGGGTACATTCGGTCTTGCCGTGTTTCTGGTGCTCTATTATGTGCTGATCATGCAGCCCCGGGAAGCAGAGCGCTATGAAGAATTGCGCCAGACGGTCATGTCGCTGAGTGAAATCATTGTCAGTGAACAGAGTCTGGTACCCTCTAAAGAGGCGGAACAGCTGGAAGGATTGTATATTCTGGCCATGTCACATGAGGTCGGTGCGCTGATCACCGAGGCCCTGCAAAGAGAGCCCACAGCCAGTCAGCTGGCACAACAGATCGAGGTTCTGTTGATCTTTGAAACCCGATGGCTGCAGGGGTTGCGTCGCAAGGATGAGCGTGTGTTGTCCGAGATGCTGACCCACAAGATCCGCAACAGCGGCGTCAGCGAACAGATTGCACAAAGAGCTGTGACAGAATGGAACGAAGCCAGCCTGGAACTCGTGACCAGTGAATGCCGGGATGCCCTCAATTTTGCCATCAAACGGCAGGCCATGGCAAAATAGCAGAGAATCGTCTAGCCCGTATCTGTTGTCCACGGATCGAACAGCTTGACTCCACTGGCCTGCATGTCTTTGATATCGCGCGTCACCACAATCAAGTCATGCGCCCTGGCAGTGGCTGCGATCAGACTGTCAATGGCAGGCATGTTACGACCTGAGGCCTCTGCCGATGCCTGAATTTTTGCCCAGGTTTGCATAACCAAAAGATCGATGTGCAAAATTCTGTTCTCGAAGCGTTTCAAGAGATTGCTCTCGATCCAATCTGTCAGGGTTACCTGCCTCCTGGATTGCCCCAATTTTTCAACCCCCTTATATAGCTCCCCCATGGTGATCACGCTCAGATAAAACTCGGAATCCGGAACAGCACGAATCCATTTAACAACAGAATCATTGGGTTCGGATTTAACCAGTTCTGAAATCACACAGTTATCCAACAAATAACTCACAACTCGATCTCCCTTGTCGTGTCTTTTTGTCTTGAAACATCGAGTTCCACACCTTTCAGTGGAGATTCTTGTAAAAACGACACGAGATCTTTTCTGGGCTCGGTCAACTTTTCATACTCTTTATAGGACAATACCACCACAGCCTTTTGGCCGTGGCGGGTCACCACCTGAGGACCTTTGCTTTGCGCACTCGAAACGAGGTTGCTGAATTTGTTTTTTGCCTCTTGTAATTGCCAGGTTTGCATAAACCCTCCTGCTATGTCTAGACTGTCTAGAATATATATAAAATAATGAAATAATGCAAAGAATATCGAAGAGATGGGTATAGTTGATCTGTCTTTTTTGAGGATAGGGTGAAAGAGGGTATTCTGCCAGGAATTCTCTCTTGATTGCAATCCCGGAATATCGTATGTTTTATTTCAGACACCCTGGACGAGATTATGCCAAATTATCCTATTCCGCAAGCCTATAAAAAATATTTCTGGGACTGTGATTTCGATCAGCTCAATATGGCCGATCATGGTCTTTTTATCGCCGAACGCATATTGAATTTTGGCAATCGTGCCTCGGTTAGTTGGTTACTCGGCCAATTAGATAAAAATGCTTTGAGCGAACTCCTCGAATCCAGCCGCAATCTGGATAAAAAAACCCGTAATTACTGGCGGATCATGCTCGATGAATAACGTTTTCTACCTAAATGTTCTTCCTCCGGAGCAACGCAAGTTACTACACCGACTGGCGGAACAGCAGTGGATTCGACCATTTTACCTCGTGGGAGGAACGGCTCTGGCATTGCATCTGGGACACCGGCAATCCATCGATTTTGATTTTTTTACTTTTAATGAATTCGATCAGAACCGCCTCCTCTCCGACCTGAATCAGTTTGGCTCATTTGAACTGTTTGATCAATCCAGCGGCACGATTAATGGAGCACTGGACAAGATCAAGATCTCTTTTCTCAGGTATGATTATCCCCTGTTGAAACCCTCAAGGTTGTTTCAGCTGGTTTCCGTTGCAGATATTTTCGATATCGCCCTGACCAAACTTGCGGCAATTTCAGGCAGAGGCGCAAAAAAGGATTTTATCGATCTCTATTTCATTCTAGGCCATTATTCACTTGATGATTTATTACCCGCATATGAAGAGAAATTTGGTCCCGGCCTTGGCAATCTCTATCACCTGCAAAAATCTCTTGTCTATTTCGAGGATGCTGAAAACCAACCCATGCCTCTGATGCTAAAGCCTGTATCCTGGCCCAAAATCAAAGAGACGTTGATAAAAGAGGTCAGGGATTTGGGAATCGCGTAGGTAAAACACCTGAAAGGATTTTGTTCTTCCATTATTTGTATATTTTGGGATCATGATCAAAGACAAGGAAAATCTGATGCGCAAACTCGCTATACTCTTGATATTCACGAGTCTATTCTGCCTTTTAAACTGTCAACAATCCCCTCAATCGCCAAAGTTGCAACAAACCCCGGTCTATCAAAATCCGGATTATACCGCAAAAGAACGGGCCAGGGATCTGGTCAGCCGCATGACCCTGGAAGAGAAACTGGCTCAGTTTACCGGCAGCATGAAACCGGTCAAATCTGATCCGGGTGTGGGCACTTTTGGGTTCATGAGCATGCACCTGCCCATTCGCGAGGCAGTTGAGGAATACAACACCCTGCAGCGCCATCAGATCGAAAATACCCGTCTCGGTATTCCGGCCACCCGCTCCGGCGAAGGCATCTTTGCCTATATGGGCAACGGCTCGACCAGCTTTCCACAGTCCATTGCTGTGGCCGCCACATTCGATCCCGATTGTGTCAGCCGCATGGCCACGGTCTTTTCCGTGGAACTCAAGAGCCGCGGTATCCGTCGCGTATTGGCGCCGGTGGTCAATCTCACCCGTGATCCGCGCTGGGGACGCGCCAATGAGACCTATGGCGAAGATCCTTATTTATCCGGACTCTTTGGCAGCGCTTATATCCGTGTCATGGAAGCCGCAGGTTTGGAGACCATGGTCAAACATTTTGTCGCCAATATGGGACTTGACGGACAGTTTACAGGTCCGGTTCATTTTTCGGAACGCCTCTTACGCGAAATTTATTTTCCCGCATTCAAGGCCTGTATCGATGCCGGCGCCTCGTCAGTGATGATGGCCTACAACTCGCTGAACGGCATTCCTTGTGCCACCCACAAATGGCTGATCACAGATATTCTCAAAGGCGAGTGGGGGCTGCAAGGCTATGTCTCCACCGACGGCGGTTCATCGCAGCTCATCTATGACGACCACGGCATCTATGAAACCCCTGAAGAACTGGCCGTGGCGCTCATGCACGCCGGATGCGACAAGTCATCACCGGATTGGTTCTTTCAGGAGCCGCTGAAAAACGCCCTGCACGCCGGACTCGTATCAGAGGAGCGCATCGATGATGCTGTCTATCGTATTCTTTTGCAGAAAATCGAAACCGGACTCTTTGAGAGCCCCTATGCAGATCCTGACGAGGCTGTGCAAGTGAACAACCATCCGGATCACCGCCGGGAATCCCTGGACATTGCACGAAAATCTTTGGTCTTGCTGAAAAATGAACACCACACCCTGCCCTTTTCCAAAGAGATAGACAAGATCGCTGTGGTCGGTCCCCTGGCCGACTGGCTGCTGGTGGGTCATTACGGCGGCTATGGGCGTCATGAGGTCACCGTGCTCGAGGGTGTGAAAAGCCTCTTGCCCCATGCTCAGGTCACCTATGCCAAAGGCACAGACATGCGCTATTTTGCCTATCCTGCCATCGATTCGACCCATTTGGTAGGATCCATCACGGCTGAATACTATGCCAATCCTGACCTCTCCGGAGACCCCGCTTTGATTCAACAGGAAAACCGTATCGAACACGACTGGAACTCCGGTTCACCTAAAGGCCTGCCCAAAGATCATTTCTCTGCCCGCTGGAGCGGGAAATTCAAGAGTCCGGTCACCCGCACCGTCACCTTTGGTACCACTATAGACGATGGCGCGAGATTGTGGATCAACGACAACCTGGTCATCGACCGCTGGTCCGGCGGTGCCCGACGGCTGGCCGAGGCAACGGTCAGGCTGGTAAAAGGCCGGATTTACGATTTTACAATGGAATACTATGACAGCGAATTTAACGCGTATGCCCAACTGGGCTGGGATGTCGACCTCGAGGAAAACATTCCACAGGCCGTACAGGTTGCCGGTGATGCAGACGCTATCATTGCGGTCATGGGCATGTATGAAAATGAAGGCCTGGATCGCGCTGACCTGGATCTGGCACCGGAACAGGAGACACTCATCCAAGAGCTGGCGAAACTGGATAAACCTCTGGTGGTGGTGCTGCAGAGCGGCACGGTCATTACTATGCGCGACTGGATCGATAAAGTGGATGCCGTAATGGTATCCTGGTATCCGGGATGTGAGGGCGGCCATGCCATTGCCGGGGCGATCTTTGGCGATGTCAATCCGGGAGGCAAGCTGCCGGTCACCTTTCCCCAGGTGACGGGACAGGTTCCGCTCAACTATAACCGCCTGCCCAAGGGCAAAAAGAGCATCACCTTTCTCGGGGTGGGCAATGATCCCGAGTTTTGTTTCGGACATGGTCTGAGCTATACACAATTCAAATACAGCGATCTGCACCTGTCGGCTGCAGAAATCGCCCAAACAGAATCATTGACGCTCTCGTTTGTCATGCATAATACAGGAAACCGGCCCGGCGACGAGGTGGCGCAGCTCTATATCCATGATCGTTACGCCAGCGTTTCCCAGCCCTTGCAAAAGTTGAGCGACTTTAAACGGGTCACGCTGGATCCGGGCGAATCGCAAGAGATCACTTTTAATCTGACCCCGGAAAAGCTGAAAATGTGGGACATTGACATGAACCACACGGTGGAACCGGGCGATTTCGAAATCATGGTCGGTGCATCCTCGCAGGATATCCGGCTAAAGGATACATTCAGAGTGCTGGAATAGACGGGTTCTCGTTTGTAGCGTTGCCTACAGGAAGAGCCGGGCAATAGTCCTACGACCAGTTAGCTTTATTATTTAAGGCACCCCCTTGGGGTCGGACCTCAGAAACTGTCTGTTTTTATTGGACTTGCAAAGAAACAGGAAAAATCACAAAGCCGTAAAACATTGAAAATACAAGCCTAAAAAAATTATCTTGCTCGTTTTAAGGGTTCAATATCAAGACATTTCATCGATAAGAAAAAGTTATTTCAGGGCGGGAAAAACAGACCATTAAACCGGTTCAAACGGGCCTTTGCACAGCCTAAAGCATTGTTTTTTTGAGACCGCTGAGGTCCGACCCCGCACAAAGGAGGAGCCAAATATGAAAAACATATCAACGCTTTTAGCCATCCTGCTCACACTTGCGAATACCACCCATGCCCAATCCCCAGAATCACACCTGGTGGCGCACTGGAGCTTTGACCGGGATTCGGCCGGCACGGTCATCGACGAGTCAGGCAATGGCTTGCATGGCCAATGGGAATCCGGCGTATATGGTAACGGGGTCTTCAACAAGGCTGCGCTGATCGACAGTGCATCCGGGGGTATACACATCCCTGCTAAAGGCATCCAGGCGCCGGCCGCCATCGCCGGGCTCGAGCAAGGCTCGATTTCAGTGTGGTTCAAGTACATGAGCATCGAGGGTATGATGCTGCCCATCATCTATATGGGTGAATCTAAAGAGGATGCCCCCCATAACAGCCTGATCATCGAAGTGGGTCATGGCAACAACCCGTTTAACCGCAAACTCTATTTCACGATTGTCAATCAAAGATTTTGTTTCGATTCCAATGTAGATCTGAGCGAAAATGAATGGCACCATTTTGTGGCCGTGGTCAGCGACCAGGGCAATACCGGTTATCTCGATGGCAAGCTCATGACAGACCGGCATTACAACCTCGGGTCGGATTCTACCTATCACAATTTTTTTACTTCTGTACCTTCGCAGGACTGTCTTGCCATCGGCTATGGCCGTTACGGTATGGATAACCGCTTTTTTTATTTCAACGGCGCCATCGACGAGGTGCGGATATATGATGCGGCCCTGAGTGCGCAGGAAGCAGAGGCGCTGTACAGAGAAGGGGCCACGAGTCTTGGAATTTTACAGCCGACCCGGGTGCACGATTCAGGCGAACCAACCCGGGTGCAGGATTTCGAGTTGATGGGCAACTATCCCAATCCCTTTAATCCGGCCACATCCATCCGGTTCAGGTTGCAGCGTGAAACACGGGTCAGAATCGATGTGTTTGCTGCTGATGGCCGGCACCTCCGCACGCTGGCCGATTCGTATCTTTCAGCAGGAGAACAGAACATAAAATTCGATGGTCAGGGACTGAGTTCCGGGGTCTATATGTATCGTGTGCAAAGCAGCCGTCAAGACAAATGGGGCAAGTTTTTGTTGATGAAATAACTGAAAGCGAATCCCTCCGGGAGTTTGCGGTCCTCCAAAGAACAGGATTTGTGCTTACTAAATATGTTCAATTATTGTAGGCACTTTTTCGCCGGCAAATCCGGATTCTTTCCACAACAAGAATATCATCCTTGACCGTATAAATAATCCGATATTGATTGACTCTTAAGCGAAAGGTATGTTCTGAGCCAATCAATTTTTTGCAGCCAGAGGGGTAAGGATTGGATGCCAAAATATCGATTTTGTGTATAATTTTTGGAACCTTTCGCTTGGGCAGAGAATAGAGTTCCTTTACAGCCTACTTTTTCCATTCAAGCCGATCTGAGCCCATCTTCTCTGAGCTTTTTTAATAAAGTCCTGCTGTGATAACGAGGGTTCGTTTTTTCTCTCAAGAGCAGTCGCCAAATCTTCCAGGTCTTGCAAAAGCGATTCGAATTTCTTGATAGGGATAATGACCTGAGTTTTGTTTCCCTTTTCATCAGATAAATATTTTATTGAAAGATCCAAATCACTCTCCAAATACTCGTTAAAAGAGTATCGCCATGTATGCTTTATTTTGCAAGCAAAATTTTTCAACCTGTTTGTTTGAAAATCATCGCCCCCCATGTCATACAATTCTTTTTCGACAAGATCTGTTTTTCAAAATTGTTCTCCAACAGGCCCTCTCTGGAGGACAAAAACAAGTCATTAAACCGGTTCAAATGGACCTTTGCATACCCTAAGACATTGTTTTTATGAAACCGCTGAGGTCCGACCCCACTTTCCATCAGGACTCTTTAGTTTTCCCTCTTCCACTGCGTTTCGATCGTCGTCGTTGTCGTCCCCCGCTTCTGGAAGACCGTGGTTTCGGGGGTTTGCGGTCAGTGGCGGATTCGGGTTCGGGAATGGGGCCCGGAGGGGCAGAGTGCAAAAGCTGCTGATAGTAATCATCCAGCAACATGGCAATGATGGCGGATTCGTCTTCGCTTTCGGACAGCTCGCGGGCCAGGGGCACAAAGCGTTTGCTGCGCTCGGCCTGAAGTTTGTTGCGTTCGCGCAGACGGGCTTCCAGCAAAGCGGTGAGACGCTCGGAGACGATCGCTTGCACATCCTCGTCATCGGGCAGTTCGCGTTCCTGCATGTCGATATCATAGCGTTTGGCAATGCGGTCCAGGGCAAAGCGCTCCACATTGTTGACCAGCGAAATGGCCACTCCGGCGGCACCGGCGCGGCCGGTGCGACCGGCACGGTGGATATAAGCCTCAAAATCCTCCGGTGGCTCGTACTGGATCACGTGCGACAGCTCGGGCAGATCCAGTCCGCGTGCTGCCACATCAGTGGCCACGAGAAAACGCAACTGCCGCCGGCGCACGCGTTCGAGCACGCGCTCGCGACCGGACTGCGCCAGATCCGAGGTGAGCTCGTCGGCATCATAACCGAACTTTTGCAGCACCACGGTCACATAGTGTACCTCGGCCTTGGTATTGCAAAAAATAATTGCTGATGTGGGATTCTCGATTTCAATGATGCGGACAAGACTGCGGTCTTTGTCCATGCCCGGTACGGTATAGAACACATGTTCGGTGTCGGTGACATGTACCTGGCCTTCGCTGAGTGAAATGAATTCCGGATTGTGGATAAATTCACTGGCCGTATATTTGACCTGGGACGGAAACGTGGCCGAAAACAGACAGTTGTGAATGGAACGGTCGGGCAAATAATTTTTGATTTTCTTCATATCCGGATAAAATCCCATCGACAGCATACGGTCTGCCTCATCAAAGATCAGCATATGGATTTTATCCAGATTCATGGTGCCTTTGAGCAGATGATCCAGCACGCGTCCCGGGGTACCCACGATGATATGGGCACCCTGTTTCAGGGCTTTGATCTGGTTACCATAGCCCACACCCCCGTAAACAGCAACCGTGCGAAAGCCTGCCGGCTGGCAGATGACCTCTGCCACATTCACGACTTGTTTGGCCAGTTCGCGCGTCGGCACCAACACCAGAGCCTGCGCTACATTCTTTTGGGGATCGAGCTTTTCCAGCATGGGCAGCAAAAACGCACCGGTCTTGCCGCTGCCGGTACGTGCCTGAACCATCATATTTCTGTTGGCGAGCAAATACGGGATAGCTTTGGATTGCACCGGCATCAAAGAGGTCCACCCTGCCCTTGCCGCAGCCTCTTGCATAGACCGGGGAAGCTGGTCCAGACTTGTTTCGGCTAATGGCTCTAGAGATGTTTTATCGTTTTTCATACTCTTTTCTATTATGTTTAGTGTGATGATTCCAGAATGAATTAAAAATTAAGAATAAAAAATTAATGGAGCAAATTCATTGTTATTTGTTAATTGTTCATCGTTAATTCTTTATTCTTAATTCTTTGTATATCCAGCATCCAGTACCCAGTATCTAGTATCTAGAATCCAGCATCCAGTATCCAGTTTCCAGGATCAAAGGATTAAAAAATCCTCTGCTTATCCGCCAGCAGGCGTTCTTTGAGCTCATCGTAATTCACATCCTGCACTGCAATACTTTTTTCCATGGCGAGCACTGCAGCAGTGGCTGCGCTCTGGCCCAGAACCATAAAGACCGGTTCCATGCGAATGGACCCGAACGCAATATGCGAACTCGACACGCACACTGGAACGAACAGATTGGTGCATTCCTCTTTTTTGGGCACGAGCGAGCCATAAGCGATCTGGTATGGCTTGGGCACCTTTACACCGATATCGCCTTCGTTCTGCACAGTGCCTTGTTCGGTGACATAGCGTTGTACATTGTGCGAGTCCAGCGTATATGACCCCATGCCCACCGATTCAGGCACGGGACGTGTGCCGAGCACATCGTGTTCGGTCATCACATAGTCCCCGATCATGCGCCGGGCTTCGCGGACATAGATTTGGTGAGGCCAGTTGCCGTTATCCGTGAATTCGTCTGCTGCCAGTCCCCAGGTGTTCATCCTTTTCTGGATATCCTCGGGCACGCGAGAATCATTGGCATAAAAATACATCAATCCTTTTTGATAGGTTTCATGCTCTTTGAGAATCTCGGCCCGATGCTCATAGGATGCTTCCGGATAATCATAACTCATGCCGATATTGTCGGTACTGAACGGACCATGGTTATTGGTATCGGTTTTGCGATTGGGAATAAGATCGAATTTATTGAATGTCGCATCCCATCCCGAGTCCAGCACACGCACCAGCAACTCGTATTGATCGGGATCATATCCCTCGGGCCTGGGAAAGGGAATGCGGTTATCCGGGTGATTGGACAGGCACATGCGATAGCAATATGCCTGCACACGGTGGTCTCCCTCACCCTGTTCTCCCGGCGGTTCGGTCGAAATCCTTGGCAGCACGCCGCTGGAGGGATCATCGGGGTCGTTATACGGACTGATATCCATCCAAAAATGATGGCCGTGGTGAAATACACCTTTTTGTACGCCGTTCCAGGTTTCATCATAGACGTTGTTGGCTTCGCGTCCCACGTGATAGGATACCCCGGCTGCAGCCATGAGATCGCCTTCATAGGTAGCATCCATAAATATTTTGCCTTTAAAGGTCTTACCGCTTAGCATGGTAATCGTCGTGATGCGGCCGTCCTTGACCTGCACGCCCTGGTCGCGGTCCAGCCATTCGTCTCGATAGACCGGGATGTTGAATTCCTCCACATAGCCATCGTAAATCGCCTCTGCCACATGCGGTTCGAACAGCCATCCCACCTCTTCTTCGTCGTTAAAGGCTTTGGCTCCTTGTCCCACATTGCCGAATTCCTCGCGTTTCTGCCATTTCCAGGCGCCGGGTTGGTTATAATGCTGGTAAACGCGTTTGTAAAAGTCTCTTGCGAGACCGCCGATCGCACCGGTACGGCCGACATCAGTAAAGCCGAGACCGCCCGAAGTGAGTCCGCCCAGGTGTTTATCGGGCCCTACAATGATCACGGATCGTTCCATTTTGGCGGCCTGCGCTGCAGCGATAACCCCGGCAGAGGTGCCGCCATAGATGATGAGATCTGCCTCGTATACCTGGTCTTTCTGTGAACAGAATAACATTGCCATAACCATCGCAAACAGGAGAGCGAGAGTGACAGTTTTTTTCATGATCGGAATCCTGTTGAGAATATAAAATGTACATTTGGACAATGTAATGAAAAGCACAGAGGGCGGCAAGTGAAAAATGATAGAGCATTTTACCAGGAGAGATGAAAAGAGACTGGAACACTTGAAAGAATCCTGATCTCATGATATCCAAAACAGTCTGTTCTATGCGATCACTCATTCCTAGTATGTCATTAATGTTTTTTCTTCGACACGATGAAACGCTTTCCAGGCCATCGAATAAAACGCGATCTGGTCGATAAAGCCTTTATGTTGAGGAGTCCAGTGCAAGAGCCTGTGGGCTTTACGATTGTCCACAATCTGATCGATAGCCAGGGCTTCGGCAAAATCTCCCATCTCTTTTTTCGCTTCTTTGAGGGAAGAAAAGTTAATATCTCCTTGATAACCGTTTGCACGAGCGACATTCTGCACCATTTCTTTTACGGTCGGGCGTTCTCCATCGGTAATATTAAAAATCTCGCCACGGGGATTTCGTTCAACAGCCGCCAGATAGGCTTTTGCCAGATCATCCACATGCACCATCGCCCAGTGATTGCTGCCATCCCCCACCACTTGAAAATCATTGTCCGGTGCCGCTCCCTGAAACCAAAATCCGGTCATTCCCCCTTCTTTGCCATAGACACATCCGGGTCTCAATACAATACCATCAATATCTTGTGATTGTAGGACCATGGCTTCCACCTGTGGCCGCCAGGAAACCATGGAAATGGGTTTCTGTTGAGATTTTTCATCCACGATTTTGCCCTGGGTATTTCCATAGACCCATACGCCGCTGGTATAGATCAGCATCTTTTTGTCATCGTCTATTCCGGAAGCCGTGATCAATGTTTGCACGGTTTTTTTATCCAGCTCGGCCGTATCATGCTCGGGGTCCTTTGCGGTATGAATCAAAACCTGACACTTTTTGGCAACAGGTAGATAACTGGCAGGATTGTTCATATCTGCGATCACTGGATTTATTTCATATTGTGCCAGGATATTGGCCTTTTCCGGGTTGCGGGTCATCCCCCAAACAGCATGCCCTGCACCTCTCAGAATACGGGCTACTCTGGAGCCGATATATCCGGTTGCACCGGTGATAAAAATATTCATCATTTTCCTCGCGGTCAAATGTCCGTTGCGACTCGTTTTTTGGACAAGAATGCCCGAATGAGTTATTTTCCATGGAGCAGGGATAGATGACGGATATCCATACCTCTCTTTAGTAAAACTAAAAGAGGAACCATAATATTTCTCTCGCTTTACATGCAGGGATTCATGTCCCCAACCTCATACTCTATGTTAAAATCATCGAAAGACAGAAAAGGAACGAGTCCAAAGGATACCACTCCCAAACGGTGAGGTGCATTTGGAGGACTGCAAAATGAAAATTGGATTGCCTTGTATTCAAGAGCCTGATATGGGATTGTTCCGTGTCAGGGATCATTTTTTGGCGATACGTCAATCATACCGGCAAAACGATTTCAGGGACTCGGCATGAGGGGGGTCAGCGTCCGGAACCGCCTCCGCGATAGGGACCGTCTCCGCGATACAGACCGCTGCCGCGATAGGGACCACTCCCCCTGTAGGGACCCGAACCGGTGCTTCCACGATTGCTACGACGATCACCTGGGCCCTTGCCAGTACCTCTTTTTCGTTTATCGGAACGAGAATACGCTTCACTGATTTTCAATCGCTGGCCTTTGATTTGCTTGCCATTAAGCGCTTTGATCGCGGCATCAGCTTCAGAGTTGTTAGGCATTTCAATAAAACCAAAACCTCTGGAAATACCGCTTTCAGGTTCTTTTATCACCTTGGCAGATGTCACTTGGCCAAACACTTCGAATTCAGCCGAAAGCTCTTGTTCATCGACATCCCGGGAAAGGTTCCCGATATAAATGTTCATACATCACTCCTTGAATTAAAAATAGAGAATAAAATACTTTGATTTTAAAAAAGACTAACCGAGGTCGGCCTGCCTCAATCCAAAACTAGGGTCGATTCCCGGGAAGATTAAGATTAAAGTAAAAAGGTTTGCCAATCGATATTGTTCTGACCTAATAGTCTGGCAAGAACTGTTTTGAAAGGATGATCTCCTAACCCCATTCATGGTTGACTGACGGGTGGGTTACACATAAAATCCACATTTCTGAGCAATAAAACAAGATAAATTTGTAATTAAACTATATATTTGTGATCTATATCAAACAGGAAAGATGGATTTTCTGTAGGTCACTAACCTATGTAACACTAGCACCCCAGATATTGTTTCATTCTTTTATGAAATTCGTATTTTAAGGGTTTTCCTGATGGGATCCAGGGTCATCCTATTGAGGCCCCCGAACGATACAGCGTACGGCATCGAGGCGCAGTCTGGCCAAAGAAAGGCTCTTTTCCAGTTCCTGTTGTTCGGATTGCCAGGCCTCGATTTCTTTGCTCCGAATATTAGGATTGACCCGTTTTAGGGTGAGCAGGCGTTCGATTTCATTTTGATAGGCCTGGCGCATCTCTTTGAGGCCTTTATCAATCAGGGTTTTTTGTTGAATGGCAGCACGTTTTTGACATTGTTTGAGCATTGCGGGCAAAAGATGCTGTCTGATATCAGGGTTATCGAGAATATCATGCTTGCGGGCATTTTTCAATTTTTTCTCGAGTACCTCGAATTTTATTTTGGATGTCAGATCCTTCATTTGGTGATCGATCATCACCCGGATAGGTGTCGGGGGCAGAAATCGATCGACATGCAAGCGTGCCGGGGCCACACATTCGGCGACAAAGACTGTTTCGAGCCATAATGATTCTTTTTGCTCGTCATGCCACCAGGCCAGAGTACTGTTGCCGGTTTCAGTTCCCAGCAAGGCATCGATGGCACCAATGACCATGGGATGATCCTGACTGAGAAACTCGACCTCTTCACGTTCCAAAGCGACTCTGCGGTCGAACGTTGCAGGGAATTCATCTTCTTTACGAATGGGCGGTCTGGGAAAATGAGGCGTAGAGAGCAGTTCAAAATTGAGCATCATGGTGCGTGACCGGAATTCATGGGAATGAATTTCATAGCGATCGAACAATTGCAAGAGAAAGCGGTCGACTTGCACGGATTGATCTTGTTTTTTGATATCGGTAACCAAATCAGCTGCAGCGTGCGAATCAAAAGAGTGTAATTCCAGCAGCCGGTCCCTTCCCTCCTGCAATTGACGGGTCAGGCTTTCATAAAGGGCTGCTGTTTCTTTGACCACCGCATCGAGTTCGGATAGATCTCTGCGATCGATCAGTGCTCGCACCCGGGGCCCCATTTCCTGGTCGATTTGAAAGGCACCGGGGATGGTTTCTTTGAAACCGTTCATGCCTTCATGATACCATCGAACCAGAATCTCCAACAAGGATTCTTTGATATACGGCACATGAATCTGGATGGTGTGTTTTTGACCGATGCGATCCAGACGACCGATACGTTGTTCCAGCAGTTCGGGATCCAGGGGCAAATCAAACAGAACCAGATCTTGAGCAAACTGAAAATTTCGGCCTTCGCTGCCGATTTCAGAGCAGATAAGAATCTGGGCCCCCTCGGGATCTGCAAACCAGGCCGCATGACGATCCCGTTGCAAGATCGAGAGTTGCTCATGAAACAGGGCGAGCGGGATATTGATGCGATGCGGCAGGGTTTCGGCCAGGGCATAAACAGTCGCAATGGAACGGCAAATCAGCAGGATCTTTTTTTGACGATTTTTCCTGAGAAATGACACCAACCAGTCCAGTCGAGGATCATCATCCAGATTCGGTTTGAGCTCCGGTTCCAGCAATTGTCGGTCGATTCTTTCCCGTAAGGACGAATCTGCCTGTAATGGCAGCAGATGAACCTCACGATCCGGGAAACCGGCGATCGTTGAGCGGGTATTACGAAACAATACACGGCCCATACCATGCTGATCGATGAGTCGCTCGATGAGACGAGTGCGAAGGGCATCATCCTCCAAACCGGTTTCGATCGCCTGACGGTATTCGGGCAAAAGTTGAACAAGGGTGCGCTTTTCCTGCGCTTCCAGAGCCTGGTGATCGAGAATCTTGTTGGCCATGGATGCAATTTTGGCATAGTCTTGTTCCTGTCTCTGGAATGCATTAAAATCATGATACCGGGCTGGATCCAAAAGACGCAAACGCGCAAAATGGCCTGACAATCCATGTAACTCTGGCGTGGCGGTCAGCAACAACATTCCCGGAGTACCCTTGCCCACCTCCATCACGAATCGATAGGCATCACTCTCTTCAGTGAGGTGGTGTGCTTCATCCACGGCCAGCATATCCCATTCAGCGGCAATCGCTTGCTGCTGCCACTGCGGAGATGCAGCGAGAAAATCGAGGCTGCTCAGAATCCACTGATCCTGCATAAAGATATTTCCTCCCTCTGCAGTTTCAGCCAAGGATTCGCAGTACTCGTGGTCGTAAATTCTGAAAACGAGATTAAACCGGCGATACAGCTCGACAAACCATTGATGTACCAATGAATCGGGAACCAGAATGATCACGCGATTGATTCGTCCGTTCAACAACAGACGGTGTATGATGAGTCCGGCTTCGATGGTTTTACCCAGTCCCACCTGATCCGACAAGAGCACTCTTGGAATCTGCCGTTGGCTAACCTGATGTGCGACATAGAGCTGATGCGGAATCAGCTCGATTCGTCCACCGACGAATCCTCTGACCCGTGAATGCAAGATCCTGGCTTTTATCTCGTGTGCCTGCAGGCGAAGTCGATAATCGCTTTGCGAATCCATATGACCCGCTAAAAGCCGGTTCAAAGGAGATGTAAAACTCAGCGTATCTGCGAGATCTTTTTCAGGGAGTTGCCGGTCAGTTCCTTGATAAACCAAAAGACCCTCGATCTCTTTGATATCTCGTACGACAAAGCGTTCGCCTTTTCTCGAGCGAATTTCATCGCCGGGTTTGAACCTTACACGGGTAAGAGGAGCGGAAGCAATGGCATATTGGCGTACATGATCTGTGGCCGGAAAGCGGATATGTACAATCCGTTGATCCACCTCGGTGACCATCCCCAGCCCCAGCTCGGGTTCCATACTGCTGATATATCGTTGTCCGATGGTATATTTTGACATAAATTCTCTCAATGCACTTTTTTCAAGATAAGCATAAATTCTCTTATTATCAACTCGAGTTCTTTATTGTTTTCTTGCTTGCAGAGGATTAAATAATTATCTTTTACAGACCTCCCGGAGGTTTTATCTTCAGACAATCTATTTGGAGTCATTATGAACAGACGCGATTTTATCAAAAGCAGTACCGCAGCAGGACTGGGTCTGACATTCGGCTGCGGCCATGCCCGATCCGGTGCGGATGCCACATTTCTGCAAGAGAAAACATCCGACAAGATGCTCTTTCCGAGGCCCGGAGACGGAACGCAGATCGCTATCACGCCGGTTGGACTGGCCTGGTTGCCCTGTGAGCAAGCCAAAGCTTACAAAGTCGTTATAGAGGACCAGTCCGGATCGACAGTTTATACCCAAACCATCGATCCGGATCCGGTGCATTTGCCGGCTCAGGTTTTTCCGCCCGGACGTTATCGATGGGATGTACTGGCACTGGATGAATCGGGCACAGAGATCGCACGACGGGGAGTACAGTCGTACACCATTCTTCCGGATGCCGTCGAGCTTCCCTGGATCGATCCACAGGTGCTCTTGCAAAATGTGCCGGTCGAACGTCCCCGGATTCTGTATCCCAAAGAACGACTCGAGGACATTCGTTCCACGCTTGACTCCACCCGCAAAAGATCGTGGCAAGCCTGCAAACAGGCGGCAGAAAAAGCCCTGAACATCGGTGTCCCCGAATATCCAACCTACCACCTCATCGAGGATCGCTCAGCCAGGCGCATGGAATATGTGCGCTATTTCCAGTATTTCAGAAAATACATCAACGGCGCGCTCATGGATCTGGCACTGGGATTTCTCATGACCGAGGATGCCCGCTATAGCGATGCTGCCAAAAAGATTTTGCTAGAGATCGCAACCTGGCCGACCGACGATGACGATGTTACCTCGGTCAATGCCAGATGGGGCGATGAAGCCGGACTCTCGTTTTCCAAATGCGCCCATATTGCCTATGACTGGCTCTATCCCTCTTTTTCAGAGAGCGAAAAACAAAAAATATTCACCATGTGCAAAGAACGCGCCTGGCAAACCTGGCGGCGCATGCAGCGCAAAAATTATCTCACCTATCCGGGTGAAAGCCATGATGGCCGGCTGATCGCTTATCTGTCGGATCAGGCCCTGGCCCTTGCTCATGAGACGGATGACGCGCTGACCTGGCTCACCTATTCGCTCAAAGCCCTGACCACGATTTATCCGCATTGGGGGGGCCTGGACGGTGGATGGGCAGAAGGCACAGCCTATGGCTTGTGGTATAACACTTTTTATATGCCGGCATTCCAGGGTCTGGAACAGTTGTGCGGTTACAACCTCTGGCAACGTCCGTTTTTCAAAAATGTCCGTCACTTCTTTTTTTACTGCACAGCCAATCACGGAGAAATTCGTCCGTTTGGTGATGGTGCAGAGAGCGGCGGCCCCGGCGTCAACAAGGGCAGCGGCTATGCCGAGCTCATGTCGTTTCACGCACACAGATATAATGATCCGGTGATTGGCTGGTGGGTAAAACAGATCCCGGGTTATGAGGGCGGCAGAGCGGATTTTACCTCTTTGATCTATCCCGACGAGTTGCCATCGAAACCACCCCGTGATATTCCTCGCTCCCGGGCATTTACCAGTGTGGGATGGGCCGGATTACACAGCGACCCTTCCGATCCTGAAAACGATACGGTCATGATTTTCAAAAGCAGTCCCTATGGCAGCGTCTCGCACAGCCATGGCGACCAGAATGCCTTTGCCATAATGAAAGGCGGCACCGCCCTGGCGATTCCGTCGGGGTATTATGGACCTTCGTATGGCAAACCCCACCATGCCGAATGGACCCGTGCCACAAAAGCGAACAATTGTATTTTGGTCAATGGTCAGGGTCAGGTATTGCGCTCTGCCCAGGCCAAAGGCAAAATCACGGAATTCAAAGAGGCGCCGGGGTATTCATTGGTGGCTGGCGACGCCACACAGGCCTATCAGGGAGCATTGGACCTTTGGAAAAGAACAGTGCTGTTTTTGCGTCCCGGACTGTTTCTGATACTGGATGACCTGGCTGCACCGCAACCGAGTGCGTTTCAGTGGTTGTTGCACAGTTTTGAAAAAATGAGTATCGACGGTCAACACATTGTCTCCAGCCGAAAAGATAAAACCTTGCACGTCCATCTTGCCAGCACTCAACCCTTGTCTGTCTCGCAGACCAATCGATTCGATCCGCCCTTTAATACCGGCATCCCTGAAAAATTTTATGAGGATAAAGCCAATCACTGGCACACGACCGCCGGGTCGACCAGACCGGTTGAAACATTGCGAATCGCAGCCGTGATGAGCGTAACCGGGCCGGGAGAGACCATGGATCTGGAATTGCAACAGCAAACCGGTTGGGTCGGTGTTCAGGCCAGCGGAAATTTTGGGTCCGTCGAAGGGTGGATGCAGATCGAGCCCGACACTGCAGGGCCGGAAGCGTTTGGCGCCGGTGTAGCGCAGGGAACAGCTATTTTATGCGGACGAGATATCAAAGGCGAAATCGTGATCGTGTAGAAAATGATCTTCAGACTTTAATCCCGGGTAGTGCATCATTTGCCCGGGATATTTTTTGCAATATACTGTGAATCATTGCACCATCCAGAGCGACCTGGGTAATCGTTTTGGGAAAACATTTGAATGCAAACTCGGGTTTGAATTCTATTTCCGAGTCTGTTCTTTCAACGCCCTGCTGATATGAAAAGGAAATCTCACCATTTTTTCCTCCGGAGGAAAACACACTCTGTTGTCACAGGCCTGCATTTCAATCTTGAATATCAGTTCAAAATCACCTGCCTGAGGTTTTTTTACGGTTCTCAGATAGGTTTGCAATGTAAATTCAGCAGGTAAGACGTTGAACGTCTCGTCAAGAGACTCTATATGATAAGATCGTGTTGGTGGAACCTCTATGGAATCCATACTGACATCTGCAAGGGTTTGCAGAGTGATGGTCAGTGGAACGTATCCCTGCGGCACAGGATGCCCATAGACATGAATCCCCGGATCGAGTTGAAACTTGATTTGTACGGCATGCATTTGCGATGGGTAGGAAGTGGTATCTGCTATGGCAACAGAGCCTTTCAGATAAGGCAGTTTGAACTGTTTTTGATGCGGCAGGCTTTTATCAAAATGAACAGCCAGAATGGATTCACCGCTGGGACGCTCATCATAAGCGGCTTGGAACTGTTTTTCTATAACAATGAGATTTTCATCAATAACATACAATCCGGGATGTGGAATGCCGTAGGCCTTGCTCCCCGGTTCAATATTCTCATTGAGAATACCGAATTCACGAATGATGCGACTGGAGGAATCCGCCAACAATGGATAACCGATGTCAAACCGGCTGGCAAATGACCGCAGACTGTCGACAGAGTCATAGCTTATACCAATAATCTCCAGTCCTCTGGACTGGAATTCTGTATATTTTTCATGAAACTCTACGAGTTCCTTTTTGCAATACGGTCACCAGACCACGCTGCGAAAAAAATTGAGAATAGCACCATTTGGTCCGACTCGTTTACTCAAAGATAGCACATTGTCATTCTGGTCAGGCAATTTAAAATCCCTGACCTGATCCCCGACATCGAGTCCGGTGGAAAACGCGGATGGTTGGCCGGATGACTGGGAAAAAAGAGAAGAAAAAAATAGAACCAAACTCGACAGTACTATAATAAAAAGATACATACACTTTCCTTATATTCTTGATCTATAGTCATTAGAACAGAAGGATGGCGATGCTTGTTCCCCAGGGTTGATATTTTGCCGATCATGAGGCAGAAACAGCGTTCTTGAAAACACCAGGCTTGGTGGACAATTCAGGTCAATTGAAGGAACTATATTCTCAGCCGCTGATATTCTTGTTGCACGAATTCGCTCCCGTAAAGTCTTTCGAGGTGGCGGATAGTAAAATGACCTGTGGCCATTTCCTGAAAATGGTTGATAAACAAAAGGTTCACAGTGCCACCGCCAAGAGCTCCGATCGCGGGGACGGCCTGAAGGGCGACTTTTTCGCTGACCACAATGCCAAAGCGCTCGGCAATCTGTGTAATCAGACGCGCGATCACCGGCGCCCCTTTTTGGGATAACCCTCGCTGTGCGATAAAGCCTGAAGCATCGGAAACAGCTTTGGCAAGAGCCGCACGCACCGCAAAATACCCGGAATCGCTGGCATCATCCATGGGTGCACGTCCTCCCAATGCGAACACCTGCAGACAAGCCAAACGGGATTCCATTTGTGACAGATCTTCTCCCTGACTTTTGGCGATATCGGCAATGGAACGAAGCATCAGGGTCGTGGATACCGGTAGCTCTATGCTCAGGGCAGTCAGGCCAAACATTCCCCCTCCCACACCGCTTGCGGTGACTGCGAATTTGTGAAAACCATTACGGGGACGGGTGCGAGGTTTGGATTGCAGACTCGACACCGCGACCTCGAGTCCGATTCGCAGAGATTTTTCCGTTGCTTTGTTGACCAGTTTGAGCCAGTTGCCGGGCAGCATGCGAAAGCCTTGTTCGACAGGCTTTCCCAGGACATGGGTTATTCGGGCCAGGAAACTGGGGTGTTCGAGAATTTTCTTGGCTCTTCTCAGACGGGCAATGTCGTCGGCTGATAATTTTGAATCATTCACGGGTTTTTCCTATAGAATACTGGGAACCTTTAGGCACTGGAAACGTCTAGTTCCTAAACATCTTTATGCACAACTATTATTTTGCATTTTTGAAAAAAAATTCGTTCATTATTTATTGGATTTAAAAGGAAGGTTTTTGTAACCCAACCTCACTTGTATAAACAACAGGATTCAAAAAGCCTATCCTCTTTCCGTATTCAAATCAGATAATCGCTGAATTGTAAAATGACTATTCATAGAGGTCTTGTGAAAAAACGACAGTTGATCATTATTGTTTCGCTGCTGGTGATGATTTCCGGCAGTTTTCTGGTCATGAGGTTCCTCATGGCACAAAAAAAAGAATTTGTCCAAAAACCACCACAGGCAGGCGACCGGTATGTTGCTGCCACACCCGTCGAATATACAACCATTCATTCGACCATCAGTGGCAAAGGACGGGTCGTATCCAGTGCCGAGGTCGAGATCGTCGCTGAAGCATCGGGAAAGATCTCTGCAGGAGCCATCCCCTTGAAAAAAGGCCAATCCTTTTCAAGGGGCGATGTTCTCCTGACGATTTACAAGGATGAAATGGAACTGGCGCTCAAAGCCCAAAAGAGCCAATTCCTCAATACGTTGGCCAACCTCTTGCCAGATATAAAAATCGATTTTCCCGAACGATTTCAGGATTTTCGATCATTTTTCAATGCCATCGATCTGGATAAAAATCTGCCCCCCTTGCCGGAAATAGAAGGAGAAAAATTAAAGATCTACCTGGCCAGCCGAAACCTTCTCAGCGACTATTATTCGCTGCTAAAGCTGGAAAAACAGTTATCCAGGCACACCCTTTATGCTCCATTTAACGGTACGTTTGTGCGGGTCAATCTGCAGGCCGGAGCGTATACCAACACCGGAGGACGAATTGCGACCATCATTCATACCGATACCGTCGAAGTCGAAATTCCTGTGGAAAACGGATTTACAGAATGGATTCAGACAGGCCAGTCTGTAAAGCTCTTTTCAACAGACCGTCGTCATACCTGGACAGGTCAAGTGGTCAGGATATCCGATTTTGTGGATCCAAATACGCAGACACGTCCGGTCTATGTGAGTGTTCCTTTACATGGCCAGAAACAGCTCTATGCAGGCGAATATCTGAATTGTGAATTTCACGGCGGAACCATAGAACAAGCCATGGAGATCCCCCGCAAGGCCGTCTTTAATTATGATCAAATCTTTGTGGTACAAGAGGGAAAATTACGACAGGAACAGATCGAAATCATCAAGATCAACGAAGAGTCTCTTGTCTTTCGGGGATTACCGGAAGGGACCCGGATTGTTGTGCAGCCTCTGATCAATGTCTCGGAAAACACCCCGGTCAAGATTCTGGACCGGGATGGATCCCCTGATAAACTCTGATTCTCTGTCAGAATTATATACATGTCATTAACCTTACAGGTCAATCCCAGATGTTCAGAAAACTCGTAGCCACTTTTGTGACATTTCCGTTTTATGCCAACCTGCTCATTGCTTTTATTGTGATTGCAGGCTTGATTTCATTGGCAAACCTGAAAAAATCGTTTTTCCCTGAACGAACGTCACGTTTTATCTCCATCTCGGTGTATTACCCGGGGGCGTCCCCCATTGAAATGGAAGAAGGCATCACCACCCGCATCGAAGCCGCATTGCGCAGTATCGTGGGCATCAAGGAAATCACCTCTACGTCATCTGAAAATTCGTCCCGTGTCACCATCGAGACGACCGGTCAATACGATATCGACGAAGTCCTGATGGAGGTCAAAAATGCGGTGGACGGGATATCCGGATTTCCCAGTGCAGCGGAACGACCGGTGGTCTATAAGCAGCGCAATACATCCAGAGCCCTGTTTCTCAACCTGGCGGGTGATACCGATATTTTTACCTTACAAGAATATGCCTACCAGATCGAGGATGATCTTCTCAATTCAGGAGTCATCAGCCAGGTGAGTCTGTATGGTGCACCGGATCCGGAAATATCGGTGGAAATCAGTGAAGCCGATTTGTTGCGTTATAATCTTTCTATCAACGAAATCGGCTCAGCTATCCTGAACAATAACCGGGATATTTCAGCCGGACAAATCAAATCCGAATCCCAGGAAGTGCTCATTCGGTTGCGGTCGCGCAGTGCTGATCCTGACAAGATCAGCAATATCATCATCCGCGGCTCAGAGACGGGCGGATTTTTACGATTGCGGGATGTGGCCGTTGTCAAGAAAAAAGAACCGGAAAACTTTTATCCCACCTATGGCAATGGCATCAAGTCAGTTTCCATTATGGTGGAAAAACTGCCCGAAGAAGATCTCAAAGAAATCACCGATTATGTCAATGAATACATTGAACGTTTTAATGAAAGGAATCCGGGAGTCGAGCTGCGTATGAATTTCAGTTTTTTGGAAATTCTGAACAGCCGTCTCGATGTCTTGCTCAATAACGGACTGATCGGATTTACGCTGGTGATGCTCTCCCTGACTCTTTTTCTCAATTTTCGCGTCTCTTTTTGGGTGGCCTGGGGAATCCCGGCATCATTTTTGGCCATGTTTATCCTGGCCAATCTCTATGGGATCACCATAAACATGATGTCATTGTTTGGTATGATTCTGGTCATCGGTATTCTGGTTGACGACGGGATCGTGATCGGTGAGAACATTTATTCCCATTTTGAGGCGGGAAAATCTCCGCATCACGCAGCGGTTTCAGGCACTCTGGAGGTCGCGCCCGCTGTGGTGACCTCTATTTCGACCACGGTCATAGCCTTTGCACCCCTGTTATTTATGCAGGGGACACAGTTTGAAGCCCAGTGGGAAATGGCCTTTATCGTCATTGTCTCTTTACTTCTCTCTCTTGTGGAGGCCTTTTTTATTCTTCCTGCACATGTCGGCAATAAACATGTTCTCAAATATCGTAAAGCCAAACAAAGCACATTTAATGTACGCAAATACACGGAAGCCTTTTTTATCTGGCTGCGGGAAAACATCTATGGACGGGCATTGCACTGGCTTTTAAAGTGGCGCTGGATCATGATCGGCACTCCGGTCGCTCTGTTCATGATTACCATTGGACTGTTTGTTGGAGGATTTATCAAAAACACCTATTTCCCGGTGGTCGATTTTGACAGTTTTGAAATCAATGTGGCATTCGTTCCGGGAGCGGGAGAGAAACAGACGTATGAATATCTACATCGCTTTGAAGATGCGGTCTGGCAAGTCAATGATGAACTCATGCAAAGCATGAACGACAGCGTGCCGCTCATCGACCATACCCGTCTGCGGGTGGGAAGCGCGTTCTCGGGCCGGGAACGAGGCGCTCATGCCGGTGAGCTGTCGGTATGGCCAAGAGATCTGACAAACCTCGATATTACCGGCATGCAGATTGCCCAAAGGGTAAGAGAGAAAATCGGTCCGGTTCCTGAAGCTGAAAAATTTACCGTGGGCGGTCGCAATCGTTGGGGCTCGCCGGTCGCGATCAGTCTTTTGAGCCGGGATCTCGAAGAATTGGATGCTGCCAAGACGATGCTGATGGAACAGTTAAAAGAAATGCCCATTCTCAAAGACGTGGTAGACAATAACGCACAAGGCAAACAAGAAGTACGGTTGCAACTCAAACCCAAAGCCTATTTTCTCGGACTCGATGAAAATGATATCGCCGGTCAGGTTCGCCGCGCTTTTTATGGCGGACAAGCGCAGCGGCTACAGCAGGGCCGCAATGAACTACGCATCTGGGTACGCTTTCCCAGAGAGGACCGGCTCAATCTGGGTCAGTTGGAACGAATGAAAATCCAGACTCCACAAGGCGAATACCCGCTCATCGAGCTGGCAGATTATCAACTCGAACGGGGACCCGTGGGCATTCAGCACTATAACGGTCAGCGCGAAATTCGTATCGAAGCCGATCTCGTCGATCCCTATGCCTCGGTACCCGATATTCTGGCCCAGGTAAACTCTCGGATTATTCCTCAAATCAAATCGCAATATCCCGGCATCAATGTACAATATCAGGGCCAACAGCGCGAAAGCCGTATTGCTGTGGACAAATTACAGACCTATTTTCTCATCGCATTCGCCTTGATCGTTCTTGTGCTGATGATTCACTTTAAATCCTTGTTGCAAGCCGTGATCATTCTTTTTATGATTCCCCTATCATTACTCGGAGCCTTTTGGGGCCACTGGTTACATGGCAAGCCCGTTTCATTGCTCAGTGTGCTCGGCATGATCGCTCTAACCGGGGTCATTGTCAACGATGCCGTGATCTTTTTATCCAAATATAATTCATTGGTTGCCGCAGGCGCCGATATTAAAAAGGCGATTCTGGAAACTGGCAAGGCACGTTTACGACCCATCATCCTTACGACCCTGACGACCACGATCGGACTGTTTCCGCTGATCCTGGAAAAAAGTCACCAGGCACAGTTTCTCATTCCCATGGCCATTTCATTGGCCTATGGCGTGGCATTCGGCACGATGTTTATTTTGATCTTTTTTCCGGTATTGATTCATGTGCTCAGCGATCTGCGGTGCCGCGCATGGTGGTTATGGACCGGCCACCGGCCTCAACCGGAAGAAGTGGAAATCGCTGTCATGCACCGCAAACGGGAATTGCAGGCTTGAACAACACCCTTTTCTCCTTGCAGAAAGGCGTGATCTAATCAATGTTCATGAATTGAGAATATAAAATCCAGAGTTTAAAAATCACTTGATGTGATGCGACAGATTTCAGGAAAATATTTTGGAAAGATCATGAGACATTTTATTTTTTTAATCCTCTCCATAGGATCCATGGTTGCTGCGCAGGATTTGAGTCTGGCAGATGCCATCAACCTGGCTCTTGAAAACAATTATGATATTCGGTTACAACGGGCAGATCAAAGAATAGCCGAGGTGAATAATGCCTGGGGAAATGCCGGGCGCTTTCCAACGCTGGGAATCGATCTGTCAGCGACAGACAGGTGGAATTATGAGCAAACAGGTGATAGCGAGCAACGCACTCTGGCCGGCACGGTGAGCATGAACTGGTTGCTGTTCGATGGGTTTGCCATATCGATCCGCAAATCGAGACTCGACGATCTTGAAGAGCTTTCGAATGGCAATACCACATTGATCATTGAAAATACCTTGCAATCAGTCATTCTTTCCTATTATAATGCACTGTTGCAGCAGGAAAAACTCGAGGTATTGCGACAAGTTATGGAGCTTTCTCAGGATCGCTATGACCATGAACAGCAACGCCATGAATTGGGAGCACAGACGCAATACGAATTATTACAAGCACAGAATGCATTCCTTGAAGACAAGGGGAGGTTTCTGCAACAACGACAAAACACCCGCAATGCCCGGCGAGAGTTGACATATCTGATGGGCATTCAGGAACCATCGCAATTTCGATTAACCAAAGCGTTCGAAACAGATTCCAGAACCTTTGATCTCGATGCCCTAAAGCAAAGAATGCTTTCAAGCAACCGCAACCTAAAGAACCAGTATATCACCCAATCCCTGCTCGAGCGCCAAAAAGCCCTGGCGAAAAGCGAATGGCTGCCCAGTCTGAATCTTCGTGCCGGTTATGAAAAGGCTCAGAATCAGCTGAGTTATGCCACAGGAGATCCCACAACATTTGACCGGGGAAATGCATTTGCGTCACTCACGCTGTCCTGGACGATTTTCAATGGCGGCAATCGCCGCCGGGCCATTGACATCGCTGAAATAGATCGCCGGGCCGGACAAATCTCAATAGAGAGCATGAAACACAGTCTCAGCAACCGTTTAATCGATCTCTATGAGACTCATAGGGTCAGAAAAGAGTTGTTGCAGGTGGCTATAGAATCTCTTGAAGCAGCAGAGCTCAATTTACAGATTTCCGAAGAAAAATTTCGCAATGGCGCGATCAATTCCTTCAACTTTCGCGATGTCCAACTGGTCTTTCTCAACGCAGCGGTCAGTCGACTGGATGCGATCTATGATCTGATCGAGGCCGAACAGGCTTTGTTAAAAATCACCGGTGGCATCATACGTGAAATGACCGAATCTGGCGAGTGAATCGAGTTTTTAAACCGGATCTGCTCATATCCCTGTGTTTGATCGGCTCTGGATCGAGCATAAATATCCCTGGCAGGTTTTTCAGTTCATTTGCCAATCCTCCTGACACTCTCCCGAGCATGTTTGCATTTAAACGTGCAATCGTTTCATCCTGAACATTTTTCATTTCCACAGTGCCCTCCTGCCATCGGTTCAAGCGGTTTCCATAAAAAAATCCTTGCATTCCACTCTATTCTCATGTATATTATATATGTTTGAAACATATATAAACATTATAAAGGAAGTGCATGAGGAATCGTCACCGTCGGGGATGTGGATGTCACCAGGAACGCCATAACAGGTGGATCGAGCCTTCGATACTTTATTTGTTATGGCAAGAAAAAAAACACGGGTATGAATTGATGACCCAGATACCGGAATTGGGTTTTATCCATGGTTCCCCCGATCCCGGAGCGATTTACCGTACCCTGAGACATTTGGAAGAATCAGGTCTGGTGCTGTCAGAGTGGGATACCACTGGCCCGGGACCGGCCAAAAGGATTTACTCTCTCACAGAGTTAGGACGGGATCATTTACAGCTCTGGTCCGAATCTCTTCGGCAGCGACGAAATGCACTGGATGCATTTTTGCAAAAACTGGACAATCTTTTATAACATCGGAGGATTGAATATGCCAGGAAGAAAAGGTGGAAGAGGATCTGGCGGCGGCGCAGGTCGCGGTCAGGGTCGCCGAGGCGGCCAGGGACGCAATCAAGGGTTCAATATGGGGCCTGCAGGCCATTGTCTGTGCCCGCAATGCGGAGCCACTGCACCGCATGAACAGGGACATCCCTGCTACGAGATGACGTGTCCCAAATGTGGGGCCCAAATGACACGGGAAAGGTAACCGGCAATGAAGCTAGCCATCGCAAGCGGCAAAGGCGGCACCGGCAAAACCACGATCGCCACCAATTTGGCCGTGACTCTGGCAAAACACGGATATGATATCACGCTCTGTGATACAGATGTCGAAGCACCCAATGGTCATTTGTTCCTCGAACCCGAATTCGATCAACAAAAAGCGGTCGACCTGCTGATCCCAGAGGTGAATGAGAGTCTGTGTACCTTGTGTGGCCGTTGTTCGGAGATTTGCGAATTCAACGCGATCATGGTTCTGGGAGAATCAGTCATGGTTTTCCCTGAACTGTGTCACGCCTGCGGAGGTTGCACACAGGTGTGTCCGGAAAATGCAATTCATGAAATCAGGCATCGTACAGGAACCGTCAGTTTCGGAACAGCAAAGAATTTGTCATTTGTCCAGGGAGAGCTGGCAATCGGTGAAGCCAAGGCTCCACCAGTCATCAAAGAAGTGAAAAGAGAAATCCATAGCAAGATCGTCATTATCGATGCCCCGCCGGGCACTTCGTGTCCGGTCGTAGAGGCAACCCAGGACGCGGATTTTGTCTTGCTCGTGACCGAACCGACTCCCTTTGGTTACAATGACCTGGTCATGGCGACAGAGATGGTGGAAAAACTGGAGCGTCCTTTTGGTGTACTCGTCAACCGGGCGGATTCCGGGGATTCACACGTCATAGAATACTGCAACATGAAAAGGATTCCCATTCTCATGCAGATTCCGGAAAAACGCGCGATTGCAGAGGCCTACTCTGCAGGACGGTTACTGGTCGAGGCTTGTCCCGAGTATGAAAAGCAGTTTTTAACCCTTTTTACAGACATACAGGATCACTTAAAAATTGAAAGCCCTCATGAAAGAACTGGTCATCATTAGCGGTAAAGGAGGCACGGGAAAAACCAGCATCACGGCTGCATTCGCCGGTCTGGCCAAACATGCGGTTCTGGCAGACTGTGATGTCGATGCTGCTGATTTACATCTTGTCATGGCACCCAAAGTGGTGCAACAAGAATCCTTTATCGGAGGCAAGGTTGCAGAGATCGATCCTAGGCGATGCAGCCAATGTGGTCAATGCCTGCAGGTGTGTCGCTTTGATGCGATTACAGTGGATTTCCGCATTCAACCCATTGCCTGTGAAGGCTGTGGAGTTTGTGTTTGGAATTGTCCGGAAAAAGCCATCGATTTCAATCCCAGAAAAAGCGGAGACTGGTTCATTTCCAAAACCCGTTTCGGCACCATGGTTCATGCCAAACTGGGAATTGCTGAAGAAAACTCGGGCAAACTGGTGACTAAAGTGCGCAAGCAAGCACGCGAGGTTGCAGAAAAACAGAAAGCAGAGTTTCTGTTGGTTGATGGACCCCCGGGAATCGGGTGTCCGGTGATTGCTGCGATCGGAGGAGCAGACCATGCCCTTATTGTGACCGAGCCGTCTCGCTCAGCCATTCATGATATGAAGCGAACGATTGAGTTATGCAACCATTTCAAGATCCCCATGACGGTTTGCATCAACAGAGCAGATATCAATAAAGAGCTGACCGGGTCAATCGAAATCTTTTGTCAGGACAATGGGATTGTAGTCGCTGGCAAAATCCCCTACGACTCGGCGCTCACGAAAGCCCAAATCGCAGGAAAGACCATCACAGAATTCGATAACGGACCTTTACAGGATCTGTTTGTACAATTGTGGCAATCCTTATCCGCGAGAATACAGGTAAAAGAACCCATCAACCAGGAGGCTTGAATGTCCAATTCTATTCGCCGTTATGCCCTACCGGTCATTGACGGACGATTATGCCAACACTTTGGTCACTGCCAACAGTTTGCAATCATTGACCTCGATGCAGAGAGCGGCAAAATTCTAAATTCACAATTAAAAACCCCTCCCCCGCATGAGCCCGGGATTCTGCCCCAATGGCTTGCCCAGGAAAAGGTACACCTGGTCATTGCCGGGGGGATGGGAATGCGGGCAAAAGAGCTCTTTAGCCAGCAAGGGATCGATGTAATTACCGGCGCAGATGCCGAAAATCCGGAAATCATTGTTCTCGAACATGCACGAGGAACATTAACCACAGGACAAAATGCATGCGATCACTAATCCAATGGAAATCTGTTGAAAAATAAATCAAAGGTAAACGAAAATGAAAATTGCCGTAACCGCCAAAGGAGGATCTCTATCGGCTCAGGTTGATCAGAGATTCGGACGTTGTGCCTATTTTGTTCTCGTCGATTCAGAGACCATGAAATTCAGTGCCTTTTCCAATCCTGCCAGCGAAGCAAGTGGTGGCGCGGGTCCTGCTGCTGCCCGGGAAATCTCTAAAAATGGTGCTCAGGTCGTCATCACCGGAGAGGTGGGACATAAAGCAAAACAAGCTCTCGATACAGCTGGCATCGAGATCGTCACAGACGCTGCAGGTACGGTCAAAAAAGCCGTGGAATCGTTTCTCAACAAAGATCAAAAGGCATAACCACTGGAGATCAAATAGAACTAAAAAAAACAAGGAGGTTATGATGCCAGGTGGAGATAGAAGCGGTCCCGCAGGAATGGGATCCAGAACAGGACGGGCAATGGGATATTGCTCAGGATACAGATCCCCCGGATTCGCCAATCCTGGATTTGGTCGTGGCCGGGGAATGGGAATGGGATTCGGTCGAGGCCATGGCCGGGGATTTCGTCATCGCTATTATACGACCGGTGTTCCGGGATGGGCTGCCGGTCCCTATTGGCAAGACGCCCCTGCGCCTGAATATCTCACAAAAGAACACGAGTTACAAGAGCTAAAGAATGAGGCTGATCATTTACAATCCGCTCTCAAAAATATCGAGAGCCGTATCAAGGATCTGGAATCAAAATCAGAAAACGAATAACTCTGTTCTTCCATAAGAGATGCCATGCCCCGCGAGAACAACATTTCAACACCTCTCCTTCCGGTTGTTGTTCAAGGATTCATGAACGGCATGAGCCGATCGCGGGGCTGGTGTTTTAATTCCAACGAATACGTTTTGCCTTGTATTTTGGCAGTTTGACTCTTGAATGATTCTTTATCGTTTCCCAAAGGATTTTTATGCACCTTTCACTCGATTGTATACCCTGCATTGTCAATAGTCTGTTGAGATTATTGCAAAACGGACTCGTTCCGGATGACAAAAAACAAGAGGCGATGCGACAATTACTGGGATTTCTGGCGCGGACAGACTATACTCAATCACCGCCGGCCATCGGACGCGAGATGCATCGTATGATACGAACCATTCTCGAGGACCCGGATCCTTATCAGGAGATCAAGAAACAGAGTAACGAAAAAATGCTCGGTCTTTATGAGGAATTCAAACAGCGGGTAAAAGATTCCCCAAACCCTCTGAATACCGTCATGCGACTGGCCATCGCCGGCAATGTCATCGATTTCGGACCGCAAAATCAACTGGATCTCATCGAGACCATTGAAAAAGTCATGCACGCGACCCTGGCCATAGACGATTCCCAGAGCCTCGCAACTGAATTGAAAGCAGCAGAATCTGTTCTCTATATAGGGGATAATTGCGGTGAGATCGTGCTCGACAAATTGTTTATCGAAACCCTGAATCATCCCCATCTCACATTCGTCGTGCGTTCCGGGCCCACGATCAATGATGCGACGCTCGAGGACGCGCAAACAATTGAACTCGGCAAGCTGGCACGAGTCATGACCACCGGTGACGACTCGCCGGGAGCGGTTTGGGAATTCACCTCGGATGAATTCAAACAAGAGGTCAGCAACGCGGATGTTGTCATTGCCAAAGGTCAGGGAAATCTGGAAGGACTGTTGGATATTGACAAATCCATTTATTTTCTCCTGACCGTCAAATGCCCGGTCATCGGCAATCGGATCGGCGCGCAAACCGGTGACTTTATCCTTTACCAAAAGCCTGACAGGTCCAACGTTAAAGTAAGGGAGACGTGATGACCGCTCCTCGGATATTTTTTTGGGTTGCAAGTCTAGTGATATTAACGGGAGGATTCTTTATGCCTGATCAAGCAAAAGCACAGGACTCACTCACCATCACCGTGGTCTTTGATAATTATGAATACAAACAAGGACTCGAAACTTCCTGGGGATTTGCCTGTGTTATACAAGGTATGGAAGACACACTGCTTTTCGATACCGGTGCAGATGGTGATATCCTGCTACGCAATATGGAAAAAATGAATTTGGATCCACAGCAAATCGAATCCCTTGTGATTTCCCATGACCATTGGGATCATACCGGCGGATTACAAGCCTTTCTCGGACAAAATGACCGGGTAGATCTTTACCTCCTGGATTCTTTTTCCCAGGACCTGGATGCCAATGAACGGTTTCCCAATCTCAAAGCACATCGTTCTTTAGAATCCCGAAAAATCTGTGAGCATGTCTATACCACCGGCAAAATGGGGAGCCGAATTGCAGAACAATCGCTGATCATCGACACCTCTAAAGGCCTGATCGTGATCACCGGATGTGCCCATCCCGGCATTGTCGATATTGTCAAACAAGCCAAAACACTTTTATCCAAACAGATCTTTCTCGTTATGGGTGGATTTCATCTGCGTGATAAAAATGACACAGAAATCGCGGACATTATTCAGAATTTTCAATCGCTTGGGGTGAACTATGTCGGAGCTTCTCACTGCACCGGAGACAAGGCAATAAAAGCCTTTGCCAACACGTATAAAGAACGGGCCATAGACCTCGGTGTGGGGCAGGTTATAAGAATCGATGATTTACAATAGGTTCCTGTCATCGAGTCTATACATATCTTTCAAAAAATGATCCTGCAAATTGTGCATCGGACTCTAGATTTTAGTAAATTTTCCACTGGATTATCTTCTTGATTAATAGCCGAAATTTAGGTATGATTCATAGAAACAAGAAACATCCATACAAACTTGAGGATCATTCATGAAAAGATATGCACTCGTCTTGATGATTTTCTCCAGCCTGTTCAGCCAACAATCCGCTCAAAAAACAATCGGCACCATTCATCGTCATGATGCTCTGGCAGATGAACTCATTCCGGCTGAGGCTCGAATCGAGGTGTTAGCCCAGGGATTCGACTGGAGTGAAGGGCCTGTCTGGGTCAAACAAGAAAGAGTTCTGCTGTTCAATGATATCCCTCAGAATACCACCTGGCAATGGCACGAGACGCAGGGGTTGAGCATCTTTTTACGACCCGCCGGCTATGCCATTGGCACACAGCCACCGGGCAAAGAGCTGGGCAGCAACGGTCTGGCCGTGCATCCACAGACAGGAAGGATCATCTTTTGCGATCATGGCAACCGGTGTGTAGCAGAATTGTATACAGACTATTGGGTCAAACGTATCCTCGTTTCCCAATACAATGGCAAGCGACTCAACAGTCCGAACGACCTGGTCATCCGCTCTGACGGCCACATCTATTTCACTGATCCGCCCTATGGCTTAAAGGGTCCGGATTACCCGGGTAAGGAGCTTGAATTCAATGGTGTTTATCATTTGACGCCGCAAGGACAGCTCAATCTGATCACCACCGAACTCGATCGCCCGAACGGCATTGCCCTTTCACCTGACGAAAAAACGTTATATGTCGCCAACTCGGGCAAGAAAAAAATTTGGCTGGCGTTTGATATTACAGAAACCGGTACAGCCACGAATGGCCGTCTGTTTTTCGATGCCACCCCGATCAGCGAACAGGGCAAACGAGGCGGATGCGATGGCATGGCAGTGGACAATCAAGGGAACCTGTGGGCCACGGGTCCTGGCGGCGTGCTGGTGATCACCCCGGATGCCCGGCATATCGCGACCATAGAAACCGGTGTTGCCACCTCCAATTGCTGTTTTGGAGGCGAGAATGGCAATGAGCTCTATATCACTGCTGACATGTACCTCTGCCGAGTCAAGGGGGTCGCCAGGGGAACACAATTTTAATTATCGCAGGTACAGCATTTTTTTCATTTGACTGGTCTCGTGGGTCCGAATCCGATAGGTATAGACTCCTGAAGCAACGGTTTTCCCGGAGAGATCGGATCCATCCCATGAAAAAGAGTGAGAGCCTGCAGTAAAGTGCGTTTGCATTGTAAAAACCCGCTCTCCGAGAATATTATAGATTTCGATCAACACCCGACCATCCTCGGGAATGGTGAACGGGATAGTGGTCATTGAATTAAACGGATTGGGATAATTTTGTCCCAGCTCAAACTCGGATGGCACTGAATCATTCCATTCGTCAACCGATACCACCCGTTCCTCTATCGAGGCATACTGAAGCGCATCAGCCCGCAAGACTGTACCGTTCTGGTTAGAGCCGTCGTCGATCACCCGGGTTTGCACGGGTTTGCCCTGTGGTAGTGACACCTGTATTATCGGCACCCAGTCACCGCTATTTTGGTTTTGATCGACATGGACCGAATCAAGGGGAACGCCATCCACAGAGATTTCATACAAGGCGTTCTCGGCAGCATTGACGGTTTTGGGAACAATAATGGAAATTTCATACAAGCCGCTCTTTTGCAGAACCGCACTAAACTCTGCCCATGGTTTGGGGGAACGATATAAAAACGCATACCGGCTGCTGGGGCCAAACGCCTGGGCATTGCTGGTGTGCCAGTCACCGCTTTCTGTATAATGATCCGCATTTTCATTATCCACGATGGTAAAATAGTTCATACCGTGTGCCTTGACAACCACTCGGGTGTCCGGCTGTATGGGATCATTGCTCTTGATGATCAGAGTATCCTCGAGTGCCCCCAACACCTGGGGTGAAAATTCCAGAACAATGGATGTCTGACTCATAGGCTCGATCCGTATCGGCATATCCTCAGCAACAGCGGTATACCCCAAAACCGATTCAATGGCCTCGATCTGTAAATGGTTTACGCCGGAATTGCCGACAACCATCTCAAAGGATTGCTTTTCTTCAATTATCACTTTTCCCAGGTCAACGAACGACTGGTGTAAATAGAGATCTATGGGCCTTACCAGGGCCGATACTTTGATCACATCCGCAGCCAGAACCTGGGGATCGCTCCCTTGTGCTTTCGCACTCAGCTCCACCCTTGCCTGACCTCCCTCCCTGCCTTCCAGGGTAGCCAGGTAAATCCATTGCTCTGCCGGCAAAGACCCCTCTAACGGGATTTCATCATACAGAATATCATTATAAAAGATTCTCGCCACAGCGGTATCAGTCCGGTGATTTACATCAGGCTGCTGCAAAAAGATTTGATAAAGCGTTGCTTGTCCGGTTTCAAAAGACCATTGCGCGGCTGCACTATCGCCCTCTGTCAATACAGTTGTCCGCGAATCGGTTCCCCATGCAGCCTGGTCAGAGAGTGACCATGTGCCTGCAATTTCCATGTATCCAGGATCCTGATTGTCGATATAGAGATCCCGTGGCAGGGCATCGATAAACGTCATCGCAAGATTCCCCACGCTATCGCACACAGCAGCACCTGCACGAGCCAACAGTTCGCCGGGTACAGAAGTACGGGTCACCCAGGTCAGCGGACCGACAGGGTCACAGTCGAGGACCTGATATCGTTCATAGATATCTTTGATCGCCACAAAGGGTTGTTGCTGGAAAATGGCTTTATCGCTTTCGACGATGAATTGCACGCCATGCGATGTGCGTTGTTCTTTCATGGTCAGTTGCGGTGGCGTTTGGTCAGGGGTTTGCAGCCAGCGCTGCATGGCTTCGATCGCTGTACAATAACGAAATTTGACATCCGGATATTGATTATCCAGTTGTTGGGCGCGTTGGTGAATTTTTTCAACGTTTTCCAAAAAATCGGTTTCCGGCAAATGGCCCCAAAAACAGGCCACCTGATCTTGTCCGTTGCTGGCCTGAACGAACAAGGTATCCAGCAAATCCCTGCTCAAGACCCGCGTCAGATGAGCGGAACGAACATTCCAGCCGTTTAGCTGACCCGGAATCTGGTAATTTTCTCTGTTGGGATGATAGGGCACAAACGCGGAAGGCGCCTCGGACCAGTCAAAGATATTATCCAGGGGTTCAGTGGTATCATTGCGCTTGGCCGGATAATCGTTATGCATGCTGAACGGCAGGATACGATCATCCAGATAATTCTGCCAGCCATTGTCCATATAGTGCCAGCCGCTGCGAAAAGACACCGGAAAGATCTCTTCTTCCAAAAGAAACTGCGCCAGAGTGACATTGAAATCATCGAAACAATCCATAAAGGTCTGAGATTGATTCCAATACGCCCTGCCATCATTGTCATAATCGAACCAGTGAAAAGTATGGTAATGCAGGGAAAGCTCGTCTCCAAACGTCTGAATTTGCTCTCCATGATATTCTTTCATGAGATACAGTGTCATGATATTGGCAAGGGGAATGTTGGTATTGTTGGCATAGCGAAAGATGTTCCCCGCCATCATCCACCAGGTCAATTTGAGGGGCGTATCATAAGAATCCAGTAAACGGTTTCGATAAGCAGAATCCATCACCTGATAGGCGTTTTCACTGGGCACCGTATACAGATCCGGTACATAATCACAATGATACCTGGAGGTGTTCATCCCCTGCCAAATGGCGGTATCCGAGCCCAGAACCAGATAAATCTCACCCGCAAATCCAGTGATATAAGAACCAGCCAACAGAAAAAAGATCAAAAGACGCATATTTTCATCCAATCGTAAAAACTGCAAGAAAAAAACCAGAGATAAAAGCAAACGTGATAGTTTTATACGTTATGGTTTTTCAATCGTTCCCATTCTTGCCCTTTGTGTAATTCGTGGATCATTCAGACCAATGATTTCAGAGAAAGCGGAACGCAGAGATCGCAATGACAAAAAAGAGAGAACGCAAAGGTGAATCGAGATTATACAGCCAAAAGTTATACTATTGTGATCCATTGATCAAGCATTAATTTTCGTTAGCTTCATTTGCCATATGATTAAAAAACATTCATTGGGGACAAGAGCCCAACGCTTTCATGCTGGTTTTAGCTTTTTTCTTTTCTTAGGAACCTCTGCGATTTTTCTGCATTCTCTGCGTTAGTCTTTGTTATCTTGGACCACTGCTATCCAAAATAATTAGAAAAATCAGATTTTTAAATAGAAAATACTAGATTTAATAGTCCTTGCAGATATAATCAAATACAGGTCAATAGAATTCACCACAGAGCACCCAGAGAGCACAGAGAAAAAACCTAAAAATATAAAGATATTGCACCACCCGTTCATTACAACCAAAAATTTCCAAAGAAACAAATTCTATTCTTTATTTTTGCTCGCTTTAGTATAAACTGTGGATACCTTAATTGTATCGAGTCAGAATAAATTTCCAGCTTTCATTTTCTCTGTGTTCCTCTATGACCTCTGTGGTTTTCTTGCAGGATATATAAAATCTATTTTGGACAAGAGTGATTTTGGACAAAAATTTGTCACTATGCTTGAATCACGTTATTACGAATGACATTTCCATACCAAAACGCAGAGTCTTTGGGATAGCGTTTGAGATTGTTATAATCGATAAAAACCAATCCAAATCTTTGTGAAAATCCCAAAGACCATTCAAAATTATCCATAAAAGACCAGCAAAAATACCCTCGCAAATCGATTCCCTGCTGTATTGCCTGATGACATTCCAGGATATAGGATTTCAGGAATTCGATGCGTTTCTGGTCATTGACCCTGCCCTCTTTGACCTGATCGGGTAAAGCGCAGCCGTTTTCCGTCAAAAGGATCGGGGGATGATCATATCGTTTATCGATCCAGTTCAACAGCTTGCGACAGCCCCAGGGGGCCACGGCCCAGCCCATGGTGGTCGTTTCCCAGGAGGGATCGAGAACCAGCTTGATATCCTGATCCTCCATGATGCCGCCGTTTCCGAATGTAAACGGATCCACAGCTTCTCCTTCTTTGCGCTGCGCACAATACAGGGTTGTATAGTGATTGAGACCAAAAAAGTCACCGGAGCCATGGATCAACTCTCGGTCTTTATCGGTAAATTGCGGCAGTCGATCTCCGAGCCGTGACCGCATCACCTCCGGATAGTCTCCTAAAAACACCGGATCTGCGAACCAACCCAAAAAGAATTCTACAGCCCGTTGTGCAGCTGCCTGATCCTGGGGTGAATCGGTCAGGGGCTCACGCCAGTCACAGTTGTTGCTCAGGCTGATCATGCCCTTTTGGCGGGACTGAAATTTTTGGCGATAGCGTTCGACGGTCAGGCCGTGGGCGCGAAGCAGTTGATGACCGACCAGATAGGGCTCATGATTCGAAGACCGGCCTGGGGCCATGGCGCCATCGTGAAATCCCAGAATAGCCACTACCCACGGTTCATTCAGGGTGATCCAATGCTTGACCCGGTCGCCAAAGTGCTCAAAGCAAATATCGGCATAGTCAACAAAAAATTCAGCGGTTTTGGGATTGAGCCATCCATGGTGTTCTAATTGCAGCGCCAACGGCAGATCCCAGTGATAAAGCGTGATCCAGGGGGTGATCCCGTGTTCGAGAAGGGTATCGATCAGGTCAGAATAGAAGCGTATTCCTTCGGGATTGGGCTTGCCATATCCGGTGGGCTGGATGCGTGGCCAGCTAAGTGAAAACCGGTAATTTTTATATCCCAGCTGTGCCATCAGGGCGATATCGTCTTTATAGCGATGATAAAAATCGCTGGCCACATCCCCTGTTTGCCCATGCTTGATTTTTCCAGGAGTATGACAAAATGCATCCCAGATACTCAATCCCTTACCGCCTTCCAGCCAGGCCCCTTCGATTTGATAGCTCGAGGTGGCGGTTCCCCAGATAAAATGCTTTGGAAATTCAGTCATTGTTCCTTCCTTTGGTCGAATTCAAAAGCCTGAATGGTCCACTAGGGACACCAAACGCAAATTCAGGTATTTAATATGATTTAAGGTGTTATGTCCTCTAGGTCCCGATGGACCGAGTGCTTGCTATAAAGGTTTGTTTTATGATTATTTGAACTCTTGCTCCGAAATTCATCAATTGTGCAAAAAAGTACTGTTTTGAATATCAATTATTCGGGTTTAGTGAATGCTTTCACAAGAGTCTGCATCTCTACCAGTTATCGAGCTCTATCTCTAACCCGCTCAGATTAACCTCTTGTTGATGATCCGTACTGTTAATCATCTCAATGATCTGATCGAGCTGGATGAGGGCATAGAGCAAATACCCTACACCATCCACGGCTTCATAGGTTGGCTTGGCCGGATGGCCTTTTAGCAATCCGTTTGCATACAATTTTTCGATCGCCTCGTCAGCCAAAGACCTGGCAGAGTCGATAAATCGCTGTTCATTGGCAAGGGCGAACATTTGCAGAAAAAACGAGATAGCCCGGCCGTATTTACCTGCGTATGTGCCTTGCTGGCCTGGGCCGCGGCTGTATTCCTGATACCATGATTGTTCTGTTTCCGGACTGCCCGGAGGAACCCGCTCGATCCAGTCTGCAAACCGTTTAGCCCGATCCAGGAACAGCTCGTTTCCTGTGATCCGATAGGCATTGGCATAATTTTGTGCGGTATAGATCGGGTATTGATAGCCGGCGATATAGGGTTCCCACAGATCGAGAAAACCGCGAGGCTGGGCTGCGGCATATCCTTCGGCCGAGTCCAGGTTCTCCGTATAGATTCGTGGACCGGGAATGGGGGATCCATCCAGCTGCAAGGCACCCCAGAATTTTCCGCTCTGTGGATCGAATCCCAGGTTTGCATAGGCACTGAGAAGAGCTTTAGCCTGATCCCGAAAACACTCCTGACCGGTATATTCATAGACCCTGAACAGAGAATGACAATAGGGACCGGTAATCGAAGTGACAAAGCTGCTGCCGTCAAAACGGTACTGACCGGCATTGGGTCGTTCAGGGAACAGATCTGTTTCAGGGTTGCGACGTTGCCAATAATAATTTGCGATGAGGTGGGTTCGTTCGAGCCATGCCGGATCATTGGTTTTGCTATAGAGAAACGCAAAGGCTTCCATAAAAGCGCCGGCACTCATGCTGAAATCGCATCCCGGTTTTCCATCGCCATGCCGGTTGATTTCGCCGGTCGATTTATCGATCACATGCCACTGCCAGATCGCCTCGATTTCACGGATGACGGCCTGACGATCGATCTGCCACAAAAGATCCCAATCGATCCCGTGAATGGCATGAATCTCGTGATGTCTGCCGCTATGTCCGGTCATCTCGTCGGTATAGACATCCACATGTCGATGCCAGCCCCACCAAAAGAATCCCTTGTCATCAACAAAATTTTCCAGGTAATAGCGCACATATTCATTCATAAACGCAGTGATAGAATCATCATGGCTCAGGTTGGCCATGACCTTCATGGTTTTCAAAAGAGGCATATCAAAAAGCAGATTTGCCCCGGCAGGATTACGGCGTTCCCGCCGGGTGACGCGGAAATATTCGTCACAGGATTCGGGATCAGCCGGACATTCCAGGGTCCGGGTATCGAGGATACTGACCAGAACCGGAGCGGATTGCGGGCCATAGCGGTCGGTACCGTATTGCATAAGCGTCTTGACGCACTCTGTTGCAATTTGACCATACCTTGTCGAATACTCGCCCGACCAGCAAAGCGTGGTCGCAAATAAAAAAACATGAATTATCCATAACACGATCGGTCTTTGCATATCACTCCTCTGAAAAATAATTCTCCTATTGTACTAAATTTTTTCAGAGAATGAAAGCAAAGTTTTTATAAATATAAACTCCCGAGTATGAAACGTGGTTGCCAGAGGATCGACGCAAAATCGACCAAATTATCTGCCTGATACCGGATATTGGCATCAAAACGAATAATCTCCTTTCGATTCCCCTGTTTGACTCTGATCTGCAACACATCTAAAGGCATTCATCCTGACCACCGGGCAGTCAGGTCTGTTTGCAAAAGAACTCTGTCTGCCCCTCTTGGCCTAATAGTTTTTCATGACCTCCACAATATACGGTTTATTTTCAATCCTCCCCTTTTCATTCAGCCGGGTATAATTGGCTGTCTCGTATAGCACGAATCCATCGATGCCTGGATGGCTTTTGACCAGCTCGACCTCGTGTTGCTTGCATTGTCTGCGGCCCTCGTCATTGGTCATACTGTGAAAGTCACTCTGGTAATGAAACGGCTTGTTCACTTTATCTGCATACGAGCTGTAGATATCCAATACCTGATCTTTGTTCCAGGGTCTGAGTATGAACCCACCCCGGAATTCCAGCTCATCGGCGATTTCTTTGGCCCAGGTCTTCCACTGCCATTCGAAATTCGGTGGCAGGGAACTCAGGCGTCCGGGCCGGTCATCAGGTCTCAACATGCCGGCGTGAAGATGGATAGTCAATCCTTTACCTTTGGCCTTGATCATCTGTCGGGCTTTGCGCAGGAATTGCGTATAGGCATCACCATTGATTCGGCTGATCGTGGTATAATCGGTCTTGCCATTGGCTTTTTCAAGAACCGGTTCATTAAATCCATATTCCCAGTAATTGGCCAGCCGGGTGTGGTTGGCGACTCTGAAATTCATTCCATCCACATTACGATCCAGGCAATAGCGTACCCGGTCGAGCCAAAGGTTTTGCACCTCAGGATAGATGGGATGAAGACTGCCCAGCATATATTCAGGCTTGCTACACGCCGCGACCAGCACGCCTTCCTGGTCAAGGGTGATCCAGTCATCCATGCGATAATACTCTCCAAAATTATAAAACTCGCGGTAATGATCGAGCATTTTTTGAGGATCACGAATCTCCTGTTGCACCCTTTTATTTTGAAGATAGGGCAACATCCGGCTGATAAATTCAGACTGATAAAAACCCTTGTTATGCTCCTCCAGAGATCCCCTGCCTGTGCCGAGCGTATGCGGTATCAACTCGCCATCTCCATTCACGAGTTCGAGGATATTACCGCATTCGTTTCTAAAATCACCGCCTCGATCAGCCAAAGAACATTTGATGAGAACATAGTGATGATCCTCAGGCAGATCCAGACCTTCCATAGACAGGATGCGGGATTGCCGCCATTTGGGAAAGCGAAAACGCCAGTCAATGGTTTCCTTGTACTCTACGGGTCCGTTATATTGCTTAAAATGATTATTGGCAGAACTCGACCATATAGAGAGATGTTCTGGCTTGACGCGCGTGGGAGAATCATTCCATTTTACCAGTCGAATGGTTTTGACAGGGCCATCGACTTTGTGCGTATCTGGCTTGCGCTTCAAACACAAATGTGGATTTTGGCTGGCAAAGGGTCCGGCAACCGGAAAGATGCCTCGCAGATCCCTGAACGCTTGCATATCCTCAGAAAAGGGCATGGAATGAGGAAAGGCGACACCAAACCCCCCATTCTCAAAGGGTTTGATTTCTGCATAGAATTCGATGCCATGCGCATGGGCCGATTCGACCGCATTGGCTAACAGATCGAATCCGTGTGGATAATCATCATAAATATTCCAGAACGTATCCACGATCCATTGGTGTCGGGTCACGCCTATTTCGGCCAGGCATTTGTGTAAATCATCCAGCTGTTGCCGATCCATAAAGGCGCTGTTGATCAAAATATTATCGGTATAATCTGAAGTCGCATACAAGGCTTTGGAATGAGAATTGGATCTGGCAAGAGCTGTGCGGCCAAACAATCCCGAGGTCTGGCCAACAGCCAGAGCTCCCATCCCGCATAACGAGCGGCTTAAAAATGAACGGCGGTTGATCTGATTCGATGGTTTTGACATAGAGCAGTCCTTATTTATCATAAACAAACTTTATTCTTTACTTGTATAGTGATTCTTGATCGCTTTTTCCATAAACGGCAACAGCTCGATTTCTCTATTTTCATTGATTTTTGTATAATTATTTGTGGTATACAAGACATAGCCATCCAGCCCCGGATACGTTTTGACGAGCTCGATTTCCTGTATCCGTCGCTGAAGGCGCCCTTCCGTATTGGTCATGCTATGAAAATCGCTTTGATAATATAGAGGTTTATTCGCAGCTTGCGTTGCATGGCTGAAAATATCCAGCACTTTTTTCAAGTTCCAGGGCCTTTGCATATAGCCCCCCCGGAATTCGAATTCATCGGCTATCTCACGTATCCAGGTGTCCCACTGCCACTCGAAATTGGGAGGAAGCGCTGGCGGCCGATCGCGATCATCAGGCCTGAGCATGAGAGGATTCAGGTGAACCCCTATTGCCTTTCCCCGGCTTTTTACAAGCTCTGCTGCCTGGCGAAGAAAGGCTGTATAGGCATTGCCATTGATCCGGCTGACCGTGGCTGTATCGGTCTTGCCATTGGCAGCCTCCAGAACAGGTTCATTAAACCCATAATCCCAGTATTCAGGGGATCGGGTATGGTTTGCAACCCTGAAATGGACGCCATCCACCCCACGATCGAGGCAATACCGGGTCAGCTCGAGCCAATGCTCACGCACCTCCGGATAGATAGGATGAAGATTGCCCAGCATATATTCCGGTTTACCACAGGCTGCAGCGACATAGCCGGTTTGATCCAGGGTGGTCCAATCCCTGAGTTCCAAATCACTCTCGTAAAAGCTGAAATAGTCTCGATAATGCTCCTGCATTTTATCCGTGTCACGAATTTCTGCCTGCACCTCGGGCAGTTGCAAATAGCGAAACAATTGTTTCATGATGTCAGAGTGATATATAGTTTTATGATCTTCCCAGGAAATGGAGCCACTGCTCAGGGTATGGGGTAGAATTTTTTCATCCGCTCCGACGAGCTCGATGATGTTACCATTTTCATTGCTAAAATCACCTCCACCATCAGCCAATGCACAACGCACCAGAATATAAGCGTGTTCTTTGGGGATCTCTAATCCCTCCAACGCCAGAACCCTGCATGGCCGCCATTTGGGAAACCGAAAGCGCCATTCAATGCGTTCGCGAAACGAAACCGTACCCTGATAACGCTCAAAGCCATTATTCGAGGTACTCGTCCATATGGACAGGTGCTCTGCTTTTATCCGTGTAGGCTGGTCATTGCTCTTGACAAGACGAATAGCCTTTACCGGGCCCCTGCATTCTGCTGTGCCCGGACGCCGTTTCAGACTCGTATACGGATGTTGTGCTGCAAAGGGACGGGCAACCGGAGAAATACCTCGCATATCTTTGAATGCTACGGCACCCTCGGGAAAAGGCATGGTCAAAGGCAGGATTGGAGGATACCCACCATCCTCAAACGGTTTGACCACGGCAAAAAATTCGATTCCATGTGCATGAGCCGACTCGACCGCTTTGGCCAGGAGATCGAATCCATGCGGATAATGGTCATAGATGCCTTCGGTGGTATCAACCAGCCATTCATGCCGGGTCACTCCCAGAGAGGCAAGGATTCGATGCAAATCATCCAATTGGGCCTCATCCATAAAGGATTGATACTTGAAAATATTGCCAAAATAATCTGTGGTAGCGAACAGTTTTTTAGCTGTTCGTACGGTTGATTTACCCATTGGCGATTTTGTCAAGCCCACCAGTGGAGTCAAGGCAGACAAAAAAAGACCGCGAACGGTATGAGAAATAAACGAACGGCGAGAAAGAGTTTTAACAAAGGACATAAAGTTTACTCTTTGGCTATTTGAGCAATAACATCTTTTTTTCCAGAAACGAATTGTTGGTAGCAAGTCTGTAAAAATAGACTCCTGAAGGCAAATCATGCGCATCAAAGGTGATGATATGCTGACCGGCATCCATGGGTTTATTCAACAACTCTTTCACGAGTTGCCCACGGGTATTGTAAATATTGAGGCGTGTATGCTGACGGCTATTCAGAGCAAAGGCGATTTGGGTGACCGGATTAAAGGGATTGGGATAATTTTGGGCAAGAGTGAATGTGTGCACCGATGCGTTGGGTGACGTTTTCACACCCACCAGGGTCGACAAGGTCAATGTGATTTCATCCAGCAATGCAAAGCTTTCACCGGTGGACTGGAAAGAGATAACATTCAAAGAATCCGGATTGAGCATAATGGGAATATCCTGTGTTTTCCAGACATCCCATCCGCCGGTGGTATTCATTTCAATATCTAACGTATCCTGGTTCACAACCAGGATTCCGGTTTGGCCAGCATCGCCGTTTGCCCAGCGAACCGTTAACCGGGCACTTCCGCCGTTGCCGCCACGAATATTCTCATAGATGACCTGTCCGCCACTCGAGGGAAATGAAACAAACCCCGAGCCATTGAATCCCTCATGACTCTGCTCCGCGGTAGCGCCCCCTGCAAGAGTCTGATCCTCTGCCTGGAGTGTAAAGGATTGCAGTTTTTGTATAAACCAGCGATAGGTGGTCTCTAGGGTCAGATTCGACTCGATGACCACTGTAAGCGTATCTGTCCACGAGTTCACATCACCCGCCCAATGGATAAACTCGTATCCCGGCTTGGGAACAGCAGTGAGCGACACCACAGTACCGTCCAGGTAGGTTCCGCCTGGGGGATCCATTGCGATACGGCCCAGACTGGGGTCTGATAAATCGGTAATGGAATAAAAGGCAGACCCCACACGAAACGAAACAGAATCGATAAACACATTGTTCAACTCGTCGACGATCCTGGCCCTTAGAGAATAATCACCGCCGGACAAGTTCTCCAGCAATACAGGAGTCTCAAATCGAGTACCCTCAGCATCGATGACCCGGGTAGCCAGACTGTCATCGATAAACAACTCGAGTGTATCCACAGGGTTATTGGCGAATATATCAATATATAGAGTATCTGTTCTCAGGAAACCTGTATCCTCTGCAGGCGACATGATTCTGCCGAACGGCGTGAGGGGCAAATCGCCCTTGGTCAGGGTAATCCATGCATCCCCTTCCCTGCCTCTCAACGGTCTTTGGCTTTCAATCCAGGATTTCATCTGTTCATCGACCAAAAAATGGGTATTGGCCAGCTCATAAGCATTCAACCGTTTATCGGTCCTCTTGGCCCCCGGATCCCATGGGAAACGCTCTCTGAGGCTGTTCCATCGAAAATATTGTTCGATCACCTCTTTGAGGGTTGCCCCTTGTTCGGTTTCTTTATGCCAAAAGTCAAATCCGGCATATCTGGCCATTTCCAGATTTTGCACCATGGTCGTCAATGCATAGGCGGTATAGGTGATTCCGCTTCGGCCATTATTGCGGACGACCTCGCGCGGCAAATGGACTCCCCTGTCGTCCTTGTTGATTTTCCATCCGGGACCAGGAATCCTGACAAAGGCATCGGTGCGGGAATAGAAAAAACTCATCAACTGTACAATCGCTTCTTGTAACAGCTCTTTGTCCTCCAGAATCACGGCAGCGGTAAACACGCCTTTGAGTGCTGCGTCTTTCCAGTTGTTGTCTTTTCGGCGCATGACGTCGAGCACATCCCCCTGGTCGAGCCACTTGATACGGACCCAGTCTCGCAGTTGTTGCTTGTCTGCGAGTGTAAATCCGGAATAATCCCAGATGAGATCGGCGGCGACCAGTAACGGCGTAAACCACGATCCCAGCTGCAATCCCCTGTCGCCTCCGGTAAAGGTGGTATGGGTATTGGCCCAATCCATAATCACTTCTCTGGCCTTTTCAGCATATTTCGATTCATCGGTGAGGGCATAGGCCAGTGCGCAGGTATAGGCGGCATGACTGTTGCGCCACAGCCACTCTCTCATTTCATCCAGATTGGAGTTGGGCTCATATCCTCCCATGATATCCATCGTCACAGGTGCGTCGGGTTCAAATTCAAGGAATTCATCTGCCTTTGGAATCATCAGGTCGAACGTTGAAGATTGGGGGTCAATATCATTCTGAATATGCTGGCGGACTGTCTCAAGCTCAGTCTGATTCAACACCGTCATCGGATGGCTGAATTCAAATTTTTCCAGAGAAATATCATATTCCGCTCTCCATGGGTGCGGAGATTTGGGAAAAGGTTGGGCCAAACTTGTGGTTGGCAAAATCATCGCGATGAAAACCATTACTATACAAAAAAAGCCATACAGACAAAGGCGTTCATTTACCGCTCTGCAACACAGATTATGGTGTGTTTGATGTGATAAATCATTCTTTAACCGGATCATCCCTATAACCTTTCAAAATATCGTTTGGACAGCAAAAGCGGACAGCTGGCAGATTTTTAAAGTTCCGGATCATCTCGCAGGATCTGAAATCCATAAATAGTTGCATTTTCTAAATAAAATTTCAATTTTACAGGTTTACCGATCACCGGAGACAAATTCTGATGATTATTCCACCGCACATAAAAATCCGTTTGATCTCCTGTAATCGGTGAACACTCTATGACAGAAAATCCTGGAATCGGCTTGTTATCGCTATCCAGCACTTCGACGCGAATCTGGCCATTTACAGCGCTTGCATTAAGGGCCATCACGCCTCCGTCGGGTTCTACGGCGCCATGATGGGTCAACCGGACAAGTTTTGTTGTCACTGTTCCCTTTTGTGCGGCAGAGAGGCCAATATAGCGATCTCGTTTGATTTTAGCAACCCCAACCCCTGATTGACTTCCATGATCGTCAGGATCGGCATGGGCTGCACGCACCCCCTGATAATAGAACAGTTGATGCTCTCCGGCAGGAATTTCCCTGGCTCTGGGCCAGCCTCCGGCATCATCCCAGGTTCCCGGCTTGCCGAAAGGGATAAAGGGTTGCCTGAACCGGGTCCAGTTCACTCCGTCACGGCTGACTGCGAGCTGGGGCGTGACGATATTTTTTTTACCGTCAAACACCCCGGTCACCATGATATAAACATTTCGAACCTCTTTTAACCGAAAGCACGCCGGCGTATACAAGTCTTCATCCGGGGCATCGCGTTCATCCGGTCCCATCACCGTGACATCATGGGACCAGTGAAAGAAATCCGGACTCGTGGCACGCGCGATATGGCGTTTGCCATATTGCCAGCGGCGTACATAGGCAACATAACTGCCATAATGCGGATCCCAGAAAAAAGTGTTATGGGTATCATAACCACCCTGCATGACTGTATAAGCATGAGGAGCAGACCATCGCACCCCGTCCGGAGAGATGGCTGCTCCCAGGCCGCGTCCGCGAAAATCCCAACAATGAAAAAGCGCTTTGTAACGAGCCTGCGGATCGGGATCGGAATAGTCTTTGATCACATAGGGGGCACGGAAATCCTGTTTCGTTTGTACGGCAAAAAACGTGATATTGGTGGGTTTTCCTTGAAACTCTATGATGTTGAATCGCGGCTTTTCCCAGTTGATGCCATCCCTGGATGTCGCATAAAGCAGGGCCAGTCGTTTTGCGGGATCAGCCGAATAGGGTTCATATTCCACCAGGCACTGATACCACATTTTATACATTTGTTCTTCAGCATCATACAACACATTGATCCACCTGGGATGCCCCAACTCCCAGGGCTGATCTTGTTTGACAACGGGCTGTTGCGTTATTTTTTCAGCCTGAGCGATCACGATTTGAACATTTTCACGCGATTCCACGATTTTGTCGTCATGTAAAAAGAGTTCCCGGTGCTTGCCGATCCCGTCGGGAAACTGTTCATCAAATGGTGCGGATGCTTCCTGGCTTAAGCCCTGAATTCCCAGGCCGGTGAGCAAACAAATCAGTACAATTCTTTTAATGGTCATATATTCTCCAAATCAACAAAAAGTGGATGCGTGTATTGAAAAGTTCTTTTAATCATGCACTAAAAACAATGACGTCAGAATCCTCCTCAATTTCGATCATGTCTTTCCACATGAAATCCATAAATCGTTGCATTTTTAAGATAGAACCGCAATCGAACCGGTTTGCCGAGGACCGGATAGAGATTTCTGTGATCTTGCCAGCGTACACGTTGTTCGAGCTTGTCTCCGCTGAGGGGAATACAATCCTCAGCAGCATAGCCGGGTATGGGATGGCCATTGTGATCCAAAATTTCAACTTTAAAATAGCCGTCTTTGGCATTTGCATTGACACAGAGGACACCGCGGTCCGGCATTTTTCCGCCATGGTGGGTCAGGGCCAACAGTTGTGTCGTAATGAGACCCTCATCTTTACCTGCTTTGAGCCCCACATATCGATCCCGCTTGATCGAGGCAATGCCTATACCTGCCCCCGGATCTTTTCCGTGCGCCACTTTTGACCCGATATAATAGAACAGCATATCTTCACCGGAGGGGATTTCTGCAGCCATTGGATATCCGCCGCCGCTGTCCCATTCGCCCGGCTTACCCCTGCGAATAAAGGGCTTGCGAAAGCGATGCCAGTCCATGCCGTCACGGCTCACTGCCAGTTGAGGCGTTACAATATTCTCTTCGATATTGGATACACCTGTTACCATAATATAGACATTACGAGCTTCTTTGAGCTGGAAACAGGCCGGTGTATACAAGTCCTCATCAGGATCATCACGTTCGTCCGGTCCTTCGACCGTGACATCCTGGGACCAATGAAACAAATCCGGACTGGTGGCGCGTGAAATATGCCGTTTACCATATTGCCAGCGGCGGGTATAGGCCACCCAGCAGCCATACTTTTTGTCCCAAAAGGCGATATTATGCGTATCGAATCCTCCCTGAATCAGGGTATAGGGATGCGGGGCTTGCCAGTGGATGCCATCGGGAGACCAGCCGACACCTAAACCGCGGCCCTGGAAATCCCAAAAGTTAAACAAGACTTTATATCGTTTACCGGGATCGGGCTCGGAATAGTCTTTGAGAACAAAATAGGCACCAGCCTTCATGCCGGTGATACCGCTGAAGACAATATTGGTGCGCTGCCCGTCATGTTGGATGACATTGAGCTCGGGTTTTTCCCAATGAATGCCGTCTCTGGATATGGCATAGCACATAGAGAGTTCTTCACCTGGCACCCCTCCGGCAGGCTCGTAAGGGAAAAAAGCGGTCTTGATATGATACCACATTTTATAGAGCTTTTCTTCGGCATCATAGATCACATTGGTATAGCCGATCCGATCCAGTTCCCAGGGCTTGTCCTGCTTTACCACCGGCTCGGAGACGATTTTGAGTGCCTGGGCAGAGACAATCTCGATGTTCCTCGTCGACTCGACGAGATGGTCATCATTTAAAAACAGCTCCCACCAGCGGCCGACGCCATCGGGATAGCGTTCGCGAACGCTTTGCACGGCATCATGTCGTGTATCCTGAGCAAAGAGTTGAAGACTAGAGACGAACAAAAGACAAACAATAATGGTTTTTTTCAGCATGTTGACTCCATCCCAAAATTACCCGCAGGTCAGATTAAAGCAGGCCATGAGTATCGGCACTATGTCAAGAAAGGTTTTCGATCTCTTTATCATGAACACAGACCATAAACAGACCCTGTAAAACAGGGTCTGTTTATGGTAATTGCCCCGAACGTCTGACCATTTTTGTCAGAGCGCATAGCCGATGCCCAAATCCATGGTCCAGCCATAATATTCACGCGCGGTCAGATATCTCTGGTTCAGCATATACGATTCGTCCGGTTCGTTGGTGATATTGTTGTAATTCATAAACAATCCGATTTGAGGCGTCAGGCGGTATTTCACCGAGAGATCGAAGCGCAACAGATCGGCAGTAAAGCCATCCTGTTCAGGACGTTCGCCGACACGGGAGAGCGTGCGACCCTGATAAAGCATGGACAGCCGTGCAGATAACGGGCCCTTGTCATAGCCCAATGCGAGGTTGGCGATATCATCGGCCTGGTCGGGCATATCTCCTACCCGAAAAGTATCGATCACCGTGGTCTCGACAAACGGAAACACAGGAATCTTTTCAGAGATCACAAAGGAACGTGGGAAACGCGTCTCTGACCAGATGTGCGAATAATTGGCATTGATCACAAAGCCGTCAAACGGGCTCGGCAACCAGTTCAAATTGGTTTGCCACTCGATCTCGAATCCCCGCACCTCGGTCGTATAAGGATTGTTTTCAGGACGGTCGAGCCAAAAGCCCTGCAAATTCTGGGGAAAACCTTCTTTTTCCGCGTTCAGGATCTTGTGACCCTCTCGTCTGAATATCAAATCCTCGATCTCTTTGTAAAATCCGCCCAATGTCAACAGTCCTAACCGGTTGCCATAAAATGACAAAAACAAATCATAATTGGTC
>WJME01000124.1 GCA_014728115.1 Candidatus Zhuqueibacterota bacterium | reverse complement strand
TGCAAAAGCCAAATCGGGCCTTTGGTTGGTTTGGGGATTGACTATTACCCCATCAAATCGACTGCCGTATTTATCGGCACGGAACTGCTCTATCAAAACAAGAGGTTATTAGTAGAGGATAAAACTTGGCCGGATGCACTTCACCCCCCCGCAAATGGGGTCTGGAGTGGTGATTTTCATGTGAATATCTCTTATTTGGTTCTACCCATACGAATCGGCTATTCCATCAAATACAATAAGATTGCCTTTAATCTTTTCACAGGTTATAATCTATCGATTCCAATCAAAGATCATACATGTACGAAAAACAGGAAACATCGAGAATTAACACCTGATGAACGAGGAAAAATCGAGTATGATTATGTTTTGGTTCAAGAAGGCTATGCCGATGTAACAAAGAATGCTTTTCTTGGATTGCAAATATCCTATGGTCGATTGGCATTATTGATGAATTATATACGAACTTTATCATTGACTGATAATTTAGAGGATAAAAGTATCGAGGGCAAAGTAGACAGCTTTGGGATGTCGCTTGTTATTTTATTCTAATATTTCTAAAAGTAATTTCGACATTAAAAAAGGAAAATGGAAATGAAAACCTTAATTATTTTTGCATTGTTCCATTTAGTGGCTCAAATTCAAGCACAAACTTTGTACAATGACGTCGGCCATATTCCTTTATCTTACCAGCAGACCTGGAACGTGGCAGGACTGTTTCATGATATTAGCACAACACCTGTTGATACCGTTTTTATTATCAGCGGTTCGGCAGACAATGATTATCCGGAATTCGCATCAGCAGTCAATAACGCCAAGGCTTTTATCGGCGATACAGAGAAATCAGCTATCATCTATTTTCCAGAGGGCACATTTCATTTCGATAGCCCAATTAGTCTCGATCAGACATGCAGAAATATCATCCTGCAGGGTGCTGGCTCAGATCGCACCACACTGGTATTCAGAAATATGCGGAACAGTAATTGTATAAATTTGTGCGGCACAAATGATAGTTGGGTTGATTTGAGGTTCGATTTCGATAAAGGAGATAGCTTAATATATCCTGCGTCAGGGTCATGGGAAGCGGGTGATTGGATTCATTTTATTGTGTACAATTTTGATTATCGAAAAGATCCTATAGAGGAATTTGAAATCGTTGGTCAAATAACAAGAATCGAGGGTATCGGAACAGACGGTCTTGGCTCATTTATAGAAATAAAAGACAAAGCGAATATGAATTATCAGCATCTGCCCGGAGATGGACGGCCGATGAAAGTACGGAAAATCACACCTATTGAAAATATCGGTATCGAAGATCTGAAAATTATGAGATCGCCTTTTGAAGATGCCTATGGCCAGGCCCATCCTTACAATATTTCTATCAATAATGCGATCAATTGCTGGATCAGAGGCGTTGAATCCTACAAACCCTCGTGTCATCATTTAAACCTATCTCAATCCTCTCACTGTGAGGTCTCGGGCTGTTATTTTCATGAAGCTATGGGTTACGGCGATGGTGGTTGGGGATATGGTGTGCAATTATACGCGAGCACTACGAATTGTTTGGTAGAAAACAATATTTTTCGACACCTGCGGCATTCTCTGGTTGCCGGAGGCGGCTCAAACTGTAATGTATGGACCTTTAACTATTCTCGTGAACAATATTCTACGAGTTCGCCGCCCACCTATCGAGATCTGGATTTACATGCAAAATGGCCATTTGGTCATCTGTTTGAACACAACATCGTTGAAACGATCGGAGCAGATGATTGCCATGGTGCAAACGGATTTTATAACACCTTTGTGAGAAATTTTGTAACTGAAAATGACATCACAATTAAGAAAATGGAATATTGGTCAACTTTGGGGAATATTAAATATACTGATCCATTGTACGCGCCCAGTCATACATATGATCATCCTCCTATTACTGACATATTTGGATTTAAGAACAGCTATAGTTTAGCTGTGATCCATAACAGTATTACGGGCTATCCATTAAATGGCAATAACTGTGAGCTAAAGGATGTGTCATATTATTATTCTGAGCGACCAAGCTTTTTATCAACGAACTATACATGGCCGGCCCTGGGCTGTAATTACAGCTATGGTGTGTCTTTGACTCAAAATATTCCAGCCAAAAATCGTTTTGATGCGAACAAAAAAACCTACCTTCCCAATCCAACACCCAAACCACTTGCATTTAGTGGTGATCTCCCCTACGATCAAACCTGGTCCGGCACCCACACCCTTACCGGAGACGTTACGGTTCCCGCGGGCATTACCTTGACTATTGAACCCGGCGCCACCATACAGATCCCTGCCTCAAAAAGCATCAACATCGAAGGCACACTGGTTGCCCAGGGTACATCGGCTGACTCGATATTTTTTAACTCGGTATCCGGTACCTGGAACGGACTGGCATTCAAAAACTCCAGTGTGGATGCCGATTGTATTCTGGAATATTGTGATATTCAACATGCTACCCATGGCGTCTATCTGAACAGCGCCGGTCCGACTATACAGCATTGCAGCTTTCATCATAATACCTATGGATTCTATGCCTATAATGCCAACGCAACCTCGGCTGTCACTGTTGAGGACAATGTCTTTCGCAATAATACCTATGGTCTTTATTTTTCTTACCCCGGTTCATCCTTCTATGTGGAAAACAATAACAGCTATGCCAACACCAG
>WJME01000123.1 GCA_014728115.1 Candidatus Zhuqueibacterota bacterium | reverse complement strand
TCTACACCCCGTGCATTCTCTATTCTAAAGCTATATTGTAAACCGCTAATCGAAACAGGATCATCACTGTCACAGCGAATTTGGATATCGAGTCTGATCTTTGGCGGATCAGACCAGATTTGGTCATCGATGACCTGAACCACCCGAAAGTCTGTTTTGGCGAATGAAAAAGAAATCAGGCATAATAGGCAAACATTGATAAATAATTTCATCATTCCTTATCCAGTCGTGTATTTTCCCGTCCTTGATTGCTAAAATACAGGGTATAGTCCTCTCGATCCACGAGACCATTCAGATTGTAATCGACATGATGATATCCCCTCACATCAAAATTCAGTTTAAGGAGCTGATAATCCTCGACCCAAATATCTTGACTTTGATCTCCGTCCCCGGCATAGACAACACACGACCCGTCCTGCATCACCTTTGCGTTCGATCCATAGAATTTTTCCGGAGCAAAGGTAAAATCATAATCGACAGTCCGGTCTTGTTTAAACAGCAAAGGCTTGCAGCTGATGGCCGTAAAATGATTGCGGTGTTTTATTGCCAAATAGTAGGAACCTTCCATAGCATTCATCTGCAGAACAGATTCTTGGGATCTTGGATCCCATAGTGAGCCATCATCCCTTAATAGGGCGCTTTTACTGCTTTGCGATTCACCATAAGGCGTCTTTCGCAATTCCACCAAAACCCAGTCAACCCCGTTTGGGGGGATCATGGAGGAGATGACCTCATCCTGATCATAAGGAGAATTCTGTGGTATCAGCAACTTGTCAGCGAGATCATGTGTCATTTTATGCGAAACAGGGTCAAAAGGGCCTTGCAGGTAAAGTTTTGGTTTTACAAAAACCTGCTGGGATGCACCGGATATGATGAGGCTAAAATCCTGCTTGTAGTTTTGCAGCGACCCGGTATGGGATATGGTGATTCGATAATATCCTTCAGCTTCAGGCTGCCAATAGATGTGTTCCACATTATCCACATGATTGGCTGCGCGCACTGCCGGTTGGTCAGGATGATCAACATCCAGAACCCAGGGATAGATGGTCTCATGATCTGATTCGCGAATGCAAACAATATCGAGATCATTGACAAGAACCGGATCCCTGGCATCTAGCATGACCGCTCCGAGTTCTGATGGTGGTGGATCTGTCCAACTCAATGTCAATATCATAGGATCGATGGCATCTGAATAGACGCGAAAGGAAAAATCCTCATTTTGCGACAACGATCTCTCGAGGATTATATAGCCCTGAACATAATCTTTGCGAATGACATCTGCAGCGTTACGGATATTCAGCAAACCCCAGCCAAATTTATAATCCGGCCCCATGCTCATCCCGGCCTCGTCAGCCGTATGAATCGCCAGTCCCTTCAGGGTAGCGGCCAACATATAGCGGCCATGATAGCGATGATAAAGCTCTTGTAACAAAGCAAGAGAGCCACAGGCAGAAGGTGCAGCAGCAGAAGTGCCGCTATAATAGTGATAACTCTCTGTAGAACTCTCTGATGTTGAATACAAGCTGGACCCATTGGCCACGACATCGGGCTTGATCCGTCCATCATCGGTTGGCCCCCAACTGCTGTAGGAAGTCATTTGCACATCCGCCGGATCAGAATAGCTGCTGATAATATCATTGACCGCTCCAACAGTAAGAACATTCTTTGCTAATGCGCTACCCGCCAGAGTATCGAAATCCCCATCTGGTTTACGTGGGGCTGTAGAGACGGTCCAATCCAGCTGGGAACGGTCCCAAACCCAATATTGAGTGCCAGCAGACGGGCCTGTATCATTGCGATCATTTCCGGCAGCTTTGACGATGAGCAGATGAGGGGAGAGGTACGCGATACGATCCCAATCCTGAGCATAATAATTATAATATCCGAAATGATAATCTTCATAGGTATCCACCTGTAAATTACCAAACCATGCCCATTTATTATCGTTTCGATAATTCCAGACCCATCCGGCCAGAGTGCCGTAAGAGTGGTTAGAGAGAATGACGCCACGATCTGCAGCAGTGGCCAACTCTGCAGTGTCATTATTCCAATCCAATGCCTGCAAAAAAGCATTATAGGCCATTCCTTTTGCGCGGGGATTCACTCCAGAGGCAACGAGAGTGCCTGCGACCTCGGTAGAATGAGAGGTAATCATCGAGGGATTATCCAGTTGCTCGACCCGACCGATCATCTCTTGATGATCCAAGCGCACGCCACCCACATCCCATAGCGCCAGAGGAACGCTTTTGCCGGACAAATCAAGTCCCATTCCGCCATCAGCATAAAGATAAGAGGTCGAAATGGTACGGCTAGAGATGCTATTTGTTGTCACATAGTAAAAAGGTTCCGGATCGATGGCCATCAGTTCAATGAATCGTCCATCCGAAAGACGGCCACTCTTGATAAACCCTTTTTGTTGGGCAATCTCGAGCGCGTATTGCTTTTTTGCAAGAAATTGAGCCGACCGTTTTTCACGCAACAAAGATAAAGTTTGTGGTGGACGCTCAACGGCACTGGCTGAAAATAAAAAACTTGCTCCAAAGAGGAGCAAAACGGTTTGATAGAGTCGCATCATACTCGGCTATATCCCAAATTATCATCATGTCAGAACGGCTTTGCAACCTCGTATCAAACAATTCATGGTTCTCCTTTTTTATAGGTCCTCTTGTCATATGAGATGGATCCGATGATCTATAGTGTGTACGTGGACTCTAATGAACACACAGTGCTCGTTGCCATAATGCCTGACCCTTGCCCAAATTGACGCAAAAGAGGTATAATCCACTGGGCACAGATCTTCCGTTTTCATCCCTTGCATTCCAAAGCCACTCCTGTCTGCCCGGCAATTGAATTCCTTTATAAAGTGTCCGGATGACTTGACCCTGCAGATTATATATGGTGAGATATACCTCCCTTTGATCCGTCAAGTGATAAGTTAACGTGACCTCTTGACGAAAAGGATTAGGATACACTTCCAACCCGGTCGCCCAGTCATTGTTCTCGCCATTTTCCGCAACCGATGTAAAAATACCAGGCGGAGGAGGCGGGCTGAACAGCTCGGATGAAAAATTGTGCATCGAAAGTGTCTGCGGAACAGAAAAAGAACGCTCGGGATCCAACAACCATTGGCAATCCTCGAAAGCGAGGACCCAATATCCTGCACCCTTGAAAAATGTGGTGTGGTCTTCATAAGTGAGTAAATCAGGATTCCACCACATCAGGGATTGATAAACATGTGCAGGTTCTATGATCAGATCATTAATATGCAAATCCTCATGATAGATCGCACCGAGCATATTCCATCCTTTATGAAAAATCCCGCGGTGATGAAACACAGGAACTCCTTCCACGCTGGCCGAAAAGGGTTTTTCCACATAGATCCAATACCCCTGTCCTGTTTTTAGGGAATCTGTTTCCAGGTAGATATTCTTTTGTGGGTCCCAGGTGTACAGAGAGCCATAGTTCTCATGAGGAAATAAATTCGGAACATAAGAATCATCAACCCAAAGGGGCAAGGAAATCAAATGCCAGCCGGGCTTTTCAAAACGGTATTCAGCAACCGCACGTGATCGGCTGACAATGCGTACCTCCTGGCCCTTGAAAAACTCGATCTGGTTATGCTGTCTCATATCTGTAGCCACATGATCAGTATATATAAAAAAATCATAGGCATCGGGCAATAATCCGATATTCCAGGAAACTTGAATGGCAGACGGCCCAGAGTGTAACACATAAATCTCCCATTCATGTCTGTCAGCAGGGAGAGTTATGGGTCGCATATCACGGGTCAAATAATAGGGAATATCGCTGATCCGAAAAGACGCATAAGCAGAAAATCCGGGCGGTGCAGTATGACGGTCGCCGACCAGGTCAAATCCTTCTTTGACACCGTTGTCCAGCATGGTACCCAATTCCAATGGAAATGTCACATCTGCCAGTGTAACATGAATTTTAAACATCCAATAAGGCTTTGCTGTACGATCCGACGCCTGAAGCCGAAGCGTAAAACATAGACACAAGGCCAATAAAAACAACAAAATTTTTAAATATCTCACAACCATGATTCATCTTGTAAAAATCAAAGTTCAAAGTTATGCATAAAGTATCAAAAAACATGCCGAGTTGTGCAGGCTGTAAATTTTCTCGGCAACAAGGACATAAATTTTACTTGCCATTGTTATCGTTTATAATTATTCTGTATCAATAGGACCCCTGACTTTATGAGTGTTATGTTAAAAAATCCAGTCCTGTCCGGTGCATCGGCCCTGATTGAAAAATTGCCGCAATGTATCGCGCTTTGGCAGCGAGATACACTTGAAATCATCGACGAATCGAAACTCTTTGAGTATATGGATGGATCAGGAGAACTTTATCTCGCTTATCGTTTTGATCATGCGCAGGTCACAGAGTATATCCCGGCCGTTGAATCTTTGCCACCTATATCAGTCCAGGTCTATAAAATGCAACTCGGTCAGGATGCATTTGGCTTGTTATCATTGGATTGGGACGGTGAGCCGATGAAAATTGCCGATGGTTCTCCTGGCATCACGCCGAACACGATACCATCGCATCATGCGCTATACGGTGCAGGACTGCTCAGAGCATGGGCAGGACAATTTTATTTTCGAATAATGACCTACCAGGAATCTGCTTTAGCCAAAGCCCAGATATGTTCACTGGCGCGCATTCTCATGAAGGGTCTTGTCATCAGAGATTATCCGGATCTCTTGAATACGCTTCCATTAAAAGTGGGCGCTTTTTATCTTTTAAAATACAGAGTCCATTTTTTTCGCTCCTATCTGGTTTTGAATTCGCTTTATTACCTCGCTCAGGAGAATATCCTTCACCTCGACCGGGATTGCCAGGCGGTGCTCGCGTTTTATCGGTCAGAAAGCAGTGAAACGGTACCCCTTTTGATCATTCAGTATCCACAATCAAACCGTGCCCATGGTGCATTGGCTTCATTTCTGCAAACATGGTTTCCGGATCAGCCAAAAGCATCTGAAAACCAAAATTTCTTCACAAAGACCTTTGAGGGGTGGACGGGATGCATGCAAGATGCAGATCGATGCTATATCACCTTTGAGCATTCACACCCTGATTCAGTCCAACCTTTTTTGCAGCATTTGCGGAGGAGACATGTCTAGGGGATTAACTCGCAGCGATATTGTCAAAGGATCTGAGGATGCAAGGCTGAACATTAAAGCATTGCGCAGTCAGGCAAAAAATGCAGATCCTGATACCAGCCATGTAATTGTCATCCGTGATAAAAACGTTATCGACAATCATCATCGCGTGAATGATTTAAAACTAAAGGAAATGGTCGATTTGGCCCTTACCTCATTGACAAACGCCGATACACCTCAAACCGCATGGAAAAGGTTATTTACTCCCCAGGATATTGTAGGACTCGTTCCCACACCCCATCTCAATCCGACCCATAAAGAATTGGTAGACATCGTTCGTGACGCTCTCATGAACATAGGGATAAAAGAGAACCGGATTTTGATGGCACAAGGAGGTCCGGAAAAAGTCAAAGCATGTACAAGCCTGGTTGCCATGCCTGCTCTCAAAGCGCATTGGTTGACGGGAATCGGAACGGTCCTGAAAAATTATATCATGTATTCCGGTGAACCCAGCAAATACCATCATCAGGATAGCGCTAAATTGGGCGAAATATGGAAGATGCCTCATGTAAAAAACAAGACCAAACTCATTCTGGTCGATGCACTCTATCCGCTTTGTGACAAGGGCCCACAACCGGATCCTCGCTATAAATGGTTTTATAAAGGAATCATCGCCGGCATTGACCCGGTGGCGGTGGATACAGTGGGAGTCGCGATCCTTACCCGAAAACGCGCTGAGCTCAAAGGGGAGCCCTGGCCACTCTCACCGCCGCCTTTATGTGTCGAGGAGGCTGACAAAACCTATCATCTGGGAACCAGCAATCCCGAAAAAATCTACCTTGAAAGTTTAGGCTGGCAGGAAAATGTCCTGATCTAGCCCCTCTTGATCTATAGTTCTTTTAAACTGACTCGTCAACAAAACCCCTCACCACATTTATGCAAGGAGGAAAACAATGCTCTCATTTCCAGAGATGTTTATCATGCTGATCTTTTTTGTGTTTGGTGTAATGGGTACGGTATTGTGGATTTGGGCACTGGTAGATTGTATAAAAAATGTCAAAAATCCCAATGACCGTTTGATGTGGATCATTCTTATTGCCCTTACACATTTCATTGGAGCGATCCTATACTTTGTTCTGCAGCGCCCGAAAAACAGATAAGATCGGTCCATCCCCTACGAGCACTTGCCTGCTGCTGTCTGTATGGATAGGGACGGAGACATTACTTAACGTGATTCGCTGACAATCCCTCCAAACCCTTTCCAGATCTTTTGCAACTCTACCCGCCTGTGCTCATTTCCAGGGCGGCCCTGGAATTTTCACCCTTTCTCTGCCGTTACTAAGAATTGATAAGCATTACTATTCCCGGACACTATTTCCCAGTCTCGACAAATCATCATTTCGAATCGCCTTTCAAAGGAGTTTTCATGACCTTTCAACTTTCCCAGAAAGATCTGGAAAAGATCGATGCATATTGGCAAGCAGCCAATTATCTTTCCGTGGGACAAATATACCTCAAAAACAATGTTCTCCTCAGAGAACCCTTAAAAAAGGAACATATAAAGCCGAGATTGTTGGGCCACTTTGGTACGGTACCAGGGCTGAATTTGATTTATGTACACCTTAATCGTCTGATACGGGATCACGATGCCAATATTATCTATATTGCCGGCCCCGGCCATGGAGGGCCGGCGCTTTCTGCGAATACTTTTATGGAAGAGTCATTCTCTGAAATTTATCCGGATGTGGAACAGGATGAACACGGGATACGAAAATTATTTCGGCTCTTTTCCACGCCCGGTGGTATCCCCAGCCATGTGAGCCCGCATATACCCGGCTCTATACACGAAGGGGGCGAACTGGGATATGCTCTGGTACACGCTTTTGGGGCAGCTTTTGATAACCCTGATCTGCTCGTCGCATGTGTGATAGGGGACGGAGAAGCGGAAACAGGGGCTCTTGAGGCGAGCTGGAAATCGGTTCGGTTCCTCAACCCCGCTCGCGACGGAGCCGTTTTACCCATATTACATCTGAATGAATACAAAATAGCAGGTCCCACGGTCATGGGAAGAACAAGTGATCGGGAACTCGAATCTTATTTTCAGGGACATGGATACAAGGCCACCTTTGTCAGTGGAGATGAGCCATCTCAGGTTCATCAGGACTTTGCATCAGCCTTGGAAAAAGCATATCAAGAGATTCAGGAGATACAAAAAAAAGCACGTCAGGAAGGTGTGACCACCCGACCGGTGTGGCCAGTGATCGTATTGCGTACGCCTAAAGGATGGACAGGTCCCAAACAGGTCGATGGCAAGCAAATCGAAGGCACCTTTCGATCTCATCAGGTACCATTGGCCAATATTCGGGATAACCCGGAACATTTAAAGGCATTGGAAGCGTGGCTTAAAAGTTACAACCCGGATCAACATTTTACCTCGACAGGCAGCTTGACAGAGGATCTCAGGCAATTGGCTCCAAAAGCTGATCGGAGAATGAGTGCCAATCCACATGCCAATGGTGGGCGCTTGATGGTTGATTTGCAGATCCCTGATTTTCGCGATTATGCGGTGGACGTTCCCAATCCCGGCCAGGTGTTTGCCGAGGCGACGCGCGTATCGGGCTATTTTTTAAGAGATATTTTTAAACAAAATGAAAAAAATAAAAACTTTCGCATCTTTTGTCCGGATGAAACCAAATCCAATCGTCTCGATGCGGTTTTTGAGGTCACGGATCGTTGCACCATGGATCCGGTAAAAGAAACCGACGATAACTTGGCTCCGGATGGCCGAGTCATGGAAGTATTGAGCGAACATTTGTGCCAGGGATGGTTGGAGGGTTATCTTCTTACAGGCAGACACGGTTTGTTTCCCTGTTACGAAGCCTTTGCAACGATTGTTGATTCCATGGTCAATCAGCATGCAAAATGGCTCAAGACGTGTAACGAGCTGTGGTGGCGGGATTCCATTCCGTCCCTGAACTATCTTTTGACTTCGCACGCCTGGCGCCAAGACCACAATGGCTATAGCCATCAAGGTCCCGGGTTCATCGACACCCTGCGCAGTAAAAAAGGATCTGTTCAGCGCATCTATCTCCCGCCAGATGCCAATACACTGCTGTCGGTGATGGAACACTGCCTGCGCAGTCGTAATTATGTCAATCTCATCATTGCGGGTAAACAGTCCCACTTGCAATGGCTGAACATGGATCAGGCGGTGGAGCACTGCAGTCGTGGGGCAGGTGTTTGGGATTGGGCCAGCAATGATTCGAACACCGAGCCGGATGTGGTTCTGGCCTGTGCAGGAGATGTACCCACCCAGGAGACCATTGCAGCGACCTGGCTCCTGCAAAAACATTTACCTGAACTCAGGGTGCGTGTGGTCAATATTGTTGACCTCATGACCCTAAAGCCTCATCGCGACCACCCGCATGGAATGGATGACGATACGTTTGAAGACATGTTTACCAAAAACAGGCCAGTGATCTTTGCATTCCATGGCTATCCGATGATTATCCACGAATTGGTTCATGGCCGGGCAAATGCCGACCGCTTTCATGTTCGCGGATATATCGAAGAAGGCACGACAACAACACCGTTCGATATGGTGGTGGCAAATGAAATGAGTCGTTATCATCTGGCGATGGAAGCCATGAGACGGGTTGCCAGATTGCGCTCCCATTCCGCCAGTGTTATTGCACGATTTAAAAAGAAGCTCATGCAGCACCAGGAATATGTACGCGTGCATTTGCATGATATGGAAGAAATTCAAAACTGGAGGTGGACCGAGAGCTAATCAAAACAAACTAACCCCAATCCTACTTTTAGGTTGTAACTCAAGCCGAACACTCTAAAGAATGATCTCCGGAAGACGGTATCCGGTGACATCTTCTCTCTCCTTCGAGTGTTCGGCTTTTTTTTATTTGGTTGCTTTTTCTCTTTATAAATATTACTTTTTTAACAACAAAGGCCTGTTTTCACCGAAGGGTCTCAAAAAGATACCAGATGAGAGGGCATTCAGGTTTTATTAAAAATGAGAGAACGCTTTATCACAAGGGCATTGGAATGAAAAAAATCGGATTGGCGCTTGGCGGCGGGGGTGCAAGGGGATTGGCCCATATCAAGGCTGTACAAATTCTCGATGAGCTGAATATCAAACCATCAATCATTTCCGGTACGAGCATGGGCGCGATCATTGGCGGGTTTTATGCATCAGGTATTCGCGGTGAGCAAATGCTGGATCTGATCGATCAGATCAGTCTGCGAAAAATGCAAAAACTCATAGATTTTTCTCTTTTTGCCTCGAGCTCTTTGCTAAAGGGCAAAGGGATTGAGAAATTCTTGCGAGAAAATATCGAGGCAGACACATTCGATGACCTGGAAATCCC
>WJME01000122.1 GCA_014728115.1 Candidatus Zhuqueibacterota bacterium | reverse complement strand
CATGGAATGTTCACCCGGTCTGGTGTGAAAATGTCATTATACGCGATATCAAGATCGTCGCTCATGGTCCCAATAACGATGGTATCGACCCGGATGGCTGCAAAAACGTGCTTGTCGAAAACTGTTATCTCGATGTGGGAGATGACAATATCTGCCTGAAATCGGGTCGCGATGAGGATGCCTGGGCCGTGGGAATCCCGTGTGAAAATGTGGTGGTGCGAAACTGCATCGCCAAAGCCGGCCATGGCGGCATCACCATTGGCAGTGAAATGTCAGCCGGAGTGCGCAATGTGTTTGTCACGGATTGTGATTTCGATGGCACGGATCGGGGTATCCGGCTGAAAACCCGGCTGGGCCGTGGAGGGGTGGTGGAAAATATCTGGATTCAGAATATCACCATGCGCAACATCCGCATGGAGGCCATTCGTATGAACATGCATTACAGCGGAGAGCCTATCGAAAATGAGATGAACTATGGCACTCTGGAAAAATTACCCAAGGATGTACCCACCTTTCGCAATATCTATATTAAAAATGTGACCTGTGAAAGCGCCAAAAAAGCCATCGAATTGTATGGCTTGCCTCAAAATCCGATTCAAACCATAGAACTGGAAAATATACACCTCCAGGCTCAAAATAGAGGGACCATCGACCATGTCGAGGGATTGACAATCAAAGATTTCTCTGTAAAAATTAAGGAATGAAAGGAAAAAGAATGAAGCAGATCCTCATTATATTCATAGTGACTTCCATGGGATGGAGTCAAACTCCTGATGTCTCGTTTCCACCGGTGGGAAAGATACAGCCCCGTCACGCCAATGATATCGACGGAAACACCTGGTCTGTAGGCGCCGAAACCATGGACCGGGATTATACGATTTATGAAAACTGGAAAGACTATCTCGGTCCCCTGGGATTCAAACATGCCCGCATTCAGTCCGGCTGGATGAAGACCGAACCTGAAAAAGGAGTGTATGACTTTACCTGGCTGGACGAGATCATTTTCGATATGCATGAACAGGGCGTCAAGCCCTGGGTGAACCTGGCATGGAGCAACAAGCACTATGCCGAATGGACCGCCAATAACCGTGGTCGCGTTCCGAAAACAGAGGAAGGATTAAAAGCCTGGGCGCAATTCGTGCAGGCTTTGGTGGCGCGGTACGGCCATATTGTCGATGAATGGGAGATCTGGAACGAAGCATCGCCGGGGAAAATCAAAGATCCGGCTGACTATGTCAAATTGGTACAGGTGACGATACCAGCTATTCGATCCTTACAACCCGATGCCACGATCATGCTGTTTGCACTGGATCATACGAGTTTTAAAAGTATTCGGCCTCAACGAATCCTGAATCATCAGGACACACCTTTTCAGCACTCTGACGATCGGGAATCGGTCAGCAAGGAGGTTTGGTCGTATTTGCATGATCCTGAAAGATTACAGCGAAATTTTGACTATGTTACCTTTGTTATGGACAGTCTGAAAAGTTTGGGGTTGCTGGATCAAATCGATGTCATTTCATATCATCCCTATGAATATAATCCCGATGATGCCTACCAGAATCTCGCCTGGTTGAGGGAATGGGCTGCGGAATATGCTCCTCATTTGACCCTCTATCAAGGCGAAAATGGCGCTCCTTCGGAACGAATCGAACATCGCGGCCTGCGGGGTTATGAATGGACCGAGACCACCCAGGCCAAGTGGGCCTTGCGGCGCTTGCTGGGAGATTTGGGTCGCGATATCCCGTCATCCTATTTTGGCATCATGGATATGTTTTATCAGGAGGATGTGAATCGCAAGGGATTGCTCTATGCCAATCCGGACAAAACCGTGCATCACAAGAAAAAATCCTATCATGCCCTGCAAAACATGGCAGCCATTTTCGATAACCGGTTACAGCGTATCGAACATTATCCCAGTCAATTCCAGGAATTGCCGCTTTCACTGTTTGGATATGAAAATAAATATTCATATAATCAAATCGTCACGCTCTGGTTGCACGACCAGGTGCCGCAAGAGTCCAATGAGAAAATCGATATCGATCTGACCCTGTTCGAGGGCCGGTTCGATGACCCGGTTTATGTGGATCTGCTGACAGGCGAGGTGTTTGATATCCCGGAAAAAAATTGGCAAAAACGAGGCACGGTCTACGAGTTTAGCGACATTCCGGTATACGACTCGCCGGTTTTGATCGCGGAAAAAAGTCTGTTACCCTTATAATAATTTCAAATTGAGGATGAGTCATGAAAAAGTGTTTGCTGTGGATGGGGGCTATGATATTCTTTGGCTGCCAGTCCGGCGAAGAATCGGTCAACATCCCTTACAATGCTCAGGGTGATCTGGCCGGTGAGATCAGTCACGATTCAGCGATCATCAACGTGAGACTGACTGAAAAAGCCAAACGGAATCCCACGACTCTATATTATACCTGGGAAGACGGACATGTCTATGTCCCTTACCGTAAAGACATGTCCGAGAACGTTCCGGGTGCCGTGGGATGGGCGCGTGTGCTGTATGGGACAGATTCCACTCGGAGTTCTGTTCAAAAAACCGGATGGAAAAAAGCGGTAAAAGAGCATGACTTTAACGTCCAGTTTGCCTTGACAGGTCTGCCGCCGGATACGGTCATCTGGTACCGGTCGGAAATCGCAGCGGATTCGGCTGCCGGCGAAACACGCCTTGGACGATTACAGGCCTTTCAGACCGCACCCGAACCCCATACCTACACACCCTTTGACTTTACTATCATCACCTGCTGGGCCGCACGCAGTCGCGATATCTGGCGGGATGGCAAGCCATGGGGATTTCAGATGGTCTTATCCATGCAAGAGCTGGATCCTGCCTTTACCATCCATACCGGCGATATCGTCTATTATGATTCCGATTCTCCCTGTGCCACAGATCTGGATATGATGCGCTATCACTGGCGGCGCATGTTCAGCATTCCCTGTGTATCTGATTATTTCCGCTGGCGCGGGATCTATGCCATCAAGGACGACCACGACTATCGCTGGGATGATGCCTGGCCACAGCAAAAAGTACCTCACTATCACCGTAATGCCGAATACATGATCACCGATGAGATGGGCCGCCAGGTGTTTCTCGATGCCATGCCTATGGGTGACAAGACCTATCGAAAGGTGCGGTGGGGAAAAGCTGTGGAGATGTTTCTGGTCGAAGGCCGGGATTATCGCTCGCCCAATACCATGCCCGATGGGCCGGACAAGACGATCTGGGGCGATGAACAAAAAGCGTGGTTGAAAAAAGGACTCAAAGAAAGCGATGCCATATTCAAGATCCTAGTTTCTCCGACTCCGCTCGTGGGACCGGATCGGCAAAATAAAACCGACAACCATGCCGATATCAATGGCTTTTATTATGAAGGCCGTGAATTCCTGCAATGGGTCAAAGATCAAAACATCAAGAATTTCATGATCGCCCATGGGGACCGGCACTGGCAGTATCACAGCATCGATCGCACCGGTGCACATGAATTCTCTTGTGGCGCTTGTGCCGATGTTCATGCCGCGAAGAATCAGCCCCATTGGGATGAGGAACGACAACCCTATTTTCGCGATGAAAAAGGCGGATTCTTGCATGTGGCAGTTCGCGGCACAGAGGATGAACCCGAGCTGCGCATGATCCACCGCGATGTGGATGGCACGCCGGTGTATGTCAAGCGTTTCGCGCCGATGGAGGTGGAAAGACTATAGATGAATTTTGAATTTTGAATTTAGAATCAAATACGGGTTTCATATATTCATTCTAACTTTTAAATTCTCAATTGTTCAGTCCCTCATTAATTTGTAAAGGATTCTAGGATGAAAAGGATCGAGTTGTTTTCAATATTGATAATTGTGGTATTCTTTTTGGGGTGTTCGCAGCCCGAGTCAGGCACTGTGGTTGCGTTTCCGGAAATTTCCGAGGTAACGCCAATAACCCAGGGACCCAAAGAGCATCTGTTTGCCAGTTATTATGGCATCACGTCGTGGGATCGCAATCAACGGTTTGCCCTGGTTCTGGAAACGGATCTAAAGTACCAGCTGCCTACGGAAAATGATCCGGCGACATTGGGGTTGGTGGATATGCAAAGCCTGGAATTCATACCCCTGACCGAGACCCGGGCCTGGAATTTTCAGCAGGGGTGTATGGGACACTGGCTCGGCCATAATGACTCGCTGATCATCTATAATGACATCCGCAATGACCGGTTCGTTTCGGTGATCATGAATGTGTATACACAAACAGAACGAAAGATCATTCCCTATCCGGTCAGTGCGGTATCCCCAAACGGCAAAGAGGCAGTGAGCATCAATTTTGCACGCCTGCGGTTAACACGTCCCGATTATGGCTATGGCGGCAATGGTCAGGAAGCCCGGGCCGACATAACGTGGCCCGAGGAGGACGGCTTGTTTCTGGTGGATCTGGAAACGGGCCAGGCTGAACTGCTGGTGTCCATCGCACAGGTGAGGGCACTGGTCCCTCAGGACCCTGCTCCAGAGATCGAATATTTCAATCATACCCTGTTCAGCCGCGACGGCTCGAAAATTTTCTGGCTGGCGCGGGCCACGCCTACCCGCAATACCACGGCCCTGACTGTGAACCGGGATGGGTCCAATCTTTTGCGATGCTTTCCCGATGACCGGGGCGGATCCCATTTTGACTGGCTGAACGGCGATGAACTCATGGTGACCTGTGACAAACGCAAAGAGTACGGTCATGTGTTGTTTACGGTCGGGCAGCAGGATTACAAACGGCTGGGGAATGGCCTGCTCGATTATGACGGCCATGGCACGTTTTCGCCGAATGAACAATGGATGATCACTGACACGTATCCCAGCTCGTATCTGAACGAACAAAAGCTCTATTTGATGGATATGGCCAGCGAGGCGACCTTGTCGCTGGGTCGGTTTGTCGAACCCCCGGATTTCAGAGGACACTGGCGCTGTGACCTGCACGCCCGATGGAGCCCAAAAGGCGATATGATGGGTTTTAATTCCACGTTTACCGGCAGCCGGCAGTGTTATGTGGTAAAGTTTAATTTCTAGAACGTCAGATGTCAGAAGGCAGAAGACAGAAGGCAGAAGACAGAAGGCAGAAGGCAGAAGGCAGAACGCAGAAGTCAGAAAGCAGAAGACAGACGACAGAAGACATAGGGCATGGAGAGAATGCAGAGGATTGT
>WJME01000121.1 GCA_014728115.1 Candidatus Zhuqueibacterota bacterium | reverse complement strand
TGGAACGTCTAAACGACAACCTCTACCGATGCCTTGATAGAATTATTAAAATCACCTCTCGTTATTGTTGAAAAAAGATAAGGCGAGAAGCGATTAAAATAAAATTCATGAGCTATGAGGCTCGATTGCAACAGGCTTTATAAACAAAAGAATGGTTATGCTTTAAGACAAGAATGAAAAAACAGGGTGACAAGTCATGAAAAATGAACGTTTACAAAAACTCAGATCTCTTATGAAAGAGCATGGTATTGATGCATATATCATTCCCAGCTCAGATCCGCACCAAAGCGAGTATGTAGCCTCTCGCTGGAAATCCCGGGCCTGGCTCAGCGGTTTTACTGGATCTGCCGGCACGGTGGTGGTCACCCATGATAAAGCGGGATTATGGACCGATTCTCGTTATTTTTTACAAGCCGCGCAGGAATTAAAAGAGAGTGGCATCGATCTGTTTAAAATGGGAACACCTGATGTACCCTCTTTTGTAGAGTGGTTGGATAAAGAGCTCGACTATGCTGCAACCGTAGGATTTGATGGAGCGGTGTTATCTCATAAACAGGTTGAGGAATTGCGTTCAAGCTTGTCCGATCAGATCCGTTTTGAATATCAGGTAGATCTGATCGACTCGATTTGGCCGGACAGACCGTCCATTCCCACAAACTCTGTCATCCCCCTCAATGAACACTATACCGGTAAAGCGAGAAAAATTAAAATCGATCAAATTCGTCAGCATATGCAGGATCAGGACACGCATGTGCACATTGTTTCGGCACTGGATGAGATTGCCTGGATTCTCAATATCCGCGGCAATGATGTCGAATTTAATCCCGTTGTCTATAGCTTTCTTGTGATTTCCACAGAGCGTGCTACCCTTTATATCGACCCTCAAAAACTCGATCCCAATCTCAAAACGTCACTCGAGTCAGACGGCATTGACTTGAGGGATTATCATGAAATATATCAGGATCTGAGCCGCTTGTCAGAGCCGGTGACGGTTCTGATCGATCCGGCCCGTAGCAATCAGAAACTCGTGGACGCCATCCCGGAAACGTGTAGAATCAAAAAACAAACCGATGTCGTGATTGGATATAAAGCCGTCAAAAATCCTACAGAAATCAAAGGGATCAAAGATGCGCACAGACGCGATGGTGTCGCTCTGGTGAGATGGTTGATGTGGTTGGAAAAAAGTGTGGGTAAAGAGCCTCTGAATGAAGTGAGTATCGCTGAAAAACTGGAATCATTCAGGCAACAAGGAGAGCTCTATCAGGGTCCGAGCTTTAATACCATCGCCGGATATGGTGGAAACGGCGCCATTGTTCACTATGCCGCTCAACCGCAGACTGCCGCTGACATAAAGCCGGAAGGACTTTTATTGATCGATTCTGGCGGACAATATATGGATGGTACGACAGATATCACTCGCACATTGGCCTTGGGATCGGTGACAGCCGAACAAAAAACCCATTTTACCCTGGTTCTCAAAGGACACATCGATCTTGCCATGGCAACGTTTCCCCAGGGAACCGGCGGATCTCATCTCGATGTATTGGCCCGATTGCCGTTGTGGCAGCATGGACTGAATTACGGGCATGGCACAGGACATGGCGTGGGCCATTTTTTGAATGTCCATGAAGGCCCCCAGCAAATACGACCGGAAAATCCTACGATACTGGAACCCGGCATGCTTACCTCCAATGAACCCGGATATTATCGGGAGGGTGAGTATGGGATACGCATCGAAAACCTCGTGCTGACGGTTAAAGACGAATCCATTAAAGAAGCATCTTTTCTGGGCTTTGAAACCATCAGTTTGTGTCCCATAGACCGGACCTTGATCGACAAATCACTCTTATCCGGCAAAGAGATCGACTGGCTCAATCAATACCACAAAAGAGTATGGGATGAATTATCCCCTCTGCTCGATGACAATGAAACAGAATGGCTCACAGAAAAAACCAAACCTCTTTAAACATGGCTTCAAATATGAAAAACATAGCCCTATATATCTTGCTTTTGACACTCTTTGGGTGCAGTGATTATGCTCTCGAAACAGGACCTCATTTCGATGAACTCTCTGTGACCAAAGCCAAACAGATGATCAAAGACAACAAGGGGAATCCCAAATTCATTCTTCTCGATGTGCGCACCGAAAGTGAAGTGGCGACAGGATATATTGAAAATGCAGTGATGATCGATTTTCGGGATCCGGAATTTGCCCATAAAATAAAAAACCTCGACTCCTACGCGAGAATCCTGGTATATTGTGGCAGTGGAATTCGTAGTGGTCATACCTGTGAACTCTTGCGACAATCCGGATTCAAGGAAGGCTATAATATGCTCGGCGGTATCAAGGCCTGGAAGGCAGCGGAATATCCTCTCATCAAATAAAAACCATAAAAAAACGGATAAACCAGCGGTCATACTGCTACATGGTTTGTTGGCGAATTCTCTCAACCTCGTGCCCCTGGCCCTAAAGATAAAAGCAAGGGGATTTTCCGTATACAACTGGGGTTATGACAGCCGCTCGGCAGACCTGGATCTTTTGAGCGAACGACTATGGGAACGTATACGTGCTCATAACCTGCAGGAGCATGAAACACTGCATTTTGTCACCCATTCTATGGGTGGAATCCTGGTGCGCAATATGATGCATCACCACAGTCTGCCTCAGGTGGGACGATTCGTGATGATGTGTCCGCCCAATCTCGGCAGTGAAATGGCCGATCATTTGGCAGAAAAACCTTTTTGGGGCTGGTTACTCGGTCCTGCAGCAAAAGAGCTCAAAACAGACGGCAAAGTGCTAACTCTGGGGCCCGTACCTGCTCAGGTTGGCATCCTTGCCGGCGATCAGCCCGGCCTCTTTTCTCCGCGTTTTTTTCGATCCGCCAATGATGGCCGGGTCGCTGTCGAACATACAGTATACCCCGGGATGAAAGAACACAAAGTATTGCCCTATGGCCATACACTGTTTGTTTTCAGACCCCGGGTTCATGACCTTGTGATTCGTTTTTTATTAAAAGGACATTTTTAAAGTATCCTTGTCCATTTCGGGCCACATTTTCGAAAATCAGAAATGGTTTTGAGATACAACCTAAACCATATAATTGATTATTAATTAAGATCTTGCTACCTTTTCGGATCGGCCCGGTTATGCTCCATAAAGTTGGTATTATTTTTGCGTTAGCACAAGAGGCATCGAGAAACGATGTACAACAAATAATACTTGGGAACGGACAATCGGCCTCGGCGACGATTGCAGTTTTGATCACCTCACCGCCAGGCTGACTCAGGCCATGTCAGTCGTTTATTGCCAGATTATCAGGGGCTCTCGCAGGGGAATATTGATCTGGTACCTTTGGCCGTCGTCGAGGACCCTGTCCTGTAAATGCCCTCAGCATGCCATTCACTCGTGATATCACCTCACTGTTTTGGATTTTCACCATTTTTTTAAAACCGTCATTTGCCCATTCTTCGGATCAGTGGCCTCAAGTACATAAATATCAATAGCAAAAAAGACGATAAACCCTTAAAACAAACTGGCACTTTTCTTGCTTTCATTATGGGAGTAAATGAGAGGGGTGCTGATTGCGATATGAAGGACACCGACATCTGCTGACTGCTGTTTTGGCCCTGTTGCCGCTTGCCGTTGCCTTGTTGGCCATAGTCAGGCAAATCGAAACCTCGCAGCAGCTCGTGATCAAGAGAGAGACAGACTCTATTGTAGAGTCACGTTGCCCATCCGGTTATGAATGGCCCCACCTTTCCAAAGTCAAAATAGACTCTCTGAAAAAAGCGAACAAAGCGCTCTATAATCATGCAGAACATATTTTGATCGCGAAATGATGGTGCATGGGTATTTTGGCTATCCACGATATCAACAGGTAGAAAAAAAGCGTCATATCGCTCATTTTCCCGGATTCAGGGTGTATCCGCTGCAGCCTGGCTGTATTTCTCTAAAACCTGTTTATAGCTCATCAGTTGAATTCCGCGTGCCTGAATAACCTCCAGCACGCGCTTATCGGTAAAGGCCCGGGTGACGCCATCGCGATCCAGGGCTATATCCCATGAGCGCAAATGCCCGACCATGGCCATCTCTGGCCAATTTTTCGCAGGATGTTCGACAAAAAGCGCCAGTCCGGGTTTCAATTGTTGCAACCCCTTGACCATGGCATCGATCTTTTCTTCGGCGGTACTGGGTTTGGTCCACGGACGAAAACGGCGAGGTTCTACCGGTAACTCGAGGGGCAATTCATATTCGCTGGCAAGCTTGGTCACCACAGCTTTCAAATCGGGCATGCAGGTCGCTGTACCCATATGGGCAGTGAGGTGTGAGACCTGGGGTATCTCTTTTAACGCGATCTCTATCTGTGCGCGTAACTCGTTTTCGACCTCTGTCAGATCATAACCGGACTGCAAAAATCCCGATCCTTGCGGATATCCTTCTGCCTGACTGGTCAACGGCATAAAGTTACCCAGGGCATCGACAAAAGACGTGACCGGCGTGATAGGGCGCCATTTGACATATTCCCATTCACTGGTCAGCGTGAGATGCACCCCCACATCGAGTCCCGGATTTCTCCGCAACAGTTCAGCGGCTTCATTGAACCAGGGACAGGGAACCATGACCTCCACGGTACGCACCACCCCATTCCTGAACGATTCAATACAGGCGATATTGGCGGCATGAAAAGAACCGATATCGTCGGCGCGCACGATCAATTGGATAGGTTCAGATTTTATACCAGACCAGAGAATCATAATCAGTAACAAGTGTTTTTTCATAGCACCAGGTCTCTTTTTTTAACAATTTCTTGCAAGCCAGATCATGAAACGCAGAGGTCACGATGACACATAGAGAGAACCCACGGCCATCTGTTGATAGCCCATATAGGATACAAGAAATCCTGTCGATCTAGTCTCGCAAATCAAACACTATTTTTGTTTTAGTGATCTTTATGTTGTACGAACGATCATCGAACTCAAGCCTCATCCAGAGAGGTCTGTTCATCCAGGTAAAGGTATTCTACATCCAGACTTTTCAGTTGTGAATATTTTATGACGACAAAATCACCTTTCAGGTTTCCGACAGGATCCGCGTGCTCGCCTTGTAAACCGCCCTCTTTGTCCTGGCCAAGCCAATAAAACTCTCTTTGAACCATTGTCAGCAATATTCGATCCAATTCACCTTGCTTGTTGAAATAAAAAGAATGGACCAGCCCCCGATAACACAATACACCATTGCCCAAAATAAACTCGGTACGAGCCATCACTCCGTCCGGAGGTCTTTGACGATATTGTGAGCCAAAGCGATCGACATCCCCTTTGAGCAAATAATACCAATCATTGTCGAATCGAAACATCCTGGCGCGTCTATCCAATGCCAACCAGTCACTTCTGACCAGGTAGTGAATCCCCAGCCCAAATAATGCTGAAAACAGGTACAAGCTCAGAAAATAAAAAGAAAGAAGCACAGGATGAGATACAATAGACGAAACGATCAGATGATAGATATGGACATTGGAATATTCGCCGATAATCATTGCCAGCAGGGCCTCGAGGGCAGGTTCATAGGGGAAAAAAAGTTGTGAGAAAGAAATCCATGCCAAATGCAAAATAAGGGCTATACTCAAGCCATAGGCAACCTCTTCAGATAGAGTTCCCATGGAAAACGGACTGGACCACAGTCCTTTTCGGTATGTGTATCGAAAAATGATGCCGGGAAGAGTCAGAATCAAAAAAAGAATGGCTGGGAAGGCAATATTCATGGTCAGTGAATACTCGAATTAGTCGTTGACAGGACGGAAAGAGACCTTGAACTGTTTGTTTTCGATTTTAACCACCTGCTTGGGTGCTCGTCTGGCTTTGCCGTTCGCTTGCTGCGATAGAATTTTCTTTAATTCCTGACGAGCCTTGGGATCATTGAGTATTTCGGCTAAATTTTTTGAAATTCGGCCTTCCATATTGCGCTCCAATTATGTTGGTATAATGTAAGAACTGCGCGACCGAGTTGCAAGTGTTTTCTGATCATTATCAATTTCGTGCAAGAATAGCCATTATCGAACGAGTTCTATATAGTGTTAACCGCACGAGACTGCATTTTGATCCCGTTGAAAAGAGACATACAATGATTTACGCACGCCAAGTCGCCACGACGTTAAGAAAAACCGGTGGCAGAGTCATTATTTCCAGGCACCGAGGATCAATCCCATTACAGTAAAAGAGACCACCCAATAAAATCCATTGATGAGTATATAGGTCCAGTTTTTTTGTTCGAATAACGAAATAACGCCCAAAGCAGGTAAGACCCAACCGAATCCGGTCAGAAAACCGTATAGAGCCCCATTTATGGCATGTACCTCAGGTGCGGCGAGGAAAAATCCGAGATTGATTGCTGCGACCAGGGTGAATACAAAGGCAAGTGAATAGGTTTTTACCATATTGGCTTGTTTGATTTTTTCTGCTGTCATATCGGCGGCTTTCATCCAGGCTTTGCCGAAAAGCAGAGGGGAATACCACAATCCCCCGATAACAAACGTACTCACTGTTGCAACAAGCACGGCCAGCCAATTTACATTTGCGGCATCCATGTGTGTCCTCCGAAAGATTGATTTGCAGAAAACATTTGACACAAAAGGTGTTTACTTGCAAAAACACCCAATCGAAAAAAATATTCCTGGTCCCCAAATGCCTGATTATTGAGACCATTCGGTCGGAACGCGGTCCCAGCGATGGCCCCTTAATTTTGTTTGCAGATCCTTGGCGAGCGGACCCGCATCACTGGTCGCCATGTTACTGCGCACGTGATCCGGCTTGCGCATGCCGGGAATGATGGTGCTGACCGTGGGATTGGCCAGAATAAAGCGCAGAGCCATCTCGGGCATGGTCATCTCTTTGGGGACAAGAGATTTGAGAGCATCGGCATGCTCTACACTGCTTTTCAGGTTCTCGGGAACAAAGTAGGTATTGCGCCAATCCCCTTGCGGCCAGGTGCTCTCGGTTGTCAGGTTACCGGTGAGGGATCCTTCATCAAAGGGAACCCGGGCAATGACCGCAACATCCTGTTTTTCGCAAGCAGGAAAGAGTTCGTCTTCCGGATTTTGATCAAAGATATTATAGATCACCTGAATGCTGTCGATCAGTCCGCTCTGCACCGCCTGGACGCCATTCCATGGCTCCCAGCGGTTGATGCTGATACCCATACCATGAAACAGTCCCTGGGATTTGAGATCATTCATTTTATGAATCCAGCGATCATCTTGTATCCACTGATCTTCCCAGGTATGAAACTGCATCAAATCATAGCTTCCCAATCCAGCGTTTTTTAAACTTTTAGTGACATACTCTTCGATATGATCTGGGGGGAAACAATCATCCAGGGAATATTCTCGTTTGCTGGGCCATTGAAAATTTTTGGGTGGGATTTTGGTTGCAGTATACAATTTTTTGTCCGGATGATTGCGTACAAGATCTCCCAGCAATCCTTCGCTATGGCCGGCGCCATAGCCCCAGGCCGTGTCGAAAAAGGTGCAGCCAAGATCAACTGCGAGTTGCAGGGCTTGCATGGATTCGTCATCATCCGAGCCGGTCCATCCACCCATGCCCCACATGCCATAACCGATTTCACTGACCTGCCACCCCAATCGTCCAAATCTGCGGGTTTGCATTTCGATCTCCTAGATTTCTATTTCATGGTTTATTCAATAAAAAGAGTTTAAATAGCCCTTTATTCCATAAAAAACCAGGATTGATTGCTGGATATAGGAGAGTGATTTTCAAATAACCAGATCACTCAATCTCTAGAGTTCATCGATCAATATCCTTCCACTTTGTCATATAAGAATGAACAGATTGTTCAGGTTGCTGCTACCCGATGTTATTATTTTATTCAGTGCCTCGATAGCCTGTCTACCAGTCATACACTACCGTTGCAAAAATGCATCCGGCAGGAGTACAATATTCTTTTGACCATCATCTAACTGAAAGCTGTCCCATTCATGTTCAATTAGGAATGTAAAATTCTGTCTTATCGATGACACTATTCAACTTACGAATTCAGGTGGGATCACTATTGAATTTTTGAAATATTTGCAGAAAAGAGATGCTTGAGGTTTGACGTACTATTCTACAAGCCGGAACATCTAAAGAAAATGACTTTTATCAAAAATTTATCTCTCTATACATCAACTCTAAATTCTCCATTCATTGCTCATCCGGAATATTAAAATTCAAACCACTTGCTTCTATATGCCCAGATCACTATATTTATGCCAATCGGGAGCGGTTGGCCCTCTGGTGAGGCCCGCGGTCTTCAAAACCGTTGTGCCGGCGTTCCGCGTCGGCAGGTGGGTTCGATTCCCACACGTTCCCGCTTTTATTCTTCTGATAATCTTTCCGGATTTGTCCGTGTCCATTCAATCCTCCTGCAAAGCCGTTAGGGCGCAAAGAAACGACTCTAAAAGAAAATCACCTGCTTTGGGAAAAATTTTCATTTTATGCATCCTTGACACCCGCAGATCGATAAACTTTAGCATGGACCTTTGCACCCTATGCTCAGATCAGGGATCTTTATATTACAGCTTGGCGTCCTTGCGTAATTTTTTTGATCAATCCAGCTTGTACCATCCATCACCGAATCCCATCAAATCAAAATACGCCTTGGAAAAAGGTCCGCGGGGCTCGGATTGGGCCATATCCCAGAACCAGGCCTCCCATTTTTCGCGCAGCTCTTTTTCTTTTTCAGGATATTTGGCAGCCAGATTCGTGGTCTCTCCGGGATCGGCCTGCAAATCGAACAACTCTCCGATTTCGCTCTCTGGGGTGTTCCAGCGACCGCCCGGATCCAGCACCCATTTCCACTTGCCGGCGCGTATGGCGCGTTTGCCGCGCAGCTCCCAATAGTGTTCGGTGCGCTCGCCGGTGCCAATGCCTCTGAGCACAGGCATGAGATCATAGCCGTCCAGCTGCGGACCACTATCCGGATCGCCGCCGGCCAGCCGCACAAAGGTGGGCAGCATTTCCAGGGTACTGCTAAAGTCGGAACGCTCGGTGCCAGCCGGAATCATGCCACGCCAGCGCGCGATAAAGGGGACCCGGACTCCACCCTCATACACAGAGCCTTTGCCATCCCGAAGCGGTTCGTTTTGATGTGCGCCATTGTCGCTGGTAAAAATCACCAGAGTATTTTCAGCCAGATCGAATTCCTCCAGAGTGTCGAGAATCTCACCGATGGCGTCATCCATACAGGTAATGGCTGCATAGTAACGGGCGCGTCGCTCGTCTTCCACATCGCTGTACATCGCCACATAGGACTCGGGGGCCTGGGCTCCCCGATAGTTGAGGTTAGAAGCGCCATGCGGGGCATTGAACGGCACATAGAGGAAAAACGGTTGATCATGATTTTCGCGGATGAACCGAACCGCTTCGCGCTTGAACAAATCCGTGGCATAGCCCTCTTCCTTGATGCGCTGATTGTTGCGATACATAGAGGGAACCCCATAGCGCTCGTGCGTCCAGTAATCGATACCGGTATTGCTGAATCCGTAAAAATCGTCAAAGCCGCGCTGCAGCGGCAAAAACTCGTGCTTGCGCCCGCTGTCCCATTTGCCGAATACACCATTGGTATACCCCAGCGCCTTGAGACGGTCACCGATGGTCACCTCACGCACATCGAGTCCCTGGGTCATTTCCGGAGAAAAAAGATATTCGAATTCATTATATTCGTGTCCGTAATTGGTCATGTTGCTGCGAATATTTTCATACAGACCATTGCGGTGCGGATAGCGGCCGGTCAGAAATCCGGATCGCGATGGTGTACACACCGAACAGGTTACATAAAAATCGGTGAGTTTGACCCCCTGACTGGCCATCCTGTCCAGGTGCGGTGTTTGAATACGCTTGTGTCCGAAACACCCGAGATCCGGGTAACCGAGGTCATCGGCGAGAATGAATACGATATTGGGGGGTTGCAGGGTCTGGCGTTGCGTGCATCCTGCCAGGGCGGCGGCACTGGTCAGGGCCAGGGTTTTGAGAAACGATCTGCGGTCCATGGCTCTCCTCTCTTGTATTCTCTGTTTAAAAAAAGATAGAAAAATATTAGACAATTGACAATGGATAATTGAGAAATAATGAAAAGATTTGATGAATTCGAAATATTATTATCAACTTGCCAACAAAATATAAACCCAGTTGCGATAACAATTGGACTGAAAGAGATCCAATCATCTTACCATTCCTGGACAGTTTTCAAGAGTAAAGTTCCCTGTAATATATCTTTATGTAATAGATTTTTGAAAAATTAACTTGCAAAATCAATTACAAATTTGTTACTTACCCCTATCCCTCCGACCGTTTCGAGGGCTTGCACAGGGGCGTTGCAACCGTTAGAAAGTCGGAGGGATTTTTATTTTACGACTCTTGTGGTCCATTCATTGTGATGGTTATTGACTCTATACCCGATTTTTCATATCTTATTTAAAGAATTAAGAGTCTTTTGTCTTTTTATTTCAGGAATCGATCATCAGAAGTCTTCGTTATGTAAAATACCCTCGTATTAAGTAACTTTGCCTTCTATGCAGTCAAGGAGAGTCAACATGAGTGAATTGATCAACAATTCCCAAAAGCGCAAAGACCTGTTGAAACATATGATTTTGCAATTACATAAAGGCCAGGCACCGGATGCCGTTCGCAAACAACTCGTTGAATTGCTCGGGCAGGTGCCCTATGGCGAAGTCGTGGAGGTCGAACAGCAGCTGATCAGCGAAGGCCTGCCCCAGGAAGAGGTTCTCAAACTCTGTGATGTGCACACCGATGCACTCAAGGGCGTGATCGATACCTCTGAGAAAAAAGAGGTACCTGCCGGCCATCCGGTGGATACCTTTATCAAGGAAAACCGCGCCTTGCAGGCGGAGATTGCCAGCCTTGAACGAATATTCAGCGAGTTAAAACCCGAACGAGACCGTGAAAGTTTTGCTGATGCAGTCAAGAGCCATTTCAACGCTTTGTCTGACGTGGAAAAGCACTATCGCCGCAAAGAGAATCTCTTGTTTCCTTTTCTGGAAAAACACGAAATCAGTGGCCCTCCAACGGTAATGTGGGGAAAACATGACGAAACCCGGGAACTGCTCAAGGCTGCCCATGATGCCCTGATTCAGGCCAATACCCTCGGCCTGGAGGAATGGAAGAGCCTGATCGATCTGGTTTTCAGACCGGCCATGCAATCTGTGGAAGAGATGATCTATAAAGAAGAACAGATTCTCTTTCCCATGTGTATGGACACCCTGACAGATATCGAGTGGTATGAAATTTACAAACAGAGCAATGAGATCGGATACTGTTTGGTTGATCCGCAGGAGACATGGCAACCAGAGGGTGTAGAGGAATCGGAAATAGGATTGGCAGAGGCCGGACAAATTCAGCTTGCTTCCGGTGGGTTCAATCTAAAGCAACTGAAAAGTATTCTCAATACCCTGCCTGTAGATGTCACTTTTGTCGATGCCAATGATACGGTGCGCTATTTCAGCCAGGGTAAAGAGCGAATATTTGATCGCAACCGTGCTATTCTCTGCCGCAAAGTTCAAATGTGCCACCCTCCTTCCAGCGTGCATGTGGTAGAGCAAATCGTCGACGATTTCAAATCCGGTCGGCAGGATCAGGCCGCTTTTTGGATTCAGCTGCACGGCAGGTTTATCCACATCGAATATTTTGCCCTGCGTGACGATGATGGCTCCTATCTCGGAACCCTCGAGGTCAGCCAGGATCTGACTGCCAAACGGCAGCTGACCGGCGAACGCCGTATTCTGAATTATGACAGTCCGGAGGAGAGCCATGAGTCCTGACAAGCCAAAACTCTATATCACACCAGAGACCAAACTCAAGGACGTGCTCGACACCTACCCGGAACTCGAAAGGGTATTGCTCGAGATTTCACCTGCATTTGCCAAGCTTCAGAATCCGTTATTGCGCAGAACCGTCGCACGCGTGGCAAATCTGAAACAGGTCGCACAAACCGGCGATATCCCGCTGGCAGACCTGATCAATCGGCTGCGCCGCGAGGTCGGAGACGAATCGACTTATCATGGTGACCTGTCCGGTTCCGAAAGCGAAAAGCCTGACTGGTGGCAGGAATCGCGCATTGCCAAACGTTTGGATGCACGTCCCATCCTCGAGGCAGGGGATCATCCGTTGGGTCGGGTTCTCAAAGAGACACAAGAATTGCAGCAAAACGAGATCTATGAACTCGTCACCCCTTTTCTGCCGGCACCGCTGATCGACAAGGTCAAAGAACAGGGATTGGAAGCATGGACTTTGGAAAAAAACGATCAAGAATTCAGGACATATTTTGTGCGCAAGTAAACACTTTATCATTCCCAGGGTTGATATAACAGCTCTGGTTATCACAATCCGCCGATGCCCGGATGCTGGATATTTTGGCAATTTTTTGTCCGATGCAATATCCACTGTGTCAGATTTGTTAATATTATAAAGACGGTAAAATTTTTTAATCTAAAGGAGAAATCCATGTCAGAAAATGGAAATGGCGATTTTTTCAAAGGACTATTTTTCGGTGGAGTCATTGGTGGTTTATTGGGTATTCTCTATGCCCCTAAAAGCGGTGAACGCACCCGGCGCGACATTCATAAAAAGACAGATGAATTTATTGCCAAGGGCAAAGAAGGATATGAAGATGCAGTCGAACGCACTCAGGAATCCTACCAGCAAGCCGTAAAACGGCTCAAAGAACTGCAAAAAGAGGCAGCAGGAGCGATCCAGGAACTGGAAGATCGTGTCGAAAAATTGGCCGAGAGCGGCAAAGAATCGGTGAGTGAGCTGGCAGATCGTGGTAAAAAGCAGGTGCAGGATAAAAAAGGTCGGGTTCGCAAAGCCGTCGACGCCGGAGTAGATGCATACAAGGAAGAAAAGAGTTCAAAATAGAGATTTCCAGATAAAAGGAGCAGAAATGCTATTGGAAATAGGGGTACTCGTTGTTGGTATTGCTCTACTTATATTCATCGTATTTGCCATACCCTCATTGTTACAGATATGGAGAACTGCACGCAGTATCGAAGTGACAACAGAGATATTGAATCGAGATCTTCCGGCTATCCTCGGAAATGTCAATCGTATCACAGACGATGTTTCAGATACCACGACCAGAGTCAGAAAAGAAATCACTCAACTCTCATCTGCGGGCGACAAGGTCGCTGATATGGTCGATCAATTATCGGGTGTGGAAAGCCAATTGAAACATTCGGTCATCGAGCCCTTGTCCGATATGTTAACGACACTCTCTGCATCAACAAGAGCATTGAATGTTTTTATTCGTACGCTGCGTTCGGGCTAGGTGATAGAAAAATCGTTCGAAAAGATAAAAAAATACCCTGACAGCTGATTACCGGTCAGGGTATTTTTTTGTGTATGGAATTGAATTATTCGGGATTGCTGCAGTTGCCATTGCCTGTATTGTCGGGGCGCCCGCCATTGCCCCTGGATCCATTTTGTACGGGATTTTTATTACCCATCCCCTTTGCGCCGCGTCCCATAAAGCCATTCCCTTTTTGTTGGCCGTCAGCAGGTTTTACATAGTCTTCATCCTGACCATTGGGAATGCCATCCCCATCAGCATCAGGGGCATTGTCATTGATACCGTCACCATCTTCATCGATAAATCCGCGCATGCCGGATCGTCTGCCAACCCCTTTTGCTTGACCGGAACCTGATTCGGGACGCACATAGTCTTCATCCTGGCCATTGGGAATGCCATCGCCATCATTATCCTGTGCCAGGTCATTGATACCGTCGCCATCTTCATCGACAAATCCACGCTTACCGGAACGACCCCCAAATCCTTTGGCATTGCCGGTTCCATCAGCGGTTCGCTCATAATCCTCATCCTGACCATTGGGTATGCCGTCGCCATCGGCATCCGGGGCATTGTCATTGTAACCATCGCCATTTTCATCGACAAAGTGACGTCCATGCTCTTGTTCTTCCTGAGCCACGGCAACAGAAGAATCAAAAAAGAGTCCGGTAAACAATGCAAGTGCAACGAGTGTGAACAGATTCAAAAAACGTTTCATGATAACCTCCAATAGTATTTGTTATGGTTTGCTGTTCACACGATTCTTTAGCAAGGGGCATGCCAAAAACTGGCAGACCAAACAAACTCATATTTAACAATGGTTTAAAAAATTGATAAAAATTTAAAATATTTCCCGGGATCGACGACATGGTCGAACCTCTCGTCCGAACAGGCGAATAGATCCTCAAGTATTAGGGTGAGTGAACGCAAAGCATCCGGCGCCTCGCAGGCGCCGGAAAAAGTGTTTCAGTCCAAGAGCGATCGCTTTGAGCGGATCTCTGCGTTTATCTTTAGGTGCCAAAGCCGAGTGCGAATCTCTTTTGCTTTCAGACGATGATGCGTTGCGAGTTCTTTTTCGTCCAATCTCTCATAAGATTCTGCAATGGCTTCCCAGGCAGGGGCATATAGAGCATCGATAGACAGACAGATTTGGAATTGTCCGATAGCTTGTTGGGCGAATCCCTGATCCATCAGCTGTCGTCCCAGTTGATAATGCGATTCCAGCTCTTTGATTTCCGAATCGATTTCGAGCTGGATGGCATCGGCTGCCTTGAGAGTGACAACCGAACAAGAAAGATATTTCAGAACATTTTCTGCAGTGCTTCCGATCAAAGATCGAGAACTGCTATTTCGTCCTATCGTGCCCAACACAAGGAGATCCACAGGAGTACTTTTCACATATTCTTCGAGGCATTCGAAAACCTCTCCTGTGGCGATATGGGGTTTGACATCGATTCCATAAAGATCGAATTGATCGATCGCTTTTTCCAACCGTTTTTGTTCCCGTGATCTCGTTTGCGAATCGATATTCTGCTGATAATAGCGAGAATAAAAACCACTCGTCTCAATGACATGAATCACATCGAGGGTGGCCTGAAACCGGCGCGCCAGATGAATGGCATTTTTCAACGCCCGTTGAGCAGGGGCAGAATAATCATAAGCGCAGAGGATATGTCGGATTCCCGCTTTCGGATCCGATTTGACCACCCATACAGGCTTGTGGGCTTTACGAACGACCTTTTCGGTGATAAACCCCAAAGACTTTTTGTCCGTACCCTCTGAATCCGAAGCACCAATAACGATGACATTGACATCATGTTCATCCGCTTTGTCTATGATGGTTTCAAAAGGCTTGCCCGTCACCAGTTCGGCATTTTCCAGCACGCCTCCGGCATTTTGAAATTCTTGTTTGATTTTGTCAAACTCTTCCTTTATCACGATCTCGACAACTTTTTTGGTGAGGCTTTTTTTAAATTGATCCGGCAATACGTGTAATAATGTCGCTTGACTATCAAAATATTTTGACAGGGTGACCCCTGTAGACAGAACAGCAGAGTCTGAATTTCTATTTAAACTCGTTGCCACGAGTATTTTTTGCAAGAGTTTCATATCAACCTCCTGATTCAAAGATGAAAAAGCGAATCGACAAATCGCTTTCTGGCTCTTTGTTTATTTGCGGCCAGGACTGGTATGGGAGAGCTTTTTATTTTACATTGCTCAGGAAAATGAGAGCAGCACCGGCACTTTTTTCTCGAGTCCATACCTAAAATATCGGAGCCAGATCAGATATGGCCTGCAAAATACGGTTAAGGGGATTGTCGCTGATCCAAAGTCGTCTAGTGTGGTACATGGTCACCTCGCTTTTGAAGAGTCGAAATGAACGTCTGAGCGCGAGTTGTTCTAACCTATAAAACTCTAAAGCGATCATGGTTGTTCCAAAAACCGGATCATTCTCGTTTGCATTATTGAAATAAAAAACGGGTCAAAAAGACCCGTTTAAAGGCATGAATATCTGGACTGCTCAACGATTACTGGGATTTTTCTTCATAGTTGGCAGGCGCAGCAAACAAATCAGTATTCAGGGAATCAATAGAGTACTCTACGATCTTGGTGGTTGTTTCCATCAATACTTTATCACCTGTATCATCGGCCTTGATTTTTTTGGCGAGTTTTTTGCCAAATCCACCAAACAATCCGCCCACTGATTTGGGCGTTTCTTCCTGGGGTTCCTCTTGTTCTTTAGCTTCTGCCACTTTTTCACTACGGGTCTTGTAAACAGAGTGTGTTTCCAGCGCAAATCCTTCGAGTTTGGCTGATTCCTTTTGCAGCTTTTTCATACCCGCAGCAAGTTCTTCATTGCTTTGCATGATCATGTTTATCATGTTTGCCATTGAAGCTTCGGAAAACTGCATGCCGAGCTTTTCTGCAAAGCGACGGTTAAATGACTCTATTTCTTCCTTACCTTTTGCTTCTGTGGTCATCCACTGGGTCGAAGTGACCATGAATTCGCCTTCGCCTTGTGTTTCCTGGCTCTGTTTATCCCTGACTTTTGCTTTGAGGTTCAGATCCAGTATGACCTTTTTAGCATCCATACCGGAAATCTCTTGTGTTTCTCCGGTACGCTCTACATTCACATCAAAAGACCAATCCACCTCTACACTATCTTCCTCGCCTGCGGATTCGTTATCTGCCTCGGTCTCGGCATCTTCCAAACCTTCCATCTGGCTCTCCAGCATTTCCCGCCACTCGGCAAAGGACATGCGGGTAAACGACTCGGATTCATGATCGACGTTGACAAACATTTCATTATCCAGGTCAACGATATTGCTGGACTCGAGATTGCCTTTATCATTAAAATGATCGGTACGCTTTAGATTTCCTTTATAATAGTCAATGTTTTTAATCGGTTTATTCCCTCCGGCAATTCTCATGATCATCCCCAGAGTTCCCTTGAACTCCATCTTGGTCTCGCTGACCTGTTTGACATCCGCAAACAAGCCATTCGCTGCAAGCAAAAATACCAACCATGTGGCGATCAAAACGCGTTTCATAGTACCTCCATCGTACATTAATCAACCCCCTGCCAGGTTAGGGATAAAACCTCGTCGTCCCCTGACAGAACTGTTACATTATACAGGGCTAGACCCTAATTTATTCCAGCCTGTTAAATATATAGGATATTCCATATAAATCAAGAAAAATCTTGAATTTTTTTGATTTTTGTATCAAATTTTTTCAGGAAAACGACCCTGTACTGATACCGTACACAATGATTCATATAAAGTGCAAAAAATGCATAAAAACATCTCTTTTCTGAATTTCTAAACTGTATTTATTGAGCTTACAAATGGCATATAATTTGCGATGTCTCCGGAAAGAAAAACAATCAGGAGCAATCAATGAAAACGATCATCCTGGGTTTTGTCATGATCTTTGCATTAACCCTAGCTTGCAAAGATTCGGATTCCTTAACAATGGAAAAAACCGAAACAAAATCCAATCTCAAAGACATGATTCAAAACGTGGATAAAAGAATCAATACGCTTAAAGGACAGCTAGAAATTGCTAAAGAGGGAACCAAATCCGAACTCAGAGCACAGATTCGATCATTAGAAAGCCGAAAAAGAGAACTGATTGAAAGAATGAATGACTTGCCTACAGTGGATGAAGAAAACTGGGCAGAATTCCAACAAGAGATCGACCGGTTTATTAAACAAACCGAAGAAAAGTTGCAGCAATTGGCCGCAGAATTCACATAATACAGTCTCCTCCTCCGGGCCTCTGCAAACGCTGTTTGCAGAGGCCTTTTCAGAACTAGGAATTATTTTCTCCGATAGATTTTCCCTGGCCACCAGCACCGGGTTGGTCAGATACAGATACAGGTACAGGCAGAAAGACATTAAAATCATCCCCGAATTGGGCCAAAAACTCTATCGAATAGGCTCTAAAGACATAATATATGGGTAAAAGAATAACCGTACCCAGGTAAGGGATCGCGAGTATAATGAATCCGCAACAACAAGTCATCAAACCCAGCACGATGATCGCCACCGAGATCCCCAGCCACAAAAGGGCCACAATAATAACATACAGTAAAAAATAGCCAAAATAGGCCCAGTGGATCGAAAGAAACCGGCTCCAGGCTTCAGTGGCGAGGATGCGATGTCTGTACATCACAGGAACGACAAAACCTCTTAACAAGAGCTCGATATAGCTCGCGAGCAAAATCAGGAGGATAAACGCAAAACCCAGCTGCACAATCAAAAGGACGGGCCATTCATGAAATTGTGAGTAATGAGCATGCAACTGCGTCCATGCAAACCATACCAGAGATCCGAACAGAGCGATGAAGACGAGCGTTAGTCCCAACCGCCAGAAAAAGAGCGAGTCTCCTTGTGATTTATACTCTCGCCATGGATCCCCAATAAGCGCACGCTTGTGAACCACATTGTCCAGAAACATAAATTCTCCTCGCGAGCTCACCCATAGCAAAACAATGAGAATCGCGAGTACAACAAGAATCCCAAAACCGATAAAAACAGACCACCCCGGGTTATCGATCAGCCACGACCACACCTGATATGGACCATTCAGGACCTCGCCCCAATCGGCCTTTTCCACATTCTCCGATATGCGCCCTCCACTGCCTCCTCCGCCATCACCATCCATCAAAGTCGCCAAAAAAGCTGTAAAACCCACTTTGAACCATACCATGATATCAAAAGGCTTGAAAAGCGCTTGTTTCATTCGCTCCCATGCACGCGAAAATGGATCGAATAATTGAATGGTCATAGCTTCCTCCTTGCAGGATGATTATTATTTGCTACGAGGTGAAACAAAATAGGTTACCGGATAAATGGATAAATTCATAAAAAGTTAGGGGTTTTTAGCCAGAGGATCAAGTGAAAAGCCGGTTAAACCGATTTCTATATCATTATGCATGATCCACGGCCCAGTCC
>WJME01000120.1 GCA_014728115.1 Candidatus Zhuqueibacterota bacterium | reverse complement strand
TCCTCCGGTGGTTCCAAGTCTCTTTATTATCACGTTTTTCAGTTATTCTATTTTGAGCATGCACTCTTCGCATTGCAACCGGTACTTCAACCTGCCCGGCAACAAGTCTTGCACAGGCAGCTAGTTTTATAAAAAATGCTGTGTCTTGATGTAAAATTAATTCTGCATCAAATAAGCCGGTTCTTTCGAATACTTTGCGTCGAACGGTTAACCCTTCCAGGTGACAGTAACCATCTGTTCCAATGGGTTTCTGACGCTCGAACACCGCATCTGGTGTAACATCTCTATGTATTGATGTCAACATCGGACAACCACTGACTTGCCACCATTTCTGTTGAACTTTTGATTCAAAAGTCGTCCCAATTGCTTCATAAATTCCTTCAGCTTTTGAATCCAGTTGAAAAATTTTTTCGGTCATTTCAAAACGATTCGGCAAATAATAATCATCAGCATCTAAAAACGTCACATATTGAAAAGTCGCATTCATTATTCCCAAATTTCGACTTGCGGCGGCGCCACGATTTTTAAAACCATTATGGGTGAATACCCGAACTATTTTGTATTTTTTTTCTAATGAACGACATATATCAAGAGATTTATCCGGAGAACCATCAACAATAAGAAGAACTTCACCTGTTTGTTCTTGAGCAATTGCAGATTCAACAGCAGTGGTGATATATTTTTCAGCATTATAAACCGGTATGATTATCGAGACTTTCATCTATTCGCTTGTTTAAAAATACTCAAATCGACTTGATTAATATTTTGTATAATTTTTGTGGTGCTCGAGTTGCTCGCATAAACCATCGATTAATAGTCCAATAATAAGGAATCATTTGGCCGAGTAATTTTGGTCGCTGTTGGATAATTTCGGGGTATTTAAAAAATGCTCGCCAAATATAAAATCTTGTCAAACACTGATTAGCAGAATTGTAAGTTGCGGCTGTCAAATAAATTCCGCATTTTGCGGCGCGACGAATACGTCGCGAAGAATTTTTAATATCTGATGATTCTCGTATCATGCGGGTATTACTTTGTATGATTTCCCAAGTTTCGAGATTTCGTTGACCATCATGTAATGTACGTCGAGCCCATAGTTGATCTACTTTTAATGCCGGAACCCGAAAAATCATTCGCAACCACATTTCCGTATCACAATTAAAATATTCAGGATTCCACCCGCCAAGTTGTTTTGCAATTTCAAGCTTGAAAAAGGCAGCCGGTTGTAAAATCAACGTACTTTTACTCAAAAAATTTTCTATCGAAAAAGGAGCACTGTGAAATGTACTGATTTGATTCCCCGCAATATCGATATTTTCCACATCCGCATAAACCAGACCAATAGATGGATTTTCTTGAAAATATTTTAATGCTTGAGAAACTGCCCCATCAAGATAAGAGTCATCAGAACTCTGAATGGCAGCGATTTCTCCGCGAGCCATTGCAAAGCCTTTATTCACTGCCTCTGCCACTCCTGTGTCCGGCTCTGAAATCCAGCGAATTTCAGGTACATGATCGTATTCATGTAGAATGTCAATTGTATCATCTGTTGAGGCCCCATCAATGATGATCACTTCCAACGGTCGATAATCCTGTCTCAAACAGGATTCTATTGTATCTCGTATAAAGCTCGCCTGGTTGTAGCTGGGTATGATAATAGAAACTAAGCCTGTAATCAACCGTTCATTTGAAAATTTGTTGCTTTGTTCATTTTTCATTTATCGATCAAAAGTAAATTGATACAGTGGACAATATCTTTCAGACGATTTACTATGATTTTTTGGATGTAAAAATACGTATCAAAATTCTACGAATAAGAAAAATCATTTTGCCCCTTTTTCCCATCCTTCCAAACTTATACCACGGATCATTTCGAAAAGCGTAAATTTTGTTCGAAAACCTGTTCAAAGTTCGACGATGAGCTTTTGCAATAGGCTGATCAATAATCCTGCAAAGAAAGGACTCTAAATCAGGCTCGTGTTTTGCCAAGGCATATTGTAGTTTTTCATGCTGTTCTACAGTCATACTAGGTGCCTTTACCATTTGCTGTATCATAGTTGTGTCATTGTCAATCTCAATTACACGCTCACATACCGCATCAAACGACTCGTATTCATGACAATTAATAAATGCCTTTGAATTAAACTCTTGAGAAATGCGTGGATTCCCCCAATAGATTGGAATAGTGCCAGCAAGAAAAGATGTTAATATCTTTTCTGTCGTATATCCAGGATAGTAAACATTTTCAAAAGCGATGGAAAACCGATATGGACGCTTGAGTTCAATACTTGAAGGAAACCATCCTGATGCATACCGTTGATTTTCAGGAGGGAGGTCACCCATATTATTCAAGTGTTTCCCGAAAGAGTCGATGCGCTTATAATTATTTAATAAATGAAAAAATTGATCTCGCTCTTTACAGCTATGAGAGTAGATAAAATTGCAAAATTTTTTCTTTGTTAAAAGTTCTTTCCGTCTACGAGTTTCTGCCTGATCATAGTTTGCAAGGAATTCATGATGCCACCATCCAAAATCACCGAAATAACAACGGTCATCGTATCTGATATCATCATATCTTAGTATGGCATAGTCAAAGAGGTTAAAATCCGGTACATTTGCTTCAACTTGCCAATAGATACGAATTGGATCACTTTGGTAATTACCAGTATCATGAAATCGATGTGATTGAATAAATACATAATCGGGATTTTCTCTGTCGATAGTAACATCATAGTGCTTTTTTAGCAAACGAACAATAATACTATCAGCTTTGTTAAAACGGTTATGGCATAAAATATCAATTCGAATATTCATTTGAATTCAAAGTTTGAATCATAATTACATTGGTCATCTTAAAAGGCCGTACTTTTAATGCGCTTCCGTTCTATGGTACTTGACTAATGAATTGCAAGATTCTGCAGTTTTAACATCTTTTTCCATAAAAAGAACAACACAGCCTGCCTTTGAACCAGTCTCCTCCGCAGAAGGAGCTGCAGGGTAAAAAGGAATAAGGTTATATTTAGAAAATAAATCCCCAAAAGTTGAAAGACTAAGCGGACCATAGTTATAATAAGAATCATATCGATAGCCATCATCACCAGGTACCTGAAAATCATCAATCATTATAATATATCGTTTCCATGCGTTACAGATAAGAGTTATTTCATCTTTAAGAGGTAGCGTTGTTCCCCAATGAGCATCTAGGTAAAAAAATGTAAATAGATCTGCTATCTCGGTTTCTGCCAAACGATGCAGAAACTCTGGGGAATTCCCTTGATATATAAATATATTAGCATAGTTCTCTAATCTTTTTCTTGCGAGTCGATAAATATGAGGATTTACTTCAACTGTGTTTACCGGAATACCTGTTTCTATTACCATGTATCCGGCTGTGTTGCCTACCCAGGTACCTGTTTCGACGATCGATTGAATTGGAAAAGTATTCATCAAACCTTTAAAAATTTGTTTCCTTTGTATCTGGCCATTAAATCCGACATTTTGTGCTTGGTTAAAAATTGGACTTTCAATCAAATATTCTGTAATCTGCTCTTGTGTACGAAGACGGTTCTGCAATTCGTGAATAATTTTTTCATTTTTTCGCAAACGATTAACAAGACTATCCCATCTATTATAAACTGGTTTAAAAAGGATTCTCTTGAATAAGTGAATCAAACTTTGCCTCCTACTTGGATAATTTTATAAACTCATTCTTATTACCTGCTACAATTGCACCTTTGATTTATAGTTTAGAAATCTTATTTTGAGTAAATGCTTTTATTAAGCCCATGTTTCTCTGTATTATTTGCTTTAATGTCGGTTTTGCATTGATTTTTTTTGAATCTAAGATTCTTCTCGTAATTAGTGTTTTCATATCAGCGATAAAAACACGTCGCGATTGATTGACATACCCATTAAACGTTATATAGCGCCATGAACGGTCCCATGCGGGGTGAGGATCAATCCGTAAAGCTGCATCATTGTATGGTTGATTTACTGGAATTCGTAAAAGAACCTTTTCTTTGCCGTTATAAATATCAATCCACCGAAGCGGTACTGTCCCATCTTCAGATTGTGAATAATCCCATGAAGTGAGATAGGTATCCGTTAAAATATGACCACAAGGATGAACCGTGGGATGACCCAATCCACGGGCATCATAAACGATCTTTCGTAGCTTACTACCATCATATCTAACCATGGCAAATGCCATTTGCTTATTATCAAACTTTAAATTAAGCGAAATATGATTCCCATCAGGGAACCATGTTGCATGATGTCCACGTTTTAAAAACTGTTCCGGTCCTAACGCACAATGTATATTCCCATCTTTAAAAGACATGGTCAACCAGGTAAAACGAAGCTCAGAATAATTAGTCCATATTAAATCTCTAACCTTGCCTTCTCGTTTAGGATACCATCTCAAACTTAGCATTAAGCGAGTATTTTGAGGATTAAATTTGCAATGAAAACCATATATTTCACAATCTTTAATATTTTCGTCTTGTATGGGTGGATCAGCTTTGGTCAACAAATCGTGAATAGATGCGAGCAACTGGCTTTTCCCAGTTGATGTGTTTGTAAGATAAAACCCTTCATCCTTTACCGGCCATATATTGCGTTGCATTACTTTTGTGGGCACAGCCACACCATAGCCATTTTTGTGTTTTTCGTAATAAAGACAAATTTGAAGATATCAGCCATTTACCGTCACTTGATGCATGATAAACGGTTGCTTCCATTCTTTCTTTTTTGCCGGAAATCGGATCAAGTTTCCAGGCAAAAGGCTGCCATGTACCGGTATCAACATCATTAAAAAACAGCTCATGATCTGTAGCTCCCCAATTGATGTTCGCTCCTAATTGAGGTTCCCAGCCACAAGTTTGGGCCACTATCTTGTTCGTGCCTCCCTGCAAGTCAATTAAACGAACGCACCCTATTTCTCCTGGTTCAGGTTGACGATTTTCAAAGGGTAATTGAAAGACTGCAACAAAGCGACCGGAAGGACTGATGGGAGAAGAATCAAAAAATCTATGCATACAGCCCTTAACGTCTGGTGTAATACACCAAACTGGCACGATTGAAGAATGTTTATGATATATCGGAAAAGAAGAATGGAATTTCATAATTTATTCAGACTATATATAGTTTTAACATTTTGGTAGTATAAGAAAAAGTTGACATTTATTGACTTGACAAAAAAATAAAAAAAGCATAGAATGGCTTAGCCAAAAAAGTCCTTTACAAAAGAAAGGAAGCCACTC
>WJME01000119.1 GCA_014728115.1 Candidatus Zhuqueibacterota bacterium | reverse complement strand
TTCGATAGGATGTTCTGAAAAATCTACCGTGATCGATTGTTGTTCGATCTTAAAAGTTACTTTTGAATCCTTTGGGCTAAAACTTGAAAACTTGAGTTCGCGTGAAAGATCTATTGAAAATTGGTTTTGAGTTGTTTCTGCTTCATTATATGGTTTTGGTTCTGGTTTCCCAGACCGTTTGTTTATTTCATCCAATCGCTCTTTGAGCGCATCCTCTACATCCCAAAGTAAATTTCTACGTGAAAGAGACCGAAGAAAACGCCTTTCTTCTTGTATATTTGAAGATAAAAATAAATTATAGGCAATACATAACCGAGCGATTTGACGTTTAGTCAAGAGAAATTCAAGATGTCTCCATGCGTTGAAAAAAACATCCGTTAGTTTGTGGATCAGATAGAAAAATGCAGTGATATTTTCGTGATTTTGATCCAAAGCTTCGATTGTTTTTTCTAATTCTTTCGCATCTTTTTCTTGCTGTGGTGTAAACTCAACCCTTGTCAGCTGTGTTATATTTCTGCAGACCGACCTTATTAGTTCCTTTGTGGATAGGGAACCAAATGCAGCATTGCTAAATGCCCGATGGTCTATATCAAGAGGTTGAAGTGCATAAAAGGTCTTTGAATTTGGTTGAGCGAAATCGCTCCTAATTTTTCCTGGTTTGTCTAACATATTCCATCACATATTTCTGATTTTCTGAATTATTCTTGTTCGAATATTTTTTGAATAAATATAGCAACTTCAACAGGAGTAGGAAGAGTATCCCTTTCAGTTAACATGGAAATATCGGGTATGTCCTTAATCTGTGCATTTGATGCCGGCTGTTTTATTTGAGAAGGTACGTTTCTCAGTTGTGAGATATCTTTTTTAATAACTGCTATCCCCAGTATAATGCCGATTTGTGCACCCATTGAAGCAAGATATAATAATCGAGTAATTATATTTGGTTCTGTTAGCATATCAATGATTTTAAAGACACACATAGTAAATCCAATAACAATTAAGTTTATGTATATCTTTTCTTCCTTGATGAATTTGTATACCTTCCGCATTATTTTTTTGACTCCGGAAGTTCTTGCAACTACCGAACCCAGTCCAATCAATACTTGTTCTGCCATATTTCATCCCGTTGAATGTATCGCGAAATTTTCAAAAATTTAAGCCTAACTTCCTTCATCTAAATTTTTATAAATTTTTTTAAACTTCGAGTTTTTTCATGCAATAGAATACATAGAAATGATACTTATAAAGGAAAAAAAAACAAAATACCAAAAAATTATTTGATCTGTATCCATTTTAATCAACACTACTTTTTAAAAACCATATTGGGTTGATTAGAAGAAAGCTATTTGTGTATAACATTTTGTTACTTCGAAACTTTGTTTTCCTATAGATATAAAAATGCACGTTTTTCTTCGTTACACTTGAAAAAATAGATTTCTAATTTACATTTATTTCAATTCCCTTGATGGGATTTTAAATATAGATTTGATCATGAATATAGCTTGGTTAGGAACGATCCTCGAAAACAAGTCTTAGTGCAGTTATTTATATATTAGGCATTCTAATCAGTGATTCATTCTATTTTGTATTTAATACAACATAATGTCCAAATCCTGCAGTGCGACCCGCACCTACATTTGCAAACTCTCCTAATTTAATGAGATTGTAGCAATCTGCTTTAATTTCATCATCTATAAATGAAATGGTAACAAGACCGAGAAAACCTTTAAATTTTACATCTTGTTTTCCCATTTTCCAAGATTTAATCCCAATATCCGTTTTTGTAATAACAACGGCTGTGGGAAACTTGTCATAAAGGTTCTTAGGTAACGCGTAAGTTGTATCTTGAAACACTGTATTCCAGATCTTTAGTAAACTCCCAAAAATACGTTCTGGCGTTGGATTATGTACATATCCTGAACCGCCTACATAATTAAAGGCGGTTGGACTCTTGAATAATAATTGTACAGAGTTTTCCGACCTGTCAGTGTGAGAGATATTATTAGGATATATTTTTCTAATTGTAATATTAGATACAAGACATTGCTGCGTTCCGACTATACATTTCTCAATTCTATGCTTTAACAGTTTATTTGTTATAATATTCATCATATCGTGCTGAAAAATATTGAGATATAGTCTCCTTCCTTGTATTACGCTTCCGTTCGGATTTTTCTTCTGAATCTTTTCCGTATAGATTGCGTATTCTCTTAAGACAAACTTATTCGAGTTAATTGCGTGTAAATCTGCGACAAAGTCCTTGTTCATATCGTTAATCCATTTCATTATTAATCCTCGAAATAGATAACCGTACGGTGTAAAAAGTCTCTCTTCAGTCTCGTTTTGTGGAAATAGATCAAATCTCAGAGAAAAAATGCAAGGTTGTGACATAATTCTCCCCTTTATTAGCTGGTTTCGCCTTTATAGGCTGATTTTTGAATGATTTTTGAAATTCTTTTAAGATTGAATAATAAGTCTTCTATGTCCGTATAAAGATTTTTCCATTGCACTTTTTTCTCAGATTCATTGATGTATCTTTCTTCAAGTATATCTTTAGTGACAGGTTTATAACCATGTGCTACAATACTCTGATTCCTGATCTCTTTAAGCGGAACTAACCGTTTTATAATGAGTATAAATTCTTT
>WJME01000118.1 GCA_014728115.1 Candidatus Zhuqueibacterota bacterium | reverse complement strand
ATTTTATACATTTTTATAAATAAATCGACATAAAAAGCATTTTTCATAACGCTTGGTTTAAACCCCGCGTTATGAAAAATGGAAAACCCCGCGTCATGAAAATAAAAAATATGATAAGGACAATCAATTTGCCCCCCCAAACCAAACAACAGGAGTATCCCATGTCATATGTACAGATCTATGTCCATGCCGTTTGGTCAACGAAATACAGAGAGTCTCTCGTAACAAAAGACCTAAAACCCTTGCTCTTGGCCCACATGATGTCAAATGCAAAAAAGAAAAAAATCTATCTCGACCAGATAAATTGTTATAAAGATCATTGTCATGTATTACTATCATTGGGACGAACGCAATCCATCTCTGTTGTTGTGCAATTATTAAAAGGTGAATCCAGTCATTGGGTCAATGATCATCATTTGATTAAAGACTATTTTGATTGGCAGAACGAATATTATGCGGCGTCAGTGAGCAAACAGCATGTACCCATTGTACGAGCCTATATCAAAAACCAGGAAGAACATCACAGAAGAAAATCATTCCAAGAGGAATATGATTATTTGACTAAAAACGCGGGGTTTTAAAATCCCTGTTTAAATCCCGCATGATTTTTCATAGCGCGGGGTTTCAACCCCGCACGATCGAAAAGGATTAAATTCCAGCCCGCATGATTTTTCATAGCGCGATGTTTCAACCCCGCACGATCGAAAATGATTAAATTCCAGCCTCCACGTTATTCCAAGCCGCGGTGTTTCCACCCCGCGTTATTCCCAAATCGTCGCTGCAATATACCGCTCGGGTCTCGTCTGGTCGCAAAAATAATAGACCGTCACAATTTTGCCATCCTGGCGTTGCACCGAACGAACATATCCGATATCCCGGCTGCATCCGTCATCCCGTAACATAACAGGGTCGCTCCAGGTCTGGCCTTCATCATTGCTGAATCGTGCCCGAATGCTAAAGGGCTCGGCTCTGTATCCATAGGTCAGGAGCAAGCGGCCGTCCGCGAGTTTGATGAGACTGGGGGGATTTCCCTCCCCCACATCAGGCACAGGCGTGTTGTAAAATTCCCAGTTTGTGCCCATGTTACGGGAGATATAGGCATCGATCCAGCGGCTTTCATCCCTGCGGCATCGAACGGTAGACAAGAGAGTAAACTCGCCCAAATGGACCGTGGAAGGCATGATGGCAAATCCCTCGGGTAGCGGAATGATCCAGTCCTGAAATTGCCAGGTCAGTCCGCCATCATCCGTCCGGGCACAGAACGGCCTGCCCTCACGGCCATTGGGTTTGGCTGCGGTGAGAAACACGAGACAGCTTTTAGAGTCCAGTACGATATAATCGGTTCGGGCAGCAATCCCTTCCACGCCATCGACAGCAAGTATAAAAGGACCTTGCCAGTCGTGGCCACGGTCATAAGAAAAATAAAACAACGAAGGGCCCACATGATGATCCAGCATGCGCAGGGTCATGGCAAAATCAGGGTGCATAAAATCGATGGGCGTATCCAGTTGCCGGGGTGTTTTGGGGATCAGGTCAGGCGGACGAACCCCGTGCAACGCGGCTCCCCGGGGCACAATGACTTTGGAAGGATCCTCGATCGTCCACGTCTCTCCTCCGTCAAGACTGCGGGCAAACAGATGTTCTTCCGGCTTTTCCCGGTCGATGTGGTGACGATCACCCAAATCTTTATAATATCCGCGGCTGAATCCCACAAGAATCTCGTTCCCCCAGTTCCAGATCCCGTGATTGGCAGGCCAGCCTCCGAAACGACCGTCCTCGCGATAGATTGTCTTGTGTTCGACAGACTGTGGTTGAGCGATTCCAGTTTGGCAAGACAATAAAACGATACATGCCAGTAAAATATGTTTCATCTTATTTCCTTAATCATTTTTCACTTTTGTGCATTACCGTCCAACCGACTTTATATTTGGACAAGCGTGCTTTTGTACAGAATCAAACCGCTGATTAGACTCACGCAAGGAATAGCTATCATCCCTTATTGATTTCCTGTCTGTGGATTTTTCACATAATAAAAGAATCCGTCTTCGGCACCGATGAGCAGATCCGGGAACTCGTTGCCGTCCCAATTCACCATCGTGGGACTCGTGGTATGGCCGGCCAAAAGACGGTCGGTCACCGGGCCCGCATCACGGTAAACATATTCTTTATCGTTAGAGGCAACATTTGGCATAAAATTGATGCTTTGGCTGTTGACCATGAGGTCGAGTTTGCCGTCCCCATTCCAGTCCGTAAAGCACCATTTTCGCCGGCCGCTGCTCCCGGCCTCACCCAGATTGAGTCTCAACTCTCCGGCCTCTGTGTTGGCTGGCTTGTTGTTTCTGCGAGAAAAATGGCTGGGACCGTCTCCGTAAAAAATACGTCGAGGAGACATCACCTTTGATTCTTGAGGCGAGCCGGTTCTCTCAAACCAGGCGAGATACCCCTGATAGTCGAGCACAACGAGATCCATAAGCTCATCGTTGTTTATATCAAACATGACAGGGGTGGTGCGCCACTGAGTCGCAAGGTTGTCATGTAACGGACTCCACCAGTTCCAGGGCGGCTTTTGCGGACCATCCTCCCACTGTACCTGGACGGTTTGAGCCGGCGCCAGCGCAGGCTTGGAACGCGTACCGATATTTTCAAACCAGAGAATCTGGCCCCAGATGGAATTGACCATAATATCCGGCAAGTCGTCGTTGTTCCAGTCCGCTACCGAGAGGGTGGTATATCCCCATTTGGCTTCGCAGGGGCCCTGAATAGATCCGTTCGGACCGGCCTGGATGCGGATGACCTCATCAGCTGCCTGCAGATAGACCGGTTCTGCCCATGACGGCGGATCACCGCCATCGAGATTTTCGATATATCCGATATACCCTGCTGTGTTGCCACAAATCAGATCTTCATCGCCGTCATGATCCCAATCATAACTAAAAGGGGTGACCAGGGCACCAAAATTGAGTTCATGTGCTTTTTGCTTGAAAAACCGGGGAGGCAAAAACTGGGGCATGCGATAAGAGACCGTACCGGTATTTTCAATAAACGCTACTCTCCCATCCTCCTGGCCGACGACCAGGTCAGGGTCCCCGTCTTTGTCCCAATCCATAGCCACCGGAACGATCATTTCCAGATCCATTCTTATCTCAATGCCCTGATAACAGAGTTTCCGGCCCGGGGCATAGTCCGGTTCTGACCGCGATCCGATATTTTCAAAATAGGTAAAAGAGTCCAAAAATTCGCCACAGATCAGATCGAGATCGCCGTCGCTATCAAAATCTGCAAAACTGGGCGATGGCATGCCATAGACATCAATGGGGGAATTTCCGGCCAGAATTTTCTCAGGAGAGTCATAATCGGGTTGCAAATCACTGCCTTTGTTTTTCAACAGATAGACATACCCGTGCAGAGGTCCTCTTTGCCATTCTCCATACTCATTATAGGCATTGTCCCAGCCATACTCTTCCCAATCCCCTACGCCGACAACCAGATCGAGGACGCCATCACCGTCATAGTCGACATAATGCCATTGGTTGGCACGAATATCCTGGTTATGGATATTCTCCTGGGGATAGATTTCCTTTTCTTTGCTGAACCCGTTCTGGCGGAAATCGACATATTCGCGACCGGGTCGCAGCACCCGGGCTTGAGAATCAACATAAGAAGGGTAAATATAACGCTGGCCCGCGCCCACCCGAATCGGAGGTTCAAAAACCGGCATTTTGACATTTCCGGAGGTATTTTCAAAGAAATAGATGCCGTTATAGGGTTTATCCGGACAAGCTACCACCAGATCATAATCCCCATCTTCGTCGTAATCCATGGGAAGAGGCCAGGCCCAGAGTCCGACTTTGAGATCGACCTCGAGACCGGGATTGTTGAACATGACCCGTTTGGCATTGGAATCCTGGGCCAATAAAGTGACCGGCAACATCAAGGCCATCAAAAGCATAAAAAAATATCTTTTCTCAGCTATGGTTTTTTGCATACCACACTTCCTTTCTATAGATGAGAAACGAGGGTTCAGGCAATATATCGGCTTTATGGCTGCCATATCGATGCAGCGATGTGATGTTCGGGATGTTCAGGTGACGCCCAGTAATACAGGGCAACGAGCTTGCCATCCGGACGTTGTATCAGCCTGGGGTAGCCGAGGTCTCCCCAATCATCATGGCTGATATACCCTTCACGAATAATAAACTCTTTACCCCATGATTTACCATCATCCGGGCTATATTTACCTCGAACAGAAAACTGGTCGCGATCACCGTAAATACAGCACACCCTGCCGTCATCGAGTTTGACAGTAGCCGGTGGATTGGAATTGGTCTTGATCTCTTTTATGGTGCTTGCAAAACTCCAGGATTGACATCGATCATTGGATATAAAAGCCTCGATCTTGCTTTCCAGTCTCGATTTATCGTTGAATATTTTTCGAAAGGTCAGGAGAAAGCTTTCTGTAGAGAGCTGCACTGTATTCGGCATAACGGCTCGATACTGATCTGACACAGGCGTGATCCAGGTAACAAATTCAAAATTCAATCCACCATCTTTAGTATGGATGCAGGCGACTCGACTATCTGACTTGCTCTCAATGTGGGACGTGATAAAAACGAAACACTCTTTATCGGACTGGACGATATAATCTGTACGCGGCGTAAGAATCCTGTCCTGAAATTCCGCATGATTATGGATATCTCCTAAAAAATGGGGTCCATTCCATGTGGCACCGCGATCATAGGAATAGTAAAATCCAGCCTGAGGATCATCATTCCCATGGTAACCGGTTGCAAATATGCGTAAAGCAAATCCTTTGTCAAAAAAATTCAGAGGTTGTTTCAGGCGGGTTTTATTTTTAGGAATCCATTTGATATTTTCATCATCCAAAAAATTTTCAGGATCGAACACGGTCCACGATTCTCCACCGTCCTTGCTTCGAGCAAAGAGGCTGTGCTGTATACCGGTCAGATTATGTCCGTCTTTGATCTGATAATCGGCCTGGGTGAATCCCACCAGAATTTCATTCCCCCAGTGCCAGGCGCCATTATTCGCAGGCCATCCATGAAATTTTCCTTTTTCATGCGCAACCATGACATGCTGCACATTTTCGAGTTCTTGTGCAAAAAGGGTGCTCCACATCATACATAAGACCAAACACATAAAACAAATATTTATCTTCATTCGATCACCTCTATTCAAGAGCGTAAATAGGGACTGTGGCAAGCCAATGGTTCACAGAGAATAGAAACGCACTGCGCATAAAAAAGGCTGTCCGGTGAGAGAGGGATCATCACTCTCCAAAGGGACAGCCATGTTTTCATTTTTTTTATTGACATGAAATTGACCAAGAGATTAAACAACTTTTCCTGCCATTTCATCCATTTAAAGCTAATCATGCCCGCATATTGGTATCATCAGTTGGTAACGAGCCGGCTCCTGTATTAAAGCGTCCAGGTTAACTTTTTGCCTTTTCCACCTCAAGATTTTGCTCTTCCTTGGCTTGCCGGGCCTGGTCGAGAGCGCGGTCAAAATTACCTGTTACCCATTCGAAATTGTATTTTTCTTTCATTCTCTCTTCAAACTGTGCCTTGATCTCTCTTTCAAAATCCCACTGTCTCTTTTGCACCAGTCTGTGCAGTTCGCCTTCTGTCAGCTCATCTTTATGTTCTTCCCTGAGGGAATCGATACGTGCATCCACTTTATTTCGTATGGTAATAATCGACAATTCATTTCTCAAAAGGGCTGCTCTGATCATTTGAATCTGTTCCTGTATTTCAGGGGTCTCGTCGAGTCCCATAGATTCGGCATGCATGCCCATGATTTGTTGTTGAGCAATGACGATCAGACGATCCCTGAAATCGAGAGCATTATCGGGTTCTTTATTTTCAACCTTGAACAGATCATATACTTTGACGACGCCACCGTCATACGAGGCAAGCACCCGGTCCATATCATCTTGATCCAGTTCACTGCTATAATCCAAGAGTTTCAGAGTAGATGACCCTGGAGCAGCTCCGGCTTTTTGGTTAATTTGCTCGATGACATCCTCGTGGATCACGAGGTTATAGTCTTTTGAAATGTCCTCAAACTGTTTTTCGACTTTATCTTTAATGACATGCTGTCGTGTTTTGTATAGTGACCGCCAGATTTTGGGACGCGCTTCTTCAAAAGGTGGCACAGGTACGGTGCGGCTTTCGCCCTTGTACAGGATATAATAGCCGTTATATCCTCTAAAAGGTTCAGAATAAGCATATTCTGACAAAGTATCCATCACGGCGCGCAGTTTGGCATCTCCCAGGGATTCGCGAATGACATAGCCGAGATCACCTCCCTTTTTGTTGGTGGTGATATCCTGAGAGTATTCATTTGCCAGGGACTCGAAAGGTCTGCCGGATTTCAGCAATCGATAAACATGTTCGATGGTATCTTTTTGTGCCTCGGCAAATTCCGGCGTGGATGTTTCGACCACGGGACGAATAATATATTTGATATTGTATTGCGGAGAGAAATGATCATAATAGGCCTGAATGAGACTGTCGGTGATCACGGAAGGAATGACCTGTTCCTGCATATACCGGTAAAACAGGATCCGTCTCTTTCGTTGCTTCAATGCAGAGACCAACTCTTCGTCTTGATCCAATCCCTGTTCCCGGGCTTCCAAAATCGCAATTTTTTCCATGGCTTTAATCGAGACCGTTTTGCGCAAATCTTCTTCTGTGGGCATCATCTCGGGTTTATGTCTGGATGCGCTGAGATAGTATTCGATATAGTCATCAATGTGTACTGCTCCGCCATCAAAGGTGGCGAGGACCGTCTTGTCCTTTGGTCCGCACATTAAAGATAAGAGTGCCAGACAGCCAACCAGGGCAACAAGGATAATCAGTCGTGCTTTATTCATGTATATCATTTCCTCTTGATATGTATATATAAAAATGTGGGGTCGTTTGCTATAAACGACCCCACATGATTTCATGTCAAAGAGATACTATTTGAGCAGCATCATCTTTTTGGTTTCGGAAAAATTATCCGTTTCCAGGTGGTAATAATAGAGCCCACTCGGCAAAGACATACCGGCATCGTTGCGTCCATCCCAGACAACAGAATGCATGCCTTCAGCGACACGGCTATCAACCAATGTACGCACAATCTGACCCAGAGTATTATAGATCACGATAGATACATCGGCATTGACCGGAACACGGTAATTGATTGTGGTGGTGGGGTTGAAAGGATTCGGATAATTATTGGCCAGTTCATAGCCTTCAATGACCCGGGCATCCTTGGCAACAGCTGTTACTTCACCGACCACGATTTCGCCGCGTGTGGTGATATCCACACCCCAGTCATCAGCAGGGGTTTCAGAAAAACCACAGACACCGATGACATCGCCGGGTTTAAAGAATTCTTCACCCGTCTTGGTCATGAAATACTTTTTGATCGGAGCGATGGTATTACCGGCTTCGAGAAAATCCTCTCCCCAGGCATGAGCAAAGAATTCCGGCACACCGGTAAGGAGAGATTGATCTTGGCTGTCCTGGTTTGGTACCAAACCATCGTGGCGCATCCCGGTCGCAGAATCGGGATCGGTGATTGCATACTCACCCACAGCAAACTTTATATCATTATCGGAGACGCCGTCATACTCGGACCAGTCATCCAACCAGGCAAGGACTTCATCTACGCCATCATTCTTGATTCCTCCGCTGTCGTTGTGGGGAGGTGGGTAATAGTATTTGGCACCCCATTCGACCCAGACCTCGGCGCCCAGAGGCTCGGCATCTTCGAATCCCTGGCTGGCAAGATAACCCACGGTCGTGTAATGGGCTTCATACCAGTCGGTCTTCCAACCGGTTTCGATGTTATTATCGAGATCGAGAAGCACGTGATAGTATCCACGGGTACGGCTGACGGGTACACCGTCAACTTCTTTCTTTTTAGCGTCATTGGGCCAGGCAGGTCCGCCCCAGAAACGCAGGAACCAGTAAATGGCTTCTTCTTCGGGATTGACAAAGGCTTTGACCTCTTTGACATCTACGTTATCGGTCACGATGGCACCGACTTCATCAGGATAGAGACCTTCTTCACCATTGACCCATTCTTCGACAGCCATTGGGACGTCGGCCCAATCCGAGTCATCACCATCAAAGGTGATGCTGGAAGGACGTTTTTTGATCTTGGGACATAAGATTTGGCCGCGAGTGGTAATGTCGACACCCCAGTCATCAGCTGGCGTTTCAGAGAATCCAGCAACTCCGATGACATCGCCTTCGTTGAAAAAATCGAATCCTTTGTCTTCAAAGTATTCGATTACAGGAGTGAGCTCGGAGCCGACTTCCATAAAGTCGTCGCCCCAGGCATGCCCCCACCAGAAATAGCGCAGGGAATCATTGGCGAGATCTTCATTATGGCTCGTCTGATTGAGGCTCGTTCCTTGCCACATCATACCGTCAGCAGAATCGGGATCCTGAATCGCATATTCAGTGATATCAAATTTTATATCGTTATCGGATACACCATCGTATTCCTGCCAATCGGTGTACCAAAACATGACTTCATCAACACCGTCATTTTTGACACCACCACTGTCGTTATGGGGAGGTGGATAAAAATATTTTGCTCCCCACTCGACCCAAAGTTCAGCACCAATAGGTTCGGCACCTTCGAATCCTTGGCTGGCCAGATAGCCAACCGTGGTATAATGGGCTTCATACCAGTCGGTTTTCCAACCGGTTTCCACATTGTTGTCGAGATCGAGAAGAACATGATAATATCCACGGGATCGTGCGACAGGTACACCATCCACTTCTTTCTTCTTTGCGTCATTGGGCCAGGCAGGACCACCCCAGAACTGCAGATACCAGTAAAGAGAGTTTTCCAAAATTACGGCTTTAACGCTCTTGATATCAACATTATCGGTCACGATAGCACCGACTTCGTCCGGATACAGACCTTCTTCACCGTTGACCCACTCTTCCACAGCATAGGGCACGGCGCCCCAGTCTGCATCATCACCGTCCAGATAGATCTGGCCAAAAGATGATCCGGCGAGCAGCAGAACAAGAATACATGCGCTACAGATCATAGCGAAATTCTTCATACGTTCCTCCTTTAAGGGTTATAAATTAGGTATTGCAAACAACCGATTTTCTCCGCGACCTCCCTATTTTTGGTTCACTTGCAATTTAAGTTCGAATCACCCACTTTATATCTCGTGTGGCGGAAAACAGCAGACCAGACCAGTCGGCTTGCCTAGCCTTTGAATACTTGTGCTTGTTGAAAAAGACTGCATAAATAAAATAGCACTCAAAATCCCATCCATTTCATATCCACGATTGGAATCACTGCCTGACCGGAAAATTTGTCCCTGAGAAAATAGCTGGTCTGAGAAGATTTGAGACTATCCACAAGATCGATCTCATAAAGCAAATCGTGATCGATCCAGACAGGATAACGGTTTTTCAGTTCATTTATTTCCTCTTCCAACAGTGCGGTTTGTTTTTCATGCAAAAGAGCATTATGAACGGCATTTTTGTATTTGTAGAATCGGGTCGTATCGACGTTGGCGATATCCAATTCGCGCCAGCGATGTTTGAAATACTCTTTCATCTCTTCTTCGGTGACAGAGAGCTCTTTGACCGACTCGTGCCGATACATGTCATAGGTCCATTTTTGCTCCCATCGCTCCAAATCCCGCTGGATTCCCGGATCGTCTGCCAATCCTTCTTGATCGGCCAGATTGACAAAGGTATCATTTTTAATCCATCGGCCAATTTCGGTGGTCAGACGGGTGCTAAAATCATCGAATGATGCGGATTGACCCAGCGCTTTGCGATAATAATCCATATGTTCGAGGTAATCCCGAACCGTTTTTTCACCCTTGTTCATGGTCACCAGGGTTTCATCCATCAGCGCTTTGATGGGTTCGACATAGTCCCTGGCAGAATCGGGTGTATCCTCGATCACATCAAAAATGGATTGGTTATCCGGCAATCCGGCCTGAAACCACTCATAGAGCGGATTTGTCAGATCCTGTACCACTCCGCCTTTGACGCGCACCTGCATGGGGGTGAGCACAGAATCCATGAGTCCTCTCACGATGCGATCTGCTTCGATGTTATAGAGTCGTGCCTGGATATCTCGTTTGCGACTTCCGTGTTCGAGTTCAGACTGTGTGATACTCGTTCGGTTGATATCCAAAACTTCAGCAACAGCATAGCCTTCGCCAAAACGAAAGGGTTCCGAGGTGTGGCCCATATCCAGATCCACAACCTTTTCAAGAACATGCGGCGGCAAGTCGAGAAAATCGACCCAGCCGGTTTGGTATTTACGCTTGTCTTCAAGCGGCATTTCGGCCTGTTGCAGCTTTTTATCCAGATAAGCGGACAAACTCGATTCGCTTGCGGCGGCCCGAATTTGTTCAGCCTCGTTTTGAGAAGGGGCCGGTAAAATAAGCAACTTGAATGTCACAGTGGATTTTTTCAAGGCATCCCGCACCTCCTGATCCGGAATGTCGACTTTATCGCGTACATGGGTTTGGATATAGGATTCCAGCAACGTATTATAGCGTCGTCGCTCGAGACGGGATTGCACATATTCGCTCTTGTTCAGACCCAGGCGGTAGCCTTCACTCGCCAGCAATAACTCTTTGATCATATAATTCAAATATGTTTTGCGCGCATCGGGTCCCTGGCGAAAGGTAGACAGTCCGAATTCAAAATTATATTTAAATTCATCAGCCGTAATCACCCGGTCACCGACCTTTGCCACGATTTCAGCCTGGTCTATATACCTCTCTTGTTTTTTACCACAGGAGATCAAGAGCAGGATCAGTAATCCGGCAGAAAATAATTTTATACGGGTATTGATATTGATCATCCTCACAATCATCTATATTAAAATAAAATAGGATTAAATGAAAATTAGCTAAAATTCAACTGTTTAAACATGACAACTATTTGCAACCCTCTTGTAACCTTTTTCACAACCTCCATATCAAATCTTTTTAGAAACTTTAGAAAAAGGGGTGCAGAATCTGATTTTGCAGATTCTACACCCTATTATTATTTGATGACAGCAAACTTTCCACGGAACGTACCCATATCTTCGGTTTCGACCACAAAAAAGTACATTCCAAAGGCGACTTCGGGCCCGTCATCGCTTGTCAGATTCCACGAATGCCGGCCAAAGTCAACATCCGAATCGTGCTGGATCGTACTCACCAGCCTTCCACTTGCCGTAAAGATCCTGATCTGACATTGGGGTGGCAGGTTCACAAAATCCACTCGTCTTTGCGTATATCCTGCCAACTCGTAAATCTCCTCGTACGAGCTCGATACCACATAGGGATCGGGGACCACATAGATATCCCGGGCCTCTATCTTGGCTCGTTCCACATCCCATTTTCCGCCATCGACCTTGAAGCGCAGGGTATCGTGCCGGGTCGGATTGCGATTCGTCTTAAAGAGAAAGACATCACCCGGTTCCGGTGGAATGACAGGTTTTAAAGAATCGAACGGATTTTTATAAAATCGTAAGGTATACGATGTCTTGTAATCGTCATCATGTTTGGGAAAAGTAATCAAAACACGGGTACTGTCCCAGATCTGACCATACATCTCGTCGGGGATATCGCCGTTCTTGTATTTATCGTATCGAATCTGAACTTTCATCTGGTGCGGATTGTTCGGATCCGTGACATTCCAGGTCGTAAAGTTGATCGGATACTCTTTTATCAGAGGCCATCTACCCAGAGAAGTGTCCACGCCAACGTGATCTTCGATACGGATCTCAAAGTCGAAAGGAAGCGGCTCACCGGGTTCGACCACGCTGATCTGCTCGACGCGCAAATTCGATTTGGTCTTGGTTTGCCATTTTTTCCATTCCAGAGTTTCACGACCGTATTCGTTTTCTTTATCCACTTCAATCCCCCGATAGTTTATGTCATCACCACTGGGAGTGTAGGAGCCGCGGAAGTAGAAGTCGAATTTCATCCCTTCAAAAATCTGTCGTTCGAGTTCTGTATAAGCCTCGGTCTGAAAATCATGAGGGTTTTCATATTGCAAATCGAACAGGGTGTCGCCGGTGGTGATGTTCATGCAGCGGATGCCTGTGGTATTGCCCCATTCGTATCGCGGTGTGATCTGATCCAGCCAATAATCATCCGAAAAGGTCAACTCGTATTCATGGTCTAGGTTGACATGATTTTTATTATAGACATCGATATTCCAGATGCCTCCGCGTGACCAGCCACTGACATGATCGATTTTCAATGAATCGACAAAGGGTTCTACGAATCCGGCAGCAGGCTCTGAGGGGATACAAACAGCGGTATTAATATCACGGTAAACAACCTCACCGAGCGGATTCACGGTAATATTAAAAGGAGACTCGCTCGGCATGGCATCCATGGGATAATCGACACCCACGAGTCCTCTTTCAAAGAAATTCTCAGTGTTGCCCGCATCGATAGAGGTGACCGCATAGTAATATTTTCGGCCGTTATCCACCAGAGTATCTTCAAGGGCATGGCGCAGACCGGTATCGTTACCCATATCATAATGTGCACCGAGATTAGGAAATGGAATGGGATGGGGGCCGGTCAACCCATCGTCATTGTCGAATATTTCCAAAGGTATAAAGAGGAGCACATTACCAAACGCATCAGAGATCTTTTTGATGTCCAGAAACTTTGGATCCGTGCTCTTGTAGACGCGATAGCCGTTAAAGTCCTCGCCGAAAAACGGATCTTTGGACGATTCCGCATCGGTGTCCCAATACAGCCTTACCCGGCGATCCGTGACATTGGAAACAAGCGTGGGCTGTAAGGGCGGCGTCAGGAACTGATAGTTCTGGTTATAGATTCGCTGCATGGTCGCTTTGTTACGAATGGCATCGTCCTGGTCTTCACCCATCACCAGGGCGATCACAAATCGTTTCCATTCGTTGCGCTCGAGTTTAACGGCACGGGCGCCAAAGGTAAATACGATATTTTCATCAGTTTCGATCACGTCTGTTGCTTCGCGTTCGAGATAGAGATCCCAAAAACCGCGATCGTCTTTCAAATCCTTAGCCGCTTCATAGGTATAGATGTGTTTCAAACCGGCCTGATCCGCTTCATCGATATCGGTCAGATCAAAGTTGGGTTCACCGAGTTGCATTACAGCATCGCACTCTGAACCATCAGGATCGGGTCCTGGCCAACCGTTTTCATCCGGGCCAACACCGTCGACACCGCGGTCATCGCGGACAGGTTCAAAATCGAGTTTGCTGTTTTTATTGACATCTTCGCCCTCATCCAGGGCACCGTTCAGGTTGGTATCTTCAGTATCCCATACACCGTTGCCCTCGGTCCCATCCGCATCAGGACCGGAATAGTCCGTATCTCCGGGTCCCAACTGATCGAGGCCGATATCGGCAAAAGGTCGCCAATCGCCATCATTATCGATGCCATCTTCCATAGACTCATCGATCAGGCCATCGAAATCATCATCCGCATCATTATAAGCAATACCCGGGCTTTCCAAAAATGCGAAAGCAAAAACACCGACTTTTTTATAGGTGGACAATTGTTCAGGGAACTGGTGCCACTGATAGAGAATATCGAAATCGAGTCGACCACCGCTTCCGGTATAATCGTATTGCGCCTGTATATAGTTGGTAGCGTTATAATCGCTTCTGACGATATTGGCATCGGCCCACATCCCGGTCACGACGCGATCGAGCACATAATCGCTATAGTTTCTCACCCGGTATACCGAGACCAGCAAATCCTCGGCCAAGGGATGGAACCAGGCATAGGTACGGCTTTCCACTTCGATACCGGCACCGGCGATCCCGCCTTCGTGCCAGGTACGCGTATCCGGGGTACCGTCATCGTTTTTCATGGGCCAGTAATAGCCTTCGCGATAATCATTCCAGGCATCGTTTTCGTGATCGTCCATAAAATACAAGGTTTCCTGGTCAGCGATGGGGGCAGATTTGTATTCGCCGTTCCAGCGACCAGCGCGCCTTCCGGCTTCTATGGTTCTGGGAGGACGACCTGCCGGAGGTCGGGTATCACCGATATAGGATCCACCGGGCCACCATTTCGGCCAGGTCCGTTTATCCGTACTGATCGCCAAACTTTTGATCAGATTATCCGGGGGATCCACATATTCATCGAGCCGGCCGTTTAAATTGACATCTTCAGAAGGCTGCAGTTCGCCATCATTATTGACATCTTCATTGATTCCCTCGATGAATCCATAGATACCATCATTGAAATAACCCGGCATCGGCGCCCATACCTGTTGGTGTGTTCGATCTGTGGAGGTCTGGGCAACAGAGTGCTGACTGGTATGAGGCATATAGGAATCGCTGACGATTTTGATTTCAGCGCCGTCCCAATTTTCCGGAATGACCTTACCGCGATATTCCGACATATCTGTGACTTTGGTTCCGATATAAAACACGAAATAGGATCCATACCCCAATCCTTCACTACCGGGCCACTCCAGACCCTGACCAGGTGAAAGATTGGAATCGGTAACCAGCCCGATATTCCAAACCGGGCAATAGACCAGGTTACGGTCCAATATATTTCGGGCATAATAGCGTGCCCAGTGCATGGGATGGTTATCCAGCACATTGCCTGAAAGAGCTTGCGCATATAGCGACTGGGCAGCTATGCATAATAGAAATAATAAAATTAAAACTCGCTTCATGTTCTCTGTCCTTCTTGATGTATGACCATTAACAAGCGTATTCATGATAAAAAACCAACTCATTCAATCAATAATATCCGCTGATTCCAACGGTAAACCTGTTTACGCTAGAGAGTACGGTCCAGTCTGTCCAGGAATAATCGAATGTAAGATTCGCCGCTCCCAGAACCTTGTAGCGCAAACCGGCTCCCAATGTCAATCCGTCGGCCGAATAATCGGCAAAGAGCGAGCGGTAACCGGCGCGCAAATACGCCATGTTGAGCAATTTGGCTTCCACACCGAGATCGACTGTTTGTACATCATTGCTTGGATGGTTTATATTGCCGGCCAATATCAGACTGTTGCGACGATCGAGTTCCCACTCGTAAGCAAGTCCGAAACGGAACAGCAAGGGTAAAGGATAATCTTCTGTAGCCAGCTGAATGGCGACATTATCATTATTGAAATATTCATCTTTCCGGCCATCGATATCATAGACACGAGTGAGATCTCTGCCGCTCAAACTGAAACTGGGACCGAGATTGCTGATCGTTCCACCCACTTTCAAGCCGTCCAGGGGGGTCTCGAACAAAATGGACATATCCGCCGCAATGGTAGACCCCTTGACGTGCCAGATGGATTGTTGAAAGTATTTGGCACCCAATCCGACAGAGACCCGGTCCGTGATGGCCAGGGCATAGTACAATCCGGCAACCAGATCCGAAGCCGAATAGGTCTCGCCCGTTCCTTCAGGCCGAAAAATACTGCGGACAGGATTCTCGCCATAATCCATCATGGCAATATGTATACCGAGTGCCGAGCTGATCATCGGGATCGGCAGGATCAAGTCGAGGGTATTAAAGTTGGTTTCTACAAACCACTCGGTCTTTGAAGCCTGCAAACTCACGACCGGTACATTGACAATTCCCGCAGGGTTCCAGTATAGTGCAGACGGATCATCTGCGATAGCCACAAAAGCTCCTCCAAGAGCCTCTGCTCTGGCCCCGACCCCGATTTCCAGCATGGCACCGGCAGTCGTTCCGCGTCGCGACACATCGGTATTATAGCCCAGCTGATCTGAACTGACCTGAGCAGAAACGGCTTGGCTGAAAAAGAAAATGAAAATCAATAACAGAAATACATTTTCGAATTTTGTCTTTTCGTTTATCATGTGTAAATACCTCTTCGATTAAAGGCCTACTGATAGACCAAACTGAATTAATCTGGGTCTGGAATAGTGTGTGGGATTATAGTCGGCTTCTTCTCTTGTGAATGCACCCACTGTCTCTAATCTCCAGTACCGTTTACGAGCGATTTCAGGCAGATAGGCATCCGGACCGGCTCTGCCGGTGATCGGGCGCACATAGTTTTCATTCAGCTGGTTAAATATGTTATAAACATTCATAAATACAGCCAGCTTTGCACCAGCCACCTGAAAAGACTTGTTGAGCTTGAAATCCACATTCCACCGAAAAGGTTTTCTTCCGGCATTGTCCCACCAGTGACCAGGGACTTCGATATTGGGATCCAGGGTTGCCGGAGAATAGGGCAATCCAGAACCGAGCTGACCGGTCAGGCTGGCATACCATCCTTCAGCAGGTCGTATGCTGAACGAAGCATTCAAAGAGTGCGTTTGATCCCAATCCAGAAACTGGATTCTTCTGGAACCCAGTGTATAAGCGCCCCGGCTTTTGCCTGACAAGATCGCCACATCCCGCACAGCTTCTGCACTGGATGCGGTTCCCTTTGCGGTCATATAGGTATAGTCAACACCTGCATTTATTTTGCCGGACGGTGTGGTATAGTTTAAAGCAAACGTCACACCTGAAGAACTGCCATACTCTTTATTGACATACCGATAAAAGGTTGTGGCATCGCTCAGGGTGAGAATTTCCAATCCCAAAAGATCGCGGATATCCTTATAATAAACAGTCAATTCCGTAGACAATCCGGGTACCAACTCTTGCTGTAATCCTATTTCGTATTGTACGGTTTTTTCGGCATTGAGATTGGGATTACCGATAGTGGAATTCATGATACTGAATTTGTTATAATGTTCCAGAACCGGATTCTGGTACATTTTTTCCAGGCTGGGTGCCTGAAAAAAGTGACCGTAAGAGAGTCGCAAGGCGCCGCGATCTGAAATAGGAAAGGAAAGGCCGAGCCGCGGACTGACCTGATACTTTTCCGAGGCTTCGGTGTAAAATGTATCGGCACCCACTGCTTCGGGAAAGACATCAGAGTAACTGGGAGCATACCGGTCTTCCGGATCCAGATAATCGAACCGCACACCGGCATTCAGGATAATCTCACCCATGTTCAGTTTTGTTTGTGCAAATGCCGATCCTTCAACAGGTGCACGATTATAGTCGACATAAATCAAATGATCGTCCGTGCTATCAGGATGGGCTTCGCGCAATCTGATCGTCCCGTATTCAAAATCTCTGGTTTGTTCCATAAAATATTCATAAGGAAGTTCGAGGCCTCGGATTTCATTACGGGTATACGGAAACTGCATAATCTCGTATCCCTCTCTGGGACGCAATGGAGCATTTTTATAATGCAGATCATGCGACTTGAACTCGAATCCGGTCTTTACCTCAAACACCTGGTTGATTTGCCAGGTCAAATCACCATTCATCAAATGCAAATTTCGGTCATTCCAGCGGCGATCCCAGCTATAGATCCCACCATAATCATATCCGGTAACAGCGCCCGGATCCCACGCATTGATTGAGGCATTCTGATAGCGGGGATCGTTGGGATCCTCAAACGTATAAGCTTTGTAATGATTTTGCTGAAAACTGTATCGCAGGTTGTAGAATATGTTATTGCGCGGGGTGTGCGTCAAAACCAGCATATGGGTCATACCATTATTATAGCGGAATGGCAGAGCCTCGGGTACATAGCGCCAGCTATGATTATAGACTTTACCTTCACTTCCGCTGACAAACAGGTTATAAGACGCAGTCAGGGCTGGGAAGGGTTGATAGACCAGTTTTGTGTTTATGCTATAAGATTCAGTCCAGTTGATGGGAGTGATTTCACTATTTCCGGTATGCATGCTGTCCGGGATGGGAATAATGAGCGGATCCCGCGGATCATAGGTCGCGCGGTACCATTCGCGAAAGACCTCGATTTCCCAGCCATCTTCTGGCCTAAAGCGGCGTTCTCCATTCAGCCATCCATCATTATCCACCACGCGCCCGTTCACATAAAAGCCCAGTTGTCCAAGACTTTTGGGAAACGGAATCGGACCGGAAACAGACCATTTTAGCTCACGGTTGGTCATCGGGTCATAGGAATCGAGTCCGATGAATCCTTTCGAGTTGGGAGCATAAAAGCCTCCTGCCAGCACCTCGATATTACCGCTGTAATTTTGATCCGGTACCTTGGTGACCACATTGATCACACCCGACTGAGCGGATCCGTATTCGGCATTGAACGTTCCGGTGATGACCTGCAGCTCTTTGATAAAATTATTTTCCAGCTGCACGTTTGAGCCTCCGCCCTGACTGAAATTATTGGTCACCGGAATGCCATCAATCATATATGCGACCTCACGAGAACGCCCCCCTCGAAAGTGCAATCCACCTCCGGCATCTGTGACCACACCGGCTTGCAACTGAACCACTTCTGCTAATGTCGAGACAGGCAGCTCGCTGATTTCATCCTCAGAGACGTACGAGGCGGTGTTGGTCCGGTCAATTTCAATGGGTTCACGACCCGCCACAATGGTCACTTCTTCGCCTTCGAGAACGGTCATGCCGAGTTCGGCTTCGATCTGACGAACGCGATCCGTAAAGACCTGCACCTCGGTAATATTGACCGGCGAATAGCCTATCATTTGAATCCGCAATGTATAGGTGCCCGGTGGAACATTGATAATCACGAATTTACCATCCGCACCTGTTGCAGCACCTCGATTCGTTCCCTGAATGATGACATTCGCGCCGGGCAGGGGGTCGCCGGTTTCACTGTCTTTTACTATACCTGCAATCTTTCCTGTCGTGGCAGCAGAGACCAGACCGGACATGAGGCAGAGCAAGAGAACGACCAATCCTATACTGATTCTTTTAAAATTATATTCCACAGCATCTCTCCAATTTTTACTTTTCAACACTGCATAACGTTTGAGTTGATGCCCTAATATTAAACTTTGTTTCGACGACGACACGTTGTAACTGACATGCTTCACTTGCCTCCATATTTTCGATTAATAATTCAAACGCTCGTTTGCCCATTTCTTCGAGAGGATGAGAAATGGTGGTAAGCGAAGAAATGAGAAACGGAGCCAGCGGGGTATCGGAAAATCCGATCAAAGATATATCTTCGGGAATGCACTTGCCCGATTCGATAATCGCCTTGATCGCACCAAAGGTGATACGGTTACCCGATACAAGGATGGCTGTAGGAGGAGGATTGAGCGCTAGCAATTCTACAGAGCCATGGTATCCGTTTTCAAACGAATATCCGTCCCCGGCGATGAGCGCCGGATCTTCTTCCAGGCCAAAATCCCGCAATCCTTTCAGATACCCTGCGAGCCTCTTTCGAATGGTATAGATATTTTTTCTGGATCTCAAAAAGCCGATGCGTTTATGGCCTTGCTTGGCCAGAAACTCTACGGCGTGGTAAGCAGCTTCTTCATTGTTACTGATCACGGCATTGGTAGGTAAATCTTCAAATTCCCGATCGATAAGCACAAAGGGAATTTTTTTATCGAGGAGTTCACGGATGGGTTTATCAGAATCCTGGGCAGAGGCGATGATCAAGCCATCTACTCCGCGGCTGACCAGGTCATTGATAAATCGAATTTCTTTTTCCTGGTCTTCATTGGTTGCACAAACCATCAGCGTATATCCAGAATTATAACAATGATCTTCAATGGTATTGGCTATTTCAGCAAAAAAGAGATTAGAGATATCGGGGATGATCAACCCGATGGTTTGGGTTTTTCCCAGTCTCAGGGCCCGTGCCCGTTGATCCGGTCGATATTGCAGTGATTTTGCGGCTTGTAATATCTTTAACCGTGTTTCCTCGGAAATCGGCAAGCTCTCTTTGCCCCGCAATACGCGAGAGACGGTCGAGGGATGAACACCTGCCATGGTCGCTACATCCTTTAAAGTAATCGCCATACCATTTCCCTATAAATTCCACCGTTTATGGTACGTATTGCAGGGTTTATTGAATAGGCTTGACTCATCAATATCATGCAACCCGATTTTTCATGTCTTTGTTTTTTAACGCCTTAATCGATCACGCAAACATATGCGGCAATCGATTGCAGCAAATCTTGTTTGCAAAATAAAGTATTGTAATCAAAAAGTCAAAGGATTTTTTAGTTTTTTTAAGGAAAGATGCTTATGTGCAATAGTCAGGAAAACGTTGCAGAAAACTGCTTGGTTGAGAATACACGAAAAAAATCGTTGCAAATTTGTCAAACTCTGTCTCCCGTCAATTTAGTGAGCAATAAGCAAAAAAACACCGGTAAACCAACTCTTATTCCGCTTGGTTTACCGGGCAGCGCTTTTTGCTAACGGGGCAGGAAAAAAAAAGTTCCCGATTGCAAGATCTGGGAAACCATTGATGTTTATAGGGGACGCAGGAAAATATTCCGATAATCTACCCTCGTCCCGTGATTCTGTAACCCGATATGTCCTGATCGTCGCTTTAATCCCGGGTGATCGGGCAACAGATGACCATAGTCGATCAGATTTGCATGCACGATCTCTTTGCCATTGAGCCAAACATCGACGACAGATCCCTGGCAGGAAATGCGCATCCTCTGCCATTCACCCGCGGGTTTGCTCTGACGGGATCGCGGTGCCTGGGTAGCATATATACTGCCAGTATATTGCCAGGACTTGAGATGTGCATATTTTTCAGCATAATCATCCAGTACCTGAATTTCCAGGCCCTGATACGCAGGATTGCCCTGCAAAGGTGCTCTCAAAAAGACACCACTGTTTCCGCCCTCCGGAACCCGAAACTCTAGATCCAAAATAAAATCGTCATATTCGGAACAAGTCGCTAACCATCCACCTCCCTCCCCCTCGGTGTAAACAAGTCCGTCTTCCACATGCCAATTCTTTTGTTCACCCCCCACTAGTTGCCAACCGTGCAAATCACGGCCATTGAACAAAGCCACGCGCTCTGCATCTTGCTCGCTCTCGAGCTCGCGGATATAGATATTCCGAAACCACAAGGGGGTATTGTGTGCCTGGAGTTCGATGGGACCATAACCGGGAAAGGGTTCACCTCGCTGCCAATAATTTTCCAGTTTGACATGATCCACAACCAGAAAATCATTGAGATAAACTGTCACCGCATCCCCTCGCATGATAATCCGAAAGGTATTCCACTCGCCAACAGGCATGTCGGCGAACACCAGGGGCTTGTCAGGATGACTTTTATTATTGTACAATCCACCGGAACCTACCTCCTGTTCCACAGGATCCCAGATTTGTACCTGCGGAACCCCCCGTAAATAAATGCCACTGTCTCCGTGCTTTCCGAGCTTCCAGTCCAGACGCAGCTCGAAATTCTGATAATCCTTTACAGTACACAAACTCTGGCCTTTACCATCGAAATAGAGCATGCCATCTCTAACGTTCCAATGGGCATGCATCACCGAATCGGCCTGTGCCTGTTCGATTCTTAACCGCTCTTTGCTCATTTTCTTTCGGCTATAGATATCCCCTGCCAGTCCCTTCCAACCCTGCAAATTCTCACCATTGAACAAAGGAGTGAATCCGGCAGGGGCATGATTGAGCTCGGTGACCCGGTCATACATATTCAACAAACGATCTCCGTCTGCGGCGGGATTCAATCCGCTCACCCAATCTACGACCGCTGACGGATCCAGTTCTTCCCGGTCAGTGACGTGCTCCAAAACCTGACGTGAAACCATGAGGGTAAATTGAGAGTCTGCCATACAACCGGACAATAACTGGCGGGCGCTGCGGCATTGCAAACGTGACAATCCTTCAACGATTTGCCGGCGAAATTCAGATGAAGCTTTATTCTGCAGGTGACTATAGTAAACGGTTTTTTGTAAATCACTCCACCCTTCGACACGACCCAATAATCGCAACATCAAACCGGTCTCTTTTTTCAGTGCCTCGGGCTCGGTACTGTGCACAAAACGGTCCAGTAGCCAGGGCAAGGCATATAAAGGCTGCATGACCATGACCTGATTGAGCAGCGCAGACTGTAGTTCCGGTTCGCTGGCATCAAAGACCTCCACCCAGCTTTGGAATGCGAGACGGCCAGGAACGCGGGCCAGCGTCTCCATGGCATTGTTTTTTTCATCCTTTTTGGCATCGGAAATTTCTTTCCGTAACTGCTTGATATATTTGGTTGAATCTTTCGACCGGCCCATGAGCCTGGCCATGCTTTGCCTTGCCTTTGATTGTATCTCGTCGTCATTGTCCTCGATGACATCCTGCAATCTGTCGATATCCTGGTCTGTTCCCAGTTCACCGAGGTATTCTATGGTCGCAAGCACAAGCTGACGGTTCTCATTTTCGAGCATCGAGTTTACTATTTTATTTTCCAATACTATATGCCGTTTTTGGGCCAGAGCCACACACATACGGCTCAGTTCATCAGACCGGTTTTTGAGGTGCTGAGCAAACAGTTTTTCCAGAGCCTGGTGTGATTCCTGGACGAGAAGGGTTTGCAGAGCAGGAATCAAATCCGGATTCTCATCTACAGCGTCAAAGATCGACTCTGTCGCATCGTCTCCCATTTCCTGCCACAACACCTCGATAGCCTGACTGCTCTCTCCAGTATGATCGCTTTGCAAAGATTCCCGTGCGAGTTTTTTTGCAGAATCATCTTGCAGTGCCGAGAGCAAACCGAGTAACCGCTCCCGGGTATGGGGAGGTTGACTCGAATAGTCTGATATGATACGATCGATGACCTGCACAGGTTTAAAAGAGAATACCAAATCGCTTGCAGCAGTGTACATGACCGGATCTGTATCCAGTAGGGCCTGCCATAATAAATCCACGGTTTCATGACCGCCAGACTGTGCATAGAGTCCCATAGCAGCCATACGGATTTGCGGCCCTGGGTCGGAATGAATCAATTGTAACGCGACCGACTGTGCCAAATCGATATGGCCGTTATGCACCAAGGCTCGCGCATAGGTCACCAGATCGTTGAGCGCAATAGTATGGGCATATCCTTTGGTCTCTTGTACAGCTTCCCGGAGCAGGTGAACCGACTGGGGATGCCCCAGAGTCGCCAGCGCTGATCTGGCTGGCTCTGCCAGAGAGCCCTTATCCCGGGCCAAAGAGCTTAAAAGATCGATCGCACCCACAAAATTCATGTCATGAAAAGCCTGAAGAATTTCTTGCTGGCTTTGTTCAGGTACCTCCGGAAACATTTGCAAAAGGGCTCTGCCGCAGGCAGGCGAATCGATGGTGACCAGTACGCGGCAGGCATAATGGGCCAGCTGAGGATCCCTGACCAGCTCGACAACCGGCTCGATGGCACGATTATCCGCGATGTGCTGTAATTGCTGCAAAAGATAAACTCTGGGTTGCCAGCCACGGGATTGCCCGAGATGGGAAAGAAAAGCGGAACTCACCTGTGGTTGAAATTCCGGATGCTCTGCCACAAAATGGGTCAGGCTGGTAAGCAAAAATGTTGCTTTTTCATAGGATTGCGGATCTTTGAGTTTTTGCAAAACAGTGGGCAAAACACTTTGTTCTGCTAAAAGCACATATTGTGAGACGAGTTTCGTCTCGATCTGTTTATCGGCAGGAAACAAATCCAACAGTTCGTCCACCGTCTGTGCATAAACGGATAAGCTTGATAAAAAAACAAGAAAATAAAAGAAACAGTTCTTCATGCAAGGTCTCCCAATTTCAAACCAAAACTCCATGGTGCGCGCATGGGCTGATCCAGCAAACGATTAGCCTGGTCATCATTGACAAATTTCAGCTTTTCAGGATCAAAGGTCAATTTTCGTCCCAGCTTGAGAACGATTTTGCTCAGATTGACCAGTGTACAGGAGCGAAAGCCGTTACACTCATTGAGGGCAAACGGTTTTCGCTCACGGACGGCCTGATAGAAATCAGTGACTTGTGGCTTGGGTTCGGGCAATGTGGGTAAAAGCTTTTCCAGATCCGGGACCGTAGAGCGTAGATCTTTGTAGAGCTTGCCATTCGGCCCCTCGAGAAAAGCCTGATCCTTTTCGACATCCTCACCATCCAGAAGGATCTCACAGCCGTCTGCATATCTAAGCGTGATTTGCCGGAACGAACCGACTGCATCATGATGCTGAGGCGGTGCATCTATATCGATTTCAACCGGACTCGTATCATCCTTGTCCAACAGATATTGCACAGGATCCAGGTAATGCTGGCCCATATCACCCAGGCCGCCGCCATCATAGTCCCAATATCCGCGAAACGTGCCATGAACGCGGTGAGGATGGTAAGGCTTGTAGGGAGCGGGCCCGAGCCACAGGTCATAATCGAGTTCCTCGGGGACCCATTGTGGGGTATAAGCGGTCATGCCCATCCAGTAAAATTTCCAGGCAAATCCGGTGTTGATACTGATCGTTGCTTTGAGGGGCCAACCCAGCACCCCGCTTTCAACAATCTGTTTGATGGGTTTCACCGGGGTATTGAAACGATAAAAGGTACGTGTAAAGCGAAACCAGGTATTGATGCGAAAGATGCGGTGATAATCCTGCATAGTTTTCATGACGCGGATGCCTTCACCGATGGTTCGGGTCATGGGTTTTTCGCACCATACATCCTTGCCGGCCTGAGCAGCCGCGATGGACATCAGGGCGTGCCAATGCGGAGGGGTCGCGATGTGAACCACGTCGATATCGGATTGATCGAGCAGTTCCCGGAAATCGTGATACCCGCGTACATCAGGTCCTCCCAATGCTTTGGCACGATCCAGGTGGTTACGGTCAACGTCGCACACTGCGATCAGCCGCGCACCGGGATAACGAATATGGCCGCGGCCCATGCCACCGACACCGATAATCGCTTTGGTGAGTTCATCGCTGGGCGCGGTCATTCCGCTCCCTCCCAGCACTGTGTGTGGTACAATCGAGACAGAAGCCAGAGCAGCCAGTGAGGAATGCACAAACTGCCGGCGATTCATTTTTTTCATATGAATTCCTTTATGGCGTTTATCACAAGGGGAATACGATATCTAAAATAGATGAAAATATGATAAATCAAAACAAATTTGTTTCTGTTTTTGAAAAACCACAATTTTCAATTTTCATAGCGCGGGGTTTAAACCCCGCGCTATGAAAATTGGGATAATCCAAAGGATTTACCCGCCACGATATAAAAATTCAAATATTCCATAGGATCTACACCCAGGACATGAAAATCAGATTCCCCATAGAATCTACACCCACGACATGAAAATCTGAATCCCCCATAGGATCTACACCCAGGACATGAAAATCAGAATACCCCATAGGATCTGCACCCACAAAACAAAAATCTAACTGATCCATAGGATCTACCCCCACGATATGAAAATCTGAATACCCGTAGGATCTACCCCCATGGAATAAAAATCGATACAATGCCCATGATATCTAAACCCCCGCACCAGATTTTTTTCATTGACACTCGTACAAAAATCCATTATAATATCTATGCAAACGATTGCCTGAATTGAGAGATAAAAAATATGTCACATCTATTTAAAGAAAAATTACACCAGGGAAAACGCGTTTATGGTACAGCCATTACCTGCGCTGCCCCCCTTTGGCCGGCAACCGTTAAACGAGCCGGACTCGATTTTGTCTTCCTGGATACTGAACACATGCCCCTTAACCGCGCCGAACTGGCACAGATGTGCCAGCACTATCGTGCACTGGACATCGCACCGATTGTTCGCATATCAAGACCAGATCCTTTTCAGGCATGCATCGCCCTGGATGCCGGAGCTACAGGGATTGTCGCGCCCTATATTGAAACCGTTACCGAGCTTCGTGACCTGGTTGGCGCAACCAAATTCCGACCGCTGAAAGGTGAACGATTGCAAAAGGCTCTGCAAAATCCAGATGAACTCGAACCCGAATTGACTTCCTATATCCAAAACCGCAACAAAGATACGCTGTGCATCGCCAATATCGAATCACTGCCCGCTTTGCACAATCTCGATCAGCTTTTGGCTGTGCCCGGACTGGATGGCATTTTTGTGGGTCCACATGATCTTTCCTGCAGTTTGGGATTGCCTGAAAAATATGACCATCCTGAATTTGTGCGCTCGGTGCAATCCCTGATGCATAAAGCACGTGCCAATGATCTCGCTATCGGCATCCATTTTTCCGAATCCCCTCAACGACAGCTTTTTTGGGTGCAACAGGGCATGAATATCATCATCCACAGTTCAGATATTGCTTTGTTTGGTCAACGTCTGCAAACGGATATCAATACGATCAAGCAAGAGCTCAACGACGAATCCATTCAAACCGGCAAGGGTCCGGTGATTTAAATCATTTACGATCATTTTCATAGCGTGGGGTTTAAACCCCGCATTATTCCACTATCAATCCCAAAGGAAACCTCATGAAATCCATATTCGGCCTGATGTTTATTACCTCAACCCTCTTGGCAACCCCTCTCACCGAAAGACAGTTCTACCAGGATGTCGCCACGGTGTTTACCGAGATCGATAAACGTCCTGTCGGAGAGGTGAGTCAGCTTTACTTGTATAACGACCAACCGGTGGCCATCACCCAAAGCGGCATATATAGATGGACGGGTCAGAACTGGATTCCGGCACAATTTTCTCCACCTGTACCGGAATCTGCTGTCCCCGCACCGGAACAGGCAGGAAGGGTTTTGATGCGGGATGTCTTTGCGGATGAAATTGCGGCAGGGTGTGAGAATGGATTGTGGTTGTATGACCCTGCAACCGAACAATGGCAAAGAGCGCTGCCCCATGACGATCGCTACAGCTGGGCAGTACGGAATGTGCAGGTGGTGGCATTCGGTCAACAGGGAGAGCTATATTTCGGCTCGCCTCAGGGATTCGGAGTACGCATCGATGGCTCCTGGACGCTCTATACCGGCCAGGAAGGACTCCCCTATAAGCGGTTTACGAGTATTGCTACCGGTGACGATGGCATGGTATGGCTGGGTACCCAAAAGGGAACCATTCGCTTTGATGGTCAACAATTCTATTTTCGCGCCAGCCGTCGCTGGCTGCCACACGACCATGTGACGTCTGTTCATGTCACCTCGGATGGCACAGCCTGGTTAGGAACCCAAGACGGCATCAGCTGTATTCAATCCATTCCCATGACCCTCGAAGAAAAAGCTGCCTATTTTATCGACCAGGTAGAGAGCCGTCACAATCGCATGGGATTCGTGGCACAATGCCATCTGGAAGAACAATTCGATATCGAGACCTGGATTCCTGCCATTTCAGATAATGACGGAACCTACACCGCCAATTATGGCGCAGCCCAGGCCTTTCGTTATGCGGTGACCAAAGATCCGCAAGCCAAAGAGCTGGCAGATCGCAGTTTCAAGGTCTGTAAATGGATGACCGATATCACACATGAATCCGGTTTTCCGGCCCGCGTGATCATCCCTATTGACTGGCCGGAACCGGTGAACCAACAATACGGTCGCGAATACAATTTGCGAAGAAAAAAAACCGATCCGTTCTGGAAAGAGATCGAACCGCGTTTTGTCAAAAGTGAGGACGGTAAATATCTGTGGAAATGCGATACCAGCTCCGATGAACTGGCCGGTCACTATTTTTTCTATGGCATCTATTACGATCTGGTGGCTGAAACAGCAGCCGAATCGAGCGCGGTCAAAGAGGTGGTCGCCGATGTGACCGATCATCTGATCAGGCACGAGTTCAAACTCATCGATCATGATGGCAAACCCACCCGCTGGGCCAATTTTTCACCGGAATTTTTCCATTCCATCCAGGGCTGGGAGCAAAGAGGTCTCAATTCCATGATGATGCTCTCTTTTCTCAAGACGGCTTATCATATCACCGGAATTGAAAAGTATCGACAGGTGGCCACGATGCTGAGGGAAAAGGAACACTATCATGTCTTTGCTTTGGAAGGCAAAAGCTTTTTCCCGCCGGATAATGTAGTGCCCTGGGATAACAATATCTACCTGGGCTGCATGTATGGCCTCATGAATTACGAAACCGATCCCGAGCTCTTGCTCATGTATCGTATCAGCATGGAACACGCCTGGCTGCATATCAGCAAACAAAAAAATGCCCTGTGGAATGTCATTTACGGCGCTTTGGCCCAACGCTTCAAGGAGGTCTATGATACGGGTGTTTATCATACCGATCGCGTATTTCCTTGGGCCGCCCACTATGCGCAGCTCAAGGCAGATCGATATGTCAAAGCAGATCCGCAAATGGACGATGTGCTGGAAACGCTGCGCCGCATGCCCCTGGACCTCATCGGCTATACCATGGACAATCTGCACCGCCTCGATATTGTGCTCGACCCGACGCCGGGACAGGATCCCAATATCGGCTGGCACGTCAGTGGTAAAGCACTCCCCATAGATGAACGACCCCATGTGCGCCAGGACCGGGATGCATTCGTGCTCGCCGGCACCGAAGGAAATGGTTATAGCGAGCACGAAGGGACATTCTATTTGTTGCCTTATTATATGGCTCTGTATCACAATCTGTTGGACTAGACATCTTTTACACAAAGAGGTGAATATGCACCGACGGGAGTTTATCAAATGGCTTTCTGCCAGCGGTTTGCTGACCATGTGCGGTCGTTCAGGGGAGGCTCGTTCGAGCCGGTTCCCGCATGGTAAAAAACCAACCCATCTCAATGTTCTTGATGTGAGTTCCATCGATGATTACCATCAAAAGGTCTCTCTTACCTGTCTGCAGGGACTGGCGAACCGGGTGCAGCCCCGCCTCTATCTTGTACATACCCGGGCGGATCATTTCTGGCTCGAGGTTTACCAACAGACCTTTGCAACTAAAGTCACCATGATCGATTCCCCGAGTGAATGTTTTGAAACATTTCAGCGAGATATCAAAGGCATTGTCCTCTATGACCCCGCATTCCCGCATTCTTTAAACCTAGCCAACATGGTAGCCAGTCAGGAGGATCTATTACCGGTCGATATCCATCAGGAATCTCTAGTCACCGGTTTTTGGTCTGTAGGGGATTGGGATGTGGTCACCCCTGCCAAAAACGTGTATTCCGCTTATACATGGGCCCTGGAAAACCTGCAGCCGCAATGCCATGATTCACTCATCGCCCAGTGTTGCGTGCACCATCCGCACTGGCCGACATCCACCTATGCCAATCGCGATTATATCATGGCGCATAAAATCTTTTGCGTTGATCTATCGACCTCGGAACGGGATAAAAAAGATTACAATCTCGTCAAAGAGATCTATCAGAGCTATGCTCCCGGGGCGATTGTCATGGGCTGGCACTGCATTCGCGACAAGGAGCATGAAGCCATTGCCCTCTCTTCAGAATATGGCCACTATGGATTGTGCTCATTGCACACACCCAATCTGACCGTTCATTCGGCATTTCAATTCGAGCCGGAAACACAATTCCAACAACGCGAGTGCCCGGACACTGAGGTAAAAGACAAGGTCTATATCGCATTCATGGCCACCGATGGCGATGCCACCTGGTTTATGCATAACCTGATCAATACGGACTGGGCCGATCCTTTGCATGGCGCATTCAAATACAACTGGGGATTTTTGCCCCTTGCCTATGATCTCATGCCGGCTACCGTCAAATACTATATGGAAAATCGACTGGATAACGACTATTTTGTGGCCGGACCGTCAGGAGCGACCTATACCTATCCTCATCTGCATCCCGATCCTGTACCCTTTTTATCCATGAGTGATGATTATATGAAAAAATGCGGTCTGACAACCGTGCATATGACCAACTGGAATGATCGCAACTGGTGGCAGGAAGCTGATATCGATTTTTTACCGCTCTTGTGTCAAACCATGCCCCATACAAGGGGGTTTGTGAGAGGAATGGGAGAATCCGCTTTTGAAGAAAATTACTATGGTGGCTGCAAACCCCTGATTTTTTGTGGCGAAGGTATCCATAGCAACAGCGATGTAACACAAACCTTGCGCGACTTTATCGATGCCAATCCTGTCCGCCCGCTATTTATTTACTGTCTGGTGAATCATACCGTGTCTCTGGAGCGAACCCGGCGTGCACTCGAAACGTTGCAGGATCGGGATATAGAGCCCGTGCATGTAGATGAGCTTTTGGCTCTTATCGAAAAAGCTCACACCCAGGGTAAAATCGGAGAACAACTGTATCCGGAGAAAAAGGGCCTCCGTCAAATTCTGGCACGGGAAGCCCATCAGGCCTGGCCCGGATTCTATGCCGACTTGCTCTTATTTGGGGCTCAATTTTCCGGTGGAGAAAAAGCGTTTGCAAAAGCTGTCAAAGAAACGCCCACAGGACTGGAACCGTTCAGAGCAGCAGACATTTTGGCCTTTCAAACGATCTGGCACAGCATGAAACTGGTCAAACTCTCTTTAGAGGCCATAGGCATCTATGTAAACCACAAACCCACCGCTGTCAAACAGTTTATGAGTGAATATGGCCATCTCGACTCTGCCGAGATCATACCTATGCTGCAAAATCTTTGGCAACAATGGCATTCCACTATTCCGGACTGGTCAAAAGCCAGTGAACAGGCAGAACAGCTGATCACGGTGGCAGGGGAGATAAACAAAGAGGTTTTCATCTAGTATCCAGTATCAAGCATCCAGTATCTACTCCAGATCCAGAAACCGAATGCAAACCGGGCTGGGGATCGTATATGGCTCGCCTACCGGGACCAGCATACCGGACTCGTTGTCTATCGAAAAAATCGTGATCGAATCGGAATTTTGATTGGCTACCAAGAGCCACTTTCCGGTGGGATCGAGAGCGAAATTGCGGGGAGTGCTGCCCCGTGTTGCCTGGTTCTGCACCCGTGTCAATTCGCCGGTATTTCTATCGATCTCAAAAACAGCAATACTGTTGTGGCCACGATTAGAGCCATAAACGAATCGTCCATCTTTTGAAAGATGAATATCAGCACAGGTATTGCGGCCTTGCCAATCTTCCGGAAGGGTAGACACGGTGGAAACTTTTGTCAGTGCTCCGTTATCGGGATTAAAGTTCAAGGCTGTGATTGTCGAAGCCAATTCATTGATGACATAGGCATAATTCATGTGGGGATGGAAAGCAAAATGCCGCGGACCTGCACCCGCAGCAGTATTGAATGCAGATGGATCATTCAGTGTCAGAGTCCCTTCATGGGCATCCCAGCGATAAATTTTCACCTGATCGATACCCAGATCAGCCACGACAACATGGCGCTGGTCTGGTGAAAAGGTCACAGAGTGTGGATGGGGTTGTTTCTGACGCTGGAGATTTGGACCGGAACCCGTGTGTACGACCATTTGTTCCAATGATCCCAATGTACCACTCGAATCAATGGCTATCACAGCGACATTCCCCCCGCTATAATTTGCTGTCAACACGAAACGCCCTGTTCCATCGACAACGATATGTGCCGGATGAGCACCATGACTGGACTGATGATTGAGTTCAGTCAATGCATGGGTTTCCTGATCGATCCTGAATGCTGTGACAGCGCCTGTACCCTTGCCGAGATAGTTGTTGACTTCATTGACAGCATATAACACCTGTTTGTCCGGTGCAACAGCCAAAAATGAGGGATTTTCACTATAAACGGGTTCATTCAGGGGCAACAGAGTTCCCTCAACGACATCAAACTGGGCACTGTAAATGCCTTCACTCTCTCCTCTGGTATATGTTCCGAAAAACAGGGTATAAAGCCGTTTCTCGGGTGTCTGGTCACAGGAGCACATCATCGCGACTCCAAACAATAATACAGGTAACCCGTAAAATAATCTCATCAAAAGATATCCTCATATAATCTGTCTGGTTGGAAAAGCCCGCTGCAATATAACAAACGCCTTGGTCTATCTCAAGAAAAATGGTGTTCAGATCCTATATTCTATTCCCGGAATGATGTCGGGTTTCAACAAATTTCTCAGGATTATATCCTCTTTTTTCGAGGAGGTCATCGATCTTTTTCCTGACCTGGGAGGACAATTCAGGCGCCCGGCTCAATATCCATCCATATTTACGATCTGGTGATCCGACAACTGCCCATTGATAATCATCATCCAGTCCCAGTATCCAGTAATCCCCCCAAAAAAGGTGCCAGCCAAAAATGGCAAAAAAACTGACCTGCAATTTCGCCTTGCTGTTTTGATCGATGATTTTGGCGATTCCCTTTACCCGGTCAATATCCCCATCTCTTTCATAGCACTGGTTGATCACCTCCATTTTTCCATCTTTTCTTACTCTATACTCGGCTGTAGTGCCATACGCGCAGGATTTTTGAAACCGGTTGGGTATATGAGCAATCTCATACCACAATCCGGCATATCGCTGCAAATCAACAGATTCAACGGTTTGGGGTAAAGTGTCCTGAGCGGTAAGCTGCCCGGAGAACAAAATGATAAACAAAAAAATCAAGATTTGTGCATTCATCATATCATCCTCGCTGGTTATAAAAAATAAGATCAAGTGTCAGGATACGAATGCAAGCAGCATCGATCGAAACGAACAGAGGAATTGAGGCTGCTGATTGCATATCGGAAATCAGTGTCTGAACCTGCGAAAATGATTCGATATTGCCCTTCATCTCGGGCAAAGGAGACTGGTATTCCGTAAGCCAGACTGCTCCAACTCGAATCTCTTGAATCGCTTTGCAGATCGGAGAGTCGGACAGACAGACCGGACCCCGAAATCCGACAAGAAACATTTGACCGATCTTTTCTTCAAGAGACATTGTTTGGAGCAAATGAAGCAAATTTTTATTTTTCAAAATCTATACAGTCCCCCACAAGTGCACAGGAATCTCTCACTTTTCTTAGGATGAGGTCAGCGACGATCGCACCGGTATGGAAAATCAGGGGAAAAGAAGAGAGAATATGTATCATTGAGAATCAAAACCACGATAGAGCAATAGAGCCTTTGGGTCTAACAGCGATTTTCGTAAATATGAGGTTTATGCCCGCCATTCTCGTTTTCGTTTCAATGGTGACTTGAGAATATCAAGCGCAATATTGGTATCCTTTACCATTTGAAAATCATACATTCCGGCACAGACAAAATCGGCTCCACTCTCAAAAGCATACCGGAATCCATCTTCAGGCATGATCGATCCGGCTGCCATAACCTTGAACGCAATCCAGGGTTGTGTCAAGCTCTCCATAAACTGAATCGTTTCCTCTGGCTTGAAACAGTACATATTGTCATGCCAGGTGGGATTTTTAGCAGACCAATAATTGTGATGGTGCATGGTTTTCATCCAAAAATCAGGAACCAGACCGGCACTGACACACGCTTTGATTGTTTCGATACGATGGGCTCCGATCCCGGTAATGACACCTTGAGACCGGATATATTCGAGTGCCCGGGCAATCGCATCGACTCTGTTGTTCTCGATATAATAATCTGCTGTTTCTCCCTGTATATAACAGGCAATGGCACCATGGTCGATGGCCTTTTGTATTCGTGCGAGAAACTCTTCAAAAGGAGCGGCAGAGGCGCCTTGTGCCGTGTAATCGAGGCCGGCACAGTCAGAGATAAACTGGATTGTTCCGATCTGTCGTTTCCAGTATTCGGTAATGATGCTGCACAGGATCGGATTGGTCAGCAAGGTATTGATCCCGCACTTTTCTGCCAATAATAATGTTCCAAAAATCTTGTCTTTGTGATGATACGCTTTGACGAGCTGCGAGACATACATGAGGTCCCGGCTGTGAGCCCAACCGGACAACAAGTTCCCGCCCAGGATGAGCCGGCTGAATTCCACACCTTTGATCTTGCCTTTAGAGAGTTCTCCTTTTAATTCTTTCAGGCTGACCAGATCCACGGTTTTGGCGCTGGCACGGGTCATGGCATCGACCAGGTTCTGTTCTTCCCAGCTTTGCCATTGCTGTTTTCGGGCAAAGGCATAGCCGAACAGGCCCATGACAGGCAAAGTAGCCAATCCTCTCAACCAGGCACGGCGACCCTGGCTTGGAGGTTCCCCATGCCCTGTGGGTTCGACCTGAGGTTTTTCAGACAGTGATCCGGATTTGCGTTGTTTCCTGTTTCGAAGCAATACATCGAGACCGAAACGATGTGATGTTGGGAAGACGAGTAAAACCCCCATGGCCATAAACTCTACCGCGATCTTGTTGATGACCAAATAGTGTCCTTCTGTGGGCACTCCAAAATCAAGTCCCACCAGCGGAGGATTGGCAACATAATAGAGCGCCAATAGGATCATACCTGCAATTATCGTTTGTTTTGCAAAAATCCCCAAAATCAGAGCAAGTCCAATGACCATCAATCCCCAAATGTTGATAGCATCGACCATGGCGAGCAATGTGGGATTCGAAGCGATCCAGTGAAAAAATCCGGCAAAAATCCAATTGGACATTTCGAGATAGCTGGCAGCTGACCAGTTTGGCATCAGCAATTTGACCAACCCCTCATACAAAAAATGCCAGCCAACGACCACCCGAAGCGCGAGTAAGAAGGCAATTTGAACTGGACGATATTGCAAACTCATTATTTTCTCCCTCACTGACACCCAAAGATATAAAAAATTCAGATAGAATTCAAGCTTGGGCGATCATAATTTTTAAAGAATCGTGAATATGGTTATGGCTGGCAAGGGCATGGGGTCGGCCGGTTTTGGAGGGGATCCAGCTAAATTGACCACCGGCCTCGGTGACAATGACAGCGCCGGCCATGACATCCCAGGGATGGGCATAAAAATTGATGTGCGCATCAAAAATCCCCCGGGCCACATAACAAAGCTCCTGGGCAGAGCTTTCGATCACACGGCGTCGGAATTCAGCAAAAAGATCCGATTCCTGAATTTTATCGACTATAGCACGGCATTCAGGGGCGCTGAAATCGATATTGCTACTGACACTCAAAAGTCCCACCGGCCAAAACTGATTTCCGAGCTCCAGACGGGTATAGTCATTGCCCCGGCTCCAAAAGGCACCCTGACCTTTCACAGCTGAGATCATTTCAGAGCGGGCGGGCAACACCACAACGCCCATGACGGGTTCGTTGCGAAATGTCAACCCAATAGCGACGCTAAAATCGTCATGCCCATGCACATAATTGTGAGTGCCATCTAACGGGTCTACAACCCACACCCATTCATTCCCTGGTTGATCTGTACTCTCTTCTGAAATGATACCCCACTTTGGGTAATAACGCTTTAAGGCATTTCGAATGAATGTGTCACTTGCTATATCAGAATCGGTTTGCAAACCTTCCTGGTGCTCGGTTTTTATTTGTATGGTCCTGACATGTTCTCGCTGCTGCAAGAGCATTTCTCCGGCCTGCAAAGCCAATTGCTCGGCAAATCGCAATGTATCGGTATCACTATAGATCGATAGCCCCCTTTCGATAAAAGATATTCTTGAAATACGTTTTGCATCTCAATGGGGCCGGCATCAACCTGGCATTGTTATCGATGACATAAATTGAGTTCATAGGTGGAAATCCATTATCCGAATTTTCAATATTCAGTTTTGCTATGCATCAGCCCATCAGGTAAGAAGGTTCGGTAACGCAGGCTATGAAAACATAGTGAATAGGAAAGAAAGGTGCAACAGGAAAGAAAGATGCCCGGCAGTGCCGGGCATCTTTTGATGAGCGTTATTCGGATTGAATATCGATCCGTTTTACCGAGCGTTGAGCTTCCGGTTTTTTAGGGAGTTCGATTTTGAGGAGACCGTTTTTGAATTTTGCATTGATCTTGTCGCGCTGTACATCATCAGGCAAGGGAATATCCCTCGAAAAATGACCAAAGGAGCGTTCTATCCGGTAATAATTGCCCTTTTTGTCTTCTGTCTCTGATTTTTTCTCTCCCCGAATGGTGAGGACATCGTTATTGATCGCAAGATCGACATCCTTTTTATCCATACCCGGGATTTCAGCTTCGATAATATATTCCTTATCATTTTCCCTAATATCCAGGCATGGCTCAAAGCACTCTGTGCTGGCCCGCCAGGGAAGATTTGAATGTCCCAAAAAATCATCAAAGAGTCGGTTCATATCGCGATAGAGCTGATCAATCGGGTCCTTTGAGGACCGATGAGCCGGCGCATTGCGATTCGAAAACACGCTCGGAATTAAATCACGAATAGGCATATACATCCCTCCTTTCAAGAAAATTATGCCATATCCACCTTGATTTTTCGAGCTTTAGCAGGTTCGGCCTTGGGCAGCGTCACATAAAGAACACCGTCTTTGACTTTTGCAACGATTTTATCGCGGTCAATGGCATCCGAAATTCTGAATGAACGCTGATAGTCACCGACCTGGTATTCGCTGTAACTCAGTTCATATCCTTCGGGTGGATCCTGATTTACACGACCTTCGATCATCAAAATATTGTTTTCGAGCGTGATATCCACGGATTCTTTATCCACTCCCGGCATATCCGCTACCAGGCTGATATGGTCGTCGTTTTCATAGATATCGACAGCCGGAGTAAACAGGTGTTCGGAACGTGTTTGCTCCACCTGATTTTCTCTTTTTTCCTGAACAGCAACATCTTGCTGGGTCATGATAGACCTCCCTCTATTCTCTAGTTGGCAATTTCAATTTTTTTCGGTTTATCTGCCTCTGCACGAGGCAACTCGATATAAAGCACCCCATCCTTAAACGTGGCTTTGGTGGCGTCGACCTCTACCGGAAAGGTGAGATTAACCGTGCGATTAAACTCGCCATGATTGCGTTCCCGACGATGCAATGTCTGGCCTTCCTTTTCTTCCAGGGGCTTACGCGAACCAGAAATGACCAGTGTCTTGTTCTGTACACTGAGTTCGATATCTTTAGAGTCGTATCCAGGTATTTCAGCGGTCACCAGCGCGCCTTCGGGCTTTGTCCAGACATTTACGGCCGGAAACCGGCCACGAGGTTCTCGATTAAAACCACTGAACAAGCGATTCATATCTCTCTGAAGTCTTTCGACCTCATCCCAGGGTGAAACTCCGCGCATTAACATGTTTATCCTCCATATTTAGGATTTTCGAATTTCACTTTTGTCTAATGCAAGAGGTATGCCAAAAACTACACATCAAGTCAATTTATTGTTTTTAATATTCTTAAGACTAAATTACAGCCACTTGAAAAATCTGTCATTTTGACAGATAGACATTGACAATCAGAAAATTTGACGTACTTTTGACTCAGAGTTCTTGCTTGAATATATCCTTAAGATTTTGCATATTTTGTTTTCCAACCGTTCTGCAATGACTGGCATACAGCCGAAAAAAATGACGCTCAGGAACAGGAATGTTATCATGCCCGAAAGTATCTCGATCATTATCCCCATGTACAATGCCCAACACACGTTGGATCGCTGCCTGACTGCTGTACTGAATTCAAAGGGCAAAGCAGACCAGGTCATTGTTGTCGATGACAGATCGACGGATAAAGGCCCGGATATCGCCAAAACCTATCCTATAGAAACCCTCAGCAACAAGGGTCCTCAGGGCCCGGCCTCGGCACGCAATACAGGTGCCCGGCGAGCGAGGTCAGAATGGCTTTTTTTTGTAGACGCGGACGTGGTTATCCACAACGACACATTGGACCGGTTAAGACATGAAATCACCGCACATCCCGATATGGCTGCTTTTATCGGTTCTTATGATGATCATGCCTTTCATCATTCATTTTTCGCGGATTATAAAAATTTGATGCATCATTTTGTTCATCAGCATTCAAACACAAGAGCATTTACATTTTGGGGAGCGTGCGGAGCGATCAAAAAGCAGATTTTTCAAGAGATGGGCGGGTTTGATGAATCGTTCCGGACAGCGTGTATCGAAGACATTGAACTGGGATATCGGCTGATAGCTGCAGGACATCGAATCAGACTGGCAAAATCGGTGCAGGTGACGCACCTCAAGAAATGGACGTTTTTGTCGATGATCAAAACCGATATCTTTCTGAGAGGAATCCCCTGGACCAGGCTCATGCTCAGGGCAAATCACGTACCCACCGATCTCAATCTCCGTCCAAAACACCGGTGGAGCGCTTTATTGGTGTTTGCTTTTTTTCCTATCGGACTCTTTGCTGTGTTTATGCCCAAAGCCGCTTTCCTGTTTCTGATCACAAGCGGGCTCTTACTTTGGTTAAACAGGGATGTCTATGCATTCTTTTTTCGACGCATGGGATTTTTCTTTATGATCAGGGCGATCCTCATTCACTGGATCTACTATCTATATAGCCTGTTCTCGTTTGCCGCAGGATGGATCGGTCATCGATTGTCGATGCAATGGGGTACGCTTCAGCGATCTTGAGTCGATTCAGGCCGGAGAGAAACCTGGGGAGGGGCCGAGAGGTCATAGAGATAGATTGAAGCACCGATAAATCGTTTCTTATCCAGGGGCTGTCCCATTTGATCCAAATAGTGCATGAAAAGTCTTTCTTCATTGACTCCCCTCCATGTACAGACATGCGAAAAAAAGAGCCAGACGCGGGCAGAGCCGTCGAGTTTTGCCAGATCCTGTCGATATTGATCCCAATCATCACGGGATTTGATCCCATTGACCACTATTTCAGGATCCACGCCATATTTCTCCCCGTAATAGCCAACCGTATGACGAGCTTGATAATAAACGTATATCTCATCCTCTTTTTGCCGGTGTTCTCCGATATAGTGCAGAGCATCGCGCACCTGAGGATAAACATGAGCATTCAGCATTCGACTTCCTGCGGATAAAATGGGATGAAGAAAAAGAAAAAGAAGGATGGTCTCGCCCATGAAACGGTATTCGCGTGTCGCTGCCATGACCTTGGCCGTGCCTTCGGCAATGAGCAAAAGAAAAAATGGAGTCAAAAACAGCAATAACCGCCCATGAAAGGGATATTTTTGCAGACCGGACACCAAAATGGTAATCAGCATGGGGGTGATGGTATACCAGTAGACGAGTCGATTGCGTTTATGCAGCGAAAAACATCCGATCACGAACGCCAGAGCCCCTATACCCGGCAAGCTGGATCCAAGGGGGTTTTTGAAAATATTGAAAAATGTTTCCAGAAACCATCGTAGATTGCCGAGAGAAAATGCCTGCAAAGGAACAAAAGCTCTACGCCATCCATGATTCATCCATTCATTATGTGTGGTGGTATGCAGAGAAATCACATAAACAACAACAAAGCTCGCTAACCAGGGTAAAAAAGCCACCAGCAATTTGATCAAGTGTGACCATTTCTTATGCAATAGATCATCGAGGATCCAGACCAACCCCATCGCAGCCATGACCAAAACAGAAGGATGAGAAAACCACAGGATAATCGCACCCGTAACGCCAACCCAAACGAGCGAAAGAATATCCCTTTGGTGCCGGTCAGCATGGATGATCATCAAGAAAATAATACAAGATGCAAAAACATCAACCGAATATTGCTTAAATTCATAAGAATAATGAACGAGGTGAACGGAAAATACAATCAGACCCGTGGCAATCAGCATTCCTTTTCGGGTCAAGGTATGGGTCGAGATGCGATAAAAGAGAATGATCGCAACCACTGCGGCAATAAAGGGGAGCAATCGAAAGACCCATTCTGACTGGCCGAGATGAATCACGAGGAATTTGACAATCCACACAAAGCCTACCGGAGCAACCTGGTTGTAGTCCAGAGGGGGAAGCAATCCTGCATATGATTTTTCCACAATATTCAGCGCCAGCAACACTTCATCGAGCCAAAAGGCCCGATTGACCAATAGTTGCCGCAGTCGTAACAAAATACCAAATACGATCAAAAGATATGCAAAACGGACATCGACAAACCGTGCTTTGAACTCATTTAACGCAGCCGCAAGCTTCATTCGTCTTCCTGTTTTTCTTTTGCTAAATTACAAAAAAAGTGTAATTTTGCAGAAGATTAATCAACAAAGCTCTTGAAAGGGTATCAAAGGATCGAAAATTTTTTTGCCATCAAACAGTCAGCCTGATACAAGAGTATCCCGGAAAAAGTTTCCGGGATACCTAAATATTCAGTCCATAACAAGAGGAACGACCAAAACCTTTGCCTGGGTGCCGCTTTCATAAAACTCGATTTGGCCACAGTTTTTAAATCCCTGTGGGGGTTGTGGAAAAGTGCCATCGGCAGCAATGGTCACAGTGTGCCTGATACCGGGAACGAGCATAAATGTAGTGGCTTTATCGAGGTGAACGCTGAGAGGAATCTTGTTTTTGTTAATGTATCGTTCAGTGATCGACACATCAACAGGTCCGCCGGTTTCAAAAGTTGCACCGGGAATGACTTTGAGGGTATATTCTCTGGAGCTATTCAATGAGCGCGGAAAATAATCCAAAGATTCCCGAAAATATCCCATCGCACCACTGGCCACCTCTCTACCGGAATCGTCAAGAATTTGCAAGGCGATATCCGTAAACTTTGCGTAATCTTTTCTGCCCATTGACAGCTCAAATTCGACGCCTTTGAGCGAAGAATCAAGGTGAAAGGTGTGAGTCAGGGGCAGCTTAAAGTCCAGTTTTTGTTTGATCGTTCTGATAAACGAATCCATAACCCCGTTTCCGGATCCTTTGAATGGCTTGGCAAATAGATTCGTCAAATGCCCTTTGGATTGAGGGGGCGTGCCGATCTGCTGCATAAAATCACTCATGGGCCGGGAATCTGCTAAAAACCCCCAAAACTCTATATCCAGCCGACATTTTGACGTTTTTTCGCTATTATACGAGCCATAGATATCTACCTCCCATATTCCGGGCGTCAGGTCTTGTGTATCAATATCCACTCCCGATTCGAAACGATTTCTATCGCTATCGAGAAAGAGGTTTTTAAAAGTCCGTCCGGCAGGATCGCAGATCTCGATACTGACATTACAAAAATCTGCAGGATCGGTTGATCCTGAAATGGAGAACAGGCTTGCTCCGGGGGGGATGTCGACAAAAACGCGATGAACCTGTAACGGATCAACATGAATATCCTGAAATCGTCGTTCATATCCTTTGGTCGCATTGAATCGTTCCGGGACGATAACCGTCACCCAAAGGTCAAAGGCAGCGTATTCGTTATCACGTCTTTTGTCTTTGGGATAGGCAATGATTTTACCACTATAAACACCGGGATTTTGCATTTTCGAGGCATCGAGTTGTACATTGACCGTGACCGATGCTTGCCCCCGGATGGCCACAGATGAAGAAACAGGCTTTAGCCAATCGGACTGGCTGGTGAGATTGAATGCCCCATAGTAATCGAGCCGGGTGTCCTGGCTGGCATTCTCATAAAAGACAGGTTTGACCTCAAAACTGATCTTGCGATCCCAGGGGAGGGTTGAGCTTCGCCAATAGCTCACAGGCGCCTTACTATCCGGCGCCCCGGGGACATAGGTAGAGACAGTAAATTCTTTTACCGGTGCGAGAAAATCCTGCTGCAATTTTTTTAGCAACTCAAAAGCAGCCGGTACCTGGCACAGACCCCCTCCTTGCTCATAAAGCTCATACGCATCCAGCCGCTGGGCACTATTGATAATTGCACGCTTGACGAGATGGAATGGCACTCTATCAGAAAATTCTTGCAAGGCACCGCTATAGAGCAAGGCCAATGATCCTGCGGCAAAGGGAGAGGACATACTCGTGCCCCACATGCGGCCGCTGCGCGCATACCTGGGAACCGTTGCAATCGCAGCCCCCGGAGCTATGATATCGGGTTTGGCCAGTTCACCACCACGCGAACTAAAATGCAATATTCCGTGATGCGGTAGAATTGTGCCATAGGCATCGCTCGCTGTTTCACGTGACAATAACGCGCCGACCGTGAGAGCTTTTTGAGCTCCGGCCGGGTTGCCGATGGTCGACAATCCCGGACCTTCATTCCCTGCTGACAAGCACAAGGCGAGGTACTCATTTTCATCCAACAACGAATTGAGAAACGTTTCGATTTCAGCCTGCCCTTCCCATTCTGATCCGACGCCAAAACTCATATTGATAATACAGGGAACCTCGTGTTCCCGGCTGTATTCGTCTGCGTATTCATAGGCTTTTTTCATGCTTTCGGTCATGCTGATGCTGCCATAGCGGCCATCTGCGATCTTGATTCCCACAACCTGCGCTCCCGGAGCCACCCCGTTAAATCCATCGAGATTGCCGATTCGGTATCCGGCTGCGATGCCTGCTACGTGGGTTCCATGGGAATTATCTGTAAAAACAAAAGTCACTTTTTCTCTAGGCGTGATATTTATTGCAAAGGTCATGGGACGGCTCTGTTCCTCGGGCATGACACGATCGAAATGAAAGGTATCGTAATGATTCTTGTAATCCTGCAACGGCATTTCATCATCGATCTCTCCATCGAGATCTGTATCCACGTATGCGACCCAAACCGCCTGGGTGTCTGTTTGGGCGGCAAAAGCCAATACCGCAATCACATCATCGGTGTGGCCATTATCATTGATATCATGCACCTCGGCATTCTTGAAACGGGTTTCATCCCAATAGCCGACATAATATTCATTCGGGTTCACCGGCTCCAGATCGAGTTTTTCCACGCCATAGAGGGGCAATTTTTTAGTCTTATCACTCCAGGCCCCGGTCTCGAGCTGTATAGCTTTTTCGAGATGGACATCCCCTTCGCCCGAGAAATCCTGTACATCGATCACTTTGCGTTTGCCGGTACTGGTTTGTAACAGACCGGGGATATCCATATCCACACCTGTATCCAGAACAAAAATAACGGTTCCCCTGCCGTCATAGTCGGGATGGTCGCGCAAAAAATCATCGATTCCACACGTAGAAAGGGAAATAAAATTCCAGGGTTCGATATCCTGTCCCGGCAACCCTGTCCACAGGAATAAGCTGATCAAAAGGGGCAATGCGTGCAGCTTCATGGTCTCCTCCAAAATATTTATCCGAAATGATAGCCAATCCCAATGTGAATTGCAATAAAAAGTTGTCTAATGCAAGGATATTTTTAAATTATATCAAACACAAAGGAGTCAGGTGATTTCATATATCGTAGCAGGCCTGATGCTGGGACTCTCTGCAGGATTCAGCCCGGGCCCTTTGTTCGCACTGGTGATCAATGAATCATTGCAGCGGGGATTAAAAGCAGGACTCTGGGTTGCTTTTGCCCCCTTGTTCACGGATCTGCCCATCATCTTTTTCAGCACCTGGATATTATCCCGGTTTTCTCACCAGCAGTCCGTTCTGGGTTTTCTATCCCTTGCCGGAGGGCTATATGTCGCCTATTTGGGACTGTCGAGTATTCGCCTGCAAAAATTTGATATCCAGCCAGAAACCGCTCATCATCACAGTGCATTCCGCGGTATCGTGGTCAATGCAACCAATCCCCATCCCTATTTGTTCTGGATCGCATTGGGCGTACCCACGGTGATAAAAGCGTATCAGGCCGGACCAATGGCAGCTGTCGGCTTTATAGGAGGATTTTATCTCTGTTTGATCGGTGCCAAAGCCCTGATCGCCATCCTCGCTTTTCAGGGAAGACGCCGGCTCTCCTCTGAATGGCTTTTGATCATTAACCGTATCATGGGGGTATTGCTTTTGGGATTCAGTATTTGGCTTGTTGCAGACGGGATCCAACGTCTATCCTGACACATTGATTAAAATAATTGACGACTGCGTGAATGGGCAACCGATAGCCAGAGTTCATTCAGATGGCACAGGCATGAGGGGTGTTAAACGCCTCTCATACCTTGCCATCAAATCTTGAAAAAAGACCTATCACTCCACCAGGCCAAATGCAGCACCCTGCGGATCTTGCGCAACGGCAAAAAGGCCGACCCCTTCTGCCCGGGTAACAGGCATGAGAATTTCTCCCTTTTGAGATGGTATTTTGGCAACATTTTTCTCGATTTCTTCGATCTTGAAATAGGGCAGCCAATGAGGAGGTACGCTCTGCATGTGTTCTGGCATGGGATACATGCCTGCAACCATGTTTTTTTGCATAGAAAATGTGGTATAGGGCATCTCGCCCATGTTTTCAGTTTTTGCTTTCCAGCCAAAGAGGGTTTCATAAAACGATACCGGTTTTTCCATATCCTTGACAGCAAGCTCATTCCAACAAACCGTTCCGTGTTCATTGACATAGGCATATCCTTGATGCTGCTTGGGTTGCCACAATCCCAGAAAAGCGCCGACATTATCCTGAATCACGCCCATATTACCGTGCCCCATAACGTCAAATACAGGCACCACAACCAGGCCGTTTTGATCCACCACCCTCCGCGCGATGTCCTGGGCATTTTGCACACACACATAAGGAAGCCAGTGCGGAGGTAATTCCTGATTTTTTTGATCGAGACTCAATTCATACATTCCGGCAACAGGTTTTTTGTTCTTCTCTGCAAAGCTATAAATCCCTCCTTCATCACCGGCAGCCATGTCGTTAAAGGTCCATCCAAACAATTCATGGTAAAACTCTTTGGCAGCTTCAGGGTCAGGGGTTGCCAGGTCCAGCCAACAAAATGTACCGGGTGCGTGTTCCTTGATTTCGCTCATAATGTGTCCTTTCATTTTCTCTTTGAAAACATGAAAAAAATGTGTATCTATGCAATAACCAATGCCGTAAAAAATATTGGTGTTATTTTGTACACCTTTATTATAGGCATGTTTTTCCATTAATGCAAGTAAAATGTTCAGGATATTCAATATTTTATTGTAACGCTAGAATCATCAGGAAAATTTTATACCGGGAGGGACGATGAAAATTGTTTGGTTCATGGGAATCACTCTTTTAATGGCTTGCAGCCCATCCTCGCAACAACGGGATTGGATAGAATTGGAGATGGATCCGGGCTTTTCAGACTGGCAAACCGAGGTCGGTGACTGGCAATCTGCCGGTGATGTCAAATTGATGCCAGGGGATTCCACACATCTGGCCCCGGTCACAGGAACCGGTGTGGGATGGAACGGGCCCTCTGGCCGCACCGTTCATCTTTTCAGTGATTTTATGCATAGCTCTTGTGAACTGGAGGTTGAGTTTAAAGTGGCAAAAAACTCGAATTCTGGAATCTATCTGATGGGACGGTACGAAGTCCAGGTACTGGATAGTTACGGAGAAAAGGATTTAAGGCATGCCGACGTGGGAGGCATCTATCAACGATGGCAGGATGGAAAGGGATTCGAAGGTCATCCGCCTATGGTCAATGCCAGTCTTCCCCCGGGCCAATGGCAAACCTTTTATATCCGCTTTTGCGCACCAAAGTTTAATGAACAGGGTGAAAAAATTAAAGATGCCGAATTTCCGGAGGTTCGCCTGAACGGTCAACTCGTGCAGCAAAATGTAAAAATAACAGGTCCGACGCGCTCGGCTGCATTCGAAAATGAAGAACCCCTCGGGCCGCTCATGCTGCAAGGCGATCATGGTCCGGTGGCGTATCGGAATATCCGGTTGCGTCCTGTCGAGTGCAACTGAGTATTCACGACAGTCAAGAATATCTTGTCCGGAAACAGATCGGGCCGATCAACCTGCTTGCAGAACGGCCCGATCAGACCTAGTCCTTTTCCAACTGCATCACAAAGCCCCCATAGGCTCGCATACGTACGGGCATTTGTTGACCCGGCTCGGCAGCGATTTCCTCGATCGCAAATTCACGATCACTCGGACCGTCACCGATCCACATCCCCTTGTAAGAACCGGATCCTAAAAAGCTAAAATCAATTTCAACATTGATTACCTGATCCAATCCATTCAGCCCTGCAACATACCATTCATCGCCAAGACGTCTTGCAATAACCACCTGTTTCCCGGGGTACCCGGCTAATACTCTGGTTTCTTGCCAAATCACGGGTACCTGGCTGAGAAACGTTTTGACCAATGAGGGAGCTTTGAGATAGGCATCGACTTTATCTGCAAAATGTTGCAAGCCGGATTCAAATGCCACGGCAAGTGCCAGTTCGTGTGCATTGGTTGTCAGATGGGGATAGGTCACATCTGAAAATGTTACCGGCGTATAATCCATGGGACCTACGGTATTGCGTGCAAACGGCAAAATGGTATTGTGCCAGGGTGCGTGTTCGGGATATTCCGGTGCAAACTTGTACGATTCACCGCCCCGGACGGCTTCCATGGTCATCAGATGAGGATAGGTACGCGTCCATCCTCTGGGCAGGGTGCATCCATGAAAATTGATCATTAACTCAAATTCAGCCGCATCTTCAAGTATGTCGAGATAATGAGCAATGATATTTTGCTTATCACTCTGAAAAAAATCGACTTTGATTCCCTTTACTCCCAAATCATGTAACCAGGCCATCTCTTTACGCCGGCGCTCTTTTCCCATCATTCGATCCCGCGGCGCTTCAGTGACAATATTATGCGGGCCTCCGGAATTGTACCAAAGCAGAATGCCCACATCTCTTTTTTTTCCATATTCCACAAGCTCTTTGATCACCTCATCCCCCATCTCATTCCAGTTGGCGTCGATGAGAGAGTATTCCCATTTCATTTCTTCGGCCAGATCGATAAAAGATCGTAATGCCTCCGGATCTTTAGGACTGTCACTGGCAGACCACCAACTCCAGGAGACGCGTCCGGGTTTGATCCAGTCGGTATCCTTGACTTTGCTGGGTGAACTCACATGGTTGACCAGATTGCTTTCGGCAATGTCAGCAGCAGAGTCACCGACAATGATGACCCGCCATGGCAGGGTCCAGGGCAAATCAGAGGATGGCTGAACGTTTCCTCTTCCCTCTCCTTCCTCGGTATCAGGGAAACGAATCCGGTAAAGGCCATTCGCAGCATCCGAGTGCAGGCGTGTGCCGCAATACTGTCGATCAAGATCAGATTCGGTCAACAGGACCCAATAATGTTCATCATATAAATCAAACAGTGCAGGAAAAGACCATCCCGATTCAGTTGGCGAGTTGGTTCCTATTTCGATGCCATTTTGAAAATAATTCTCATAAGCAGGCGTATACATGGTTGCGGAATCGTGCGGTAATGTAAAGGCTTTACCCTCGAGGGGCATATTAAATCCGGTCAACTCGGCAGCCATAGTGACCACGTCGTTTTCCTGTTCCGGAAAGCGATATCTAAAAGCAACGCCATCATCATAGGCTCGCAGGATGAGGTCCAGTTTGGCACCGCGATCATTTTCAAAGTTCAATGTGATCTGATTCGCGTGATTATGATTTTGCAATTGCTTTCCATGCAGCAAAGTATAGGTTTCATCGATGAGCTCGCTGGAGGAGCCTAAAAAGCGTAAATTACGATCGAATTTTTCATCCTCTCTGACAAGGCCTATTGGCGATGGTCGTACCAATTCGACGTTTTCGCCATTATCAATATATAGCACACGAAAAGTGAGCGAGGTTTCCTGAGTATCTCCGGGTTTGGCCAGATCAAGTTCCATTTTTATCAACCCATTGGGTGAACTCACCTGCCAGGAACCACTCGTTTGTCCACCGGAACAGGCCAGAAGGAATAACACAGAGATCCCGATCCACAGAATCACATTCATGAATTTCATCTCGACGCCCTTTCAATTAGAATGCATTGCAAAGTGTAAAATACAAAATCAGAGATACTTTTCAAATGGTATTTTCTCCACAGAAAACTATGAATAGAACCTCATATGCCTGACAAAATATAGGTCATTTAGGAGAAAAAAGTGTTTTGAACATTTCAACTCAGACAAACAGCAAGCTCAATCCAGAAACCGTTCCTTTTCATGTGCTGTGGGAATGCGACAAGAGTCTCTTTTCCCAAACCATTGATATCGGTTGCGTGCAACATAAGCATAGAACCGGTCTCGCCAGCGAATGGGAAGATGGATGAATAGATGAAATAGATTCCAGGGAAAGGAAAGGTGTTTGGCGATTTTCAGGGCAGCAGTCGATTTGTTGTATATCTGGTTATTTTCAATCAATATGACTGAATAGAGCGAATCACGCAAATGATATCTTTCTTTCAGATGCTGACCGGCAGTACTTTGCAGGGGAGCGAATTTATATCTTGCTCTGGAATCATGGCGTATGATAAAGTCGATACTGGCATTGCACAAGTTGCAGACGCCGTCGAAAAGGATAACAGGATCGGGCATCATCTTTTCATTTGACATAGATAAACCGTGATATTTGAATAGAATTTATCTATATCAACACGATTTTTACCACATCTATTTGCATTACTCTATTTTTTTTCAACCTTTAGCAAAAACTCTCTAGCGGACTTTAGTCCTATATCCGTATTCTCGATCTTTGTCTTTTGCGTCTCAAACCACTCTACAGATTGACCATAACCATGCGAAGAGGGATTGACAGGTGTCCATTCATTATTTGTAAAAGTAAGAACATCACCAACATTTGGGGAATTGGCCGATACGGGGATTCCCTGAAGACGGTCAGCATTCCATATCGCATCACCTGTTTGAGGCCCAGGCTCGTACTTTTGTTCCGTGGCATTATATTGTAAAATCTGACCCTGCAGCGGTACGGTCACAGAAAGCTCAACACCCCGGATTTGATTCGCCACATAGACGGCAGAATCAGGCTTGAAAATCGGAGCCCATTCCAGAGTGCCGTTATCATCCCGGGCAGACAACAAATGCCCGTCTTGAGGCGGAACAGACGAGATGGGATTAGAATGCACAAAAGCGGCATTATAGGAATTGGAATTGGGGTCATAACTCCTGGGGTACCACACTTGAGCATCTCCCCGAAAACGCAGTGCTTGACCGACACTCGGTCCAGCACTTCCAATCCCCTTGACATTCAGCCGGCCGAGATTCCAGACCGGCTCCGAGACAGCAGGACCAGGCGTCCACTGACCATTTTCAAAAACCAGAAGCTGACCTTCTTTATCAGGTTCGACATTGGCTATCGGCTCATCATTCAAATATCCAGCGGCAAAACTCGGCTCAGAAGTATAATGGGTTCCGGGAGCCCATCGCTGGCCATCGACATTATCCCTAAACATAAACAATTGGCCGGGGACAGGTGCTTGAGTGTCTATAGCGACTCCGGCCAGTTCTGAAGCATTCCAGATCGGGTCATCGATATTCACCCGTGGATCCCAGGCATTGGCATCAGTTCTAAATGCAAACACATTGCCGGTTGACGGCACAGTTGTAGCAAGAGTTTTGCCCTGCAGACGCCCGGCATTCCAAACAGGATCATTCACTGAGGGGCCTGACCGCCATTCTCCCTGATCGAATTCCAACACCTGCAAATCGCCCGTAGGAGCCTGCCCTGAGACAGGTGTTCCTCTCAGGGATCCTGCATTATAAGCAGGCGTCGAAGCAGAAGGGCCGGGAGCCCATTTGTAAACTCCTGCAACGTCCTGATAAACAAGTAGCTGTCCCGAAACGGGATCAGTGGGTTCGACCTCTTGGCCCAGAAGCTGAGAGGCATTCCATGTCGGAGAATCCACCGATGGGCCGGCCATCCAGGCATTGGCGTCATTGCGAAACCAGAACACTTGTCCGGTCGTCACACTCGACGTGCCGATGTTTTTTCCCCACAGCCGAGAGGCATTCCAGACCGCGTCGGTGGTTGCGTATGGAGCTTTCCATACACCATCCTCGAACAGCAGAATCTGGCTGTCAGCAGGACTGGGGATATTGATGGGGATCCCCTGCAAAAGTCCTGCATCCCACATCGCTGTCTGGGATGTGCCGACGGGATCCCAACTCGACCCATTAAAAATCAGGAATCTTGCCGAGGTAGAAGGAGATTGTGTGGAAATCGGCTGATTCTGAAGGGCCTGAGCGCGCCACAGGGGTTGATCCACCTGTGCGTCAAGGGTAATATCTCCTTCTGTACCATAGCCGGTCAGCCCATTCGTCCCTCCCACCGAAGTTATTGCATCGCCTGTATTTTGTGCTGATTCGTCCGGTACGACAAGCCACTGGTTTTGAAGAGAATTCCATTTAAGGATATCTCCCTCTGACTGCGCATCCGCACTCGCTGCGCGAGTTTGTATACCGGTCACCGTCATATCAGAAACCGGTGCTTGAATATCGCCATCGATGGAGGTGATTTGAAGGACTCCATCGGCATCACTCACATAGATAGCTCCTTCACTGGCATTTTCACGAACTTTGATCACACCATTGATATCGAGCGGACCACGGGGAAAAGTCTGAATCCCTACGTTGCCGTCATTTTCAACAATCATCAAAGTATCCCCCTGACTGTCTTTAACCGCCCATTGTGCGTTCACATAAGATACCAACATCAGTAAAATGCCAACCACCATCAAGCCTTTATATAAAAACAACGGACTTTTATCCATCTATTCAAGCCTCTCTGATTCATCCTCAAGAATTAATTTTTCTTTTAAAAGCCTCTGATAATCGGCCACAAGGGTTTTTTGTTCATCCAGCTGTTCTTGCAATTTTTCGATCATTTCCTTTTGCTGAAGAATGGTTTCATTCATACTGTTATTGGTGGTAGAGAGCGTCGTGGGTTTCCATTGTGAGCCATCCCACATGAGGACCTGGTCTGCCTGAGGAGTTTGATTTGCAATAGTAAAGCTCTGTAACTGAGCGGCATTATACTGTGGATCACCCGGTGTAGCACCGGCCTGCCACTGACTCGCAGTGTCATCATAGATCAAAAGTTGGTTATCCGCAGGTGCTACCGTAGAGACGGTTATCCCCTGCAAAAAGGCAGCATTCCAAACCGCGTCAGTCGGTTTCACGCCGGGCTGCCATCGATTTGTGGAAGAACTGAATTGTAAAAACTGGGTATCTGTGGGATTTGTTGTGGACAGCGAAATGCCTTGCAGCTTGTTGGCATTCCAGACCGGGTCTCCTGTACCGCCTCCGGGGGCCCACTCAGTTCCTGTCCATACCAAAAAATCGCCGCTGGATGGCACGGTTGCAGAGACCGGACGGCCTTGAAGAAATCCACCGTTCCAAACCGGTGAATTTTTCCCTTCTCTCGCTTCCCAGCTATTCGAGCCTCCGATAAAGTGCAACATGGCTCCCGAAGAGGGCACCATATCCCGGATGTTTTTATTATAGATTTTGCCTGCATTCCAGACAGGATCACCGATCTTTGGACCGGGTTCCCATCGTTGCGATCCTGTACGGTTATAAACCATGACCTGACTATCCAGCGGAGTCGTGGTATTCACTCCAATTCCTTGCAGTTTGCTGGCATTCCAGATTGGATCTCCGGATCCTCCGGCCGGTTCCCATTCTGTGCCATTCCAAACGAGAATCTGCCCCCCAAAGGTAGGAGCAGTCGAAGAAACAGGATATCCTTGCAAGAACCCGGCATTCCAAACTGCGTCCCCGGCACCGTTTCTCGGCTCCCAACTGTTCGATCCTCCGATAAACGTCAATATTTCTCCGGATTGTGGGGGATCAGAATTGACGGTCTTGCCTTGTATCTGGCCCGCATTCCAGGCCGCATCCGTGATTTTCGGTCCAGGTTCCCAGCTCTGGGATCCGGTTCGATTGTAGACCAGAACCTGTTGATCCGCGGGATCCACACCTGAAACAGAAATATCCTGCAATTTATTGGCGTTCCATAGGGCTTCGCCCGGTCCTCCTGCAGGCCGCCATTGGGAATTATCATACATGAGAATTTGTCCGCCCACCGGAGCAACAGAGGCAACCGGTACATCCTGTAATTTATTGGCATTCCAGGATGCACTATTGTAGGTCGGGCCAATGGCCCATTGATTTTGATCTCCCCTAAAGCTAAGCGTGGCCCCGGATACAGGCGCATTCGAGGTTACGTTTTTGCCGTAAATGCGGTTGGCATTCCAAATGGGATCAGTGGTTTTGGGACCCGGCTGCCACTGGCTGCCATTGGGCTCATAGATCAACAACTGATCAGATTCCGGGGCTGACGCAGACAAGGGCACAGATTGTAAGGCGTTGGCATTCCAAAGCGGCGAGTCATGCAAGGCTTCCAAAGTGATATCCCCGGAGGTTCCGCCGCCTGTTAATCCGGTTCCTCCAAATACACCGGTGATTCCACCGGTTGACCCCGTCTCATCCTCTGCCAGAATCCATGCACTCGCAGCGTCGCTCCATTTGAGAATCTGTCCGTCCTGCGGAGCCTGATCAGTCACTGCACGACCCTGAATTCCTGTCACAACAAGGGATGCAGGATCTCCCTGAACATCTCCGGCAAGAGCAAGCCATTCAGCGCTACTGTCGGCGCGACAGGACAATATTTTACCGTCTGCAGCATTTTCACGCATTCGAAAGCTCATGACATCCAGGGCATGCGTTGGAGTGTTGACTCCAATACCCACGTTTCCCTCTTTTGTCACAATCATAAGCAGTTCATCCGAGGAATTGACAATGCGTAACTGAGCATATAACAAACAAGGCAAAAACAATAAAAATAGCAACTTGAAACAAGTGTCCTTCATCATTTTTTCTCCCTAACTGATAATCGTATAATTTTCTGCAAAAACAAAGCCAGAATAGGACAGAAATCCGGGCGTTATCCGGGAAAAAATCAAAAAGGTCATATGGTGCAACAAAATACAAACCCTGTTCTCCTGCCTCTGATAAAAATAATGGTTTTATTATGTAAAGCTTTTTGTTATAATGAGGAGAGTTAAAAGGAGATGAGAATGAAACGCGGTTTGATACTTTTTTTGTCATTTTTTATCGGTTGCGCCACAGTGAAACGACCGATACCCGAACCCACACCTAAACCCGAAATAACCTCCGAATTACGGGGGGTATGGGTAACACGATTTGACTGGGTTCGCAAAGATCCTCAATTGATGCAAACTCGTATCAAAGAAATCATGGTCGCTCTGGCAGAAGAAAAATTTAACGCTGTATTCTTTCAGATACGCGGGGCAGCAGAGACGCTTTATCCTTCTCCCCACGAACCCTGGTCTAAATTGCTGGACGCCCAGGATCCCGGCTTTGATCCATTGGAATTGGCCATTCAGCAGGCACATAAACACGGTCTGACCTTTTATGCTTATATCAATCTGTTGCCATTGTACGCCGGCGACACGCCACCCGCAGATTCCAGTCATCTTTACTACAAACACGGGCCCAATGTTGCTCCGGATTCTTCCTGGGTCTGCTTTGGAGCCGATCAAAAGCCGATGGAGCGAAACGAATATTATTATCTCAATCCGGCTCTGCCACAGGTTCGAACCTATTTAAAAAAGGTCCTCCGTCATGTGGCAGAGACCTATGATGTGGATGGATTGCACTTTGATCGCATTCGCTATCCCGGGGCGGATTATCTCTTTGATCCCTATTCTCTGCAAACCTTCCGACAGGACAGCCTCAAGCTCGACATCGACCGGTCCGAATGGGCACGTCGCATGCTCACCGATCTGGTCGAAGATGTGGTGGCAGAAGCCTGGCTCATCAAGCCTTATCTGCACATGTCAGCGGCCACCTGGGGTCTCTATCGCACCGATGACCTTCCGGGTTATGAACAGTTCCGCTCCGGATATGCCAATTACTACCAGGATGCCATCGACTGGCTGGATCGCGGGATCATGGATTTCATTGTGCCCATGATTTACTGGGATCAACCCGACCCCAAACCCAACTTTGACGAATTATGGGCAGACTTCCATAGTCGAACTGACAATTATCGGCATATCATTCCCGGCATGATCGCCAAACAACCCTGGCTCGAGAACGGTGAACTCGCCGCTCAAATCGAAACGGTACGCAGAAATAACGGCCAGGGACATGTGCTTTTTTCCTATTCGGCACTGGAAAAACAACCTGCGTTTGCAAAAAGTGTCTATGAATCGTATTTGCCTTTGCCTGACAAGCTAAAAAGAACACACAAAGAACAGGTGCTGGCTCTGCATGTTCTGTCTGCCACCGCAGAACTGGGCAATTTTACGGGATATGGCAGCATGACCCTGCAACATACCGACAGCAAGGGATGGGCCTCGCTGATTCTATCGCAACTGCCCGACACCCTCAAATTTTCATTGAACCAGGAGCCCATACACCTGCCGACCCGGTTCTGGCGTCCCCCTTTTCGCTATGCATTGACATCCAATCATCATCTCACCCGGATGATGCCCTGGGTAGAATGGCGCATTTCACCCGACGACACCACGACCCGCTCGCCCTTTCCCCTGCTCGGTAAAACCGATAGCAGCGCCATCGCCCTTGTTGAGGATACGCCGGCTCATGTCTACAATACTGGCATCTTTTTCAAGGATATAGATCTGCAAACTGGAGCAAACAGAATCCGTACGACCGTGATCGGGCAGGATTCACAAACGGTTTTTTATGAAAATGAAATCGTATTTCAGAAACCCAAAGGACCCAGGAAACCCCTTCCCTTGTGGGTCGATAGCACCTCTATCGCTCCCTCGGTAGATATGAGACTGCCTGCCACAGACCGCGTTCCGGTGGAATTTACCGGCTCCAGGGGCCAACAGGGATTTATTTGGGTACAGCCAGGCAATATCAGGTTAGAGATGAACCGGAAAGACTATGAGGATTTTAGCCGCTATAGCACAGACATCGATCTTGCTGCCTTTGAAACGAGTTCGCCCCTCTCTTATTCGGCAGGCTTGCAGACACCAGACTCGGCCCAACAGCTGATCATCAAAATGGATAATACGATCACAAAGAATCATGCTCACACCTTTAACCGTGTCATGACCACCACCGATCAAACGGTTCTGAGCTATAATTTGGGTCCGATCCGGCTGGGCGGCCCCATACTGGCCGAACTGGACAGTGGAGTGGTTCTGCAAAGCAGCGGCCGTGTCGGTGGATACACGCGAGTTTCGCTGGACCAGAACACCAGCGGATTTATCCCAAGCCGGGAGTTAACAACACTCGACCCCAAAGTGCCCAGGCCCGGTTATTATTTGCGCTCTCTGAGCATCACACCCGGTGAAAATGAGGATTTAGTGTACATCCCTTATTCAGAGCCGGTGCCTTATGCCGTGTTTCCTGAACCCCACTTGAAACGCATACGCATTGTCCTGTACGGTGTCAAAACCTCGAGCACCTGGCTGACCCACCGGCAGGGCTTGCAGATTATCGATCACGTAGACTGGCAACAACCTCTGCCAGAGACCTATGAGATCCTGGTCAACCTCAAGAGCCATAAAATATGGGGATATCATCTCGAAAAACGGGGACAATCTCTTGTGTTGCGGGTAAAAACGACACCCGCCTCATTGATGCAGGCAGACAGCCTCACCTTGCAAGGACTAAAAATTGCCATCGAAGCAGGACACGGCGGAAGCAATCTCGGCGCCATCGGCTTGTCTGGTTTGCAGGAAAAAAAGATCAACCTGGATCTGGCCAAACGACTGGAAGCCCTTTGTCGGCAGGAGGGGATGCAGGTGTTTCAGGTCAGGCCGGACGACCGGGACATGAGTCTGACGGAAAAACGCCGGCTCATCCATGCGAGCGATGCAGATCTGTGTGTCAGCATCCACGCCAACGCAGCGGGACTCTCACGCGGCTATCTCGGCGTATCAGGCACCAGCACCTATTATCACAACGCTTTTTGGAGTCCATTTGCTCATGCTGTTTATGACCGGCTTTTAGACCTGGAACTTGAGGAATTCGGTGTGGTGGGGTCATTCAATTACAAAGTCATCCGCCAGAGCGAACGGCCCACGATACTGGTCGAGCAGGCGTTTATGACGCATGCCCTGGACGAAGAAAAACTCTTTTCAGCGTCTTTTCGTCAGAAAATGGCCCAGGCGGTATTGGAGGGTATCAGAAATTTTATCCATTCAACTATGCCGTGATTTCCATATAACATAATAATGAACCAATGCCAGCAAAAACAACTTGACTCTTTGTACAAAGTTGCATATAGTTGTATAAGGTTGTATAACTTGAGGAACAGATGAAAAAACTATATTCAATCCAAAAAGCTGCAGAATTGATTGGAGTGAATAAAGAAACTTTGCGACGCTGGGATAAAACAGGCAAGTTTCCGTCCTCCAGAAATCCTATGAATAATTACAGAGTCTACACCGAGGATCAAATCCAAAATCTCATCAAGGAATTAAAGTTAGAATATGGAATACGTGAATCAGATACAGTTTTGGAAAAGCCAGTTTTCACAACCAGCCTGGGAGAATTGTACAATTACGATGTATTAAAATTTTTGAGATCTGTGGAGGATGAATCGATTGATATGATTTTTGCTGATCCTCCGTATAACATCAAAAAGGCAGAATGGGATTCATTTCACTCGCAAAAACAGTACGTCGAATGGAGTCTTGAATGGATCAGAGAGGCACATCGAGTGTTAGAACCCAATGGAACGATGTATATATGCGGATTTAGTGAAATCTTGGCAGATATAAAATGGGCGGCAAATTATCTCTTTCGAGGCTGCAAATGGCTAGTCTGGTATTATAGAAACAAGGCCAACCTGGGAAACGATTGGGGACGATCACATGAAAGTCTACTCCATTTTCGCAAGAGTAAACAGTTCACCTTTAACATAGACGAAATACGTATACCGTATAATGCACACACACTTAAATACCCCAAACGACCACAAGCGACAACATCACAATATAACAATGGAAACAATAAACAGTATATTTGGGAACCTAATCCCAAAGGAGCAAAGCCAAAAGATGTATTAGAAATTCCGACCTTATCTAATAGCTCCTGGGAAAAAACGATACACGAGACTCAAAAACCCATAGAATTGGTAAAAAAATGCATCCTGTGTTCTTCCAATCCCGGTGATATTGTCCTTGATCCCTTTGGTGGATCAGGAACCACTTTTGCAGTTGCAGAGGCATTTTCGCGAAAATGGCTAGGGAATGAGCTCAAGATTGAATATTGTAATATAATTAAAAAAAGACTTTCTGACAGAGATCATATCCAGAGGATTCAACTTGGCAAAGACGAGAGTGACGCAATTCTTCGCCGGAAAAAATTAAGAATTCAGTAAATCCCAAACATCTTTGGTGATTAATTTTGAAAATCTAAAAATATGCCGATTAAATGGCTCCTCTTTGGCGCGATGAGGTAAATCCATATAATAATAACCATTTAAATCTGTCAAAAATTGGGTGTATACCATAAATAAATTGGCAACAAAGGTCGTATTGACGGTAGGTTTTGCACCTTCCTTTCTTTGTATATCATTTTGAGATATTCCAACCATTTTTACCGGACGATCAAGAAATTTTTCCATTAAAAGTTTATCAATGAATATTTTGGGCATGCGATCTTTTGTCGTGGTTTTAAGTGAAATAATAATCTCAGCTGGATCAATCATTAATGAGGTTGATTTCACCTTATCAAATGGGCTTAGAACGATATCCGTCTCGCACTTGTAATAACTCTCTCCTTGTTCGGTATGATAAGGAATACTCGATACTATTTTTTTCAATTTTATATCAAGAGATCTGAAAATAGTTCTGATCAATTCTTCAAACCTGTTGCCCACATGTTTTCGTGCGCTGTTCGACTCGACAACCAGATCGAATCCAACTCCAATAGCTTGTTGGATGGTATAAACAACTCTATCAATGAGAATCTCATTTTCCTTTTGAAAATTGTAATTCTTTTCTCTGATTTTCAACAGGCATTTTTCAAATTCATTATATTCCTGCTTGAATTGATTTGCATCGGCAATAAACAAGTTCATGTTAAGGGGACGAATAGTTTTTCTCGTCCCCGCGGTGGTTGAAGAACAAATTTTGTAATCATTATAGATTATGGTCTCATCGATCATATCTAGCATATAGTTGAGAGAACGCTCAGCGATTTCTCTGAATTCATTGAGAGTATTTTTTGATGATTTTAAATCATCAACCAGACTTGACATTTCATCCCCTTAAAAAGGTTTTGCACCCACACTTGCTCATTTTTTCGTTACAGGCAACTCTATGCCCTGAAAATGCGTCGTAAATCCGTATAGACGAGATTCGGCTGTCAAAAAAAGCTGCTTGCGATCCGGACCGCCAAAAGTCACATTGGTGGCCAATCCCTCTACCTTCACGATCTGCAACAGATCACCTTGAGGAGAGAGCACATAGACGCCGCTGGTCGAATCCTTGCCGGCGGCGCCATAGATATGGCCTTGAACATCCAGGGCCATGCCATCGATACCGCGATCCGGGGAAAAATCATATACGATGCGCTCATGCTCGAGGTCGCCATTTTCGAGCACGCGATATCGATGCAAGCGCTGGGTTCCCCGATCAGAAACATAGAGCGCTTTATTATCGGGGGTGAGAATAATCCCATTGGGTCGTTGCAAAGAATCGATGACCATCACCACCTGACCGGGACGATCGATCCGATACACTCCGCTAACCGGCTGGGATTTCTCGGCGGGCGGACCATAATATGGGTCTGTAAAATAGATGCGCCCTTTACGGTCGATGGTCAAATCATTGGGACCGATAAAGGGGGCTCCCCTGAACGAATCAGCGAGCACTGTGATGGTCCCATCGTGTTCGAGTCTGGCAATACGCCGGCCCCCTCCTTCTCCATGCGACTGGCACATCACCAACCGGTCCTCATGATCGACAGCAGTGCCATTGGCGCGGCCACTGGGCTGGAGATGGACACTGATCTCTCCGTCAGGGGTCAACCGCATGATGCGATTGTTGGGACCATCGGAAAAATAGAGCACTCCCCTGGAATCTACAGATGGTCCTTCGGTAAACCTGCACTCTTGCACGAGCATCCGGGGTTCTGTCAGAATCAGTTGATGGGTATCCTTTTGGCAGGAAACCATCAGCAAAGCCAAAAAGGCAAAAAACAAACCGATCGTTTTCAAAATCGTTCCTTTTTATGATTGAATAGCGTTCAGCGTTCCTGTAAAATCAGGCTGGCATCAATTTTTTCTTCTCCTCTCATCACCTTTACCTGAACCTCATCTCCAGGTTTATGCAGTTTGAGAGCATTGGAATAATCCCGTAAATTCTCGATAGGTTTACTATTAAACTCTATAATGACATCACCTTTTTGTAAACCGGCATTATACGCTGCCGATCCGGATGAAACCGCTCCGATTTTCATCCCTTTGCCCTGATAGGCAAAATCGGGCATGGTGCCGGTACTGGCACGCCGTTCACCTGCGGGCTGAACGGTTCCGGGATGGCCGCTGGTCTGAGGATGCCCCATAAAGGTCATGGGCTCTGGCCGTTCAGCCAAATAGAGCAGGGTTTCACGGGCAAAGGTGGCCATACGAACCAGTCCGCGGATATCGATCTTGTCCGCTGTATCGGAGGGCCGATGGTAATCGTGATGAGGGCCGCCAAAGAGTTGCACGGCAGGCACACCGGCGTCGATAAAACTCTTTTGGTCGCTGGCATCCAGATCCTGGGTGATGAGATCAGCCTCTACACCGGTGACATATCCCACTCCCATAAAGATAAATTTCCACTCATTGGCAGAGTTGCTGTTGATGACCATCACCTTTCGATCCCCAAGCCGTCCTACCGTGTCCAGATTCAACACGCCCATGGTTTTTAAAAGGGGCCTGACAGGATGCTGGACGTAATATTTTGAACCGGCCAGACCGTTTTCTTCAGCTGTAAAAGCGATAAAAACGATATCCCGGTCAGGCTTTAATGTTTGTGCGAGATTATCAGCCAGCTCCAGCATCACGGCCACACCACTGGCATTGTCGTCGGCTCCGGGATGGAGTTTACCCTTATTTCCTTCCCTGACATCCGGCCAGCCATAGCCCAGATGATCATAATGAGCGCAGAGTATCGCACTTTGTTCTTTGAATTCCGGATTGCTGCCCGGAAGCACGGCAATAACATTTTTCAGGGTATCCTGATTTCCCTCTGCACCCACCACACCGATCCATGATTGAAAATAGGAGCCATCCGGTGCACCTGGCTGCAACCCGGCTGCGGCAAATCGGTCAGCGATAACCTGGGCAGCTATGTCGATGCCATCCGTGGCCAGACCGCGGCCCTGCATATCCGGCCCGCTCAATTGCTCGACCGTTTCCAGCATGCGTTCACCAGAAAACAGAGGCTCGAGTTTGGCCAGGGCCTCGCGTGCAGGAAAAGAAACCAGCTCGCTTTGGGGCTCAAAGCGATGTACAAGGGGTGAATTGACAGCCGGCCATTGACCCTTTTCAGTATTGGTGGGTTCTGTCCCTTCGAACACCAGATAACTGTATTTGCCATAGTGAGGTAATTTTCGGGACAGTCCCATCGCAGCTTGCATGCTGTCCGTAACCAGCATGACCGCTACAGATTTCGGATTATGAGGATGTCGCACGGTCACAATAGTGCTGTTTCGATCCGTTGGAAACTCTTTTTTTCCCAGTCTGACAGCCCCCTCTGAAAAGTCCGAATCGTACGGGGCCAGTCCGTTGTCAATGACCGAAACAAAGCGATTTTCTCGTCCAAATAGCCAGACAGCATGATCAGCCGGCAAAGTGTCTATCTCGTTATCCAGCGTCACGGAAATGGACTGCTGAGCATCGTGACTCCACAGCATGGCCAGAGAATCATAAGCGGCCCGTTTCTCTCCAGTCGCTTTTGCAGGTAAAACAATCAGTACCTGTTCAGCACCAAAGATGGCAGAGAGCGAGGGCGGGATTTCATTGGCATCCAGCCTGCGGAATACATTGAACTGAGGATCGATCTCCAGAGCCAGAAGATGATCCTTGACTCGAATAGAGTGGGTTTGGGAACGACCATTTATGACGATGGTTTCCAGAACCGTGCTATCGCCATGTACAATGCCCACCGGAATCTGCAGCTCGAACGGATTTTCTTTCTGAATTTGCTGTAATGTAAAGTGAATCGTATAGCCGCTTCCTGTTTGTTCAACAGACGCATCAGCCAGTTTTAGCTCCGGTGCTCCTGTACGGTTGACCCATTGTTCGAAAAAGGGCTGCAAATCCTGTCCTGTCACCTCGTTGAAAATATTTTGGATATCATCAAAAGAGGTTTGCTTGAATTTTTGCCGATTGTATACGGTTTGCCAGCCTTTGATGAACAGATCATCACCAATTTTGTATCGAAGCATCTCCCAAAGCATAGAGCTTTTGCCATAGCCAATCGCTTCAGAGGCAGCGTCGTAGCGCGAAGAAAATTGGGACAACGGGAAATCATTAGCGTCTTTGACATAATCGGTAAATTTTTGCAAAACCGTGCGACGATATTCCTCGGCCTGGCCGCGTTGCTCCTTGATCAGATGATCGGCCATATAAGCCGTGATCCCTTCACACCAGTTTCCAGAATCAAAATCCACGTAAACACTGTTCCCCCAATAGTTATGCAACAGTTCGTGAGGATAAGATGAATGAAGGATAAATGGAAACCTGATCACCTGCGGCCCTAACAAAGTAAAGGAAGGCATGCCATACCCGGTCTCCCAAAAATTTTCCACCAGGGCAAACTTGCTGAAAGGGAAAGGACCAATGAGTTTGCGGTACATTTCGAGATATTGACCGGTGGTCTGGAGATACTTGTTGGCGAGATTATCATCGGGAGATCGCAAAAAAGCCATCACATCGATATTCCCCACCTCCAGATCATATTCATGAAACGGAGCAGCGATAAGATAGACCTCTTCCATGGGAAACTCGCAACTCCATTGGCTCAAACGCCTGTTGTTTGTAATTTCATGGCGCACGCGTTTTCCCTGGCTCACCACATCCCACTCTGCAGGCAGATCGACCATTAGATCAAAGGTAACGAACTCATCCTCTATCCAGGGCAGCCAGTAGGTCGATCCACCCAGGTAGGCCCCCAGGGTGTCGATGAGACCGGGGGTCTGACTAAATCCCCGGGCATATTCCTGGGCAAGTTCTTGTATGGGGAAATAAACGCGGCCCGAATACGATAGCGTGACCTTTTCGAGATTTTCACCAGATAATCGATAACGGGTTTGGCGGATAGCAGCGGTATGTTCTTCCTGATCCATTCCGGTATCTTTTGCCGAGACTTTTGTTTCCACTGGTTCGAGGTCGATTCCGGGAGTGAGTACTTGCAGTTCTAAATCCGAAAGCAAGAGAAATTCAATCTGTTGTTGATCCTGATCAGGAAAGGTGATCGTGTCCCGTACCTCCAGAAAGGCGCTATCCGGAATCAGACGAACCTCGATCGAGTGGTGGATAGCGGATGGCTGTGCAAATGCAAAGGCGTATAAACAAAAAGTGATCGTACTGGCTAAACGCATTGTCACCTCATTCATTCAATGCTTTTTGTTTGTATTTTTCCAGATATTTATGATAGAGCATGGTGTGCTTGTTGTTTAGATCCACACGCCGGCCCTGAATGAATTCCATCTCGATGCGGGTATCGATCTCCAACAGATCGCCATCTGTGACAAGCAGGGTTGCATGCTTGCCGGGTTCAAGCGAACCCACCCTGTTGGCCACACCGAGGATTTCGGCCGGATACAGAGTCACTGCTTTGAGGGCTTGCTCGTAAGGAAGACCATGGGCGACGGTTGTGCCGGCCTGGAAGGCAAGATTCCGGGCAAACATAGAAGCTCCGTCTCCGGCGCTCAGGCAAAACTGAACGGATTTCTTATATAGTTTGGCGGCAACACCAAAAGGAGTATTCACCGGATCATCATGTCGCATGGGCAGCCGATGGACGTCTCCTAAAATCACGGGAATGTGATGTTTTTTCAGACGATCCGCTGCCAGGGGTGCATCGTATCCGCCCACAAGAATCATCCTGATATTCTGCTGCAAACTCCAGTCAATGGCTGCCTGAATCTGCTTGATCTCGTTGGCGTGCACAAAAACAGGCATCTTTTTCTCAAAGACATCGGTCATGGCCTGCCAGCGGACATCGGTTTTAGCCTCGCGATCTCTGTGAAACGCCCGGGCACTTTGAAAGGCCTTTGTGATCGACTCTATTCTCTTGTGGATTTCAGACAATTGCTCTTTTTTGCTTTTTTTGTCCAAATGATCGATCTGCATAGAAGGCCAATACACATCCAGTGCGATCACGGGTTCGACGGCCATATCCTCCCATGTCCAGCCATCCAACTCGATCAGAGCTGATCGACCGGCGATCAGGCCTCCACGGGGATTCACTACAGCCAGAGTAATTCCGTTGCTGCGCGTAACAGGCAAGAGTTCACTGTCCGGATTGAGAGCGGCAACCGCCCTGACCTCTGGCGAGATCTGAGCTTTTTCGCTTACATCGACCGTGGCAGAAACCGAGCTGACTTCGACCAGGCCCAATGTAGAGCTGGCCAGAATCATTCCGGGATAGACACGCTTTCCCTCTATTCGGATCACCTCTGCATCATCCGGGATCTCGATATTCTTTCCCAATGACACAATACGGCCTTTATCAAAAACCAAGGTGCCTTTTCTGATGACCTCGCCCGAGACCGTATAGAGATCAGCCCCTACGAGCGCAATCGGCTGGGTCTGAGGAGGGGCAGGGATTTGATCATGCGCATAGACACACGCAAATCCGAATAAAATGACAACCCAACTCTTGATCATGATCCGGCCTCCGGTTTTGACTTTTTTTGCCTGAGATAGATCTGAACGAGTCTTTCCCGTTCCTTTATCAGGTCTGCTTGTAACTTTTGATCTTCGTCGATATCAAAATATTTTACTCCTTCGATCCAGGTTTGTTCACAGCGGCTCATGCTGGATAGCGGATCCCCACTCCAGATGACAAAGTCTGCATCTTTGCCGGATTCCAGTGATCCCAGCCGGTCATCGACTCCCAGCTGCCGGGCGGAATAGAGGGTAACGAATCCAAGTGCTTCGGTACGGGGTACATTGCCATAGCGAACAGCCTTGGCCGCTTCTTTTGCAAGGCGCCGGGATAGTTCATTGCTGTCCGAATTAAATGTAATACTCGCGCCCTGATGATAGAGAATCGCACCGTTATGAGGAATAGCATCGAACACCTCAAATTTGTACATCCACCAATCGCTGAAAGAAGTAACCCCAAAGCCGTTTTTTGCAATTTCGTCAGCGATCTTGAACCCTTCGAGACCATGTTCAAAAATCACATTCTTGATTCCGAATTCATTGGCCAACCGGATAAACATCAGCATTTCATCCTGTCGATAAGCATGACAGTGTACATCGCGTTCGCCCTGGAGAATCTCGACCAGGGGATCCAGCTGCAAATCCCTACGGGGTGGGATGGTTTTGCGTCGATTTTTTCCCTCTTTGAACTGTTGCCATTCCTTGTTGTATTCCTGAGCAGCATAAAAATAATCCCGCAGAATTTGCTCGACTCCCATGCGGCTGGAAGGGTAACGATAAGGCATATTGCCGCCCCAATTGCTGCGCTTTACATTCTCGCCGAGAGCAAATTTCAAATCTTCGGGAGCCGATTGCATGATCATCTCATCAGCTTCTTTGCCCCATTTGATTTTGACCACGGCATTCTGGCCACCGATGGGATTGGCTGAACCATGCATGATATGAGTCGTGGTCAAGCCGCCGGCGAGAACCCGATAAAAAGCAATATCGTTGGGATCGATGACATCCTTGATACGCACCTGGGCAGTCACAGCATCGGAAAATTCATTCGTTCCACCGTCGATTCCGGTATGTGAGTGAGCATCGATCAGACCCGGCGTTACGTGACGGCCATTGGCCTCGATCACAAACGCATTCCCGGGAGAATCCAGAACAGAATCCACCTCAACGATCTTGCCTTTTTCCACAAGCATATCACCCCTGAGGATACCCTTTTCGCTATTGGTCCAAAAAATACCATCTCGAATCAAAACCGTTTCAAGGTATGGGCGTTCCAGGGGAGCACCAAACCCACCTCTGCGAACCTGCGGGAAATCGGGAATGAAAATGTCCTGTGTTTTTTTTGCCTGCAGGGTGTCTGAAATGGCTATCTGAATACCACTGATGTGATGGCGAGAAGCATCCGGCAACAGATAATAACCAGTCAATGTAGAATCGCCGACACTCGCGACTGTGCGAATAAATCCCGGCAGTCCGAGGCTATCTCCTGGAAATGTCACAGATAACCGCCGGCCCAAAAGATCAATACTGGATTTTATGGTCCTACTTTCGACGGTGATGGTGCCCTTGAAATCGGGTGAGGCCCCCTTGATATCCAAAACGATATCCAAATCCGGGCGATCAGAGGAAGAGAGCTTCCATTTACCCCGGATATCGACGTCAGGCTGAACCGTGGATTCAAAGCGGCGTCCGTCTATCCAGACGTCCATGACGCGGGATTTATCATCGAACAACTCTTTATCCATGACAACCAGATTCGCGATCTTGCCTTGTTCCAGGGTTCCCAGCGTTTTTTCCATACCAATGAATGTCGCCGGATTGACGGTCAAGGCAGCGATTGCTGATTGCTTTGGCCAGCCCCGTTGCACTGCCAGACGAAGGCGGGAAAAAAAATCATCCGGTTTTTTCAACCCATGCGAGGTCAGGGCAATAGTCGCTGATTCATTCATCCACATCGGATTTGACGGCGCATAGGCCCAGTCCTGGAGTTCAGCCAAGGATACGTCATAGGCACGATCCGGATTCTCAACGGTTAGACTTTGAGGAAAGGTCAGAGGCAAAACCACCGGACAGTTCAATTTGTCGGTCCAGCTACGCTGCCAGAAATCCGTACCTGTACCATAGATCATGACATCGAATTTGAATTCCTGAGCCAGGAGCCAGACTCGTCTATAGTCGGAATTTCTGTCCAGATGAAAGGCAACACGCTGTTCCCCTTGCATCACAGGCACCAAATCGTCTAATCCTGAGACAAATTCCGGACGCTTGTTGATTTCAGGATGCTCATCATATCGCTCCCAGGCTGTACGATACCACTGGGCATCCATACAGGTCTGACGAATGAGCGCCATGGCCCCCATCAGGCTGGTCGGTCCGTCATTAT
>WJME01000117.1 GCA_014728115.1 Candidatus Zhuqueibacterota bacterium | reverse complement strand
TCTTTACCATTTTCATGGCCATCACCGGCATCATCGGCATCCACGGATTGCTGTAAACTTTTTTTTTAAACAATTCAACAGTTCAACAGTTAAACAACTCGACAGGAATAGATCATTACTTTATACTCAAACAAAGGATCACATATGCACGACAACTCTATCGTCTGCGCCTTTTTATACATCATTACCAAATACGGGTATCCTCCTCCGGCAGAAAAATCTCTAGAGTATCTGCAAGAAATGAAAAATCTGGGATTCCAAAGCGTGGAACTGGAAGGGATAAGAGAAATACATCTTTCTGAAATGGTTGAGATAAAAGATGAGATCAAACACAAAGCAGACGAGTTGGGCCTCGAAATTCCTTATTATTGTACTGTCTTGCCCGGACTCGCCTCTGACGATCCCAAAGAGCGGGAGCGCAATCTTGAGCTGTTTACGCGCGGATGTGATACCGCTGTTGCATTGGGGGCAAAAGGTGTCCTGGACAATGCACCCCTGCCACCCTATCAGTTTCCGAAAGATATTCCTGTGGTCCGGCATTATGACGAAGATGTGTTGCTCACTGCCTCGTTTCCCAAAGATCTGAACTGGAATCGATACTGGCAAGAGATGGTGGCCACCTTTCGGGATGCCTGTGATATTGCCGCAGACAGGGGATTGACGTATCAGATGCATCCGTGTCTCGGGGTGCTGTCGGCGACCACAGATGCGTTTCTCTATTTCCATGATGCTGTCGGGCGCGATAATCTGCGGTTCAACCTCGATACAGCCAATCAATTTGTCATGAAAGATAACATTTTTTTATCCCTGAGGCGTCTAAAGGATCATATCGATTATATCCATCTCTCTGATAACCGCGGCAACCGGGTGGAACATCTAGCGCCCGGTAAGGGTATGATTCACTGGCCCCTGTTTTTCGAAACCTTGGACGCCATCAACTATAAAGGCCACATCGGACTGGATATCGGCGGCGATGAATCCGGGGTCCAGGATATCGATTCTGCCTATCAGCAGGCAGCCCAGTGGCTCAAAAAGTATTGGCTCTAGCTTGTAAATTTTAGAGTACAAATAATTATAATTAACAGTCTGGCGCGTGCTTGAATAATTCTCCAACAAGACCACGAACCTGTTCCCCTTAAATTTATGATTGACCTGAATTATAGATTTGTGTCCTTTATGTATCTCGTGGATCTTTTAGGCTGGATTTGATTTGTTGAGGAAACTATGAACCGTTTACCATTTTTATCTGTCTTTATATTGGGCTGCATCTCTCTGGCATTCTCTCAAACTCTGCATTTGATACCCTACCCACAAGAGGTTAAAGAGATCGGGGGAGAATTTCTTTTTACCCAATCCTGCCGGATCAAAATCCAGGATGATTCGGATTCGTTTGCTGCCCGGCAACTCGCAAATGAAATCGAAACCCTAACGGGGTCATCTCCCTCTGTTGTAAGAACCGGCCAAGCCGAAATTGCGCTGCAACGGAATGATGAGCTCGCATCCAAAGGGCCGGAAAGCTATCGCTTGGTTATACACCAGGACAAAATTATCATGTCCTCCTCCGGGCAGGCCGGACTCTTTTATGCCGTACAAACCCTCAAGCAGATCATCCGCGGTCATACCCATGAAAATGCGATACCGTGCCTCGAGATCGTGGACTGGCCGGATATGCCCATTCGTGCCATCCTCGATGATATCAGCCGCGGTCCCATACCCACGATGGATTATTTTAAAGAGAATATCCGCCGGCTGGCCGAAATGAAAATCAATGCCCTGACCTACTATATCGAAAATGTGGTCAGACTCGAAAAACATCCCTTTTTTGCACCGCCGGGTGCTTTGTCTCCCGATGAGATCCACGAGTTATCTGCTTATGCCCGGCAATATCACATCGATCTCATGGGCTGCTTTCAGTCTTTTGGCCACTTTGAAAAAATACTCTCATATCCGCAATATGAAGCTCTTGGCGAGTTGGGCTCCATGTTGTCGCCCGCTTTTCCGGAATCCTATGAACTGCTTGCCGATATCTATTCTGAGCTGGCACCGGCATTCTCGTCGGATTATTTTCTGGTCCTGGGCGATGAACTGTGGGCCCTGGGTAAAGGGGCCAGTAAAACCATGGTGCAGGAAAGGGGAGAAGCAAGGGTGTTCAGCGATCACATCAACTGGATTCGCGATGAGCTGGCCAAATACGACAAGCGAATCGTCGTGGCCGGTGATATGCCTCTCCATTATCCGGAGATTTTCTCACTTTTAGATAAAGATATCATTTTGTTGCCCTGGGATTATAGTGCCCGCGAATCATTCTCAGAAATGCTCGAGCCGTATCAACGCCACGGCTTTGATATGATCGTCACGCCGGGAATCAATTGCTGGCGCAAGATCTATCCGGATTTTTCCGGCAGCCAAATCAATATCAAACACTTTATCCGTGACGGCATCGACGCAAAGGCTATGGGTGTTCTCACCACCACCTGGGATGACTGGGGCATTAACTTTTTCTCCAATAACTGGTATGGCCTGAGCTGGGCTGCAGATCAGAGCTGGCATTCCATGAACGACCAGGAATCGACCTTTGATGCTCGATTTTCTGATGTGTGCTATGGAGATGACTCTGGCAGGCTCGCACAAGCGATGACTCTGGTCGATGAACTGGATAAATTTGGCGAGTTGCAAAACATGGAAGCAACGGTATTCTGGCAATCGTTGTTCCCTGAAAGAGGCGTGCAGGCCAGGATAGCATCTGGCAATTGGCCAACCATAAAGTCTCAGGCTGCACAAGTTCTTGAAATTCTCGACACACTCGATATTGAGCGATATCAAACGGATCTCGAATTTCTCAACTATGCCTGCAATCAGTTGATCTATATGGCAGATGTACGGGACGGATTATTGACAATGGCTCAAAAATACCGGGCAGCCTGCCTGCAGCAAAATGATCTTGCAGTGACCCGGCATCTGCTGACTGACCTCATATGGAATGTCCGTTTCCTGCAAACCCGCTGGCAGCGTCTGGGAGAAGACTTTGATTATCTATGGCGTCAGGAAAACCACGAACATGCCTTGCGTCTCGTACAGGAAAAATTTACCGCGGTTCAAAGAGATTATGTTCATGTATATGAACTGTTGCAGGAAGCCCTTGATCAATTCGACAAGGGATATGCCCTGCCGGCCCCTCTTACGGTTCGGCTGGATATCCGCGAATTGTCCGATCCTTTTTTCCAAACCTGGCTGTTATGCGGTAGTTTTCCCAATCCCAAAAAGGTCTCCGGCTTGCCTTCCCATGCACCCGGTAACTGTGTGGGATTCGATACCGACTATTTATTGTCTATGGGTGGAGAGACTCGTGCAGAACCTAAAGAGGGCGAAAGCATTGAATTGCCCGATGGGTCTGCAGTGACCTGGACCCCTCATACGACCCCTCTGGGAGATGAGATCGATCTTGAGGGTTTTTTCGACCAAACTGAACGCGTTGTCGCTTATGCCTATTGCACGATAACGGCCCCAGCAAACATGACGGTTCAGGCGGGACTGGGCAGCAATGACGGGATCAAAGTTTTTTTGAACGATAAAAAGGTCTTTGAACACCACGAACTGCGATTCGCTCAGGCTGATGATGACTCGGTAAAGCTCGATCTGCAAAAAGGAGAAAACCGGCTGCTCCTGAAAATCGACCAGGGCCGCGGGAACTGGGGATTTATGTTCAGACTGTTGGATCAGCAAGTGGAAAATCAGGGATTTCACTATATCATCCCACAAATGGTTACAAGCCATTCTGATCAATAGAGTGACGATTATCCATTGAGATCCTTTTTTCAAGCAGGTGCTTTAAAGTTCATGATCCACAAGGTCACCAAAACCACGAAGAAAAAGAATTAAAAGACGATAATATAGGTTACTTTACTGTTGTCCAAAATAGTTAGAAAAAGCAGATTTTTAAATTGAAAATTAAAGTCCTTGCAAATATTTTCTAAAACAGGTCAATAGAATTCACCACAGAGCACACAGAGATCACGGAGAATAAAATCTTGAAAAAAATAAAAGATATTGCACCATCATTTAGTTGCAATTAAAAATTTTTTAAGAAACAAATTCTATTCTTTGTTTTTGCTTGCTTTGGTGTATACTGTTGACACCTTAATTTTATCGAGTCAGAATAAGTTTCTGGCTTGTATTTTTGCTGTTTTCCTCTGAACTCTGTGGATTTTTTTCAGGATATATTAAATCTATTTTTGGACAAGAGTGAGATTACTTTTGTTTTAAATTGGTGTCCTTTGTCGTAGATACTATCAGACACATAAAAAAAATGAGGAGCATATGAAGATCAATAAAAGGTTTATTCGCACAATGATTGCTATCCTTTTTTTGAGCGGATTTGTTGTGGTGTTTGCTCAAAGCGGTTTGACCCGCAAGGCTGCGATTATCAAGGCGATCAATGAGGCTGCACAGTACAGCAGCGAGGTCTTGCTGGATGAGGAAGGTAAATCCAGATGCGATTATCACATCATCAATGGTCGCTGGTATGATTACGAACCGGCCTGGCATACCGGACAGGTGATCTATGGCCTGGTAGAGGCGTACCGCATTACACAGGAGCCGCTCTATCTCGAGGCCGCCAAAGCTGCCGGCGACTGGTGGACCTCTTTACAGATCAAAGATCATCCCAAATTAACGGGCATGCTCAATGCCATCCATGGCGACCAGATCCCCTATATCGTCTTTGCGACGGTTTCGGATGGCTCAGCCGGGCTCTTTGAGCTCGCCAAGGTGACAGACAATGATCACTATGCCGATGTGGCCACCGAGGCCGGAGCCTGGATGCTGGAACACATGTGGGTGCCGGAAAAACGGGTGTTCTATGATAATATCGATGCCCGGACAGGCGAGGTGCTGAAAGACTGGAGTCCGTTTTGGCCGGATAAAGAAAATCAACAACTCTTTGATGTGGCCCGGCCCAACAATGAGGGATCGCTCTTTAAAGACATGTATGAACATACCGGCAATGAAAAATACCGCGATATCTTTGTCCAGCTCTGTGACGCCCTTGTGGATTATCAGGATGAGTATGGATTGTGGATGGATTTTATGCCCAATGACAAGGAAAGCGGCTATTTTCATCCGCGCTTTAATCTCTGGTATGCAGAATCCCTCTTGGAAGGGTATGAGCTCACTCAAAACAAGGCTTATCTGGATGCCGCCCTGAAAACGGCCAGGTTTTACACGCGATATCAGCAAGGGGATGGCACGTTTTATTATAAAAACTATGTGTCCGGCAAGATCAACCGCAAATCTATTTGTGGCTCTGCTGTGGCCTTTACCGGCATGCTATGGCTGCGTTTGCTGCAATATGGTGTGGGCGAAGAGTTTGAGGAAAACATTGAAAAATCGGTGGACTGGTTGTTGGCCAATCAATATCCGGCAAATCATCCGGATGTGAACCTGGCCGGTGGATTTTTTGAAACCCGTGTACGCTTTATTCACGATCAGGTCTGGATCGTCAACCGCGATATCGCCACCTCGTTTGGCTTGCGATTCCTGACTGACTATTTGCGATGGTTCGAAAAGAAATAAAACAGCATTCTGGAGATCCCGAGCAGGCACTCTAACTCTAACCCGCTTTATGATACGGTATAGCTTTGAATTAAGAATGAAGAATTGAGAATAAAATTCATTCTCACTTTTTCATTCTTAATTCAACCCTGCAGGGGTAGTATTTTTGTCAGCGTCAGGACCTCTGAAATTCCAGCTCGGTTTTGCCTTTTAAGAGCTGAAAACAAATCAGCGTTTGATTCCCGGCATGACTCCATTGACCGCTCGTTATTTTTTTGGGATTCTCTTGCCGTGTAAGAGAATGTGACTTGCCACGGTGTATCACATTAAACCCGGTTCCTTCTGTACCGGCCATTTGCAAAGTAAAATCAGGACATGCAAAGGGTGCTTTGAGAAGGATACGGTCGTCTTTTAAAGCGATCTCTGTCAGCTCTCTGGCCGCCCAATAGCGGGAGATTTCAGAGAGTTTCATCCAGATGAGATGATCATAGCCCTGATGCAGCCGGGCTACCGCTTGTTTGAAAATATCGAATCCCAGTTCCTCACCGTTGTAATAGATGCCGGGCCAGTGGCAGACCATGATGGCGGGTTCGCCGCGACGGATGACCTCGGGCAATCGACCGGATTCGAGATCCTCGCCGATGAGTCGATCGACAGAACCGGGATTGAGCCCATCCCAGCCGCCAAACCAGTCCCCGGTGCACCCGATGATCGAGACGACACAGCGGGGATGATCGGTATCCAGATCTGCAGCATATTCCACACGCGGTGCCACACTGGTGTCATCGGTATAAAGATGACGAAAATAGTGGGGAATTTCCGCATTGAATACATCACGGCACGATTCCAGAGTGGCCTGAGCCAGCTCGGGCAACGCCTTGTTGCCAAATCCGCCAGGTGTGGTGATCCCTTCACAGGGCAGATCCACATTTTTCAAAATGTTCAAAGCATAACTCAAATAATCGGCAATTTCATCCACAGACCGGCCAGTGGTCCATTCCCAGTTTTCCATATATTCGGCAGTATACTCTTCGTACGGCCTGCCGGTTTTGGTGTCGATGACCCGGGTGTGAGAGACCATTTCAGGATGGATATCCCAGTCAGGCATCATCAGCGTACGAACCAGGTCCAGACTCTGGTCCAGCTCCTGCTTGGTCCAGCCAGGCAGTTCGCGATCCAGCCATCCCACACAAGCAGGGTAGGGCACCATGCTGTATTTGCCTTTGACACCCTTTTCATGACACCATTCACCGAATTTGCGCACAAAAGCGTCGGGAATTTCCCGGGGCAGGCTGCGCCAGGGCTGTTTGTAGCGTTCGGGAAAGACATATCCGAATTGCGGAATCCCAAAATAGGCCATGTTGACCAGGGCGGTGGAATCGTCGATGATAAAACTCAGAGGCACCCGGTTGCGGGGGTTGACAACAGAGACCGTTTCAGGACCCGATCGAGGCCGCTCTCCCTTTTGCTGACCCCACGCAGTCATGGGAGCGGACAAAACCGATGACGCTGCCAGACTGGATGTCGCATGCTGCAAAAATTGCCTGCGTGAATACTCGCTCATAAGGGATCTCCTTTCATTAAACGGTCGCTAAAGAGACCTTGACCAGAAATGCATTTGACCAGGCTGCGAGAAGGAAAGTTAGGTAAATATATATCTGAATGCAACGGAAAATACTCTTTTACCAGCTTTTCAGCAAGGATACTGAAACGAGCTGCCTGGGATGCAGGTTTTGTTCCGGGAATAACTGTTCTCGTTCATGATGTTGGTATTTTAAACCATTCACTCCTGGACGACCATCTTTTCCAAAGCACTATCCATATATTTTTCATCTATTCTCAAGAGAGATGCTTTGATTTTTAATGAACAACGACAATTCTTTCGGGTTGCGGTATTTATCCTTTGTCTGCACAGTGTTTTGTCCGGCAGTGTGGACCATCCTCATATCATTGTCAAGAGTTCCGAGCTTCCCCATCTGGTCGAAAAATCCGCTCGCTGGCCCTGGTCTGTGATGAAACAAAAGGCCCTCGAGGCGGCGAGGTTTGAAAATTTTCTGCCCGATGATTCGTTTGATGTGCTCTGCTATCAAACGATCCCGACCATAGCCAGTTCATGTGCACTTGCAAGCATACTCGACCGTGTAAATGGCCGTTTTTATGCCGACAGAATAGAATCCCAGCTCTTGCCAGCCATGGAATATCTTGCTTTACAACGCGCACAGCTCGACGGTCATTCTGCCAGTGTCACTCCCGGACATGCTGTGTTTATGACCTATCTGGCGCTCGATGTCATGTATCATATCCTGAATCCAGATGTCAGGCAAACCCTGGAGGAGATTTGCGATGATTTGGCCGATCGTCATGAACCGAACTGGTTTGCAAGCGAATACTCGGTCAAAGGGATCAAAGAGCTCTATCATAACGGCACCAGCGACCGTTTTGATTCTTTAAAAACATTATACAAGAATTACATCCTCGACCTCACAACAGAGGATGGAATTTATGCGACCGGTCCCGGCTATGCTCATAACCGGCTCTATTTGGACAATCGTATCCAGAAAAAAATATTTATGGATATCTGCGAACTCCAGGGCTATAACGAATTTTACTCGAATCCGAAATTGATCAATCTTTACGAGTGGTTTTTCGGTTATGCCATGACTCCGTTTAACCGGTCATATACATTCGGAGATTCACCCCCGGGAAAAACCCTTGATCGCTGGGATCTTTCTGCTCTCAGGGCAGGACGCTTTTCGCAACGAGCAAAGGCCTATGCATCCTGGTTTATCGGTCCTCTGACAGATGACGATTTGCAGGGCGATCTGTTGCATTATATTTTGTTCGATTCCAAACCCTTTACACCCGAGAGACCCGGGAGCCGTATTTTTTCCAATGGGGGCGCATGGTTGATGGAAGAATCGAGTTCCCGCGATGCCCTGGCCGGTGTGCTGTGGAATATCGATACACGACTTTCCAGTCATACGCATCCAGAGGCCAATGCCATTCATATCGCAGCCTATGGTGCTCATGTTTTGCGCAATTCAGGGTATGATGGCTGGGGAAATCCCGATCCGGTATTATGGCAGTGGTTACATGATACTGCCGAAGCATCCAACACGGTTTCCATCAACGGATCCAATCATCACTCCTTTCGTGGGGGGGGAATTACAGATTGGATGATGACGCCGGAATTGGAATATGCCAGCGGTTCTTCAGGGGAGGCCATTCAGGATGGCCATCATCAACGGGACCTCATCCTGATTCATCCACAGCATCAGGTGACGGGTTATTTTTTAATCCATGACCAGGTGACGGCCGGACCTGCTTGGGGAAAAGATCCGGTATTCAATATCTCGCTTCATCCCAATTCATCTCAACCGCCTGCAGTAATTAAAGAAAAACGACACTATTTGTGGTCCATTCAAACATGCAACCCGCGCGATCCATCTGTTTATCTTGGACTTTATCAGGTCAGCACGCCGGATTGCACAGAAATCAGGACAGGTTATCTAGGGTCGTATGAGGAGTGCAGTCGCTTTATGGGGCGATATTTATATTCCAGCTATATACCTGCTGATGGCCGGCGTCAGAGAAACTTTGCAACGCTTTTGATCCCTTATGCCGATTGGCAGCGTCCCTTGAAGATCAAATCCGTGAACCTGGCCAATGCCGAAGGGGCCCTTTTATCTCATTCTTCCGATATTACGGATGTGATATTGACCAGCGATAATGATTCACTCGTGCAGTATGAACAAGTTCAGTTCAGGGGCAGGTTTGCTTTTTACCGCAATCAAGCCAACTGGATTCAAACCTGTTTTTTCAGACAGAGCCGTCAATTTTTGATCAATGGCATCACAGGAATAGAAAGCGACTCGACTTTTACCGCCTATATGAGCGGACTGGAGGGATGGCTGATCTCGGGTGGAGGACAGGTAAAATTTATACATCCGGGAATATCATATGTCCGCATTAATGGCACCATCGCACCTCCTTTGGAAAGAACCGACCGATTTATTACCTTGGCAGTCGATTCAGGCAAAGTTCATTTCGAGATCAGTCAGATACAAACCAGTATCAACCACGCCCGGCATGATCAATCTGACAAGCCACGGCTCTTGCAAAATTTTCCCAATCCTTTTCATCGTGCAACGACTATTTCTTTTGTTCTTCCTGCTGCGGGCCAGGTGGAAATCCGTTTATACAACCTCAATGGCCAAATGATCGCCATACCTGTCAATCAATGGTTTCCTCGTGGCGTTCATCAGATCCGATGGTCTAATGACTCGCTGGCCAGTGGACCTGTGTTTTGCCGCCTGACATCAAGAAGGAACAGCGATACGATGGTTATGACTGTTCAGAGATAACAACTCTGATATCAAATTTCACTCGTCCAAAATAGACAAAAAAGATCAACGCAGAGGACACAGAGAAATCGCAGAGAACGCCGAGAAAGGAATTCTACAAAAATAAAAAGCAAACAGCACCATCTATTCTCTTAATCCTTAAAAATGTGTTTAATTTTTTGTTTTCTTTGTCTTTATGATATCTGCGTTCTTGTTCCGGGAAAGGTAAATGGAACCTGCTTTCGACATCCTTGTTTTTGTAAATCCAAAAAGCACTTGAATACAAGAGGAAACGAAGGTATACTCATTTATTTTGGACAGCAGTGATCAAATTTGTAAAAAAAACAGCAAATATTTAAATATGCTTGCATAATAGAAATGAATACCATACACTAAATAGTGCTTATAATATAATTCGATCGAACCATCATCTTTGATGTTTTACAAACAATTGGATCATCAAACCCTGGAGTAGACCATGATTTCGAGACGCAGTCTAATAAAAAATTCTATACTGGGCATGGCTGGCGCATGCGCTGTTCATCAGAATTTGTATGGACGCCAACCTGCTAATATTGAGCCCACTGGTATAAAAATTACAAATGTCAAACCCTATGTTTTCCGAAAAGCGACTTTTGTAAAAATTGAGACGAATGCAGGGATCAGTGGTTGGGGCGAAGGCGATCATGATCATCCCGAGTTGATTGCAGCTGTAATTAATGAAATTTGTAAAGAATTGGTGATCGGTCACGATCCTTTTGATACCGAATACCTTTGGATGCAGATGTATTTCAAAGGAGAAGATGCGGGAACGACCGGCTTGTTACCTGGTGCTATTGCCGGTGTGGATAATGCTCTGTGGGATTTGAAAGGTAAAATTCTCAATTTGCCGGTTCATAAAATCAGTGGGGCGAGTCGTATCGATAAGGTCCGTGTATATGGCAGTTTTGGAAGAAGTGGAGGGAAGTATGGTCAAAAAAATCCTGCGGAAATGGCAGCGACTGCTGCAGAGTATGTAGATCAGGGATATAAAACCATCAAAGCGAGGATGCAAATCAGACAGCTAAATGTGGATCCTGATCCCGACCCTACATACGATATTGTCAAGGAGATCAGGAAGGTGATCGGCGACGAAATTGAATTGTTTGTAGATTTTAACAATGGGTATACCCCCGCAAAAGCGATCACTGTAGCAAAAAAACTGTATGAACACTTTAATATCGCTGCTGTAGAAGAGCCTGTCTCATATCATAACTACCCTGGCCTTTGTCAGGTTGTAGAGGCTTTGGACATTCCCGTGATGGCTGGTGAGCATGAATTCAATAAATGGCAAATGAGGGATTTGATGCTGATCGGCAAAGTAGATATCATTAACGCAGATTGTATAAAGTGTGCCGGGTTTTCCGAAAACAGAAAAATCGCCGCGATGGCTCATGCGTTCGATAAAACCATTATGACACACAATACCCGTCCAATGCTGGCTACTGCTGCAAGTTTACAATTGATTGCCTCTATCCCCAATGCCGCCAGGGTTCAAGAATATGCGGGTAAACGTCCTGAACTGGGTTTAAATCACCTTTTTGAGAATTATTTCGAATACAAGGATGGTTACTTGTCTATACCCCAGGAACCTGGAATGGGTTTGGTTGTAAATGAAAAGGCAATGGAAGAAACCAAATTGAACTAAAAGCCAACCCATCGCTTATTATCCGTGTCCTGCGGCAAGAACTGTTTATCTTCCATTTATGGGTTGAACTTTATCAATCAAAGATGTATTATAGACCCAGATCTTTTCTTGAAAAGATTTTCGAATTTTTGCTTCTAGTCAGGGGTTTAATCACAGTATGGATCTTGTTTTTATAATAAAACGTTTGAACCAGAGTTCTTGGAAAGGACAAATTATGATATTAAAGCGGTTGTTATTTATTGCCATGATAGCAGGTCTCCTTGTGGGATGTGGAGACAACCCCCAACCCGATGAAACCGGGGATGCTGCCACACACAGCGCACGAAAGGTTGTCGTGCAAGAGGTTGTTCAGGCTCCTTCTTATAGCTATTTGCAGGTAAAAGAAGATGATCAGGAGTACTGGATTGCCACTAGCAGAGGTGAATTTGCAAAAGGCTCTGTTTTGTATTTTGCCGAGGCCATGCAAATGAATAATTTCGAGAGCAAAGAATTACAAAGAACCTTTGACAATATCTATTTTGTGGATCGCCTGGCAGAGAGCCCTGAAATGTTCGAGACAGGAGCCATGCAGATGCCTCCGCATGGGCAGATGAATAAACCAAAAGCGGAAGCTGTCGATGTGGATCCTGCACAAGGAGGCGTGACGATCGGTGAGCTTTATTCAACACCACAGAAATTCGCCGGCCAAAACGTCACGGTTCGCGGCAAAGTCACAAAAATCAATACTATGATTATGGGACGGAATTGGATACACCTACAGGATGGTACATCCAGTGATGGCAAATTTGACCTGACGGTCACCTCTGATGAATTACCTCAGGTTGGCGATATCATTGTTGCTGTCGGTACCATTGCTGTGGACAAGGATTTTGGCTCTGGATATTTTTATGAAATCATTATGGAAAAAGCCGAGATCACCTCGGAAACCGCTTCCTGACCCGACATTTGCAGCCAGAATGTCACAGCCGACATTCTGGTTGTATTCCTCACATTTGATCCTTCTCGCTTTGCATCCTGCGATTCTCTCTCTTTATTCTTTTGAAAAAAATCATTATGTTCACATATCGCTTTGAACAGGAACTGTTTTGGAGGATAACAGATGAAGATTTCCCGCCGTGGCTTTATGCGTACAGCTGCATTGAGTGCAGCTAGCTTTGCTTTGCCTTTCAGCCAATGCGCTCAGCAACGAAAACCCAATATCATCCTTTTGTTCTCTGATGAGCTGGCACCGGAGTATCTGAGTTGTAATGGAGGAGAGATTTCAACCCCAAATCTGGATCGTCTGGCTGGGAGTGGGGTTCGATTTACTCGAGCTTATACCGCAGCTCCCATGTGTACTCCGAGCAGGTTCAGTGTTCTGTCAGGTAAATATCCGGGGCGATGTGAGCATAAAGAGTTTTTAGAGTCTTTTCCTCCGGATACCCCCTATTCAATCGCCTGGAATACCTGGCTGACGTCTTCATTGCCGACCATTGCAAGTGAATTATCCAAAAACGGTTATCTTACAGGAATGACAGGCAAGTGGCACGTAGGCAAGCTTCCCGAATCCGTAGAAAAAGAGCTTCCAGAATTACCGGCCGACGCCGATCCCGCTGATGAGGATGTACAGAAAAAATTGCAACAACATCAAAAGATCGTTGCCGACCGGGTCTGCCATGATGCAGGATTTGACCAGGCATTGAGCGTTTCCTGGGATAATTTCGACATGTTTCCAGTCAAGCAATTGCGTTACCATAATTTTCCCTGGATCACCAGGGGATCGGTGGATTTTATCCGAGAAGCAGCTCGAGACCAAAAGCCGTTTTTTCTCTATGCTGCAACCACAGCTGTGCATGGTCCTCACCATGCAGAATCTCTGGAAAAAGACCATCGCTATACACTAGAGGGGTTTGTTCCCCAAGTCGAAAAATTCAGACCTCCTGTCGATGAGATCAAACAAAAGCTTTCCCAAATTCCCCAATATCTGCATCACAAATATGCCGGAATGATGGAACTGGATCACCATGTCGGTATCATTCTGGATACCCTGGATGAACTGGGGATCGCGAACAATACTCTGGTTGCCTTTGTGGCGGATCATAATACTGAACCGGGCAAAGCCACCTGTTATGAAAAAGGCAATCACGTTCCCATGCTGATGACATGGCCGCAACGGTTTCCCGGGGAAAAGATTTGTAAAGAGATGGTGCAAAGCATCGATTTGTTTCCGAGCTTTTTGTATGCTGCCGGCCTGAATGTCAAAGAGAATCTTTTGCTTGATGGAAAAAGTATCCTGGAAACGGTATTGCTCGATCAGCCTGCACATAAATTCATCTATCTGGAATCAGGGTATACCCGAGCCATAAGCGATGGACGGTTCAAGTATATTGTTTTTCGACCTCCACAAAATTCGATCGAGCAAATGAAAACCGGAACGAGCCGCCATGCACCCAATCATCTCGATGTTTTCAAACAGGCACACTCGCAAATTGCCTTGACCCATTATCCCCACTATTTCGATCCTGATCAATTATATGACCTCGAAAATGATCCTTATGAGCAGATCAATCTGATCGATGATCCAAAACATCATGAGATGTTAAAAACACTAAAAAGTGAACTCGAAAAACGGTTGCGCTCTTTTGAACATCCCTTTTCTTTGGAAATACCCGACTTTATGTTAACAGACGCCTACAAGCAGCTGGCTGAAAATACGCGTGCCATAGGCACAGACTATATTGCCTGGTTGCCAAGAGATCATGGCAAAATCGTATGGCCGCCCGAATGAGTCCGGACAATTACGACGGTTTATAGTTTTTCGAATAAAAAAAAGAAAGGCTCCGAGTGTTCGCAACGCTGGCAGCGCTGAATGCCGCGGCCAAGGGATAAAAGAGGGTGGTTTGGCACACTTAATTTCCCGGTTTTATCTTTTTCATGGCTTGCAATGCTTCATGATCTGACACATCCCACCAATTCTGATAAACCTCTGCAACCGCTCTAAAGTCAGGAGGACTTTCGAGAACAATCAAATCATCGGACAATTCATAAAATCTGTGCATCGCTCTGGGGCTGGCGACAGGAACTGCGACAACAATTTTCTTAACTCGTTTCAGCCGGCACATTCGGGTGGCTGCTTCCATGGTCGAGCCCATAGCGATTCCGTCATCGACCAGGATAACCGTCTTTTCTTCCAGCGATGGAAGGGATTTATTCTCTCGCAAGGTCTCTATCCGTTCTTTGATGACCTTTTTTTGTGACTCGATGGTCTCATCGATTTGTTCTTCAGAGACCCACAGTCGAGCTTGCGGATGCAGATAAAGACTGCCGTCTTCAGCCAGTGCTCCGAATCCCGATTCGGGATTCAAAGGCAGAGGGAGTTTGCGGCTGATTAAAATAGAAAACTCGATGTTCAGAGCATTGGCGATTTCCACACCGAGAATAATTCCTCCCCGTGGAATCGCCAGCACAATGGTATCGGATTGTTCTTTATACTCATCCAGTGCTTCGGCCAGCTGTTGTCCTGCATCGATTCGGTCTTTGAACATGAATGATCACTCCCTGATTGCCCAGAAACGTTAATTTCATTGCAAGATTGTTGTGATGAATACGTCCCATTCCTTGACCGGTTTAATTGATTTGATTTTTCGAATCATATCGTGGCCGGTCACTTTTTCAAACGTAAATACGAATCAAATCATTTCATAATGAATGGAGAATAGGTTATTCCTCAACTAGACACACTTGGCAGGATTTTTTCTTGAAAATCATACTTGGTTTTATCATAAAAAATCGAGATATTCATGCTCTTGTATGGCGCTTCTCACCAATATATCCTGAGCATATCTAAAATTGTTTTCTGTTTTTCTATTTTACAAAATCGCAAAGGAAGATCGAGATGATACGATTCCTATGGACTGTCATATGTGTGGTATGTGCCCTGTTCCATCTTTTGGTCGCCAAAGAATCTGTAGACGAAATGATGGTGGCAAGGATCAAAATCCAAGCTTTTCAAAATTCTCAACTGATGGAAACACTGAGTTACCTGACCGATGTCCATGGTCCTCGCCTCACCAATTCGCCCAATTACAAAGCAGCTGCACAATGGTGTGTAGAGACTCTGGAAGAATGGGGTCTCGATGCCAGGCTGGAACCGTGGGGATCTTGCCGTCCGGGCTGGTCATTTGAAAAAGTGTCTCTAGAGATGACCGATCCCTTTTATGTGCCTGTTTTGGCTTATCCCATGGCATGGTCACCCGGAACAAACGGAGACATTACAGGCAAGCCTGTGGTGATCCCCATTGACTTTGATGAACCTTTTGACAGTCTGGCATATAAAAGCGAGCTGGAAAATGCTCTGATACTCAATCCCTATTTTAATGAGTCATGGTATTCGGAAACCCGGCCGTTCAGGCATGACGAGGATTATCTCGAGCAACAGGCCGCAGCCATCGATCCCGGCCGGCCCGATCATTATACACCCAAAAGCGATCAGAGAAAACAGCGAGAAAAAGAGTTTTATGATATTCTCAGATTTTTCAAAAACGAACAGATTGCCGCCATGATCTCGGTTAGCCCGCTCAAGGATGGTGTCATCCAGGTTTCCACACCCAGCCGATGGTACGAACAGGAACCCGATTCTTATCCCTGGGTCGTGGTCAGTCAGGAACAGGGCAAGCGGTTGCAACGAATGCTGGAAAAAGGTGTTGATATCAACTTGAAACTGAATGTACAGACCACGACGCATCCCGATACCATCGGTCAAAATGTCATTGCCGAAATTGCCGGTACAGACCGCAAACTGAAAAATCAGGTCGTGATGCTCGGGGGGCATCTGGACTCCTGGCACGCCGGGACCGGCGCCACTGATAATGCTTCCGGATGTGCGATCATGATGGAAGCGGTTCGTATTCTCAAAAAATTAGAGGTCAAACCACGTCGAACCATCCGTCTGGCATTATGGGGAGGGGAAGAACAGGGATATCTCGGTTCCAGAGGATATGTAAAAAAACATTTTGGCGATCCTGAAACCATGGAACTCGGGCCGGAACATGAGTTGCTTTCTGCCTATTTTAATATCGATAACGGCGGAGGAAAACTAAGAGGAATTTATCTGCAGGGCAATGAAATGGTGCGTCCGATTTTTTCTGCCTACCTCGAACCCTTTGCCTATCTGGGGGCCGGCACAGTGACCGCAAAAAATACCAGCGGCACCGATCACATTCCCTTCAACTGGGTAGGATTGCCCGGATTTCAGTTTATCCAGGATCCTTTGGATTATGGCACCAAGACCTGGCATACTCATCTGGATGTTTTTGAAAAAGTTATCAAAGATGATGTAAAGCAAGCCGCTGCCATTGTGGCCACCTTTGTTTATCATACTGCCATGCGGGACGAGATGCTGCCCCGCGAAAGCCCTGTAACAGCCGCTCAAGAATAATGACAGGAAACGGAAAGGAGAAATTAAAAGTCACTGGTTCGTATTATTTGGATCCTTTGGTCATTTTGGCCCCATAATCCAGTGTGTGATCTGTTGTCAGGATGGGAAAACTCGGAGAGACGATAGGGTAGGGGGCTGACTTTTTAAACGCAAACATATCTATTTGCATGAGCTTGATGTCTTCGAATAACTCTGTGTCGATTTCTACCTGCTCAGAATATTTATGCTGAAGCTGGTCGATATAGTCATTCAGCATTTTGTCGATGACTTTGACCGGATTTTGATTAAATTCATCCATCATGCCATTGGATTTCAGATATTGATTTCTTTGATACATGGCCACAAGGTTGTCCTGCCACATTCTGGCGTTATGCTGAATCTGCGGAATATGATCATATCCCCGGTCATATGCTTCTTGGGTAAGATATTTGTCTCTGATCAAATCTACAATAGCCAGTTTCCAGGAAATTCGCTGTCGTGGTACCTACCCGATAGGGCTCTTGGGCAAAAGAGATTTGCACCAGAACGACCAGCACAATCAAGAGTTTTATAACAGTTCTCATTATCGCCATCCTTACTTGAAGAAGGGTTGTGTCCTATTTTATGACGGCAAATTTTCCAATTTTTTCATCACCAGTCGCGGTTGCGCGGACATGGTAGTCGTTTGCGTGGGAGTATATTCATAGTATTCTACCCAATCATAGTAAGCGAATATAGGAAGATAATAGGATTTCAATTCTCCGACCCAATCCATATATTGAGGTGGCCAGATATTCATCATCAGTTTTTGTGCACGGTTCAATTGCCGGATATGGTTTCCGCTTTGGCGGTGAATTTCCACGCCATCGATGAACCATGCGATGTATTCCGGGGTCCATTCAAAAGCATAGGTATGAAATTCATCATGAGGATTGAATTTGGTTTCAGCGCTAAAGACATGATTGACGCGTCCGGGGGATGGTATTGAATTGTGCCTCATCTTTATACAGCCCCAATATTTCGATGTCGATCTCATTCCAGTTTTCGATCCAGTGCCCAATGGGATCATGATAAGTAAAAAAGCTCGACACCACACCTTCAAGAGGAGAATATTTTAATCTGACCTGGAACCGTCCGTATGTGAATGCTTCTTTGGTCCGGAGTTCGGCACCTTTATAGGGCTTGGCATGCACGCTGACAAAAATGACGAGCAAAATGATAACTGTGTTCAATGGTTTTAGCACGAGCTCCTCCTTTGGATGAATCTGCCACATAATCGCGGGTTTCGGATGGTCTGGATCGGAGGGTCATACCACTTTTTATCATAAATAACGCGGGATATAAAATTTGCATATTTTGTTACCCTGAATTTTATTTCGGGAATGTTCGAGGCTGCCAGTTCTCGCAAGTCCTCTTTAATAAATCCTGCGATTTTTTCCGGATTCAGATAATCTGTAAAAATCCGGAAAAGGGATTTCAGATTTCCCCAAAATATTTTACATTGTCACTATCTTAAATAGTGCTATGGATCTATTGACCATGTAAATAAAAAAGGATATTATTGTGCCGGCTCGAATCGAATTGTTGTGTTTGTTTTGTATCCTCGGCAGTTTTTTTGCAGGATGCGGTAAAAATGAGGACACCGTCTATTTGCCGGGTCAAATCATTGTGGATTCCCATAATCCGGCCTGGCTCGTTTACAATCGTGATAATGACAACAACGGCAGGCTTGATCCCGCCTTTATCTGCGGACCCGGTGATCCTGAAGGATTCCTCTACCGGGGTAATAGAAATCCGGATGGCACGCGTGAGGGCGATCAGGAAGAACTGATCGAGAAACTGGCAGCTCATGGAGGAAACTGTATCTATATGATCGCCGTCCGCACCCATGGAGGGGATGCCTGGAAGAGTGCACGGGATAACCCCAAAGTCTATCCCGATGACAAACACAATCCCTGGATCGGTCAGGATCCAGCGAGAGGCGTGAATACGGCGATTCTGGATCAATGGGACGAGTGGTTCTCGCTTATGGATGAAAACGGCATCATTATCTATTTTTTCATCTATGATGATGCCATCAAAATCGCGGATCAGTTCGGCTGGGCTCTGGATGCCGATGGAAACTTGAATCCCGATGAAAAATCTTTCGTGCAAACCCTGGTCAACCGCTTTGAACACCACAAAAATCTCGTCTGGTGTGTTATGGAAGAAGGGCAGGAGATAGGGCAACACTGGAGACAGCATATCTCCCAAATCGCCAGGGCGGTCAGGGAAGCGGATGATCACGATCATGTCATTGCTGCGCATCAACTGGGCGGAAATATTTTTTATCATGCCGAAGACCCGCATATCGATCAATTCGCCATCCAGACCTCCCGCGAGCGGGTCACCACTGTCGGAGATCTGCACGACTGGATGCTGACGGCCTGGGAAACGGCAAATGGCCGCTATTCCCTCAACATGTCCGAAGATGCGGTGCAGGGCAATGTCAGTGTGCCCAACAATGACCGTACCGAGATCCGCCAAAGAAACTGGACCGCTGCCATGGCCGGTGCCTATTCCATGGTATTGGGCATGAATATCGATGACACTCCTGCGGAATGGCTCACGGACTGTAAGACTCTGTATTCGTTTTTTGAATCCACGACCTTTAATATGATGCATCCTGCTGACTCGCTCGCTGCCGGCGAAACCATGTATGTGCTGGCTGCAGACCCATTCGATTATATCGCCTACTCGTCCGCCTCTACCCGCAATCTGGGGTTGCACTTGACCGGTAAAGGGGAATATACTCTGAAATGGATCGATTGTATAAGCGGAAAGACAGAATATGGCAAACATACCTCCCAGATCAAAGGCGAAATCTTGTGGCACAAACCCAGTGGATTTGGCAATGAGGTCGCTGTGTTTGTACAGCGCACGGACAGGTCGATCGCTGAGCTGCAAAGATCCCTTGTACAACAGAAAACAACGAGTGAAATAGCGCGTGGAAATATTGCCCCTGTGGCAGAAAACAAACAAATGGTCGTCAAAGCGGATTCGACCGTTTATATCCAGCTTTTGTATGATGATCCCGATGGTGGGCCCGGTCCGTATACCATCACCATTGTTTCCCCGCCAGAGCATGGTGAATTGAGCGGCCGCGGCAATGACCGCTATTATACACCGGATAAAGGATATACGGGTCAGGATCAGTTCAGCTGGCAGGTCAGTGATGGCGAGGATGTATCCGGACTGGCCAGAATGAATCTGGTCGTGCGATGATCCAAAACCGATGCTGTGCTGCATTTATTGAAAAAATGAGGATAATACTAAAGCAGCCGGGAAAACTGTATTCCTGTTCCGTCAAATAAAACATTGCAGTCCGTCCGCTGGAAATCGACAGATGATTACTCTGCGATTGCAAACAAGCCTGTTCGAATTCGGACTTGATCATCGCCAGGGGATTCCGGAACAGAGGTGGCCTGTTCATCAATCAGGCAGACAGCTCTGTGAATCCTTGCTGTGAATGGACCAGCACTCCTTGCAAGGGGGCAGGCAGGATTCCGGAAGGAAGGATTCCCAGCACTGTATGTGGCCAGGGATCGCGACAAGCGTGTGCTCCCCAACGGCGCTTGTGTTCGTATACTCCGTCATTTTTATGGGGACGGCTGCGCAACAGATCGACACTGTCCAGCCCCTCACGTTCTGCCTGCTGAAATATAAAATAGTAACACGCAGACAAGGCACCGCGCTTGAGATGGTCATCATGATCCTGTGCGACCCCAAAGGCGACGGCAATCAACTGCCTGCGGATCCGCCGGCATACCGCTGCAGCAACACATTGCTGTTGCTCATAGACCTGCAGTAAAAACCCATGACGCACCTGTGTGTCCAGCATTTTTAGACTGCGGGGGTGGCTTTGGCGGCCGAAACGGGACTGTATATAGGGTAGATACACATTGTGATAAAAGAGGTTCAACTCTTTGCTATCCTGCGTTACCCGGTGCGTGAAACCATACTTTCTTACCTTGCGGCCGAATACGCCATTGATATAGCTTTTACGGTTTCGATAATCATCCAGGTGCGCAATTTGCCGAATCCATGAAAAGGTGACCGGTACACGGGCAGGTATGAACCGTCTCAAAAGGCGGTTGACCTCCAAAACGACAGGGGCATCTGGTTCATCTGATCTTCGTTCGTCTGTCCGCTGGTCACTTGTTTTCTTGCCTATCAAGGGTCGCAACACGATACGGTTTTGGTATCTGTACCCTTTGAACAAGAGTTCCGGTAAGGAAATCTTTTCCAGGGACTGATACTCTCCCAACAATTCTGTCAAATATCCGGTACTTTCTCCTTCGCCGATATAATGAACCGCATTCTCGCCATGTGAAAAGACCAGGTGCGTCAACTGCATCGACCGCGGCAATAACAGGAGGCGTTTGACCAAACCGGTCATGGTCAGGGGAACCGGATGTAAGGGTTCAGAGATGGGCATGGTCAGAGATTCTCCCAGGCCGGTTTCTGGCACACACCATGATTTTCCATATCTGCCCAGCATCCAGACCTGCAGGCGGACAGGTGTTCGCACCCTTTGCACGAATCATAGCTGCGTTGACCCCGAAGGGATTTGAATTCGTGTTTCCAGATTTCAGAAAAAGGTCTTTCACGTACATTGCCCTCGGAATAGGCCGGATCATAGACCTGCTGGCAGGCGAGTACGTCTCCGTTGGCCATGATCGCACAGCGGGTCAGCCCGGCACCACAAAAGAACGGCTTGCCAAAGGTGTATCCCCCCAAAAGTTTGAGATAGGTATGCGATTCTCCCAGATCTGTGGGAAAGGTTTTCCGGATTTTGACCATGAATTCGAGCAGAGATTTTTGCTGATCACCGCTCAGGGCATAGTCGGGTTGATCAGCTGCCCGACCCACCGATGTGATGGGGGACAACCGCCATTCCGTGGCGTGAGATTTGATCACAGATTCGGCAAGTTGGGGTAACCATTCAAAATTGTCCGGATGCACCGCTGTATTGATCAGACGCGAGGGTGTATTGATGGAATGGAACAGCTCTAGAGCCGTCATCACGCGGTCATAGGCATGCTGACGCCCCCGGATCTTTTCATGAACCCCGGGAGGGCCATCGAGGCTGGTAAACAGCAAAAAATAGCGGTGTTTCTTGAGCTCGTCCCATAATTCCGGAATATAGTAGCTATTCGTCACCAGGCCGGGTTTTATTCCTTTTGCCACGCTATAGTCGATCAATTCCAGAATGTCATCCCGCATAAAAGGTTCGCCGCCGGAAAAAATCACTCTCTTGACCCCCATGTCCGCCATATCATCGAGCAGAAGACGTGCTTCCCGGGTGTCCAGCTCATCGGTCATGGGTTTCCCGGATGAGGATTCGCAAAACGGACAGGTGAAATTGCATTTGTTGGTGACCAGCCACTGCACAAAAGACCAGGGTTTCAATAGCCCCAATTTATGCATGGTCAGGCAATAGTTGCGTTTATATGTGGCCGCATGCCTGAAATAAAAAGGGTAAAGCACAGGGACACGTTCCAGGTAGCGATCGAAATAGTCAAAAATCACGGTTTCCTCACATTCTGTTGTCAATCATTCTTGTCCAAAATAGAAAAAATCGCTATTAAACCTCGCGCAAAGACACAAGGCCGCAAAGAATAGCTTTTATGATTAAAGAATTTAATAAACGCTTTTTGGGGTTTAAATATGCAAGCCATTATTGAATAGAATATGAAAACCACTTGTTCTTTTCTTAGCGTCTTGGTGACTTTGCTTTGATTTTAAAATTCTAATCCACGATTCCGGACACGTTCTCGAGATCATCCGTTTTCGAGCATGGGACAGGTTTCACAATGGAGCGCGCGCACATCACAATACTGACGAATACATTTGATTTGACGCCCCATCAAGCCCAGGGCCACACGGTCGATGCGTTGGGCGTACCGGCCTTTGATCAGAACCACATCTCCGGGTTCGAGTTTGGCCTGTATTGCCCGCAGGGCCAGTTTGATGCTACGGCCGGCATTATACAGCTGTTCTTTTTTCATGCCGGCATGCACAGCACCGGTACTGTAACGTTGAAAGTTACTGCCAATGATCACCACATATTCGAATAGTCCGGCAAGCCGCTCCCCGACTCTGCGATATATCGGGCCCTGACTGCCTGGTGGTTCAGAAATTTCACCGAGGACAATCATTTTTCGTTTTGCCGGTATCTTTTCTACGAGATCTAATGCCCTGTGAATGGTTTCGGGCGAAGATTTGAATGCATCCCGGAGTAGATAAATCTCGTTCTCCAGCTTTTGAACCGCAAGCCGCTCCTGGGTGGGTTCGAGTGTTGCAAGCCGGTCGATGACCTGCTCTATATCCATATTGTAAATAGAGGCAGTGGCCACGGCTGCTGCGATCGGGTAAACCATGTGTTCCCCCCATAACCGGGTCCGGATGAAATAGTCCTTGCCATTCAGCGATATCCGAACGCGCATCCCTCTGGGCCAATCGATTCGGTGCTCGAGGATCCGGACATCATTGGATGGAGCGAATCCGTAAAACAAAACATTGCCGTTACATTGCGTTTTCATCCATGTGACATTGGGATCGTCACCGTTCAGAACAGCCCATCCCTCCGCGCTAAGCGCCCGTACCATATCCGCTTTTTCATGGCGGGTACCCGGCAGATCACCTAACGAACGGTTGTGTTCACTGCCAATAGAGGTGACGACCACCACATCGGGACGGACAAGCCGGGTATAGTTTTGCATTTCTCCTTTTTTCTCGATGCCGACTTCTATAACCGCACGATTCGAGCTGCGAGAGATCCGCAACACCGATCGGGCGACATGACTCAATGAATTTCGTTCTGTAATCTGCTTCAAGCGGATATCCAGTGCGACCGCAATGGCGCGTGTGGTGGTCGTTTTGCCAAAAGAGCCCACAATCGTCGTGATGCGGCAACCGGATACCCAAAAGCGACGATAATACGTCGCGAAAAACCGGAAAAACGGAAATAAAAACTGAAACAGACCCTCTTTTAACTGTATACGTCCCAGCGGTGAACGCATCATCCAAAGCATGTCGGATAACGAATAACGGATCATTGCAATGCTCTCCTCTGGATGAATAATTCATCCCAAACCTGAACCCCGAGTACCGCCATCAAGATCCTTGCATGGGTATTTTTACCTTCACGATAATTTTTAAGCATCACGTTTACGGTTTTGGCATCAAAATACCCCTTTTCTTCGATCATTTTGGGTGAATACATGAACCGGGCAAATTCCGGCAGGTCACCCTTTAGCCATTTTTGAAAGGGCGTGGTCATGCTGTATTTCTTGCGCATGCGGATCTCATCCGGGATTTTGTTCCTGACCGCTTCTCTTAACAACCACTTTTCCTTGCCGACGCGGTATCGTTGTGCAAGGGGGATTTGCGTGCAGAGTTCCACAAACTCGTGATCCAAAAAGGGTACGCGTGCTTCCAGAGAACAGGCCATGGTCATGCGGTCCAGATGTTGTACAATACAGTCGCTGAGCCGCAAATTTATATCCAGGTGTTGTAATGAGAGCAGGGCAGATCTGTATTCCGGTGCAAAGGGTTGATCATAGTTGTTTTGCATTTCCTCGCGTAAGCGAGTGGACAACAGGCCGGGCAAAAGAGGATAACCATGAATGGGACCGATCAGCCGGCTAAATCTGGCGTACCCCATCTTAGCGGGTCCCTCTAAGATCTGCGCTGCCCCGGGAAAACGCTGTTTCAAGCCGGGTGTCTGAGCGACCAGACGGCGGATGGACAGAGGGAATAGATTGAAATAGCGTAACCGCTTTTCCGCAGCATACCATGGATAACCGGCAAACACTTCATCTGCTCCTTCACCGGTGAGAACCACCTTATAGTCTGTTCCGCTGGCACGGGCGAGTACGAGTCTCGAGACTTCAGCAGCTGCAGTAAACGGATCTTCACAATGCCAGATTGCCTGTGGAAACAATTGGAAATCCCGGTCCCGACAGACCACCTTGCGGGGATTTATTGCATATTCAGAATAGTCTAATAGCGTGCGCTGATGGTCGAATTCATCGACCGATTTATCTTCATAACTCAATGAATAGACATCGAGAGGGGCCGTGCGGTCGCTGAGCATATAGGAAACGATCGCACTGGAATCCAACCCCCCGCTCAACCAGGCGGCAACCGGCACATCGCTACGGGTATGGATGCGCACAGACTCTGAGAGTTTTTCATCGATCATTCGGACGAGGTCATGGACAGGAATTGATTTTTCATCCGGCAGAAGATTCAGAGACCAGTAGCGCTTGATTTGTATTTGGCCGCGATCAAACAATAAATAATGTGCATGGGGTAACCGCCGGATATCAGCGAACAGCGTCCTGGGAGAGGCGACAAAGCCGAGGGTAATCAACTCGGATAAAGCGTTCGTGTCGACTCTGTGCGACAGTGCGGGGATTTCCAGGAGCGCTTTTTGTTCGGAAGCAAAATATAGAGCATCGGGCAGCAATGCATAATAGAGGGGTTTGATCCCAAACCGGTCTCTTGCCAAAATTAACTGTTTTTGATGAGCGTCCCATAACGCAAAGGCAAACATCCCGCGCAAATGATCCAGAAAGGCCAGGCCAACCTGTTCATAGAGATGAACGATCACCTCCACGTCAGAGGTCGATTTAAAGACGTGTCCCTTTGCTGCGAGTGTCTCGCGCAATTCGGGAGCGTTGTAAATCTCGCCATTGCAAACGACCACGATCTTGCCGTTCTCGCTGCGGATGGGTTGATCTCCCGTATTCAGATCGATTATTGCCAGTCTCTGAATTCCCAGACCGATTCCGGAGGAAATAAAAACGCCTTGTTGGTCAGGTCCACGATGCACCAGTGTCTGATTCATGCCGGATAACAGGTCCTTATCCGGTTGGGTATTGGCATCGTGAAATACCATGCCGCAGATTCCACACATCGGGTATCACCTCTTTATGGCAGTCATGGCCACATAGTGGCCTGTCAAATCTCTTGTCGGCCAATTCGCCATCTTTTCAAAGGGCTTGAGTCTTTCCAGATAGTCAGTTTCTTTGGTTGCTGAATTCGATCTGACCACCCGTGCCGCAAGTCTCAAGGCGATCAATCGCATGGCGTGCAGCATCAGCACCTGATCCTTGACCTCAAATCCGAGCCGCTCGAGCATTCTTTGCAGTTGTTTTCGATTTACGGTCTTTCCCATATAATAGGGGATGATGCCCAAATATTGTAGTACGGTATAAGGCAACCAGTTGCGGAGGAATAAAAGCGGATTCCCGGCATTGTCCAGGGTAATGAGCAGCAGACCACCGGGTTCGAGCACACGATAAATTTCCCGCAGGCTTTGTTCGAGGAGCTTGTGACTCTTGAAATGATCCAGGGTGGAATTGGAAAAAACGCAGTCAAAGCTGTTATCCTGAAACGCAGAGGCCAATATATCGGTCACCAGGATATTCGGTACATTGTTGGACTGTGCCCTGCGAACCACTTGTTCGGCATAATCCATTCCAATGACCTCACGGGCATCGACCGGCAGTATGCCGAGCAGGCCATTCGGACTCACGGCCTCGTCATAGAGATCGGTTTTCAATAACCGTTGGAATTTGAGGCCGGCAAGCAATCGTCGTGTTAGTTCGCAATACAACCAGTTCATATGCCGGCGCCATAAACTCTCTACCGAGCTCGCATGATTTTTGACAATCTCGGACCAGTATTCGTGAGTCTTGTCAGGTTGATCTGTCATAAAGGGGTGCGGTTAAGGGTTTAAAATGTGTAGCATATCACTTTTGTCTAAAAGAGATGTTATCTATCCTTAAAGATAACCACCGGGGTCACAGAGAAAAGAAAAACCAGAGATTTTTTCTGGCTCTATAAAATAAAGGTATTCACAATTTTTCACCCAAGCAAGCAAAAAGAAAGAACAGAGTAATTGCCAAGACGACCGAGAATCATAAAATATAACCATGTGGACATTGAATCACAAATAAATTCTTCCAGTCAAATCACCGGGATCTCGTCTGATGAAAAAGATGAATGTCAAAAGGAAATATTATCGGGTGCACTCTGAGCAGGTAATTAAGGCTATTTACGCTCCCCTAAAAAAAGTTGTAATGTCTTGGAATTGATTCTCTTGCCAATAGCGTCTTGACATTGAAGTAATAATATTGTACATTTCGTCATTGAACGAAATGTACTGAGGGTTGATGAAAAAAACAGATCTATTCAAAGCACTCGCAGACAAAAGCCGGCTGCGCATTTTAAAAATGCTCGAGGTGAGGCCGTTATGTGTTTGTGAAATTCGGGCAATCCTGGGATTGGCCACTTCGACAGTGTCGCAGCATCTGGCAATTTTGCGAAATGCCGGGTTTATCTTTGATATCAAGGACAACAAGTGGGTCGAATATCATCTGAACAGGGATTCTCAAGATGATGTTGTGCAAGCCCTTTTTCTTGTTCTGCAAAATAAAAGCTTTGATGATGAGATTTATCAAAAGGATGCACAACAAGCAAGGCTCGTCGATCGGAACAACGTGTGTGGGATCTGAAAAATTTTTATCAATTTAATTCGTTATTTGGCGAAACAACGAAAAGGAAATGAATGAAATCAGGAAAAGAATACAAAACCCTGTTTTGGATGATAGGATTATTTCTTTTTGCCTATTTTTTACCTCTGGAAAAAACGACTTTTACAAACGCGATTTTTGAAGCACTGCGATTATTAAAATGGTATGCACGTGAACATGTCATCCTGTGCCTGATTCCTGCCTTTTTTATTGCCGGTGTCATCAGCGTATTCATAAGCCAGGCCGCGGTCATGAAATATTTTGGCGCCCAGGCAAAACAATGGATGGCCTATTCGGTGGCTTCGGTTTCCGGCACCATTTTGGCTGTGTGCTCTTGTACCATACTGCCTATTTTTGCCAGTATCTATAAAAGGGGGGCGGGTCTGGGTCCGGCCATCGCTTTTTTATACTCGGGTCCGGCGATCAACATTCTGGCCATCATTCTTACTGCCCGGGTACTGGGGATCGAATTGGGGATAGCCCGTGTGGTTGGGGCAGTATCCTTTAGTATTGTCATAGGCTTGATGATGGCATTTATTTACCGCAAGGAAGAAACCGACAAACAGAAACTCGTCATTCCGGGAACAGAACACGAGCGCCCCTTGTGGCAGACTGTCGTGCACTTTGGTATTTTGATCGCGCTTTTAATCAGTGCCACCTGGGGCAGACCTGAAACATCAGAAGGGGTGTTTTATGCCATCTGGCAATACAAATGGTGGATCACCGCCGTCCTTGGCGCTTTTCTCGCCTTGTCATTGATATTTATACTCGAGATCAGAGCTCTTAAAGTCATTATCGCGGCGGCACTTGTGGCGATGGTGGGCCTGGTGTTTCCTGACCACCCTTTGCTGGCATTCTCGACAGGGATCGCTGCTTCCAGTGTGGTATTGTATAAAAGCGAGGGTGAACCCAAAGAATGGTTAATGGCTTCATGGGATTTTGCCAAATTGATCCTGCCGTTACTTGCATTGGGTGTTCTGGCTGCCGGTTTTCTGTTGGGCACGCCAGAAGGCGGCCGGGGGATTATTCCTCCGCAATGGATAAACGGACTTGTCGGCGGCAATTCCATCACCGCCAACTTGGTTGCGTCGGTAATTGGAGCGTTTATGTATTTTGCCACGCTCACGGAAATACCCATATTACAAGGCCTGCTCGCCAGCGGCATGGGAAAAGGCCCGGCACTGGCATTGCTGCTGGCAGGACCGGCATTGTCCCTGCCAAATATGCTGGTGATCCGCGGCGTGATCGGCACTCAAAAAACTCTGGTCTTTGTGATACTCGTGGTTGTGATGGCGACGCTTTCAGGTCTTGTATTTGGCGCTCTTTGAAAATGGATTCACTCTCACTCTTTTCAAAAAAAAGATTTTATAGACCCTGAAAAGTTAACCGCCGAGATCACAGAGGACACAGAGAAAATAAAAAACGAGAAATTGATTTACAATTGAACAGGATCTCCTATGAAAAAGAAAATACTCATTTTATGCACAGGCAACTCCTGCCGCAGCCAGATGGCAGAGGGATTTTTAAAATCGTTCGATCCGGAACTGGAGGTTTATTCGGCCGGCACCCAGCCGTCGTCGCAGGTGCATCCCAAAGCCACACAGGTGATGGCAGAGATAGATATTGATATTTCGGATGGCAAGCCGGAGAATGTCGACACTTATCTGGAGCAATCGTTCGATGCGGTGATCACGGTGTGCGATAACGCCAAAGAAACATGTCCGATGTTTTTGGGCGATGTCAGGGAGCAATTGCACATCGGGTTTGAGGATCCGGCAGAAGCGGTCGGGACAGAGGTGGAGGTCCTGAACGAATTTCGTCGCATTCGTGATGAGATCAGGAAAGATTTTTACCAGTTTTATCAACAAATGACATAGGTTCTGTATGAAAATTAAAGGTTAAACTGAGGGGAACGAAAATGAATAGTTTAGGATTTATCGGCGGCGGCCGTATTACACGAATCTTTTTACTGGCAATGAAAAATAAACACGTCTCGATTGAAAAGATCGTTGTGAGCGACCCGGACACGAGTACACTGGAAAAATTGATAATCGAGTTTTCCGAATTGAACATTAAAGCGGGATCAAATATCGAGGCGGCTTTGCAGGAGATTGTCTTTGTGGCTGTGCATCCACCGGTATTAAAAGAGGTGCTGCCGAAGATTAGCGATTCCGTATCACAGGCCAAAGCGGTCGTCTCTTTGGCACCGGTGTTTACGGCTGAAAAGCTATCCGCCATGTTGAACGGTTACAATAAACTGATACGAATGATTCCGAATGCAGCGAGTTTTATGAATTCGGGTTACAATCCGGTATGGTATTCGAACTCTGTCGGCGAAACAGAAAAGAACCTGTTACAGGAGCTGTTTGTTGCGTTTGGTGAAGCGCCGGAGGTGGAGGAAGATAAACTGGAGGCATATGCCCTAATCACAGCCATGGGTCCGACCTATTTGTGGCCACAGTTGCACGAGCTGCACAAACTGGCTCTGGATTTTGGTCTGACTCAAAAAGAAACCATATCAGCAATAAAAGCGATGGTGGCCAATACCATAGATCTGCTCTATGATGCGGGCTTGTCGTACGAGGAGGTTGTCGATCTGATTCCGGTCAAACCATTGGCAGAGTTTGAACAGCAGATCAGGGAAATCTATGATAAAAAGCTGACCGGATTACACAACAAATTAAAAGGGAAATAGTTTAATGGGCACAGTATCTAAACGTTTGTCTTTTCTCGACCGTTTTCTCACCTTGTGGATTTTTTTGGCAATGGGGGTGGGTGTGTTTGCCGGTTATCTGTATCCCGGCATAACCGGATTCTGGAATCGATTCCAGGCCGGCACCACAAACATTCCCATTGCCATCGGACTGATTTTAATGATGTATCCACCACTGGCCAAAGTCAAATATGAAGAACTGGGAGATGTCTTTCGGAATGTCAAACTTTTAGGATTGTCGCTGCTGCAAAACTGGATCATCGGCCCGATACTGATGTTCGTGCTTGCTGTAATCTTTTTACAGGATTACCCTCAATATATGGCCGGGCTGATCATGATTGGACTGGCGCGCTGCATAGCCATGGTGATCGTCTGGAATGAACTAGCCAAAGGGGACAACGAGTACGCAGCCGGGCTGGTCGCCTTTAATTCTATTTTTCAGGTTTTCTTTTACTCTTTTTATGCATATGTGTTTATCACCGTATTGCCGGGTTGGCTGGGCTTGCAGGCTTTTAATGTCCACATTACCATTGCACAGATTGCAGAAAGCGTGTTTATCTATTTGGGCATTCCATTTATTGCCGGCATGGTCACACGATTTACATTGATCAAATTCAAAGGCAAGGCCTGGTACGAAACCCGGTTCATCCCTCGAATTAGTCCGATCACATTAATAGCCTTGTTGTTTACCATCTTTGTCATGTTTTCATTAAAAGGTGAATATATCATCAAAATACCGCTGGATGTGGTACGGATAGCCATACCGTTGATCATATATTTTATCATCATGTTTTTTGTCTCTTTTTTTATGGGGAAAGGCATTGGCGCGGATTATTCGAAAACCACAACCATCGCGTTTACAGCGGCCTCGAATAATTTTGAGCTCGCTATTGCCGTTGCCGTGGCGGTTTTCGGGATCGATTCAGGGGCCGCTTTTGCGGCTGTGATCGGACCTCTAGTCGAAGTTCCAGTGTTGATCATGCTGGTCAATGTCGCGTTAAAGTTAAAAAGCATTTCCATATAAAAGCGGAAATCGGGCCTGCCTGGCATCAAAGCCTCTGAAAATAGGGTGACAGAATGTCATAAAAGAAAAAAGGTGGTTCTATGAAGATACGTAAAATAAGCATTTTGAGTTGTCTCATCCTCGTCATGAGCTGTCAATCTGCAGATGAAGCAAAAATGCAACCGGAAAAATCTGAAAACAGTGATGCGCTTATAACGTTTGTTGAACTCGGATCTGTAAATTGTGTCCCGTGCAAAGCCATGCAGCCTGTGATGGAATCGATCGAAAAAAAATATGGCGATCAAATAAAGGTCGTGTTTTATGATGTCTGGCAACCAGATCAGAAAAAATTTGCACAAGAATATAAAATCAAATTGATACCCACCCAGGTTTTTCTTGATAAAGACGGAAATGAGATCATGCGCCATGAAGGGTTTTTCCCGGAAAAAGAGATCGATGTATTTTTACAAAAACAGGGATTGAAAATATTGCAAAACCAAGACCAGGTCTAATGCTCAAAAAATGAGATTATCGTTACAGCAGATTGATGAATTGCAGGTGTATGGCTATATCGCTCACATGGTAGAGCTGACATTTTGATCACAAGTTTTATCAAAATTGGATAGTTAGCCACTCATGGACTCAACCCTGTTCATCACAAAATTTACCGGAGCACGCACGACTATGATTGAAAGTCTTTTTTCCTTTCTTTATCATTTACTCACCCAATCTTTTGGGATGGCACTTGTCGCGTCATTTATATGGGGAGTTTTGAGTATTCTCCTTAGCCCCTGCCATTTGTCCAGTATTCCATTGGTCATCGGATTTATCATGCAGCAGGAAAAAAAGACAACAGGCCGTGCGTTTATGCTCGCTCTGATCTTTTCAGTGGGAATACTGTTTTCGATTGCACTCATCGGTGTCCTAACTGCCTCATTGGGCCGGCTTATGGGGGATCTCGGTTCAGTGGGCAATATTGCGGTTGCCGTGATTTTTTTTATTGTCGGACTGTATTTGCTCGATATTATTCATCTGGATTGGTCTTTTGGATCCCTCACGCCCAGACACCGGGGCAAGCTTGCCGCTCTTTTGTTGGGATTGACGTTTGGAATTGCTCTTGGTCCCTGCACATTTGCCTATATCGCCCCGGTACTTGGTCTGGCTTTTAGCCGTGCTCAAACCGATTTTATGGGTGCGCTGTTCCTTGTTCTTAGTTTTGCTGTCGGCCACTGTAGTGTCATCGTGTTTTTTGGCACCCTGGCCCACAAGGTACAGGTTTATTTGAATTGGAGTAGCGAAAGTAAAGCATTAAACCGGGTCAAAAAAATATGCGGGGTGTTGGTGATTTTGGGGGGTATTTATTTGTTGACGACATAGATAAAACAAAAAAATAGTTTGCGATTCCACCAAATCAATAATAAATTGTATGGGCAGCAACATGCCAAGCCAAACATAGAGGTTAAAATTTAAGCAATTCTTTATTGAATGGCGCCATCTGGATAATAAAGGCAATACATGTAAAAGTGCTCTTAAACTGGCGCAGCACAAGAACCATTGAAAGAGTTACAAAAGGAGATGCTCGTGTCAATGCGGATAAAGTCGCTGCTAGCCGGCCTGTTCATTTTGCTCACTGTAAGCAGTGTGTTCAGCACCGAAAAGGACGAGTTTCAATCCCAACTCATTTTCCCCTTGCTGAACCAACATGTTCACGGGGCCACCGTGGTTGAATGCCCCAATGGCGACATGCTCGCGGCCTGGTTTCAGGGCTCCGGCGAGAAAGACGCCGATGACGTGGCGATTTATGGTGCCCGGTTGAGAAAAAACGGAAAAGCGTGGAGCGAGCCGTTTGTCATGGTGGATGTACCGGGATTCCCGGATGTCAATCCCATCATGTTTATCGATCCGCAGAAAAGACTGTGGCTTTTCTGGTACATGGTCATGGCCAATCAATGGGAAAGTTCATTGCCCAGGTATATCCGTTCCGGCGATTACCTGTCTGACGGGCCACCCAAATGGGAATGGCAGGATGTCATCATTTTTAAACCGGGCGGCTCGACTTCCCGAGGCATACAGCCAAATGATCCGTTTGTGACCACGATAGAACGAAAATTGAATGAATTGCATGATCATTATTTTAAACCTCATCCGCCCTCTGATCCGGCAGAATTAAAAACCTTGCAGGACATGTTCGCACATTATGAACACCGATGGCTGACCAATGCCAGAGGCGAAGACATGATGAGAATGGGGAGAATCTTTAAAGACGATGGCACCTATGAAAAAGCCGAACTCGGCTTTCCCCTGATCAGGCGCATTGGCTGGCAGACGAAAAACAAACCGATCCTGCTGGATCAATCAAGGCTTGTTGTTCCCTATTATTCGGATGAATTCAGTTTTTCCATCATGGCGATAACAGACGACTGGGGAAAAACATGGATGTTTAGCGAGCCACTTGCCGGACCAGGAAGTGTACAGCCCTGTCTTTTGCGGAAAAATGATGGCACGCTTGTCGCCTATATGCGGGACAATGGTCCTCCGCCCAAAAGAATTCAAATGAGCGAATCATCCGATAACGGTTTAACCTGGAGTATGGTACAAGACAGCGATTTGCCCAATCCCGCTGCCGGTACAGATGCCGTCACCTTGCAAAACGGACATTGGGCGATCGTGTATAATGATTCTGAAAAAGACCGGTTTAGTCTCGCCATTTCCATCTCGACAGATGAAGGAAAAACGTGGCCATGGACCCGACATCTGGAACATGAAAAAGACACCACACACGCCGAGGGTGAATACCCCGCGATCATTCAGGGCAAAGACGGCTTGTTACATATAGTTTATAGCTATGCGGTTCATGAGGATTCGGGGAAACCCAATAAAACGATAAAGTATGTGAGACTGTCTGAATCATGGGTAAGGAATAACCGCTAAATTTTTGTTCCATACCTTACCCTGTACCAAAATGCCTTTTCCTCTTGGAGAATTCAATAGGGCCCCATAAAAAACGTCGTTTCAAACTAGTTTTGAAACGACGTTTAATGATCAGGAGAAAATGAAAGGATTAGAATCCCGGTGAGAATCCAAATTGCCACATCCAGCCGCGATCAGACCTGTCGATTGGATTGACATAATTTAGTTCAACTATAGCAAATCCAAATACGTTCAATCGCATTGCAAGTCCATAACTGCGGACTGGTTTGCGATTACCGCCAAGCAGCCACGGATCATTCAACGAGTCATATGCAATACCTGCGTCGACAAAGGCTGCCGTTTCCAGCGGAAAGGGACCAAAATAGCTATCCCCACCGGTTAAAAGGCCCAAAAGTGGAAATCGAACCTCAACGTTTGTCACCAGCATTTTACTACCCAACAATCGATTGAAATCGAAATCTGTTGGATTCGTGCGGCTGAATGAACCTGCATCATACCCTCGTACAAAAGGCTGGTAACCGATAAAAACAGGTCCCAATATGTTGCTTTGGGAATCCCGGCCGTATTGTCCATAATGCATTGCCCTGAATGCCAGGGTAAATGGCTTTTGCGGAACAACGTATCGGCGGTAATCCAGCAACAAATTGGTAAATTGCAGCGAGCCGTAATTCGGACTCACTTCAATCCTGTACCTTTGTCCCAATATCGGACTTGTATATCCCGACAAAGAGTTGTCATAAACGTAAGCCAGGGAGAATCGCCCGAGATTCAAGGGATCGATGTCTGAAAACTCGGTCTCCTCATCAAAAATTTCTCTTCCGTCGATAGCAGAGGTCGCAACTGACCTGAGCCTCTGGGAGAATGTATATCGGGAAAAGCCGGTAGCCATTTCAAGCCGGGTGACCGCACTAAAGGGATAATTAATTATGCCTTGAATGCCACGACTGGTCCGTTTGATCCGCAATTCCTGATCAATGTACACAGGCTCGTTATCGATTCCAACCAACCCGCCGGCATACCTGTTATAGACATACGGTGTCTGATCCAAAATTACAGCCCAGTTGAGTCTGTTGCTCACATTCTGATATCCAATCTGCGTTCCTATCGTTTTGAGATCACCGCTTATTTGCAGACTGGTAATCAAATTCCGGTTCCCGAGCATATCACTCCACAACAGGGAGGTGCCACCGTAGAAAAACGTGCCGAATTGACCCGATCCCCCGAAAATAGTCGGGGGTGCAATATAATCAAGAGAGAGTCTGGATCGATACTCGTCAATTCTCAAGGTGTCTTTTGTTTTCAATCCAATTGAATAGTCGTTTAGCAAACTCGAGACCATACGATTATCCGAATTTCCGGACGAGAGTAAACCCGCATTTTTATCCGCTTTATCCTGATGAGCAGCAAGCCCGGCCAACTCTTTTTCGCCATCTATCAGGTATAAATGGAATCCATTGTTCTCATAATTGGAAAATACGATTTTCCCGGTATCTTGAGCAATCGAAAGAGCCGGACCTTGTGAGGTCATACCGCTCACGCCGGAAAACAAATCCGTTATTTGGAATAGACTGCCTGTCTCAATATCCACTTTATAGATATTCGAGATTCCACTTTTATCAGAAATAAAATAGATCTCTTTAGAATTTAACGCCCACTGTGGATTTATATTTTTAGCATTTTGAAAGGGTTCAACCTTTTTGATTTCTCGCGAGTCAACGTTCACGATTGCAATGCTGTATTTGCCAAAATTGAGCGAATCCAAATCAGTGGTAAATCTGTCCGTCGCAAAGGCGATGGATTTTCCATCCGGTGACCACACAGGCTGAATATCGGCATAAAAATCGTCCGTCAAGGGCATTAACTCTTCCGAGGTGGTATTAAATAGATACAGATCTGTAACCCCACCATCCAGCCCTGTGAATACAACGGTTTCACCATCCGGGGACCAGCTCGGACTATATATCTCATCCAGCGATGGGATGGCGATCTCTTTGAGCAGCTCTGTGGTTTCGGCATCATAGATGTGCAATCCGGGATTTCCATTGACAATCACACCGATGATGACTTGCTCTCCGTCAGCTGTCCATGAACCGCTGGAATAGAGAAACTGAATACTCTGCAAATGCGGATCCACCAATGTTTGAGTTAATTTTTTCCTGTTTCCCGTATGGACATCCGCAATATAATAGTCAATGGTAAACAAATCACTGGTTGTAATGTATAACAGCTTGTCGCCCCTGGGTGAAAGCGATGGCGAAAGTTTAATACTGCCTTCCTTTGCATCATCGTCAAGCAACAGTTCGCCGTATTCCGTCGCTTTGAAGGTCTCTTTTTTGACAGACTTTTTTAATTCAACGAGAGAATTTTTCCAGAGCACCGAGAGCGAGTCAACGCCAATGCCGGTCCATTTCCAAATCGCCTCTTCTGCATTACCTGATGTTGATGCTTCCCGGAATATTTTCTCTACTTTATCATCGCCATAATTGGCTGCGATAAAAGCCCAAAGTGCCTGACCATAGCGATAGGGGAAATAGCGTGGTGAATTGAGTTTTGAGATGGTAGGGAATTTATCGCCATCAACCGCCTCTCGCATCCACATGGCGGTATGCGGGTCATACGCACCAACTGACAGATACTCGGCCATGCCTTCAACAAACCAGAGGGGAAGTCTAAACATGCCGGCTGATGCAGAACTGATGGGACCACGTACTCCTGCCATATCGTACTGAAATGCATGAACCAATTCGTGACCTAAAACATGATCGGTCTGCGCCAAAGGACCGGCCAGGGGCATGACGATGCGTCGTTTAAATGCCTCGGTCACACCGCCTGTGCCTTCACTGATTCCTCTGACCACATTTGTTTGCTGAAAGTCCGGATGCGATGCATACAGGATCAGAGGTTGTCTGCTTGACAATTCGTGATTTAGAATTTTCGAGAGACGAGCATACCAGCGTTCGGCCATGACAGCAATTTCTTTTACAACAGTTTGTTTTTCAGGATAAAAATAGATATCAAAATGTTCGGTTTTCATAACCTGAAAATCAAATGAATTATACTGAACTCGATTGCGCCCAAAATATTGAGCGTCTGCTGTATTGATAAAAGAGCCAAACGTGACAGCAAGCAGCACCATCACTATGCCACTCTTCCAGTTTATATTTGTTTTCATTTTATGTCTCCAATCGTAATGACTGTTTTTATATAGCAAAAGACGAAAGGATCAGGTTTTCCTTTCCAACAGTTTCGACTAACTGCTGTCGAAACATTTAATGTTACAACATCAAATAATAGATGGTTTGTTCCCGTTTTGGGTCAGTTTTAATCAAATTTTTGTTAGAGGTGTGATTGACATTGATCGATTGGGTTAATGGGATAAAATTAGTTGTGTGGGGGGTGTGCGGATAGTGCCTATCAGGACAAAAATGTCACACTAACATACAAAATTGTGCCGCGCACACAGAGTACAGGGACAATTGTGCCATATATGCTACGTGATTTGTCCTAAAGAGGAAATTCGATGACAATCTTGTATACAACATTACTATTGTGATTGAATTGCCAAGTTTGATAAAAAAACCACAAGTCATATGAAAACAAATAGAAAGGCATTAATTTATCAATTAAGCATAGCATATATTGACGTTTGAAAGAGCATAACCACTAAATATGGAACACGGCATAATTATTGCTGTAATTTTGACTAAATCGCCCCTGGTAAATCCTAATTAAAATGAAAGGAGTTAGTATGACTAATTCTGTTACAAATCGCGGTGGTATTCGCTATTTAGGAAATAACAATCCGACTGGCGATCGTGAGGTTCACGACCTCAATAATGAAAGAGCACAATGTCAGATTGACAAGATAATTCAAAACAATCATGCTGTCCGCTTTGTCCCTGATACTCTTTCACAGGCTCGCAAAGAAGGGTTTGATCCTTGTGAGTGGTGTATCGGCGGCGGCAACAGGTAATATTAACTCAACTGAAAGGTTTGAAATATGGCAGGTAAAAAACGATACAGTCCGGGAGAAAAGGCACCACAGTCCGGACAATACAAAAACACACAAACGAGTAATGAGGTCACTGTCACTAAAGGGGAGCCCATGCCTCCGACTCCAAAAAAAGGACAAAAGTATGTGATTGTAGACCCAACAAGACACAAAAAATAAACTCTAAAGAATCACCGGGGGCGATTGGTTTTGTTGTCGATTTTTTGGGATAAACGATCAGATTTTTAGTTCTGGTAAGGTTGTTTAGCAATCTGTGACAATGTGGGGTTTATGAGTGCAATTTTGAAATAAACAGTGGCTGAACTATTCCGGTTCGACCAGAATGGCCCCTTGTAATACATCTATTTGATGAAAAGTTTATCCCCCCGAAAAAATCACCGGTCACAATACGGTCACAAACAAAAACGGCCACCTGGAAAGGCAGCCGTAATTTAAAAGAAAACAAGTAGCGGCGCACGGATTCGAACCGCGGACACGTGGATTATGATTCCACTGCTCTAACCAGCTGAGCTACGCCGCCATTTCTAAAGCCTCAAAATATACAAATAAGTGAAATGATTGTCAAGAAAAAACTAGTCTTTTTCAGAGTTTTTGATAAACTGCTCCAGAGGAGTCAGTCCGATCTCGGACCAGGTCTCCACCGACGTGTCAGGGGAGAGGAGGATCTCTTTGAGCTCTGACACACTCTTGAATCCGCCCCAGGCGATTTCCTTGTCATTGGGCTTGACATCATCATCATCGGTATAGACAACAAAAAGCAGTCCAAAATGCACACTGCCCACAGCGGTTTCGTCGTCGTTGATATAGCCGATGATCTGGGGGCGGTCGTACGTGGACATGTGTACCTCTTCCTGCAATTCCCGCATCAGACTGGCCCGGATGGGATCATAGCCGGCGCTGTCCACTTTATCCACATGCCCGCCAATGCCCCAGGACCATTTTCCTGCCAGCCGCGCTTCGCTGTATTCACCTTCTTTGGTCGATCGCTGATAGGCAAAGACCTTGTGGGTTTTTTTGTGCACGATCATGGCATATGCAATGGGTTGCTTGTATTCGGGCTGTTCTTCCACCGGACCCCGTTTCCTGTACTCGTATCGCTCCAGTATGATCGGATAAAAATCTTGTTGATATGCCGGCATGTATCCCTGAAAATAAGACGTCCTGAAAAGAATCTCCCGGTGAATGACCATAATGGGTTGTTCGAATTTATTCACAATAGCTCTCCCAAAAGACCCGATCCATGTGTGATGAATCGAATACCGTTAAATAGTTTTAAACCGTTTTTGCAATTCCCGGGTGCGATCCGCATAGTCCGGATGACCCAACAAGGCAAACATGTTTTGTTTATAGCTCTCGACCCCCGGCTGATCGAACGGATTCACGCCCAGCAAGAGTCCGCTCAAGGCCACTGACATTTCAAAAAAGTAAAAAAGCTGTCCCAAATAATATTCATTACGGCCAGGCAGAGTGATCGTCAGATTGGGAACACCGCCGTCATGATGAGCCAGAGCTGTGCCGCGAAACGCCTGATAATTGGCTTCCGCCATATCCTTGTCTGCCAGATAATTCAGGTTGTCGAGATTTTCTTCATTCCCGGGAATGGCCACACGGTGCCGCGGTTCATCGATCATGATAAACGTCTCGAACAGATGGCGATAGCCGTCCTGTATGTATTGTCCCAACGAATGCAAGTCCGTGCTAAAGTCAGCAGAAGAGGGAAAGAGCCCCTTGCCATCCTTGCCTTCGCTTTCGCCAAAGAGCTGTTTCCACCACTCGGCCACATAATGAAATGCCGGCTCAAAGGAAGAGAGAACCTCGACGCGTTTGCCTTTTTGATACAGAATAAAACGAATCGCCGCATACAGCCAGGCCGGATTTTTTTCCAGAGAGGTATGCTCGTTCAGATACTGTGCCATATCCCGAGCACCTGATACCAGCTCACGTATATCCAGGCCCGCGACCGCGATGGGCAAGAGTCCGACCGGCGTGAGAACCGAAAACCGGCCGCCCACGTCATCTTGAATGACGAACCGCCGGTATCCTTTTTGTTTGGCATTGTGCACCAGCGCACCGGACGATTTGTCGGTGGTGGCAATGATGCGTTTGCCCAGCTCTTTGCTGTCCAGTTGCGAGGCCATTTGGGCTTCCAGCAACCGAAACGCCACACCCGGCTCTGTGGTGGTACCGGATTTCGAGATGACATTGACATAGAGCTTTGCGGGGTCTATATGGTGGATCAGTTCATGGGTATAGTCGGGACTGAGATGATGGCCCAGATACAATATCTCGGGTTTATTCTTTTTAAAATAGGGCGAGAGAAACTCTATCGTCGCTCTTGCGCCGAGGTAACTGCCGCCGATGCCGATCATTACGAATTGCTCAGCGTGAGACCGGATTTCCTCTGCCACCTCTTCAATACCGTCGAATTCCGCGGTAAAAGGGAGGTCGAGCCAGCCGAGAAAATCATTGCCGGGACACGTCCGGTTTGTCAGTTGGCTGAAAACCTCATTGAGGCCGGGTTCGATATGGTTTAATTCATGGCTTGAAATGAATGAATCCAGAAACCCTGTATCGAGTTTTAACATGAGTCCACTTCCTTTAACTACTCTGTGATTGCGGGGACAGGGTGGGTTTACCCCACAGTTTTTTCCCTCCCTGAACCGCCAGGATCACGGCCACGATAAAGAGAAACACCCCGACAAAGACCAGGGTATAGTTTTGTTTGTGCAAATTTTGCCACATCAGGGTGACCAGGGCGGTGAGGGTCACGGCGTACATGAAAATCATGGGAATGACCGTAAACCAGTTTTTCTTTTTCATATTGGCCAGCCAGACCGAGACTGCCAGGAGGGCGAGGGCCGCGAGGAGCTGATTGGCGGATCCAAAGATAGGCCAGATCGCTCCGGAGGACCCTGAAAAGATAAACACCGCGCTGATCGCCACCGTGATACCGGTGGCCATATAGCGATTTCTGACGATCAGAGGTTTGGTGGCTTTTTTGACATCAAAGAATTCCTGCAATGCAAATCTGGCCAGCCGCGTACAGGTATCCAGAGATGTCAAGGCAAAGGCCGAGACCGCCAGTCCGGCAAAGGTGATGGCAGCTCCCTGAGAAATGCCGATGAGGGGTATCTTTGACATGAACCATCCCACGCCTTCGGAAAAGACCGCGATAAAATCACCGCTCTGGTATAATGTCGAGAACCGTTCTCTGGCCAGTGTGGCTGCAGCGACGAGCGCCACGATGGCCAGTACAGATTCGATGAGCATGCCTCCATAGCCGATGGCCTTGGCATCCGATTCTTTGTTCAGCTGTTTGGCCGTGGTTCCACTGGCAACCAGGGAATGAAATCCGGAAATCGCCCCACAGGCCACGGTGACGAACAAGACTGGAAAGAGATAGCCGAGATTGGTCTGGAATCCGGTGACAGAGGGCATGGTGGTGACCGGGCCGGCGAAAAAGATGCCGATAATCCCTCCCAGAACCAGGGCATAGAGCAAAAACGAATTGAGATAGTCGCGGGGCTGCAAGAGGATCCATACCGGGGTAGTGGCGGCGATAAACACATAAATGAGGAGGATATAGATCCAAAACGTATTCGCCTTTTCTTCGGCGGCCACGACATCCTGATAAGCCCGGGTCATTTCGCGGGCCTGAAAGGCCTGTTTGATGTTTACAGGCGAATGGGCATTGGCAACCTCTTTGTCTTCCACCAGCTGAGCGATGGTGCTCTCTGTTTGGGGAGAAACAAATCGATCATATACCACCATCGGATATTTATTGCCGGCATAGATCGCAGAAAACAAAAGCACGACCCCGATAATGGATGTGGGCCCAAGGGGCAATTTGCGTCTCGAGACAAAAAATCCGAATGCCAGGGCGACCAGGATAAACAGAAATGAGGAGGTGGCCACAGCAGGCACGGACACAAACGTGGTGGCCACGATTTTACAAAAGACAGCGATCACCAGAATCATCGTGAGATAGGCAAAGATGAGAAAAAGCATTTTCCCGCCTTTCCCCAAATAGTCTTCGATAATTTGTCCGATGGAACGCCCTTGATGGCGTATCGAGGCGACCAGCGACCCCATATCATGCACGCCGCCGAAAAAGATACCCCCGATAATGATCCAGATCAACACAGGGAGCCAGCCAAAGGCAGAGGCAATGATCGGGCCGAGGATAGGTCCGGCTCCGGCGATGGAAGCAAAGTGGTGACCCAGGAGGACAGGTGATTTTGCCGGAACGTAATCCACGCCGTCCTGTATCGCGTGTGCAGGGGTGGTCGTGGTATCATCGATGTCCATTTTGCGGCTGAGCATTCGACCGTAAATCCGGTAGGCAAGGATAAAGAGAATGATTCCAATGACTATGAGCAAACTCGCTAACATCGATCGATCCTCTTGTTGAATGAACTAGTGAATATCAGAACGCCTGGTGTGTATCTTGGATTTTTTCCATTGCCATCCAAACAACAGATGTGTGATACGACGCAGCATTCGGTGCCTGCTAACAACTTTTCTCAAACCCGTTTCTTTTGCATGGGGGGATTTGATCGATTGCCTGATCTCGCGTTCTGCGTGTAGCAATTCTTCTGCTGTTACAACACCTTTGTTAAGCAAAATATTCGCAAGTGCAGCAGCAGAAATTTGATCGAGAAATTCAACGTCGTGCAAACAGGCAGGATATCGATTTCTTTTTTCCATCATCCTATCGTAATAGTTTTGCAAGAATAATTCCCAGGACCAGCCAAAGCGGAATGGAGACCAGCAAGGCCCAGTTCAAGCCTCGCAGCAATGGCAGTGCTTTCAAGTGTTCTGTTCGTTCGATACCGCGTTCGATTCGCAGTTTCAGCTCGTCCAGGTTGACGGGCTTGACCAGATAATCATACGCGCCTGAACGCATGGCTGAAATGGCTGAATCCAGCGAGGGGTAACCCGTTAAGAAAATGACCATGGTTTTTTTATCGATTTCCTGAATTTTTTTCAACAGTTCCAGGCCATCCATATGAGGCATTTTAATATCCGTGATGACAAAGTCAATGGGCTGTTCTTTAAAGACCTTGAGACCCTCGAGACCATTTGCTGCGGTAAAGGTAGTATGGCCCCAGCGTGAGAGAACCTCGGGCAATGTGGCCAGAATGTCCTCTTCGTCGTCAACGATTAAAATTCTCGACATAATTCCCCTCTAAGAGATGATCGCATTCAGAATGGATGAAAAATCAGGAATTAAGATTAAAATACAAAATGAATAGGGTAGGTTCAAGCGAATTATTGAGAAACAGGGCTTTTCCGGGAAAAAATTGTGTGAGGTTACTTGGACGTGTTTTCTCCGAAAATGAATTCCTGGACGTATACTTTGATACAATCGCAATCACACAATCCCAGATTATCCCATTTTTCAACCGTTTCGAGAACCTGATCCTTAAACGCGTTATCCATCGAGCACGACAAGATTTCGACTTTATCCACAGCCCCGGGCGGCGTGACAAACAGCTTGAGTATGATTTTGCCCTGGTTATCAGGATAGAGTTTGAGATGATCGCGATATTGTTTTTGCAGTTCTTTGCTGTTCAAGGTTAAAACTTTGGACAAGAATTCACGAGTCCGCAGAGTTGCCAGAGAGTCGGGACCGGGTTCTGGTTTGTCCAAAGACTTTAGCCATGACGGCATATCATTTTTGCTGAGTGCTGAAAAAAGAGGCTTTTCCAAAGATGTATTTGATGTTTTACTGCTGTCTGTTGATGCAGTTTTAGATGTCGGATCAGTTTTACCAAGTAAAAGGTTGAAAAACAGGAGGGTTGATAGCAGTATGAACTGAATACCCTGACACGAAAAACGAACGAACATAAATCCTCCTAAACCACCACACATACCCCCACAACATTGAAAATGTAAAAAAGAAATAGAAAAATTTCAAGTACATTTTCAATTTTTTGATGCGGTGCAGCAAAAAAACGGGGATGATAGTTCTATGCCCGGAAGCTATTCAGAGTTGCATAGCGAAACGTTGCACGTTCCGACGAGCTGCCCAGCTCTCGTTGCATTGCAAAGATAGCTCTTCTAGAGTTGCCTAACTGCGGGCAATGTTGTCTGACGCGTTGCATCCAAGTTGCTGTAACAAAAGGTGCATCCAGGGTGCCTGACAAATGATGCATAGCAAGGGTGCATTGCAAAAGATGCTTATCAATGAACTACCATCCCCTTTTTATAACTAGGGTGGGGTGGTCAAAAGATCCAATGATCTAGTTTAATCGGTTTTTTATGTCCATCTGTTTTTGAAAAGTCGTATTCTGGCGAATACTAAACGTATCATCGACGAATAGGGTATTGCTCCTTTGTTGATCATCTGATTTGGCCATTAGGTTACTGATACGGCCAGCCAAATACTGTGCTATGGATTTCAATCTTGGATCAGATTGACTCGAAATATATAAATAGTTTAAAGCAGAAATCATTTTCACACTCCCGGGGTCATCCGGAAGAGCACCCAATATCGAAAGATTGGGGACATAGGGTTTGTAATAGCTGTCGATGAAATTGACCATATATGAATAGGTCGTCGGATCCATAAAGCAATTTAGAATGATTTTGGGATTAAAATCGTACAACGCTTCCTTGATCATGCTGCGCACAGGACGGTCAAACTGGTCAAAAATATAGTCCAGTTTTATCTTGTGTAAGGGGATTCGCCTTTTTGTAATGCTCTCTGCCAGCAAATTGAGTTTTGTCTCCTGTTCAGGAAGGGTGTGTTCTATAATTCTGAATACACACGCGTTCAAATAAACACCCAGTTCGTCCAATGAATCCAGTGTCGGTTTCAATACAATGACCGGATAGTCGGCAATCAGGAAAAAATCAAGATTTTCATGCGTGAGATGAGTATTCAGATCCAACAAGACGTGCCGCCATTTAGGCCCCTGGTTCAAACTGGAAAGCCCGGTGGCGTTACGCATAATAAATTTCAAGGATTCCAGATATTCCATCCCCACTCGTGAAAACAGTTTGCCAATGCTTTGCTGCGCGTGTTCATCTGCACCCTCTTCACCCACCATAAGATCCTGGTCGAGATCCGAGTTGAGCATATGAACGTAATGACCGTAATGCGCAAACAATCCTCCAATGGCATTTGTAATCGTTGATTTACCTGATTGCCGACTATTACCGGCAATCGCCCATATTCGGGTGCTGATCTGATTGTTTCCAAACTGATGCGGCAAAGGCTGCTCTGGTTTAATTCTGGCTTGTGTCATAGGTGCGATTCCAATGCTGTCATATTTCTGATGGGCCTCTGGCTCTTTATATGCAAGCTGCATGCCATAATTATGAAATTGTTACAAGTGTTTGTAAAAATTGAATTTGAGTAAATGAAGTGGGAGGGAAAAGTCATTTCTGTGCAACAGTTTTTACGACACAGAAACGACCGATTTGCGGTTAACAGGCTCCAAGTTACATATTAACATTTCTTTATGTGGTGTCGTATTTTTAGGTCCCCATTTTGTATATTGCGACAATCAAGAGATACCAAACTTTTTCAATTTTCGTAATAGCGTATCCCGGTGAATCCCCAGCATGTTCGCTGCCAGGCTTTTATTATTGTCGGCCATTTCCAAAACCTGTAAAATGTGATTTTTTTCCATGTCTGCGAGCAGCAGGGTCGTCTCCGCCTGCACTTGTTCCGGTTGTTCTTCGACCTGAGTCGAAGTGATGTGAGAGGGGAGATCTGCCAGACGGATTTCATTGCCGTCGCACAAGGCCACAGCGCGACGGATGCAATTGGCCAACTCTCGCACATTTCCCGGCCAGGAATACGCCATCAATACTTGCATGACCTTTTCGTGGATCTGCACCTTTTTTTTGCCGATACGTTGTTCGAAATTTTTTGCAAAATGGCTTGAAAGCACCGGGATATCTTCGGGAATCTCTCGTAAAGGGGGCATGGTGATGGTTACGGCATTGAGTCTGTAATAGAGGTCATTGCGAAATTCACCGCTTTTGAGCGCTTCGCTGAGATCTTTATTGGTCGCCGAAATCAGACGAAAATCGATATTTCGTGGAGCATTTGAGCCCAGCGGCTGAAATTCTTTTTCTTCCAGCACCCGCAACAATTTAACCTGCATGGTCGGTCGCATGTCGCCGATCTCGTCGAGAAACAGGGTCCCGCCATGCGCCTGATCGAACTTGCCGGTCTTTGGCGTCCTGGCATCGGTAAACGCTCCCTTGGCATAACCGAACAATTCGCTTTCCAGCAAAGATTCCGGAAACGCAGCACAATTCAATGCCACAATAGAGTGATCTGCCCGGTTACTGGCATAATGGATCGCGGTAGCCGCGAGTTCTTTTCCTGTCCCGCTTTCTCCGAGAATTAATACGGGAAGATCTGTGTTTGCGATTTTGCTGATTAATTTGGCCACGTTGCGAATCCGGTCGGATTTACCGAGCAGTATTTTCCCTTGCGGTAAAGATTCGGCAATCGAATCAAAGGGGGTCTCCGGGGTGGGTCCATCGATCTTTTGAAAGATCTCTTTGATCTGTTGCATGAGATCCTGGATGATGATGGGTTTCATGACATATTGATAGGCCCCCAATTTCATGGCCTTGACCGCATCATGAATCGAGCCATATCCGGTCATCAGTATCACATAGATATGAGGGCTGTGTTGTTTGATGTGATACAACAGCTCCATCCCGGATTCTCCCGGCATCTTGACATCGGTCAGAACAATATCGATTTCGTGATGTTCGAGTATATTCAGGGCCGTGTTTACATTTTGCGCTGTGATACACGGAACATTTTCAATATCAAAAATATCCTTGATTGCACGTAAACAATTTTCTTCATCATCTACAATGAGAACTCGTATTCGATCATCGTGCATGTAGGGTCTCCGTTTGGCTTGGGTGAATATATAGGTTGCAAACTATACTAACCGAAATTCATATTCACTTATTCGAAAAAAATTTTATGTGATAAAATCACCTGGTTCATGATGTTCCTGCACCGGAAGGTAAATATTGAATGTCGTGCCGAGGCCGGGTTCGCTGTCTACTTCGATGGATCCTTTATTTCGATCGATGGCAGAGTGAACAATGGATAACCCCAGCCCGACACCGGAACCTGTTTCTTTGCGAGTAAAAAACGGTTCGAAAATTTTTTGCTGATCGCTTTTGGATATTCCCGGGCCGGTATCAGAAATTTTTACCCGTACGCTCTCTTTGTCCTCCCTGGTCTGCACACTGACAAGCCCTCCCCTGGGCATGGCATCTATGGCATTGAGAAAGAGATTCAAAAATACCTGTTTCATATCATCTGCATTGACATATACCAGATTAATGTGATTATAGCTCTTTTTTATTTCCACATTGTGTAATTTTAATGGTTTTGCAATCAAGGTCAGGGTTTGATCCAGAATCATACGGATATCCAACCGCTCTTTGGCAGGTGATTTTTTTGCAAATTTTAGCAGGTTATCAATGATTTTTTGGGATCGTTTGACTTCTTGCTCGATCATGTGGAGATGTTCATGGAATTTTGGTTTTTCCGATTTTGAGATCATTTTAAGAAACTGTACCGACAGACTGATACTGTTGAGGGGATTGCGAAATTCGTGTGCAACACCGGCAGCCAATTGTCCCATAACCGCTAATTTTTCCGACATGACCAGCTTTTGCTGGATTTCATCCAGTTGAGCATTCTGGTTTTTTATTTTTTCCAACAGACCGTGTGTGGTTTGTTCCAACTTTTTGAATTTTTGTTCATGCATGCTGGGATCTTTGAGGGTACAGCCCAATCCGATGACCTGATCGCTGTGCCTGAGAGGAGTCAATTGAACTTCAACCATGACCTGATGTTCCCCTGTATCCCGTAAACGCCACACCTTTGGCGAGACATCCTTGCCATTCAAGGCATTGTACAAAGTCGATGACACCGGATCGTGAAACTCTTCATCAAAGAGATCGATAAAATCCAGCTGTCGTTCGGTTGCGATGAGGTGCGGCAGTACGGATTCTGCTCTTTTATTGACGTGTTCGATTTGTCCTTTTTTGTTCAGAAACAGAACCAAATCCCTGTTGTTTTCCAGCAGCTCGCGATAGCGATTGGCCAGGTCGAGGTAGATTTTTCGTTTAAGTACGGTTTTTATGCGGCTGGCAAGTTCGGCTTGATTAAATGGTTTGGTAATATAATCATCGGCGCCCAGGTTCAGACCACTGACCCGGTCTTGCACTTTGGTTCGGGCCGTGACCATCATCACCGGGATGGGTTGCAGCAGAGGATCGGCTTTGAATCTGCGTATCAATTCAAAACCATCTATATCAGCACTGAGATTGATGTCGAGCAATATCAGGTCATACGCATTCGATTTGGCGGATTTTAAGCATGAATCCGGTTTGGAGCACCAGTCTACTGCATATCCGCTGTTTTTTAAAAAATATCTCAAGACAAACGCCTGGTCCGTATCGTCTTCGATAAGCAATATTCGGGGTTTGGTGCTACTCATTATAGTTGCCCTTGATATTTATCCATTCAACCCATCCCATTGTCGATCAGGTCCGTCGTTTGCCTCCGGAAAGCAGATTTAACAAGGCAACAAATATTGCCGATCCGATAATAGACCATATAATGGGAATACCATGAAAATATAAAACATCTCTTATTCCTACTGCCTGGCTGATATAGGAACCCAACAGCGCACCGATGAATCCCAACGCGATGCTGGTCAGGCATCCTCCTGATGAATGCCCTGCCAATGAGGCTCCGATGGAACCGAGTATCGCTGCGACGAGCAAAAGAATCAACAAACCGATTAAACTCATGGCATCTCCTTATCATTATATACTTTCCAATACTGCTTTTCCTGTTCCCACCCGGCTTTGATTTTTTCCGGGGGTCTGACAACGACTGCCTTGCAGGTGGCGGTAATTTCGCCTTTTTGGTTAAACAGTTCACCCTCGACCAGGGCTCGGCGACTGGTGATTCGGGTCGGCCACCCGACGACGGTCAATTCTTCTTCTGTAGGGGTGGGCTGGCGATAGGTGATTTCCAGCTTTAAGGTCACCATCAGGTTGTCGTCATCCTCTAATAACGTTGCCCGGCCTGCGGTTTCATCCAATATTGCGGCGACGATACCGCCGTGCACCACCCCGGGATATCCGTTAAAGTGATCCGGCACGCGCACTCGGGCAATGACACGTTGATTCTCTGTGTCACTTTTCCATTCCATCTTTAGGCCGCTATCATTTTCCTTGCCACATAAAAAGCAGAATCTCGAACTCGGTTGTTTATGCACGGCTTCTCCCATCATTCTATATTCGCATTTTCATCGATCGGAAAATCGTGGTGATCGGGCCATGTCGGCGGATCCTTGGCAATTTTTTCCTGCAAAATCCGGATGGCCGTCTCGAGCTGGGTATCGATCCCTTTGGCCACCTCTGCCGGATCATTGTCCACGAGTATATCGGGTGTAACGCCGGTATTTTCTACCACCCAGTTGCCCTCTTCATCATAGATACGGTAATCCGGGGCAGTCAGGCCACCACCGTCGATGAGTTTGATAAACATGGAAACGCCTACCAATCCGCCCCACGTACGTGTACCGATCACCGGGCCCATGCCTCGTTTTTGAAACAGATAAGGCAATTCATCTCCTCCGGAACCTGCCTGACGATTGGTGAGACATACTTTATGAGCGAGCGGTGCATATACGGGTCCGGTCTGATCATGTGAATAGCGTCGGGTCCAGTAGGAGAGAGGTTCCCGGTCGAGACGCCGTAAAAAGATATCCGGATCCAGGCCACCGCCATTATAACGACCATCGATAATCAATCCCTGTTTGCGGATTTGCGCAAAAAACATTTTGGGGAATTCCCGGGCAGAGCCGAGATAGGTATCAGGCAAGTGTATATAGCCAATGGTCCCCTCGGACACCTTGTCAACATACCGGCGGTTGCTTTCCACCCAATCGAGATATCTCAGCACATAGTCGCTCGTCACCGGTTTTATCCAAAAATGTTTTGCCCCGGTACTCTCGGGCACGGAATTGACCGTAATCTTTAGTTGCTGATCGCCGAGATTTTGAAAATAGCTGTAGAGATTCTTTTGTGTCGTCACCTCGGTGTCATTCACAGCAATCAAATAATCACCTTCCTTGACCTGGATACCCGGCTGAGCCAATGGGGGGTGAATATCCTGGGTCCAGTCCGAAACACCATAGATTTTTTGCAAACGATAGCGTTGTGAATCTTTATCTGCCTGCCAGTCAGCCCCTAACAAAGCCACATTGATCGGTGTGGCCTGTCGATGCTGATCGCCACCATAGACATATGTATGTGAGGTGTTGAGTTCGCCGATGAGTTCACCGATGACAAACTCCAGGTCCTGCCGGCAGGTCACCCGATGCAAAAGCGAGAGATATCGCTCTTTGGTTTTTTCCCAATCCAGACCATGCATGTTCGCTTCGTAATAAAAGTCGCGTTCCATGCGCCAGGCTTCATGAAAAATTTGATTCCATTCGGCGATTGGATCCAGCCACATGTTGAGATTTTTAAAATCCAAGATGTTGACATTGGATTCGGGATTCCCGATTGCCTTGATCCCGACCTCTGAATTGCGATAAATCAATGCTTTACCATCAGAGATGAGCTGAAAAGTCTTTACTTCCTTGACCTGCAGGGTTTCTTTACGCTCCTTAAAGGAAAACGAATAGACATCCATGGGAGGATGGGCACGAAATTCAAAGCGGTTAAAATCTCCCTTTTCCGCATTTAAATAAAACAAATGCTCCTTGCCTGGCCGCAAGTCACGATAATTTCCGGGATCGAGTGGAAAAGACTCGATACGTGAGGATAAACCCTCAAAATCGATAGGAATCTCAGAGACCTCTATATCGGTCGTGTCTTTGTTCTCGAGGATCGGTTCCTGCTGCAGGGGGAACAGGGCATCCCCGTCCTTTTGCAAGGTCAAAGCATAAATGCCAGCCACGTTCTTGTAGACCATCTCCCATTCAAAATCACCCAACGTCGGATCAAAACGGCGGTTAGAGATGAAAAACAGATGTTTGCCATTCTGAGCAAAAACCGGATTGAAATCATTGAACAAGCCATCACTCGCTTGATGAACACGCTCGTTTTCCAGATCATAAATATAGACCTGATACAGGAGGTCTTTATTCATCTTTGAATAGGCGAGAAAGCGGCTGTCCGGGGACCAGCTAAAATCAGAAATCGGTTTATTTTCGAGTGAGACATCGATATTTTCAAATTCCGCCTTGTCAACGGTGCGTATGTATCTGGATTTCACATCGATGATATAGCAGGTCAGGGTTTGATCTGTAAAGGCCAGCTTTTGGCCATCCGGTGACCAGCGCAGGGTGTGGCGATAACCAGGTCCCAGCTCTGTGAGCTGAACAGGGGGAGTATCATTGATCATGTCCATGATTATGATTTCATACTCTCCGCTGGCATCGCTGAAATAGGCTGCCTTGCTTCCATCCGGAGACCAGACCGCATCTTTTTCGCGCGATCCGCTGGTTTGGGTTCTGTTTAACGTGGCACCGTGCTCAACCGGCACCGTAAAGATCTCGCCCCGAGCCGAGACCAGCACTTGCCGTCCGGATGGTGAGGGTGAAATATCTGTGATAAGGGATTTGACATTTTCCCAGCGAGGCCGGCGTTCGGGAGCATCGGCCTTGACGCGAATGTCGACCTGATCATTTTTCCCGCTCACCGTGTCGAATAGCCAAATGTTGCCCCCGTTTTCATAGACGATTTGGGAATCATCGCTGTTGGGAAAACGCACATCATATGTTTTATGATCCGTGAGTTGCTCAATCGCGCCATCCTCGGGCGACAATACATAGAGATTGAGCCGGCCGGTGCGATCAGAACTGAAATAGATCTTGTCTTTGATCCACATGGGGATTCGGTCTGTTCCCTGAAATTCGGTCATGCGGCGATCTTTCCCGGAAGCAAAATCATAAAGATAGATATCCTGGGCCATTCCTCCCTGATATCGCTTCCATGTACGGTGTTCCCGTGCGAGTCTGTTATAGGCGATAAATTGCGCATCCGGACTAAAACTGCCTTGTGCAGCTTCGTGCAGGATCAGCGGCTCCAATTCAGTCCCGTCGGGGGAGATGAGATAGAGTCTGGAAAATCGCGAATAGCTGTCGCGTGTTGAGGAAAAGAGTATCTTGTTTTTTGTAGGATGCCATCCCACAACGTTATCCCGCGAAGGATGAAATGTTACCCGGGTAATGTTACCCCCATCCGGTGTCATGACATAGACATCCTGATTGCCGTCATATTCTCCTGAAAAGGCAATGCTCTTGCCGTCAGGTGAAAAGTGAGGGGATTCTTCATCGCCATCGTCAAGGGTCAGACGAATCGCTTCACCCCCGTTGGTCGATACTTTCCAGAGATCATTGCCAGATACAAAAATAATCGTGTCCTGATGAATATCAGGAAATCGCATCAATGGATTCGTTTTTGCATCGAGGAGGGTGGTGAAAAGGATTGCAATGAGAAAGATAAAGCGGTAACCAGAGTTGCATGAACGAATAAACATATTTTTCTCCCACGTCGAATGACTCGATATCAGGCAGGTTATTGTTGATGTATCTAGAAATATAGAAATAAGAATGTGAAATCAAAGCTTTTTTCAAGGAGGGGGCAGGGGATGCAGACGCGTCCTGGTTCCGTCCAGTTCAAATCGATAGGCATGAAAAGATCCTTTTTTGAATAAGGCCAGCATTTCCGAAGCAGGATTTTTGAGATCTATGGCATAGAGTTTTGCATCATAGCTGACTTTGATCTGATCCAGTGCCGTATGCCCGATGACAAGGGCCTGGGCATCATAGAAATTCAGCACGTTATCCAGTTCGGTGCCCAGGGTATCGCTGGTGGCATAATCGCGGTACCAGAACAGGCTATTGGGCCCAAAGAAAAAGTCCATACGCGTTATATATTGAGCAGAATCTACAAAAGAAGCCCATGTCGAATCGGTCAGTAAAAAGGGGAAAACCGGTTCTTGTAACAATCCCTCGAGTGTCCGGTTTAACGTTTCAATCGATTGACCGATATAGCGGGGAGCAACCCCTCCATGCGTAAATAAAAAGGGCTCGATTTTTAAAAGGATGGGTTTTTGTGCCAGCCAGCGCCCGAGGACCGAGCTCTTCAAATCAAACATGTGGGTATAGGTCGTGCCATGGTAATCGGCAAGTACTTTTTCCTTTCCGGCGGTATAGCGAACGTCATGTGTGAAAACCATGATCTCGTGATTGCCTAAAATAACATGTACATGGCCGCCTGCAGATTGTGCCTGACGCTCGAGTTCATAAATAAACCACAGGGTTTTTGTGACATCGTTGCCGCGATCGAAAATGTCACCGGTAAAAACAAGATGTGATTTTCCTGCGCGCCATTGCAAGGTAGAGTCTATCACCTGGGCGTTGGTGAGCAAGGTGATCAGATTGTCGTATTTGCCGTGCACATCGCCGATCACATAGATGGTATCTGCGCTCTGGAATTCAAAACCTTGGGGATCGTTTGAACCCAGGTATACAGTTTTTTGGTGCTGATCTTCGGTATGGAAATAACTTCCGTAATAGAGATCGAGTTTCGATTGATTGTGGGTGCTGAAAGCAGCGCGATGAGAAAAATCAAATGAGGTGATGGTTGAATCCAATACCCGGTCATTCACCATGATTTTTGCCATGCCGGTATCCGGCATCATGGTCAACCAGTGGACATGGATAGAGTCGTCAGTCGTTTTTATCCATAATCCATAATCTCCATGCACTTTGAAGGTCTGGGAAAAAGAACAAGCCGTAAATATCAACACCACCAGGATCGACCCACCTATTTGCCAGCGCTTTTGCTGATGTACGGAAGCTAATCGTGCCATTCGCATCCTATTGATTAGAAAAGTTTCAGTTTTCCAGAGTCAACTCTGTCTAAAAACCAGTCGAGTCGCCGCTCAACTCCGTCGATTTCCAGGGTTGTCAACCCAAATTGCACAATATCACTTTTGGTACGCACTCCTTTATAACCTGCAAACATGGACGCGGGTTCCGTCATGATCAGCTGATCATCTTCCACGTTGAATTGGGCGACGACGGCAAGGGTCTTATTCAACACGTCCCGGTTAATGGTTCTCAGCCTGTCAACTGTTGAGCGAGGAGCCCGGTCGATGCGTAATTCTTTCCAATAGGTTCCGCGCGTGCTCTCAGGACTCCCAAATGCCACGCCATTGTCCACTGCAAAAACTCTTGGGTTCAGCGGATCTGTCGATATGAGAAAGTTTCCTTCATTCGAATCACTATGTTTGATCAGATAGGTCAAAATATTAAAATTGGCCACATGATGCGCATACAACGAATCTGACTCGAACCGGGCCGGGTCTATTTTATCGAATTTTGTGATATTGTTCAGCCAATATTGAATATCACATACCACCGAAGAGGTCCCTTTGAAGGTCGGTTCTGCATGCGGATTCACCTGTTCTCGAAATTTTTTCAAAGGAAACGCACGAATGACATTGGGAGGAACGACGAATTCCGGCTCGGTCAAGAACAATTTTTGAAGCGCATAGGCTGCATTTTCGTATCGCGGCTCATTGTTGGGTGCTTCTCCGCCTTTGGATGCCTGTTTGACTTTGACTCTGAGAAAAAAACCTTCGGGATTGGCGAGAACCGCAGTTTTGGCAAGAGCGGCATTGGCACGAATTTCTCTGGGGACCATGATTTCAAGGGTGTCATGCTTGAGAAAATTTTCAATGGTTTCTACAGGGTATTCGATGTTGCTGTCTTGTGCTGTCGCTAAAAAAGGCCAAACGACAAGACAAAGAATGAGATGAAAAATTTTGGGTTTCAGCATGATTCGTCTCCATTTTTGGCATCTCGGATAAAGTACTATAAACAACCTTTAATATCAAGATTTTATGCCCGGATTTTGATTTTTTTTTTCACTCTCTGTCTCTTTTAGGAAATGTTATTGCCATTTTTACTGTTTGACTAGAGTCATGTGTATTATCAGTTTGAAGAAACAATGAAAAAAGTTATTGGCATCGTGATAGGTCTTTTTGTGCTGGGATTGCTCGCCCTGCCAAAGATACGCCCTTCTTCTTCAACCGGTCAACCAGTTCAGAATCGCCAGGTTCCTGTTCATATTTATGTCGCAGAATCTGAAACCATACATAACGAGATTCAGTTACCCGGTACTATTTTGCCGAACGAACACGTTCAGATTACGAGCGAAATTGCCGGGGTTGTCAAAGCCATTCACTTTCAGGAAGGTGAAACCGTTTCCAAAGGTAAGCTGTTGTTAAAAATTGATGATTCTGTTTTACAGGCACAAAAGTCCAAGACACTCGTTCAACTGGAATTGGCGGTTCAGCGACAAGAGCGGGGCGAACAGCAACTTGAGATCGATGCCATAAGCCAGGAAGAATATGATGTCCTTGCCAATACGGTCAAGGCTTTACAAGCCGATCTAAAGCTTCTCGATGCTCAAATCGAAAAGAGCATTATCAAAGCACCTTTTAATGGCATCATTGGGCTGCGCCAGACCAGTCCGGGTAGCTATATTGCGCCGAATTCTCTCATTGCCCATCTGTTGGATGTTGATCCGATTAAAATCGAATTTGCTGTTCCGGGCAAGTACGCAGGTATGGTCAGCAAAAACAGCAAGATTACCGTTATTTCGCAAGGCCATGATCGCTCATTCGAGGCCTCTGTGTATGCTGTCGAGCCACAGATCGATCCTTCGACCCGTACGCTCAAGGTCCGGGCCCAAAGCCCGAACCCCGGGGGTACCGTCATTCCGGGCGCATTTGCCACCGTAACCCTTGTGCTGGAAACCCTATCAAACACCATCATGATACCCTCGGAGGCATTGATCCCTGATCTTGGTTCTAGCAAAGTTTTTCTCGTTAAAAACGGGCTGGCGCAAATGCAACCTGTCAATAGTGGTTTGCGATTCAATGAAAAGGTTCAGATCGTTTCGGGGATTGCCGCGGGCGACACCGTCATCACTTCCGGAGTGCTGAATCTGCGGCCGAATGCACCGGTCACGATTCAACCCTCCGAGTCCAAAATGGATCAGACAGAGAATCAACCCGGACTGGAATCCTGAAATTTAAGGAGTGTGAATGAGTCTTTCATCAATATCCATACGCAGACCGGTTCTTGCCTGGGTGATGGCTATCGCCATTATTCTCTTTGGGGTGATCGGGGTGACATTTCTGGGAGTGCGTGAATATCCAAATGTCGATCCCCCCATCATCACTGTTTCGACCACTTATATCGGTGCCAGTGCGGATGTCATAGAATCTCAAATCACCGAACCCCTGGAAGAGTCGATCAGCGGTATCGCCGGGATACGTACCCTGTCGTCTGTGAGCCGGGAAGGACGCAGTACGATCACCGTAGAGTTTAATCTGAATGTCGATCTCGAAACCGCTGCCAATGATGTACGCGATAAAGTGTCCAGAGCCATACGAAACTTGCCTCCAGACGTGGAAAATCCCATCGTTTCCAAAGCCGATGCCAATGCCGTACCCATTGTTTTCCTCAATATTAAGAGTGAGGATCGCAATTTACTGGAATTGACCGATATTGCCAATAATATCTTCAAGGAGCGGTTACAGACCATCACCGATGTCAGCAGAGTGAGTATTTGGGGAGAAAAGCGGTACTCTATGCGGCTCTGGATGGATCCACAAAAACTGGCTGCCTATCAGGTGACTCCCCTGGATATTCGTAATGCTCTGACCAGAGAGAATGTGGAATTGCCATCCGGACGTATAGAAGGCGAATTTGTCGAATTGACCGTGCGTACTGCCGGCAGACTGGTAACTGTAGATGAGTTTAATGATATGATTATTCGCGAAGAAGAGGATCGCATCATCCGCTTTCGTGATGTCGGCAATGCTGAACTGGGTCCGGAAAATTTTCGTACACTATTAAAACGCGATGGAGTGCCGATGGTGGGACTGGTCCTCATTCCCCAGCCAGGAGCCAATTATATCTCTATTCTCGACGAATTCTATAAACGGGTCGATCAGATCAAAAAAGATTTGCCTCAGGATATAAAATTGGGTATCGGCTTTGATTCGACGACTTTTATACGGGCTGCGATCAAAGAAGTCCTGCAAACGATCATTATCGCTTTCCTGCTCGTGGTGGCCGTCATCTTTATGTTTTTAAGAGATTGGCGTACCACCTTGATTCCTGTCCTGACCATCCCTATTGCCCTGATCGGCTCGTTCTTTATCATGTATATTTCCGGGTTTTCGATTAATATCCTGACCTTACTGGGAATCGTTCTGGCTATCGGACTGGTGGTAGATGATGCCATCGTTATGCTGGAAAATGTATATGCCAAAATCGAACAGGGTATGGATCCCGTCAATGCCGGATTCAAAGGATCCAAAGAGGTCTATTTTGCCATCATCTCCACCACAATTGCTCTTGTCGCCGTGTTTATGCCCATTATCTTTTTGCAGGGGATCACAGGCCGGTTGTTCAAAGAGTTTGGGATCGTTGTCGCCAGTGCAGTGTTGATTTCTTCTTTTGTCGCTCTGTCATTGACTCCCATGCTTGCCTCCAGGCTGCTCAAACGCGGGCAAAAACACAACCGATTTTATCAAAAAACCGAACCGTTTTTCAACAGGCTGACGCAAAAATACAGTGCCCTGCTTGCCTCTTTTATGAACCGGCGATGGTTGGCATGGACGGTTGTCGCTGTGTCGTTGCTCATGGTCGTCGGATTTGGGCTCATTTTGCCTCAGGAATTGGCTCCTCTTGAAGATCGCAGTGGCATGTTTATCTTTTCTTCCGGTCCGGAAGGAACCACATTCGAGTATATGGATACCTATATGGATCAAATGATCCGGACGATTCAGGAGGCTGTTCCTGAAACCCAGGCGCTCATTTCCGTGACCTCGCCGGGATTCAGTGCCTCGGGCTCGGTGAATTCGGGATTCATGCGCCTTATTCTCGCTCCGCCTGAAGAGCGCGAGCGATCGCAACAAGAGATTGCCGGCCAGGTGACCGGATTGATGAGAGGAATGACAGGGATTCGTGCCTTTGTCAGACAGGAAGAGTCGATCGGCCAGCGCAGCTTTGGTCTGCCGGTACAATATGTCATACAGGCTCCCAATTTCGAACGCCTGAAAGAGGTTCTGCCTTTTTTTGTGTCCAAAGCCGCGCAGGATCCCACGTTCGTTTTTTCCGATGTCGACCTAAAGTTCAATAAACCCGAACTGAGAATCGATATCAACCGTGATAAGGCGAGATCCCTGGGAATTTCTGTACGCGACATTGCCGAAACCCTGCAATTGTCGCTGGCAGGCCAACGATTCGGTTTTTTTATCATGAATGGCAAACAGTATCAGGTCATTGGTCAATTAGAACGTGCTGACAGAAATGAACCCTTTGATCTGAAAAATTTGTTTGTACGAAACAAGCACGGCCAAATGATTCCACTGGATAACGTGGTTATGCTCAGCGAACAGAGCAGTCCGCCGCAACGCTATCGTTTCAATCGCTATGTCTCTGCGACGGTCTCTGCTGCCCTCGCTCCTGGAAAGACTATATCCGATGGTATCGCAGCCATGGATGCGATTGCCGATGAGGTGCTCGACGATTCATTTTCTACATCCCTGGCCGGCTCTGCGAGAGATTTTAGCGAAAGCTCTTCCAGTCTGCTTTTTGCGTTCGGTCTGGCGTTGGTGTTGATCTATTTGGTCTTGTCAGCACAATTTGAAAGTTTTCGAGATCCCTGGGTGATCATGTTTACCGTGCCGTTGGCTCTGGCCGGTGCCTTGTTTGCTCTGTGGTACTTTGATCAGACCATCAATATCTTTAGCCAAATCGGTCAAATCATGCTGATCGGACTGGTCACAAAAAATGGCATTCTTTTGGTCGAATTTGCCAACCAAAGACGACAGCAAGGTCTGTCGGTCACCCAAGCTATTCAGGATGCTGCCCGGGCACGCTTTCGCCCCATTCTGATGACCACTCTGTCCACCGTGCTGGGGATTTTACCCATTGCTCTGGCGTTGGGCGCCGGGGCGCAAAGCCGGTCCTCTTTGGGAATTGCTGTCATTGGTGGACTGATTTTTTCCGGTTTTTTGACGCTGTTTATTATTCCTGTTATTTATACCTATTTTGCCCGTAAATCTATGCACAGAGTGACAGAAAAACCTATTGAACAACGAGAACCTCTGATCGAAAGCGAAATACACAACATATGATGAAAAAACCGTTTTTAACAGCATTGTTTCTGATTTTTGCAAATTCAGGCTTTGCACAACCTCTCTTGACCCTGCAACAGGCTTTGCACCTCGGGGCGCAGCAAAACTATGAGATTCGTATCGCCAAAACCGATGAACGTATCGCAGACACCCGGAATACCCTGGGGAACGCCGGCTTTTTACCCACAGTGTCTCTCGTTGCCGGAATGAACCAGAGTATCAACAATACCCGGCAGAGTTTTGTCAATGGCCTGTCGATAGAACGGGACAATGCCGAAAATACCTCCCATAATGTCATCGTTGAGCTGAACTGGACCCTCTTTCAGGGATTTCGACGTTTCGCCCGGCTCCAACAAAATGAACTCGATTCCCGTCTCGCTTCCCTCAACAGAGAAGGGATTTCAGAGGCCATTACCGCATTGATTACAGGGGTTTATTATGACATTGTCAGACAACAACAGACTATTCAGGTCCTGAACGATGCTGTTGAATTGTCAAACGATCGTATCTCTTTGGCAGAAGGCAAATTTACCATTGGTACCGGCTCAAAGCTGGATGTCAATCAGGCCAGGATTGATTTGAATAACGACCGGGCCGCCCTGTTGCGGCAACAGGTGATTTTCCATGAGGCCAAAATCACCCTTAACCGGCTCCTGGGACGGGATGCGCATATCCAATATGCTGTTCAGGATTCCATTCCTGTAAACCGGGCACTGGATCTTGAAGAACTGCAGCAGACAGCGCTTGAGAAAAATATCGGCCTGCAGCGAGCTGGATTATCCCTTGCCAAAGCGAATCAGCTGATCAGGCAGGAAAAATCCTCCAGATATCCGGTGGTTACTTTTAACGCTGATTATTCTTATTTTCGCTCACAATCCGATGCCGGATTTTTACAAACCAATCGCAATAGAGGCTATACTGTGGGCATCGGCTTGAATATGACCCTTTTTGATGGGTTTAATAACCACAATCGCATACAAGTTGCAAAATTACAGGCGACCAACCAGGATCTCTTGATGCAAAAAGAAAAAGTGGACCTGTTTGCAGAGTTACAAAGTACCCACAAGCGATATCGAAATAGTCTGATGCTCGCCGATATTGAATCGACATCGGTCGCTCTGGCCAGAGAGAATATGAATATTGCACTCGAACGCTATCGTCTGGGGTCCATTACGTCGCTTGAATTACGCGATATTCAGAATAAATTCATCCAGGCACAAGCCCGCCTGATATCCGCACACTATGAAGCCAAACTGGCTGAAACAGACCTGCTTTTGCAGAGTAACGAACTATCTGATAAATAAGAGACGAGTCTGGTTCTTTCCGCAAATCGATGGGTTTTCATGTATGAATGTATGGTGTAAACAAAGTCTGTAATCCATGACCGTTATCTTTACAGCAAGACCTGTAAAACATGACTGGTTTTGACACAATTAGGCTTTAGCAAAGGTGTCATTAGAACGAGCATAGATGACACCTGTGCGCAATCAGGAAAACTGCTTTTTATTGTTTTTCGACTCTTCAGGCGATGAGAAACACCGGATTTAGACGCTGCTAAAACCCAAGGATGCCTGTGCAAACAAGGAACGAATTAATCATTATCGGAGCCGGACCCGCCGGCCTGACAGCGGCCTGGACGCTCGCTCGCAATGCAAAATCCAGCTTGGTCCTGGAAGCAGACTCTTTGGTGGGAGGAATTTCTCGCACGGTAAACTATCATGGCTATCGTTTTGATATCGGAGGGCATCGTTTCTTTACAAAAATCGATCGCGTCGAACAGATATGGCATGATATTCTGGAAGGAGAATTTCTGTTGCGCCCCCGATTGTCGAGGATTTATTATAATGGCAAGTTTTTTGATTATCCACTCAAAATGGGAAATGCTCTCCAAAACCTTGGCCTGGTTGAATCGTTTTTGATTATGTTGAGCTATGCCAGGGCACAGGCATTTCCGGCACGTAATGAAAATAATTTTGAAGAATGGGTGAGCAATCGATTTGGATACCGGCTCTATCGCACCTTTTTTAAAACCTATACAGAAAAGGTATGGGGACTGGAGTGTAAATCCATTTCTTCGGATTGGGCTGCTCAAAGAATAAAAAATCTTTCATTGACACAAGCTCTCAAAAATGCGATATTTGGCAATAATACCCGGAACAAGGATGAGATCGTTACATCCCTGATCGAGCAGTTTCATTACCCAAAGCTGGGACCAGGCATGATGTGGGAGGTCTGTGCCGAAAAACTGGTCAGCATGGGAACAGAGATCGCGTACAATCAGCAGGTCGAACAAATACAGATTCTAAATGATCATAGCTTTGAACTTTTGGTTCGCTCTGACAAAGAGTTGCAGACCTATTATGCAAAGAATGTCATCTCGACCATGCCTTTGCGGGAAATGATACTCGCTATACGACCCGATCCACCCTCTGCGGTAAAAGCGGCTGCCACTAAACTCTCGTACCGGGATTATCTGACGGTGGTGCTGATTCTCGATAAAAAAGAGGTATTCCCGGATAACTGGATTTATATCCACTCACCCGAGGTGCGCATGGGCCGCATTCAAAACTATAAGAATTGGAGCCCGGAGATGGTTCCGGATGAGAACCATACCTCTCTTGGCCTCGAGTATTTTCTATGGGAAGATGATCCTGAATGGTCCTGGCCGGATGAAAAACTGATCGAATTGGGAAAAACCGAATGCGAACGATTGGGGCTGATCCAAAAAGAGTGGGTTATCGATGGTACCGTGGTGCGAATGAAAAAAGCTTATCCGATTTATGATGAAAACTACAAGAAGGCATTAACCACCTTACAAGCGTGGCTAAAGTCCATCCCCAACTTGGAGACCATTGGTCGCAACGGATTGCATCGATATAATAATCAGGATCATTCCATGCTGACCGGAGTGTATGCGGCGGAAAATTATCTGGAATCCAAAAAACATAATGTTTGGCAAGTCAATACCGAGAAAGAATATCATGAAACCGGGGAAAGAACAATTCCGGAACCTGTCGATGATTTGGATCAGACGATTGAAAAAATGTTCGCCCCCTATGATCCGGTTGCACTGGGAACGGCCATTGGATTTGTTTCCGGGTTCGGTCTGTTTCTCATGACTGCTATTTTGTTGTTAAAAGGAGGCCCTGTGATCGGCCCGACTCTGAGGCTATTATCCAATTATTTTATCGGATATAGCGTCTCCTGGTCCGGTGCAGTCATTATATTTTTACAGGGCAGCCTGGCGGGTTTTGTGTTGGGTTCAATGATTGCCTGGCTGCGCAACGCGACTATTCTCTGGTATGCTCATTGGTTAAAGCGAAAGCAAGAAGCTGAACAGGAACGAGATTTACTGGACAAGGTCTAAGGAGACGATTATGTCAACCGTTCAACCTTTTACCCGCAAAGCCGCGAAAATTCAAGCGGGAATTATGGCCCTGGTTTTTGGCTTCATTGGGGGGTTGATTATTTTTATCATGACAATATTGCTGCTGATCAAAGGAGGGCAGACGATAGGCCCGCATCTGAGCCTCTTGTCGCAATACTTTATCGGCTATTCTGTCACATGGTACGGGAGCATTATTGGATTTCTATGGGGCGCATTTGTGGGAGCTCTGACCGGCGCAATGATTGGCTGGATTTATAATATCGTTTCCGGCTGGCGAGACAAAATGAAAAGCTGAGCTTGGAGACCGTGAGGTCTAGCTGTCCGGCACACGTGATCGTTACTGCTGTTTCAGCCATGTCAAATGGCCCCCTCCAGAGACGTAAAATATCGTCTTTTCTTATATAGACCATAGAGATCATCTGTATGGTCCAGCAAGTTGGTTACCCCCAGGCAGATCTTCCAGGTATCCCGGATTCCGATATTTGCGATCCCCTTGCAGAAATGAGAGGCCGCCTGATCTCTCCTTTGATCAAGATATCGTCCCGAATTGGGATCATAGTTTTTCACACTCCTCGACCTGAAAAATGGGTTTCTTTATACCCATTTCTGGCGATCCTTGAATCGTTTGAATGAAAAACAGAAGGGAACGGAATGGGGGGGGAGATGCCGCTGGTCAAATCCATACAAAAAGATATTTCATTTCATGCACTCTTTCAAGGCTACGAGTCATCGTTGCCATCGTAGAGTTAAAATCCCCGAGTATACAACATCCAGCGTAATGCAGAGTTGGACAAGAAGAAATTCGATTTGAGTAAAATCAAAATCCGCCGTGACTCTTTTTGATTCCCATCGGCCAGAGTTGGGTGTTTTTTGTGGCCTCCCATTTCGTTTCCAGAGAGTCGGGCAACAGTGTCAAAAAATCGATCGCGGTCAAACTCTCTATAGAATCGAGTGGCACAATATATTTTTCCAGATCGGTTGAGAGATATTCCTGGGGAAGCAAGAAACCGATACATGAGGAATCAGGTGAGGTTCTCAGAATGACGCTGAATATGTATTGTGGTACGGCAACATCTCCGGGGGGCAAACGTCGTAAATCGGGTTCAAGTACAGGGCCATTGATGATATAGAGATCTTTGAATGTTCCTGTCCACTCGGCATAGTGCAAGCGCAACAATCGCCAGATTCCGGAATTGAGTTGTCTGCTCTGCATGGTGATCGCGCTTACATAGAAAGGTTCTCGATGTGATTTTTCAGACCATTGCATAAATTCTGCAGGGACCAGAGGTGCAGGAGTGTATCCCCTGAGACGGTACCACCCGGGGTTGGGCGAGAGGTTATCAAGCAGAGGATCTGGGATAAGCTCTGGCTGTGAGCGGTAGGGCCCGGAGAGACGTTTCTCATCGAGATGAAACGCAACCCATCTGGGTTGATTGTACTCCGGAGAGAATTGCAAGGTATATCCATAGTGATTCACAACAGGATCATCTGAATTCGACTGCGGATGAAACTGAAACTCTGCAGCTCTTGTTTCGACGACACTCGAAATTTCATCAATATAAACAGGTTTCTTTGTACACCCTGAAATGTTCACCCAGGCCATCGATCCACTAAAAAAAAGTAAAAGCAATCTGTTTATTGGGGCCATATGTTTAGAGATCCTTTATTTGTGACATAAAAAGATAACTATTCTTTTTATCAAAATCAACGTCTGTTGAGCCTGTCTCTCACAGGGCCCACAGAGCCCACAGAGGAAAATCATTTTTCCCTGTGCTCGCCGTGCTCTCTGTGAGACTTGTTGAGCCTGTCTCTCAGAGCTCACAGAGCCCACAGAGGAAAATTTTTTTCCCTGTGCTCCCCGTGCTCTCTGAGACCTATCGAGTCCGCCTCTCAGAGCCCACAGCGGAATCTCAAAGTATTGCAAGAAAC
>WJME01000116.1 GCA_014728115.1 Candidatus Zhuqueibacterota bacterium | reverse complement strand
TTCGATATAGGTTACCTTTGGTGCGGACCGGTATGTTTTCTTTTGTTCGATAAAGTCGGTTACGGTTGTCAGGTCACTGAAAAAGTCCCGTGCGAGTTCCGAGCGGTCCAGATAGGTTACATTCCGGAAAACAAAAGACGGGGTAATGTGAATAAATGAACCAAGATAGAGCACGCGGCGCTCGCCAAATTCTCTTTGCAAACACTCGAACAACCCCAGCCGCTCGAAACCGATGGATTCGAAATACTTGCAATAATAATGTTTTATCTGTCTGGATTTCATTGGATCAGTGACAGTCCCTCTCTGGTCACAAATCGTATCTGCAAGCTTTGGTCGCCACCCTTTGAAACAAGCAGTGAATGACAAAGCACTCATCCAGAGGTCGCAACGAGCATAGTATATAGAGCATAGCTCAGTCCCCTCCTCTTCTCTCTGTGTTCCTCCGGGCCCTCTGTGGTGAACTACTCTGCCCGAAAGCTCTAACCCTGCCTGTCGCATCGGATCAGATCAAGACCGGACCCTTTTCTCTCTGTCTTGTTCTGACCTCTCTGACACAAAACCCATCCGGCAGCAGCGATCCCTAAAACCGGCTGCGACTCTTGGTCGTGGCATCGGGTCTCCCGATCTATTCGGGCTTCCATTCCAGAATCGAGATCTCTTGAGGGGGAAGATCCTCCAGGGTTCCTCCATCGCCCTGGCCTACCTTTTGCAAAAAGACATGTAAAAGCTTTGAACGTTTCCACAGCTCGGTATCATATGTGGGTTCCCACATTCCGACCGCGAAATCCGTCAGATCCTCGATTCGCCACGTCTTTTCCAAAAGATTATCACAGATCGCGATCGAAACTCTGTCCTTCCGCTCTGTATCCCGAAAAAGGACATAGGCCTTGTCCACAGCTCCCTCTGAATCGGCAAAAATCTGGCTTCTGGACATGGGGACCCGCTTTTCCCCTTTACCACTGAGGCTGAATGGCGTCTTTCGGTCACTGATCTGTTGTGTCTGCCATCGGTCACCATCATGGAACACCACGTGGTACTGGGGGACCTCTGTCCCTTGTGGCCGCCAGTAGGTGGCGATATAGGGCCGGCCGTTCGAGTCTGCACTCATGGAGGTCTGGTTCGTCAATTCGCTCTTTTGCGGGATAAGGGCTGCATATTCGGCATTGCTCACTGTGATAGGCAGGCGGTACTTTTCGCCCGTGGATTTTTGCCAGGTCTTGCCGCCGTCTGTCGATTTTGCGTACGCCAGATCATGGTTGGTCGCGACATCCCCTGTTTCTCTCCACACCCATGAAATGTGGATGGCTCCCTGTGTGTCTGTACACATTTGCCAGTAAGCATTCCGTTCGCCCTCACCATCGATGAATGCATCCTGGCGCTGCGTCCAGGTCCGGGTTTTCACATCATAGTGGTTCATCATGAGGTTACCGCGACCCGAGGCGCCATCACGATACAGGAAGAGCAAATCACCATCGGACAACCGGTAGAATTCCGGGTACGTGACTCTGTCTTCTTTCTTGCCTGTCATGGACAGGGGTGCTGTGAGGTCGAGGGAACCGGGGGTCTTGCTGCGACAATAGTTTAACGGATTGTTATGGTGATCCCATGACATGTGCAGGTAACCGTCGCCATCGACCATGATACTGATCGAGTTATGGGCATCTTTGACATTGCCGGTGTATGGGGTTTTGCGGATCTCCCAATCCATGGATCCGAGCGTGCGTTTGGCAAGCACGACGCAGCTATCGGCATCATAATAGGCAGCGTATTGAGTCTCGTTGTGGGTGACCACCGAATTGCGTCTGAAAATGACGGCATTGATCGAGTTTTTTGCCCAGCCCTCGGCAATCGGCACGATACGGACCCCGGCAACTCCCTCAGACAGTGTGATCGAGGTGATCACGATAACAGACCATAAACAGATTTTTTTCATATACACTCCTTTTGCTGCAAGCCCGCAAAATCTCGAGCCGAATCGGCAGGTCTCGATGCCGTGTACGGTTGTCACGACAAACGGCTATATATATTAACAAAAAATAATTGATTTATGCAAGCAGACTCGAGCATCCAAAGAACGGCCAATCAACAAAACCATGGAATCGCCAGCGTTTTACGCCACAGATCATGCTTTTACATTACTTTTACAGTACTGTAGCGCCTTTTCTTGTATATTGAGTCACATTCATTTTTATCTAAACGCAAACCCTTTTCCGGGTCACAGTGTGAACGATTGTAGTGGCGCGGTAAAGTCAAGGATATGGAGGATAGCGATGCATAACCAGAGAATGCCCGAATTGCGTATGGGAAACCTGATAGCCAGTGTTCCCATTGTTCAGGGCGGCATGGGGGTGGGGATTTCGCGAGCAGGACTGGCTGCAGCCGTAGCCAATACCGGAGGCATCGGCGTGATCGCCTCGGTCGGACTCGATTTGCTGAATGGCACGCCCAAAAACAGAAAAAAGGGTGTAAGCGTCCAGTTGCTGAAACAGGAGATCGAAAGAGCCCGGCAGCTGACCGATGGCATCATCGGTGTCAATGTCATGGCGGCATTGACCGATTTCGAAGCCCTGGTGGATGTGTCCATCGACGCGGGTGCGGATGTGCTGTTTATGGGAGCCGGTCTGCCGCTGCATTTTTCCGCGAATTTGACTCCGGAACGGCTCAGATCTCTGACCACCAAGATGGTTCCCATTGTCTCCTCCGGCCGGGCAACAGAATTGATTTTTCAATACTGGCATAAAAAATACGGCCGCATCCCTGATGGCGTCGTGGTCGAAGGTCCCATGGCCGGCGGCCATCTCGGATTCAAAAAAGAACAGATCGATGATCCGCACTATGCGCTGGAAAATCTCGTACGCGATACGGTCGCCGCGGTTGCGCCCTATGCCGATGACTATGGCATGAATATCCCGGTGATCGCCGGTGGCGGGATCTATACCGGTCAGGATATCTATGATATCATGCAGCTCGGCGCCCAGGGCGTGCAAATGGCCACCCGGTTTATCGCCACGCACGAGTGCGATGCCGACATGGCCTTTAAACAGGCTCTGATCGATGCAACCGAAAAAGAGATCTCTATCATTATCAGTCCGGTGGGACTCCCCGGCAGGGCCATTCGCAATACCTTTCTCGAGCAGGTGGAAGCAGGCGTGCAAAAGCCCTTTAATTGTCCCTACAAATGCCTGAAAAGCTGCGACTATAAAACCGCACCCTATTGCATTGCCCTGGCACTCAGCCACGCCCAGCAAGGCCGCCTGCAACAGGGATTTGCCTTTACCGGCGCCAATGGCTATCGTGTGGATAAAATGATGAGCGTCAAAGAGCTGATCGATGAGCTGGCCGGGGAATATTGCACGGTAGCGCGGGCGGATGTGATGGCTGCGGTGGGGGGTGAGTGAGAGAGAGGGAGGGAGTGAGAGAGGAAGAGACAGAGAGACAGAGAGACTGAGAGACTGAGGGGCTAAGAGAGAGACTGAGTGAGGGAGGGAGAGATTGAGAGACGCAGAGAGAGAAATGAAGGGGTACTTTGGTGCTCTGTGGGAGGGTGTTTTTTCTCTTAATGGCGAGCCGGTCACTAATCGTGGGCTTTTGAAGAGCGGGTTGTTGGGGTTATTGGATCCGGATTAGCGGCCTCGAGTTTAATTCGGATCTATTAGGGATATCGAAATGACGAATGCTAATCAGCATGACCGATACCATGTTCAGGTCCTGCCTGAATCGCCTTGTACAATCCATGAACATAGATGACATATTTTACATAGGCATCAACCCACTGTCGACCCGCTTCAATGCTCTCAGTCCGGTTATAGGTTTGTTTTGCAGCATAGGATTGCTGAAACCATTTTTGCACGTTATGTTGCAGCTCGCCGGACAAAAAGTCTAAAACAGGTTCCGGATCACCTGTTTCGAGGGCTTTTTCCGCTTTGGCGATATACGCAGGAAGAGGCTGCGCAGGTTTGAGTCCGGTATACGGCATCCCCTCCGCTTCCCGGTGAAGGCGAACCGAGGTTTCCACAAAGAAGCGCTCTGCAAGCGCTTTTGCTTTCTCACCCATGTTGTAGACAGAAAGTGTTTCCTCAAAGCGTTTGCCGGCAGAATGCTCTTTGGTCAGGATGTCTGCCCCTCGCGGAACCAGATGTATTCGACAATATCCAAGATCAAAACAGAGTCAATTGTCCATCGATATCCCATGTAAATGTCTATAGACTATTCTGTATATCGGGATTTGCAGTGAATCAAATCCGATCATATAGATTTGCCGCTTTTCCTGTAATTTGCGGTTCAGAGTGTCGAGTGCAAACCCGCTTTTAACAATCAATGGTTCTTTGATGTTCAGAGCCGCATACTCTTGTCCGACCTGTTCTCTTGACGTCCAGTTGCCCATGGAAAGCGTCAGGGTATCCAGCCAGGACATGATGTTGGGCACGATCTCCATCACATCCAGGACCGGTGTCTCGTGCGGATAAATCAGTACAGATACCCCGGCGGTCAGGTTTGCGTAATCGGGTTCAGTGTCATAGACCCGCAGGGAATTGATAGCGGGATGGTCTGCAATAGCCTTCCAATCCTGCACAGTCAGTGCAGATGATTCAACATGACCCAGGTCTTGAATCGTCTCATCTGCAGAACCCCACAGCTTGTGCTGTTTTTCTGCTGACCAGGCCCCGATATCCTTGAATATAAATCCGCCGGTGCCGTCCAGGGAGGCGTGTTTGGCATTCGGATAATTGCTGAATGCCCCCTCGGCCGGGACATAATATTTTTCGAATTTGATTTTTACAAATTTTTCCAACAATTGTTTTGCCTCCAGCCTGTTTTCAGGTGAAGCATCGTTCCACAGATAACGCAAAAGCATTTTCATCCCTTTGCTGGTCGATATATTCCAGGCATGCCATTCATCGAGCTCATCCTCATCCGGGAGCGGCGTTTGTAACAGGCCAAGACTCGTTTTAAAGAGAGCATCTCTATACTTTAGAGGATATTGATCGTGAAGATCGTCTCCGTTTTTATCGATAAATGTTTTAATGATGGATGCTGTATTGTTCATATCGATTTTCAGCAGCCGCCCGTCTTTTTTTGACATCGGCCCCCAATATCCGGTGACGCTGTCCTGATGCTCATAAAACCAGCCCAACAAGGCTGTTTCAAACTCGTCGGAAAACGAGTATAAACCATTTTGGCGGATGACTCCCTCGTCATTCCAATAACTCAACAGGCTCCTGGCAAAGACAAAGGTCGTCTCGGGAAAGCGGGCTCCGGTCCACCCGACATAGGAAACATCATCCAGAAACCCGACCAATGTTTCAGGAGTATTGATCCGGTCCAGATAGGTTAGCGGATAATGTAGCCGCAGCGGAACACCCGCGCGTTTCGCCAGCTCGTCGAGGTGGATGATCACATTTTCTGTCGGTTCATTGAACGTGCAGTAGGGAAAAGAATCATCCATAAAGGCACCGGTTCGGGGATTTTGCTGATTCAGATAAAAAGCCATCTCGTCACTTGCACTGTTGAATTCAGGCACCTTGATGAGATTTTTCCGGTTCTTTAACTGATCATGATAATGTGCAAGTGTTGAAAGGGCTTTAATGTACCGGTGTTTGTCCAGATAATAGACAATTCCCATCATCTTGAATTCAAACTCGGCCATGTAATAGCCTTCCGCCTGAAGAATTTTGTTCATTCGAAAAAGGCCTCTGACCTGGGTTTGAACTCTGTGTTTTAGATAGAGTCCTGTTGCTGAAAGGGTCAACAGGACAACGAGTACAACAACGAGCGTTCTTTTCACAAGCATAGGTTTACATCCTTGATAACAACCGGTTCTGTCAAATCGCGTGCGGACTGGAGTAAAATATCACGAATGGCCAAGGCAATAGCCTTTTCCTGGAGCTCAATGCCAGCTTTTGGTTTCTCTTTCCCACTTTAATTATGGAAAATAGATGCATCACATATGTTATTCACCTGTTGAAACTGGCAATCTATCAGATAATACGAAGAAATCGGAAAATAGTTTAACAAAAATGTCTTGAGCAACAGACGACTTTTACCGGCATGACTCTGCCATGCGGTTTTTGTGTCGTCGGCACGAATCCGGTTATGTGATGTTCTCTTGATTCAATTGGCTTTGGGCAAATTCACAATAAAAACAACAAGCCGATCAGGATCCATCACTAATTTCGATACTAGCTTGGGACCATAAAAACGTAGGCACTTTTGCAGCGATTTTGGTCTTTTCCTTCTTTGTTTTGCTGTTGCAAAATTGATAAAAATCTTTAAAAAATTATATTCTCGTCTCAAAAGTGACGTCATTTAAACAACTTTATAAAAGTTATACATTAAAAATATTAACTCTTTATAGAACATTTTGTACTATATTTGTAAATTTTTATGTGTCGACACTAGAGAAAATGGTTAAAAATTCACATCTGGGATGGTACAACCACAAAAACTTGGAGGACGGTAAAATGGCAGGTAAAATCTCGCGAGTTGGAGACATCAAAACAAAAAAGTTTGAAGCGATAAAAGATGCAGAGGTTCACATTGGGGTAGCCGAAAAGCCAGAAGATAGTGAAATCGGCATGACGATTGGCATCTATAAACAGCTCGGCGGTCCGGTCGACGTCGTGTATGGTTGGGATGAGATTACGATCGTGACTGATGGCCCTGTTGAGGCAACTATTAACGGAAAAACGACTGTCTGCAATGCCGGTGACATTATCATCACGCCAAAAGGAACAGCTGTTACACTGAATGCACCAGTATCCACCGCCGGTATTGTTATAACATTGCCACATCTCGCAGAAGCTCTTAAAGAAAGTCCGTTGGAAGGTGCGATTGATTAATCTTCCGTGAATTCCCTCTCTTGAATCGCACACCCCTGATTTACACCAAAGGGGAGTTCTACCATCCGGTAGAGCTCCCCTTGTTGTCCTTCCGGTAAAAAGAAATAATAGTTGCGATTGGGCCAGACTATTAAACGAGAATTTTTCAGATTAGATCATTTCAAGAATTCAAAGCATAAATTGTTTTGTTTTAAAACCTCCAGGCAGCCAAAACCGGTCGATAGCATGCCTTGACATGACTAAATAACCCACAAATTCAAACTTTTTGTGTTATTATTGATAAAACTTGCGGTTTCTTTTTATATTATTCGCATATCTTTCTTTATATTATATACAATATTTAATATAAAAAAATCTATTTAATTTTACAAAAAATAAAAATTACAAGATTATTGAAATAAATCGTAATTTCACTTGACTTTTTCCTCTATTATTTCTACCATAAAGCGGACGGAATGGCGAGGAAATTCATAAAAATCCAATGATAGAGGATGTGGAAACTTTTATCGAATAGCATCCTAACTATCACTGCTTGTTGATTTACCTCTCCTAACAAAGCATCACTTTAATTCTAGAAAAATTTTACCACCCAACAAACGTTGAATCATATTCTTTTGTCTACAGAATCCTCCAGCCACATGGATCGATTTTGAAAAATCGTGTGAACCTGTATAGCGCTCGTGTAGGATTCTCTTTTTGTACTCTCGAGTGGTCTATCAAGCCATAGCTAGACCATGCTAAAACCCTAAAGGCAAAAGTGCCTCGTCCTATTGTTGTGATTACAGTTGTTATAGTCTAGTCTGATACACAGCAGCAGATAAAGAAAATCAGGCAAGTTTCAAGATGCCGCAGAATCCAGCACAATGTTCGGGTTCGTATGGGGTGCTCCCATTGACAATACTCTTGAGAGGCAGAATAAGTGTCGGAAGGATGGTCCATTACAATAAAGAAATCCACAGGACAGGCTATAACTGATCGGAATCTGGACTTTCCGGTTCATTTACTGCAATGCATGACAGAGATCGATGGCAAGACATGCCAATGCCGAGTTGTATGTTTTTTTGCATATCATCAGAGACACACGCCCTGATAAACCTCTTTATATTTTTGTGTTTGTCTTTTCAATGGGAAGAAAAGACCTGAACCTGTTTATGGGGGCACCATCTCTGGAAAAATCGATTTTCAATCCATAAAAAATTGGGAGTTTTTCATGGTTTTGGAAAAATCAAATTCTCTACCTACCTACCGCAAAACTCAGAAACATCCCTGTTACGATCCAAACGCAATGCACCGATGTGGGCGGATGCATTTACCGGTGGCTCCCCGATGTAACATACAATGCGCGTACTGTATCAAAGAGTTCGACTGTGTAAATGAAAGTCGGCCGGGAATAACCAGTCAAATTTTGCGACCGAAAGAAGCAACAGCAAAGATTAGTAAAGTCTTTGCAAAGTTTCCCAATATCACGGTGATTGGCATAGCAGGGCCTGGGGATCCTCTGTTCAATGAGGAGACATTTACTACATTTTCGCTCATCCGCAATAAATATCCGGCCATCAGTTTCTGCCTAAGCACAAACGGCCTTTTGCTTCCCGAAAAGATTCAACGGCTCAAGGAGCTTGAGATAACTCATATAACGGTTACGATAAACACCTTGGATGCCAGAACCGGAGCCAACATTTATTCATATGTGAATTATAAGGATAAAATCTTCACAGGCGATCAGGGAGCGAAAATACTCATAGATAATCAGCTCAGAGGTGTAGAGGCTGCAGTCGCTTCCGGCCTTGTTGTAAAAATCAATACGGTAATGATCCCGACCATAAATGATGCCGAAATCACAAATATAGCAAGGAAGGCAAAAGATATGGGGGCATATATGCATAACGTTCTGCCACTCATCCCGCAGTACAAATATGCACATATCCCACCCCCCTCAAAGGATGAACTGAAAGCAGTCCGGCATGAATGTGCGATCCATATCAAACAAATGCGCCACTGTCGGCAGTGTCGAGCGGACGCTGTGGGAAATCTGAAAAATGACGCCATTTTTGAGCAGGCGTGCTGTTCTTGAGTGCACAAACCTGCTCTTTGATAAAGCTGGTTGGGTAAAATTCATTGTATTTAAACAAGGTATACTTGACGGGAGGCTCTGATGAACAAAGCAAAAGAACCGGAAGAAATGACAAACAAATTGGAAGAGCGTAGAAGCGCAATCAAAAGAGTTATGGAGGATCGGAAAGGCAGAGATGTAGAGTATGGCAGATTTTGTGGTAAGATTAAGGATGTTCATTGCATTATCGATCGAGAAGAACAAGAGGAGAATCCGCTGCAACTTGTAGAGAGAATGTGTCCGGCTTATGGAGCGGTTCGCTATTCCATCACCATACCCAATAACATTCCTCTGATACATGGCACAGCCGGATGCGCAGCTCTGCACAAGGCCAATTGGGCAAAATTAGGTGCGTACGCAGGTATGCCGCTCTGGCCTATTCCTACGACTGCGATGGGGCCAGATGATATCTTTTTTGGAGCAGAAGACAAGCTCAAGAAAGCTATCGTTGAAGTAGATCAATACTATAAACCAGACATGATCAGCGTTATCAAAACATGCGGGAGTGCTATTATTGGTGACAATGTTACTGAAATTTGCCATACCCTGCGTGACAAGGTCAATTGCAGGCTTTTGCCCGTGGATTGTGCCGGTTTTTCTTCTCGAAACCAGGGCATGGGTCAGGATCGCTATCTAGCGGCCCTGGCAGAAAATGTCATGGAGAAACAAGATGAGATTATCCCCAACAGTGTCAATTATCTGGGTGAAACCTATGGATTGGCACCCGTTCCTTTTCCCACCGATAGCCAGGAAATAAAACGAGTGTTTGACCTATTAGGGATCAAGATAAATTGTTACATCCCTGGTCGTGACCCGGTCGAAAAGATTGTCACCGCTCCAAAGGCCAGTCTTAACGTCCAACGGTGCATGAACTCGACCATGGGCATATGCAGAGTTATGAAAGAAAAATTCGGAACTCCCTATGTTGCCACATGTGTTCCCATAGGAATTGATCCCACAACCGAATTCTTTCTCGCCATCATTGAAGCACTCGGTCTCGGCCGGGATGCAGAAGCTGTCATTGAAAAAGAGGTTAAAGAAACACGAAAAGCACTGGAACCATTTCGACAGCAGCTAGAGGGAAAAACATTTGCCCTTACCGTGGCCTCGGGAAGAACTACATCACTGGCCAATCTATTCATTGAACTGGGTATGATCCCTGTATATATCGGGTTTCATTTTATCCTGGAGAAAACCTTTCCTAATATCGAGATTTTGTCAGAAAAATTCAAACGGCAGGGATATGATCCGCTCGTATTGGTTGAGCCCAGCTTTTATGAAGAGGAAAAAGTGTTCGCCGATCTCAAACCAGATGTTTTTTTCTGCGATTTTGCTGAACGTCAAGTGGCGTTCAGACATGGTGTTCCCCCCTCCCAGATTATGGGGCTCACCTGGCTTGGCCCGTGGCTGGGATACCGCGGAACCGTTGTACTGGCTCATCAGGCATTGAATGCAATCAACAATCCCATTTTTAAAAGATTCGGTCGCAAAATGTATCCCGGGACCTATGCAAGTGAAGCGTTTATCAACCAGAAGAAAGGAGAATGGGCGTGAAAACTATCGAGGAAAAAAAACTTCATTTTGTTGATCCTTCCTGGCAGTCCGATCTTTCCGGAGCGTATCGTGCCATGACAAGCATCAAGGACGCACAGTCCCTCCTTCATACTCCTGCGGGCTGTCAACTGTATGTTTATGCCTTACAGAGTATGCAGGATTTCTATTATGGAATGACGGGTACGACCGCATTGGCAGAACGAGATATTGTGTTTGGCGGAGAAGAGAAATTACAACAAGCTCTAACGAAATCATTAGAGGTATTCAATCCCAAGATGATTGGAATCATTGGAAGCACGGCAAGCCGCCTTATTGGAGATGATATAAAAGGTATCAAGAACTTGGTTCAAAACCAGGCGGGCACAGATATCCCGATCTTATCTATCGATACTTCGTCGGTTGAAGGAGATCATATCAGCGGATACAATCTGGTCTTGGATGCCCTGGTGGAAACCGTAATGAAACCAGCCAAGAATAAATTACCGCGCACCGTGAATATTTTTGGTATCCAGGAGGATGCACCCAATGGCAGAGCCGATTTTTTTGAAGTCACTCATCTATTACAGGAATTGGGCATAAAGGTACATGTTCCTTTTCTATGTGATAATTCAACCCAACAAATAAGCAAAGCGCCGGAAGCTAGTCTCAATATAGTACTCTCTGATAATTTAGGCCTTTCTGCTGCCCGCTTGATGAAACAAAAATTTGACATACCCTACCTGACTCTCGATTATCCCATAGGCATCACAAATACGACTCGTTTTCTGAAAGAAATAGCGACATACTTTGACGTTAAAGAACAGATTGTTGACACGCTTGTAGAAAAAGAAATGCAGTTGGTCTACCGGGTATTAGCTGAAGGCAATTTTTACCTGGATGATTTTCCCGGAGTCCGGGCAGCGATTATTTCAGACTCGATGATGGCTCTGGCATTCGCAAGGATGCTAAAAGAAGACCTGGCTATCGACCCTGCCCTTGTGTGCATGGTAACCTGTGGAAAAGATTCGGTCGCGCGATTGGAAGCCATGGAACAAGAATTGGGCCTGGATGTCATGTTCCTCAAGAAACCCAACTATATACATATACGCAAAGCCTTGGAGGAGACAAGACCCAACCTGGTTTTGGGAGGCATCCTGGAAAAATTCACAATGGAACAAGTAGGGCTTTTAGAAATGGGCGGTATATTTATGTCCATCCCAACCTTTCCTTCCGCATGGGGAGTCCATACGTTTCCGCGCCCATTTGTCGGATTTAAGGGATTCGTCAATATTTTGGAAACATTGATGAATGAATTAATCAGGTTTGGTTTTCCGCCTCAGTCAAGCTTTCGAAAGATGAATTTCATTGAGGGATATTAAGAACTCTGAAAGGTGATAAATATATGACTAAAATCGCACTCTATGGAAAAGGGGGTATCGGTAAATCGACCGTTGCCTGTAATATATCCGCAGTGCTAGCGGAAAACGGGGAAAAAGTCTTTCAAATGGGATGCTCCCCTAAAATTGATTCCACAGCCTTTCTGAACGGTGGACAGGTTCTGCAGCCCGATATCTTGACCAAAATAAAGACCAATCCAAGCAAACAAAATGTTCAGAGTTGCATACAGGAAGGATTTGGCGGGATATTGATCGGTGAATCTGGGGGACCAGAACCGGCTACCGGCTGTGCCGGACGAGGGGTCGCAGCGGCATTGGATTTGTTGAGCCGATATAATATCATCGAAGAACTTGGTGCCAGTTTTGCAGTCTTTGATGTCATTGGTGATGTGGTCTGCGGGGGTTTTGCTCAACCCATGCAAACCGGTTTTGCTAAAATTGTCTATATTGTGACCAGTGGTGAATTGATGGCCCTCTATTCGGCTAACAATATCTGCGTCGCGATCAAAGAAATTAAAGCACGAAAGGATGTGGACCTCGTTGTGGGAGGACTTGTCAATAACATGCGAGGGGTAGCGAATGAGCGAGAGATTGTGGAAGAATTTGCGAACAGGATCGGCGTGCAGGTAATGGCTCATATCCCACGAAGCCATGTGGTTCAGGAA
>WJME01000115.1 GCA_014728115.1 Candidatus Zhuqueibacterota bacterium | reverse complement strand
ATGAACAAACCACAAGTGAGTTATTTACTTTAGCTGATTTGTTTTGTATCCCTGGAGCAATGGGATTAGCGATAGTGGAAGCCTTTTATTGGGGGTTACCAATAATTACATTTAAAGCTAAAAATGGTCCAGAGTCTTATTATCTTAAGCATGGTTATAACTGCTTTTTTGAAAATGATAAAAAATCGATTCTGAGCAGAATACTTTTTTTATACACGAATACAAATGTCCTTAAACAGATGTCAATTAATGCAAAAAACACCTTTACTGAAAAAGCAAAATTGCAATACATGATGGAAGGATTCCGCAAAGGCATCGAGTATGTTTTTCATAAATAATAATACGGAATTGGATACCAGCCCATGAAACAAGTATTACAAAATTTTAAAAATGGCGAGATCTTGGTGGAAAAGGTGCCCGCGCCGATATGTCCGGAAAAGGGTATTTTGGTTCGGAATGATTTTTCTTTGATTTCAGCGGGTACGGAACGGGGGACAGTTAAAACCGGACAAGCCAGTATGGTCGGCAAGGCTAAACAACGACCTGACCTGGTCAAACAGGTTCTTGAAAATGTCCGCAGGGAAGGATTAAAGAGTACCCTCACCAAAGTGAATTCCAGACTGGAGACCCTGAAAGCGCTTGGCTATAGCACTGCAGGAGTTGTCATTGAATCCAGGACAGAACGGTTTATGGTGGGTGACCGAGTGGCCTGTGCCGGCCAGGATATTGCTTCACATGCTGAATTCATTGCCGTACCTGTAAATCTGGCCGCTCAAATACCCGAATCCGTTGCCAGCGAGGATGCTGCCTATACGACAGTGGGGGCGATTGCCATGCAAGGTATTCGTCAAGCGGATTTGCGGGTCGGCGAAAATGTCGTGGTCATTGGAATGGGTCTGTTGGGACTCTTGACGATCCAATTGGCCAAAGCGTGCGGCTGCCGTGTCATCGCCCTGGATGTTCATGATCGCCATTTCAATCTTGCTAAAGATTTTGGATGTGATGCTTGTTTATTGACTCAACATATTGTCGGAAATGAAATAGACCACTTTACCGCTGGTCTTGGAGCCGATGCCGTGATTATCGCTGCATCAACCTCGAGCAACGAACCGGTCGAGATGGCTCTTGACTTTTGTCGCAAAAAAGGCCGTATTGTCATCCTTGGGGCTGTCAATATGAACATTCCTCGAAGTCCTTTTTACGAAAAAGAGATCGATTTTAAAATCAGTTGCAGTTATGGCCCTGGGCGCTATGATCAAGCCTATGAACAAAAAGGCCAGGACTATCCCGCTGCCTATGTCCGGTGGACAGAACAACGCAATATGCTCGCTTTTCTCGATCTTTTGTCTCAGCAAAAAATCAATGTGCGAAAATTGACATCCCATACTTTTGCGGTCGAGGAGGCAAAAAAGGCATATAAACTGGTCACAGGAGAAGCAAAAGAGGCCTCACTCGGGATTTTGTTCCGCTATGCTCAGGATGTCGAATACTCCCCGATGATCATTTCCTCTGAGCAAAAGCAAAAACGAAAAGATTCAATCCAACTCGGCGTGATCGGTGCAGGCAATTTTGCCAAAGCCCATCTTTTGCCCCATCTAAAGACAGGCCAGGTCTCTTTTGTCGCTATCGCCGACCTTGACGGCAGTAACGCCAAGTCTGTGGCCAGGAAATATGGGGTTTCTAAAGTCTATACCGATGCCGGTATGCTATTGGCTGACTCTGATATCGACACCGTGGTTATCGCCAGCCGCCATGATACCCATGCATCTTTTACTTTGAACGCATTGAATCATAAAAAAAATGTATATGTCGAAAAACCACTGGTATTGACTCTTGGTGACCTTAAACTGTTAGGTAAAGCATCCGTGGAATCCATATTGCAAGTCGGCTTTAACAGACGGTTTTCACCTATGGCCATTGCCGTAAAACAATATTTTAGTGAACGTGTTTATCCTTTAACGATCAATATCCGTATCAATGCCGGTTTTCTCGCACCCGATTATTGGCTGAATGATCCTGAATGGGGAGGGGGTAGGCTGAGAGGCGAAGTCTGTCACTTTATCGATCTGGCACAGTATTTTTTATCAAGCACACCCGATTCTGTATATACCGTGGCAACCCAGGAAAAATACGATATAGACCGACCTCATGAAAATTTCATTCTAACGATCGAGTATACGGATGGCTCGACCGCCTGTATTCAATATTATTCAAACGGCAGTAAACAACTGAGCAAAGAGTTAATCGAAGTGTTTGGCGGCGACAAAACAGCTACTATTCATGATTTTAAAAACCTTGTTTTTTATGATCGGGCAACCAGGAAGCAGCGCGTGTCTGCCGGCAAAGGGCATAAACAGGAAATCGAACATTTTCTTGATTCCTGTTTGGGGAAGGTTGAACCTGCTTTTACAAAACAAGACCTAATGGAGGTGAGCTCTACAACATTGGCTGCCTATGAATCTCTACAAACAGGCAATAAGATTCATATGAAATCATTTCAAAATGCTTTATTTTAGGAGGGTAGCCGGAGACTTTGTTTATCGGTAATTGTTGTTTATTATTAAAATTATCTTTACTTTATCTATCTTTGACTGGTGTATTTAAACTTGCAGCGGCTCTAATTTCATAACGTGCTACTTGAACATGAATACCTTTTTGATATTTTTAATTATCCTGGCAGTCAATGCCATACTTGTCCGCATGCTGTTGAGAAATCTATCTTATTATTTAATGTCTCTGGGCGTATCGGGTATAGATGTCAACAAACCCCATCGGCCACGCATCCCGGAAGAGGGGGGAGTGGCAATCGGTTTTAGTTTTATCTTCTCACTGGCGTTGTATGGGTATATTTTTGATATCGATTGGGTCGTGATTATTGTGACCACAACGTTCTTGATAAGTTTTATCGGCTTTATCGATCACTTTCGGAATATCAAACCTTATCCCAAATTTGTCTATTGCGCGGTTGTTGGCTCTTTTTATTCGATCTATTACCTTCAAAGTACCTCTGAAGGGATTATTGCAAGCGTGATCTTTGTGGTTATCATTAGTCTGTCATATTCTGTCCTGGTCAACGCCTTTAATTTATTGGCCGGATTTAATGGCCTGGAATCCGGTCTGGCCGTGCTATCCAGCCTTACCCTGGCCATCTATTTTTATCTTGAAAATGAACCTTTGGTTGCGGGGGTTGCTCTATTGCTGTTTGTCGGGTTTTTGGTGTTTTGGCAATTGAACAAATATCCGGCGCAAATATTTCTCGGTGATTCGGGGTCTTTGATCCCTGCCTCTGTTTTTTGGGGTCTTGCGGCCATCACTCAAGACTGGTTGCCTATCCTCATCGTTATGGCTCCGCATTTGCTCAATGCACTCATTAAATTTGCAAGCACAGGAGTTTCATCCCGTTCAGATCACAAGCCATTGGTCTACAAGAATGGTCTTCTTTACTTGCCTGAAAAAAATTATTGGTCTCTCATTCGCCTCTATCTTCTTACAGGTCCCAAGCATGAAAAACAAATCGTGTATTATGTTTATGCAGTCGAGT
>WJME01000114.1 GCA_014728115.1 Candidatus Zhuqueibacterota bacterium | reverse complement strand
CATTTCATACAGTTCCTCCCTCCCCCTTTTCCGACAAAGATATTAAGAAAAAGACTCGACTTTTTCCGGTACAGGGCAGGTTAGCACCATAGTGCGTTCATTCTAATCGAAATATCTAATCATTCATTGATATTCACTATTGTCAATTATAAATTCTCAATTGTCATTCATACCGCAAGCACACGATCGGGTCGAGCCGGGCAGCCTGCCGGGCTGGATAGAGTCCGAAAATAATCCCCACAGCGGCAGAAACGCTAAAGGCGAGAATGATCGCTTTGATTGAAACCAGGGTTTTCCAGCCCGCATACATGGCGATAATCTTGGTGAGAGCAAAACCCAGGAATACGCCCACGATACCGCCGACAAATGCGAGCACCACGGCCTCAACCAGAAACTGGCCGAGCACATCTAAACGGGTGGCCCCAACGGCTCGGCGGATACCGATTTCGCGAGTACGTTCCAGGATAGAGGCCAGCATAATATTCATGATGCCGATGCCTCCTACAAGCAGTGAGATCCCAGCAATAGCGCCCATGACGATATTGAATATCTGTTGAGTCTTTTGTCGCTGTTTGAGCAGGGCCTCTGGAATAGTAATATTGAAATCTGCCACGCCCTGATGCCGGCGTTGCATGGTCTGTTGCACCATATTGGCGGTTTCCTGTACACGTTCTTCGTTGTTTACCATCACCGTAATGCGATTGATCTCGCTTTCAAACTGTTGCATGGGAAACCGTTTCAACAATGCGGTGACCGGCACATAGATATTGGAATTGAGATCACCAAAAGGATCCGTACTCCCCGAGACTGTGGGCTTGTAAGTCATGACACCCACGACAGTATACCATTGATCTTTTACTTTTATTTGCTGGCCAATGGCATCCTGAAAAAAGAAAAGATTTTCTTTGAGTTCAGATCCCAGAACACAGACCCTGCGGGCATCGATGAGATCATCATAAGTAAAGAATCCGCCTGCCTGAGGAAAATAGTTCATCACCATTTCAAATCCCGGAGTTGTACCAATAGCAACAGCAGATTCCTTTTGTCTGCCGTACATGATATCCACATCGATTTTACGCTGAGGTACAGCATAATCAACCATCGGATTGACCTTTTGCAGGGCATGAGCATCATCCAAAGTCAATCCCTGTGACAGGTTACTCCGGCCTTCGCCCTCTTCGGTATCCGGGATAGGAACGTCATCGATAATGATGTTTTTCATTCCCATCAGTTGTATCTGTTCGAGCGCTTCTTGTTTTGCGCCCTCTCCGATGGAGAGCATTGCGATCACGGCACCGACGCCAAAGATAATGCCAAGGGCAGTAAGAAAAGAACGCAATTTGTGGTGTTTTAGGCCTTCGAGGCCCACCGAAAGACTCTCCCGCCAGTTCATAGAGTTATCCTATAATAATCATTTGTTCATCACTGGAGTTACTCGAGGGCTTTTTTTTCGAATTTCCCTTTGGCGAAACGGATTCACCCCCCAATTCTTCAACCGGTTTGGATGGATCGCGAAGCGCGACCCTGTCTTTTGGCGACAGCCCTTCTTCGACCACCACAAAATCGCTGTTGCGGGCGCCGAGTTTGACACTTTGTGGCTCATAATTGCGGTTGGCAAGGTAGACAATGGTCGTATCTTGTTTCTGGAATACACTCTCCAGAGGAATATAGATCTTGTCCGCCAGTCTATCCGTAATGATCTGGCACTGGGCAGTCATGCCAGGACGCAATCTTGGATTGCCGCCATCCAACAGGATTTCCACATCAAACGTCTTGACCTTGGAGCCGCGTTCCCGTGTCGCCAGGGTTGCCACTCTGGTAATAGTCCCATAAAGCACAACATCGGTCAAGGCATCCACCTGCACGATGACCTGCTGACCCTCGGCCAATTGACTGATAAAAACTTCATTGACTTTGGCTTTGACCATCATCTGAGAAAGATCCGGAATTTCCACCAGAGTCATTCCGCGCCAGGGCGTATCTCCCACCTTAATTTTCGTTCTGCCGTTAGGACTCCATATCTCCTGCAACACAACCAGGCCTCCGATCGGGGCCTTGAGGGTCAATTCTTCCAGCTCTTCCTGTTTCTGACGGAGTCGCATCTCTGCTTGTTTGACTTTGAGTTCGGCTTTGGTAAGATCGGCCTGGTTGATCACCTTTTGAGACTCGAGTTTCTTTTCTGCTTGTTCCAGGGCAAGCTCTGCTTTTTTCAGATTGAGCTCTTGCTCGCGCTGCCTGGCTTTGGCCTCGTATTTCATCTGTTCATAACGCAACTCGGCCTGTTCATAAGAATAGGTTTGGGTTTCGAATGTCGTTAAAAGCTGGGCCATGGTAGATTTGATATTGGCTTGCAAACTCTTTAATTCCGCCCGGGCATTATCGAGTTCATTCCGTCGTTCTTCTACCTCCTGCATGGCTTCACTGGTGTCAAATTGCACCAAAAAGTCTCCCTTTTCCACCATCGAGCCATCTTCGGCCAGAGCGACGACGCGCAAGGTGCTTCGCACCTGCCGTGGCACACCCACACTAACAGATTTTACCGCTTTTAATTCTCCTAAAGCCTGGAGGTCGATGATAAATTCTCCCTGCTGCACATCTGTTGCAGGAATTTCTGGCAGGGCGCTACTCCTGGCGACAATGATTAAAACAATCAAACACGCGGCGCCAGCCGTACCCACAACAGGCCATTTCCAGCGTCCCAAACGGTTTAAAGTATGCAAGAGTTTCATTTTGCCTGCTCCTTTGGCAGAGATTTTATCTCGATCTTGCCACTGTCCTGTCCGGCAAGTGCTTGTTTCAACTTTTTCATGGCTGACGGATCCAATTCCATGGCTTTTCCCGACTTTTGCATCGCCTGAATTTGGGCTCGTATCTTTTCAGGATCCACGGGTACGGCCGTGCTATCCAGCTCGGTGATCACCCGGCGATCTCGTCTGCCATCGTAATCATAGTCAAGTCCCCGGGCATGCATTTCCTGTAATGCATCGCTGATCAAACTTTTTCGTTCGCGAGTCCGTGTCAAATAATCACTGTATCCGTAGCGCTGCAAAGGATCGATAACACGAGTAGAAACCTCGTCATCCATACCGAGCTTTGATGTTTCGATAACTGCATACAGTTCAGACCGTGCAGTAACGGTTACGGGTATGGGGGCTGGGTAAGAAGATTTGCTGATGACACAAGCCTGGCCATCTGATTCAAAAACAGCTGCCAGCGGGATATAGACAACATTTTCCAGAGTACGGGTAGTGATGTTCAGTTGGGCCGTCATGCCCGGTTTGAGAATGGGATCGGTCTGATCGACAGTCACCACCACCTGAAATACCCGAACGTTCTCTTCTTTGCCAGCCTTGAGAGCGACCTGAGCAATCTCTTTGACATGGCCGGTAAAAACTTTCTCAGGATAAGCGTCGAGAGCAAGTGAAGCGGGTTGACCGGGCTGCATCCGCATGGCATCCATTTCATTAACCTCAGCCAGAATTTCCATTTGTGAGAGATCGGGTATGCTGAGAACAATCTCGCCGGGAAAGGGTTTATCTCCGATAGCCACTTTATGGCGGTCATTGCGGCCGATTTCATTATAAACCACCATGCCGCTGCGCGGGGCCGTCAGGGTCATTTCCTGAATCTTGTTTTCCAACTCCCGCACTTGGCCCAGAGATTCCTGAATCTTTACCTCGGCCTGGTGTAGTCGGGCCTGGTTGATGATTGTCTCCGACTCTATATTGGTTTCTGCTTCGGCGTATTGCACCTCGGCCTTTTGTTTCTCCAAACGCGCATCCTGGCGCCGGTTTTCCGATTCATATTTCAAAAGCTCGAGTTGTAGTTCTGCAATATCCTGGCTATACTTTGCAGCCTCGAGAGAATTATTGAGCTCTCTCATTCTGGATTCGATTTCGGTTTCCAATTTTTGTTTCTCGGCTCGTGAAATAGCCAAACGATCCTTGGCCATATCCAGTTGCTGCTGAAGCTGTGAAGAATCGAAACGAATCAAAAAGTCACCCTCTTGTACAACAGTTCCTTCCGGCACCATATCGATAATTTGCAGATCCATGCGCCATTCCATAGGTGCCTTGATATCCATCGAATATACAGCTCGCACCTCGCCCGTCTGGGTCACGATAATGGGTAAAGAACCTTGTTTGACGTCACACCAAACCTCCTGGGTATCAGAGCCGGATTGACGAGGGGAAAGAAATACAAAGGTAAGACCAACAGCCATTAAAACAGGCAGCCAGATTTTCCAACGAAAACGGGATCTCATCGGTGATCCTCAAGTGGTTAGAATTGGTTTTCCCATTGAATGAATTCCAATACAGTTTTACGCAGAAAAGATCATAAAGTTCTAAAAAACTTGATTTTTTATATATTTAATCACACTGCTGTCCAAAATAAATGTGTGTAGCCATATTTTCTCTTGTATTTACACGGTTTATATTATCCAAAGCATAATTATCAAAAATAGGTCCCATTTTCCAACAGTTTCACACAATTTTGAACGCAGAGATCGCAATGGCAAAAAAAGAGGACGCAGAGCAAGACAAAATTCCTACAATCTTGTATAACTCGCATAATTAAACCCATTTTTAAAAGAGTGTGCTGCTTTTAAATAATTTAATTAGCCAAAACGTTTTAATAGTAGAGTCAGGTTACCGGATAACTGATGCATTCTGGCTTTTGGTTTTAGCATTTTTCTTTCCTCTGCGACCTTTGCGTTTTCTCCGAGTCCTCTGCGTTTATCGTTTTTATCTATTTTGGACAAGAATGACATTTAATAATAGATATACTTTTGTCGCATTTTTTTAAATTCGCTCAAATCATCTTGCCAGGACTGGATAATACGCTCGGCGTCCCACCCATTTAACACCTGATTTCGCAATTTGTCAGAGCCGGAAGCCTTGTCAAACATGGCGATTCGTTCATCACTAAACAGGGTTTGTTCGGGGTAGAGTTTGTGTAAGGCAGTGAGAATCACCATTTGTGTCGCAACCGGTTTTATAGCCGTGGTATCGAGGATATAGATATGAATACCCTGAATTTCCTCTCCCTGGAAGTGATAATAATAGGGACGATAATGCAAAGGCCGAAAATAAACCCCGGGGAGGTCATGCGTATTCAGATAGGAAGCCAATTCTTCGGAATCGATCCAGGGAGCCCCGACAAGTTCGAACGGCATGGTATAGCCGACCCCGATATTGACAGTATTGAGTTCACCGATGATTCCTGTCAGCGGGTAGAAAAATGAGGTCAGTGCATGCGGAATATGTGGCGAAGTAGGCACCCATGGCAAACCGGTTTCTGAAAAAACCATATCACGTGTCCAGCCCTGCATATGGACCACACTCAACTCACAATGAATCCCGAATTCATTATTGAACAATTTAGCGAGTTCTCCTACCGTAAGGCCATAAATATAGGATATGGGATAAAGTCCGATAAACGATTTGAATTCGGGCTCCCACATAGGACCCTCGACCAGGGTGCCTCCCAACGGATTGGGACGATCCAGGACCACAAAAGGAATACCCTGTTCTTTGGCTGCTTCCATAGCATAAGCCATGGTATAAATATAGGTGTAGGATCGTACGCCAATATCCTGTATATCATACAACAGGACATCGACACCCTCGAGCATTTCGGGTGTGGGTTTACGTGTTTCGCCATATAGACTGTGTACCGGCACATTTGTTTTGGGATCGAGATAGGTACTTACTTTTTCGCCGGCAGCGATATCACCGCGAACTCCATGTTCGGGTCCATAGAGCGCCACCAAATCCACTTGTGGGTGCGCGTGCAGAGCATCGATCGTGGAAATCAGAGCAGAGGTCACTCCGGTAGGATTGGTAATCAGACCCACGCGTTTACCTTTAACCAGATCGATCCGATCCTGCAACAATATCTCCACGCCGGGTTTGATGACTGGTGTCTGACCCTGAATACCACAGCCGACACCCAATATTAACAGAGAGAACAGCAAGCGTTTTAATCGCATAATCACTCCGAAAAGTAAAATTTTTAATATTTCATCATAGAATGTACAACAAAGGAAAATCAGATCAAAGACTCTTTTTAAAACAAAAGGCTCCCCGGGAATCACACCTCTTTTCGATAACGCCAAAAAATACGCCGTACCCTTGCACCCACATGATGCAGGTAAAAGGGAATCGGACCCACCCATGGAATGACCGCATGCGTTTGTCCCTGTCGTTTAATATCAGCAAGACAGCGCTTTAGCAATATGGCACCTACGCCTTTGCCGCGAAAGACTGGATCAGTACCCATGGGCCCAAACCAGCCGCATCCCACATTATTGATATCATAGGCAGAAAAAGCTGCCAGTTTGCCGTTGTCATAGCCCAGATGTAGACTGATCGGGGTATTTTCAAAGGCCAAATCCACTTCTTCGACCCAGGCGGCCCAGTGGTTTTGTAAAAATTCGGCAACCTCTTTGCGATCACTCGATTTGGCGCGTCGAATATGGATATCCTGGCTGAGTAAATCCTGTTCGTTTTCCGAGGTGTCCAGATTCTGAGAAAGATCAGCCACCATATTGGCGGTATCTTTGAATTTTTCAAACCCTTCACGTTCGACAAAGGCGATGGCCTCTGTATAAAGGGGATCTATTCCAGGCGTCAGGTAATTGGGATTGGAATCGAGCATTTGTATACGTGAGACCTTTGATTTGATCTGTGACTCGATTTCCCGGTACAAGGTACGGGCAATTCCCTGACGCCGGAATTTCTTTTCAGTAAAAAACAGCTTGATCCAACCCACTCTTTCCTGTTTGGCCGTTGTTCTTACCAGGCCTTGCATGAAACCGGCAACTCTACCTCCTGATTCAGCGATCAGAGTGAGATCCTGTTCAAAGTCAGGATCTCCGAACATTTTTTCATGCAATATCCCCTCGGTAACAGGATCAAATTCTACGTTCTGATTCCACAAACGGCATAAAAGTCCGATATCTGTTTTGTTGATATGGCGGATCTGCAAGCTGGGCATGTTCCCCTCCCTGGCTATAAACAAAAAAAGCCTCTACATAAATAGAGGCAGATATCTCGAGTACAGCTGGTCATCCCTGAATCAGCTCGATTTTTCCCGTAAATTGGATTTTATTTTCTTGATTTCATCCCGTATCTTGGCAGCATCCTCGTAACGTTCATCCTGAACAGCCTTGCGAAGATCTACATTCAACTTTTCCAACTGATCTCCTGGCGCCAAATCACTGGGTTCATCACCTTCCAAGTCCATGGACTCTTCTTTTTGCTCGCTGATAGAGGCCTTGAGCATTACATCTTCTTCCACGAATATTGGAGAATCCATGCGCAAGGCCAGGGCAATGGCATCGCTGGGTCTTGCATCTATATCATTGACTGCGCCATCATTCTGCAATCCGATGAGAGCAAAATAAGTATTTTCGCGCAGATCATTCACCACAATTCTGGCCACGCGAACATTCAAAGCGTCCAGGAGGTTTTTCACCAGATCATGGGTCAGGGGACGTGGGGGCTGGATATTTTCCAGCTGTAGCGCGATGGCCTGGGCCTCAGTAGAGCCAACCACGATGGGTAGCCATCGGTTTTGATTCTGATCCTTTAGAATCACAACAAACCGGCTTGTGGCTGTGTCCAGCGTCACTCGCGCGACTTTAACGCGAACCAACATTCAACTTCCTCCGACCGTCTTTTTCTTTAACTAAAATAGTATAGCGATAATAGTGTAAAGTGTCAAGTTATATTTTGTAACAGAAGGATCATGACATGTATTGCAAGGGTCTTGAAAATACATCGGGAAAACCTGCCAGGACAAAAACACACAAAACAATAAATAACAACAAATTAAACCTACATCTATTTTGGTTTTTTTATACTCCCTGGCAAAAATATATTTCAAATTCATTTCGCATCCTTCCGAGCTGCAACAACCTAAATCTTGCATTGAATCTCCAATTTTTGTAAGTTGCCTGAAATAAAAGGAGATTCTATGCTCATATTTGATCGTGCAGTCTTGAAAAAATACTGGCCCGCCGACGACAAGGGTGACGAGGATGAAATTGTCCGTCAGGTCGTCATGCAAATGGAAGCCGAAGTCGATAACAGTATGCAGATTGGAGAGCTTTTTACCAATATGGTTAGAGGCCTGGTCAAGGTTGTCCTGGCTGATAATCTGACCGGTGAAGAATATGAAATCAAAGCAGCAACCATAAAACCATTCAATGTCAAACAAAAAAAAGTAAAAATCGGCAAGGGTGATGATTCTGATTTTGTGCGTACCGAATTTGTCGCCATGAATATCGTCAGCAGATTGGACGACGAGCGGCAGGGCCAGATGCTAACGGATCTGTACCGCTTTTTCAATATCGAACTGCAATTGCGCATCGAAGAATTTACCATACCCGCGCAAGCTAGTGAATCCGAGAATATGGATACAGACATGGATGAAAATGAGGAATAGGTCAGAGATCATAATTGTACCATCCTATAGAGCACCATCACATTAAAAAAGGCGTGAGATCATGAGCACATCAAAGCGTTCCCCCTGGTTCTGGGTCCCTACCCTCTATTATGCAGAAGGTATTCCTTATATCGTTGCCATGGCAGTATCAGTCATTATGTACAAGCGACTGGGTATCTCTAATGCAGATATCGCGCTTTATACCAGCTGGCTCTACTTGCCCTGGGTGATCAAACCACTCTGGAGCCCGGTCGTCGACATTTTCAAGACCAAACGTTTTTGGATCGTCATCATGCAGCTCTTTATCGGTGCCAGCATGGCCTCTATCGCTTTGACCATTCCGGTGCCGAATTTTTTCCAATTCACACTTGCCTTTTTCTGGTTGATGGCCTTCAGTTCGGCTACTCATGATATCGCGGCAGATGGCTTTTATATGCTCGGCCTCGATCAACACCAACAAGCCTGGTTTGTAGGGGTCCGCAGCACCTTTTATCGTTTTGCCATGATTACCGGACAGGGTCTCCTGGTTATTCTGGCCGGTTTCATTGAAAGCAATAGCGGACTCGAAAGTGTGGAATTAACCGTGAGGGCTGCCCAGTCCAACAACCAGGTGCAACAGCAAATTATGCATCCGGATTCGCTGAATGTCTCTGCAAAGCCAGGTGATTTGCGCATCATCACTTATCCGGATGAGCAATTGGTCGTGCCTCTCTTAAATATTTCACCGGATAGCGCAGCCTCTTTGAAAGAAAAAATCAAAGAGTGGAACCGTGTTCAAGGACAGGTCATACAGCAAGCTGAAAACCAACAAAAAGATCCTGACCGGGAATCCTGGTGGAAGCGGCATGTCACCGACAAGTTAGCCGCCTGGATCAAACGCAATTTTGCACCTGCAAAAGAAACCCTAATCGCCGAACAAAAAGCAGGAAATATAGGGGTCATCTATTTCTATTTATCAAAGGCCCCGGAGCCAGGTGAAACCGTCGCCGTGACCTTTGGCCGGGAAAGCGGCGATAAAAGCATCATGCTCGAACTGGGACAACGAATCGAGTTTGATGAAAAAAACTGGAATCAACCGGCCATGGCCCTGGTTCAGCTAGACCCGAAACTGAAAACAGCGACGGTTGCAAACTTTGTCGCCAGAGCCGGGAATATACCTCTGGCCTGGATTTTGACGTTTTCCTTTATGGCAGTATTGTTTGTTATCTTTAGTATCTATCACAAATTCATTCTCCCACACCCCAAAGAAGATGTCCCCAGACAGGTCGAAAGTTTCAAGAAATTCGGCCGGGAATTTTTACATACCTTTGCTCTCTTTTTCAAAAAGGAACATATCGGCATATCCATAGCGTTTTTACTCTTGTACCGTCTGGGCGAATCACAGCTGGTCAAGCTGGCCATGCCGTTTATGCTGGACACACAAGAAGCCGGGGGATTGGGACTGACAACCGGCCAGGTCGGATTTGTCTATGGAACAGTCGGCATGCTTATGCTGACTGCAGGAGGGCTGCTGGGAGGATTCGTGGCTGCCAGGCATGGGTTAAAAGCTTGGATCTGGTTTATGGCCATCGCAATGAATCTGCCCAATATTACCTATATCTATCTTTCACAAACGATTCCTGATAACTTTTGGATCATTAACGCGTGTGTGGGCATTGAACAGTTTGGCTATGGATTCGGTTTTACCGCTTATATGCTCTATATGATCTATGTCTCTGAAGGAGATTACAAGACTTCACATTTTGCCATCACCACAGGATTCATGGCCCTGGGCATGATGTTGCCGGGTATGATCAGCGGCTGGATCCAGGAACTGGTGGGTTATCCCAACTTTTTTATCTGGGTGCTGCTCGCAACGATACCGGGATTTATTATTATTTACTTTTTACCTCTTGATCCAAACTTTGGTAAGAAAAGAGAACAAGAACAATAAATAAATAGAGGCTTGAATCTCAAACATGATCTCACATGTGATTTCTTAAACAATACTCAAAAAAAAAGCGGGTCCTGAATTTTATCTGGACCCGCTTTTATAAAATCCTTCCTTCGATGACTATCCTCCGATTCCCCATGGAGAGAAATAGAGATAGATCAGAACAATGATCCCCACGATGACCAGTGAATTGATCACATCTTTATAATTCCAGCTGGCGCGCGAAGCAGCCTTGTCCTCTGCTACAGTGGTCTGATAGGTCAGACCATTGATTTTCCGATCTACAGGGGCTGGCGTAAGCAGGCTGACAATGATCATGAGCACCACACAAATAATGAACAGCAAAATACAAAAATGCAAAAAGTTCATATCTGCGAATGCAAAGGCGATCCCGCTGAGATGAGCTTTGCTTAATTCGGCAGCCAGACGTATCATCCCGATTATAAACCCACCGATCAGAGCGGTCAACGCGCCCGGCGCATTGATGCGTTTCCAAAAAAGACCGAGCAAAAACACAGAAGCAATAGGAGGTGCGAGATAGGACTGTACGCTCTGTAAATAGTGATACAGCTGGCCAGAGATCACTCGCATCAAAGGAATCCAGGCAATACCTGACAAGACAACAATCCCTGTCGCCACGCGACCGACATTGACCAGTTGCTTCTCTGAGCTTTCCGGCTTGAATTTTTTATAAATATCGATGGTAAAAAGAGTCGAACAAGAGTTAAAGACCGCGGCCAGCGAAGACATGAGGGCTGCCAGCAATCCACCGGCAACCAGGCCTCGTACTCCGACTGGAAGCAGAGTGCGCACCAAAGTGGGAAATGCCTGATCGGATTCGGGCAGTGTCATTTGTCCGGATTTGGCCAGGGCAAACGCGATAATACCGGGGATCATAAAGATAAACAGAGGCAATAGCTTTAAATACCCGGCAAAAATCGTCCCTCGGCGCGCTTGTTGTTCATCACGAGCCGCCAGGGTTCTCTGCACGATATATTGATCCGTACACCAATACCAAATTCCCACGATCGGAGGTGCGAACACCATACCGGTCCAGGGAAAGTCAGGGTGATCTGCGGGCAGAAACATATTAAAGTGTCCTTCACCGGCAATGGCAACGAGGTTTCCCCATCCGCCAATGGCATTGAGTCCTGCAATGGTGACAATCACAGAGCCCAAAATCAGGACAATCGCTTGCAGTGCCTCGGTATAAACCACGGCTCGTAGCCCGCCGAGTACGGTATAAATACCGGTAAGAACAACAATGATCAGCGCACCTGTCCAGAATTCAATTCCCATCAACGCCTGAAACACCACAGCACCGGCATAAACCGTCACCGAAATCTTGGTGATCACATAACCCACGAGCATGATAATAGACAAAAACCACCTTGCCATGGGAGAATAACGAAGCTCTAAAAATTCCGGCATCGTGAATACGCGACTTCTCATATAAAACGGTACAAACACCCATCCGAGCAATAAAACGATCCACGAATGCATCTCATAATGCCCCATGACAACGCCCGTCTCAGCGGCTGTGCCCGCCAGGCCAACCACATGTTCAGAGCCGATATTGGAAGCAAAAATCGAAGCGCCGATTACGAACCACCCCACATGGCGTCCGGCGAGAAAATAATCCTCTGTGGATTCTTGCTTTTGTTTGATCACCCACCATGCTATTCCGGCAATGATAGCAAAATAAAACGCCACAACTATCCAATCCAGCAATTCGAATCCCATACACTCTCTCCTCATTATGTTTGTCGAATACGGGTTGATGAAATATTTTCAATCTATTACCAGGGGTTACAGACAAATACAGGATTTCTTGGAGGATCGCCTTAAATGTATCATTCAAAATGAGAAAAACAAAGAAAAAATTAAACAGTCAAATCGGTGGGAGACAAAAAGAGCAGAGCGCCTCATTGAATTTTTTAATACCGGATCAGAACAGATGTAAAAAAAGGCTAAAACGATCACAAAGACAGACCGTCAAATCAGGAACGTTCCTCTTTTTGCAGCGCTTCAAATCCGGAGATGATATCCAGTAATTCCGAGGTGATGGAATCCTGCCGCGTACGGTTATACCGCGATTGCAGGTCTTCCATACGTTCCTGGATATTTTTTTCAGCAGCCTGCATAGCTGCCAGTCGACTGGCATTTTCACTCGCCATGGATTCGGCGAAACTGCGATATATGGAGATGAAAAGATATTCCCGGATCAAGGCCAAAGACAATTGCTCTAATGGCATGTTGTGCTGTGGAAGACATCGTGTGGGCCATTCTTTTTGGGATAACCGTTCCAGCCATTGTGGATCCAGAGGCAAAATATCCTGATGATGAGGTTCATATGAAGACCCTGACAATTTATGATTAAAGAACAATCGGATTCGGGAGAGGGCTGTATTCTCACGCCACTCTTGAATACGAATCAACAATTCATTGACATGGTCGGAAATGGTATGAACAGAAGAGGGCAAATCATATACCCAATCGATCTGTATATGCGGATGATCGCGCATCAATGAACTCAGACGGGGTCCCAATGTAATGCCATGGAGAGTGCTATTTTGAATTTTTTCATCTTGCATATGCTCATTCACATATTCGGCGATATCTTCATTAAATGAACCACACATGCCTTGTTCTGAACCAAAGATAATAAATCCCGCATGTTCGTCCTTTGACGGTTCTAGTGCAAAGGCTGCGGGGTGCATGGACTGCAGCAAAACCTGAAATCCACGCTCTACATTTCTATGATACCGCAAAAGAGACTCTACAGCCTGATCATATTGATGAATGCTCACTGCAGAGATGGATTTCATCGTTTTAACCACAGTTTGCAATTCCTCTGTACTATCCAGCTGTTTTTTCAATTGTTCAAGTGTTTGCATCCTGAGCTCCGTTTGAATTTTCGGTCTCTTGCTCAGGCTCTGTAGATTTTTGCTCTTTGAGAGCTTTAACGATACGATCGAATGTCTCTTTTAAAGCCTGCCGCTGCTCATCACTGAGACGATTATTTTCAAGGATCGGCTCTTTTAATTCCTGGTGGTGATTTCGTACCGCCTTACGAATCTCGTTTTCAACAACAGAAATCCGGTCCACCTCGAATTCATCCATGTATCCCTCTGTCACAGCAAAGAGCACTGCGATTTGTTCCAACACCGGGATGGGTTGATACTGAGCCTGCTTGAGGATCTGTCGCACTCTGTATCCGCGTTCCAGGGTTTGTCGTGTTTCCTCATCGAGACGGGTGCTGAACCGGGAAAAGGACTCTACCTCTTGAAACTGCGAATACGACAATCTCAGATCACCCGCAATATCTCTATAGGCAGCCAGTTGAGTTTTTCCTCCCACCCGGGAAACGGATTTGCCCACATCCACCGGAGGCAACAATCCTTTTTGAAACAAGTTGGGTGAGAGTGCGATCTGGCCGTCGGTAATAGAAATCAGATTGGTAGGGATATATGCAGACATGTTCTGAGCCTGTGTTTCCACAATAGGCAGAGCTGACAAAGATCCCCCGCCTTTATCATCGATAAAATGCGTAGCTCGTTCCAGGAGCCGGGAATGAATATAAAAGATATCACCCGGATAAGCCTCTCTCGCTGGGGGACGACGCAACAGCAGCGATAACTCGCGATAGGCACGAGCGTGATGCGTAAGATCATCATATACGACCAGGACGTCCTGGCCACGATCCATAAAAAATTCACCGATAGCCGTGGCAGCATAGGGGGCGATAAACTGAAGGCCTGGTGGATCTTGCCCGTCAGTAAACACGACAATGGTATGATCCATAGCCTCATAGTGTCGCAACTGCTCCACGGTTTTTGCCACATCAGAGCTTTTTTGTCCAATCGCGCAATAGACACAGATCACATCTTTATCGCGTTGATTGATAATCGTATCTATGGCAATAGCGGTTTTTCCGGTTTGCCGATCCCCGACAATCAGTTCACGCTGTCCCCGGCCAATAGGAATGAGAGCGTCCACTACTTTGAGACCTGTCTGCAGCGGTTCTTCTACAGGCGAGCGGTCCATAATTTCAGGAGCCGGTCGTTCGATAGGCCGTCGTTGGGACGAGCGAATCCGTCCCTTGGCATCCATAGGCCGTCCAACAGGATCTACCATACGCCCCAAAAGCGCCTCGCCGACCGGCACATCTACAACGCGCCTTGTTCGGTAGACCTCCTGGCCAACCGCAATATCATCGCTTTCATCGAACAGCACGACACCGATTTCATCGGGATCCAGATTAAAGGCCATACCATACCGGTCTCCCTGGAACCGCAACAGTTCCTCGGACTGGGCATGTTCAAGGCCTCTGATACGGGCAATCCCTTCACCTACGAAAACGACCTGTCCGATTTCCCGCATCCTGGGCTCTGCTTTTTGTTTTTCCAGAGCCTGCTGCAAAAGATCGACGGATTCCTCTAAAACATTATTGATTTGATCATTCATAATTAATTCATTTTTGCTCGCTTGTCAATTCACGATAGGTTTCATCCAATTCGGATAAATAGGGTTTTATTCCCCAGGAGACGACCTGATCACCCACCTGGAGTTCAATGCCACATATCAATTCCTTGTTGATTTTGAATTCAACATCGTGTTCAAGTTTTGATGTCAACTGATCCTTTTTCTCTTGGTCGGGATCAAAAGAAGACCGAACCACGATGGTTTTCTTGCCAGCTTTTCGCCAATCTATTTCATCGACTTTATCTAAAAAGCGATCGAGCATTCGAGCTTCCAATTCTTCGTTGGCCAGATCAGCGAGTATTTTTTCACTGATTTGCACTGCCTGTTTCCCGATTCGATTTTTGAGATCTCGGACAAACTCTTTTTGCTGGTCTTCAAGGGCTTTCTGCCACTGTTGTTTTTTTTCGTCGATCTCTTTGCGAACGTTATCCAGTTCCGCGTTCTTTTTTTCTTTGATTTCATCTTCCAGAGCCTGGAGTTTTTGTTGTTTTTTTTGCTCAAAATCTTTTCGTTCGCTTTCGAGTTTTTCCTTTTCTTGCTGCGCATCTTGTTCCCTGGATTCTGCTTCGTGTAAACGTGAGGCAATCCGCTCCTGACGTTCGTTGATCATATTGATGATTCGATCATAAAGAAAATATTTGAGCAGCCCGATAAGAATCAGGAAATTGACGATTTGAGCCACGAATGTAAACCAATCAATTTGCATCGAGTGTCTCCCTTTTAGCCGGTCACGTGATTCCAAAAAGGATTGGCAAAAAGAATGATCATTGAAATCACAAAACAATAGATCGCGAATGATTCAATCATTGCCAGTCCGACAAACAATGTCCGCGTCAACGTACCCGATTCATCCGGTTGTTGAGCAATAGATTGCAAGCCTTGAGCTACAGCTCGTCCCTGCGCCAGTGCTGATGTGATCGATCCAATAGCAATGGTCAAACCAGCCATGACGATAGAAACCGCTCCAATGATACTGACATTATCCATAAATCGTTCTCCCTTATGAGTTAACATTCACTAAAAGTCTATTCTAGTCCTATACGTTATTCCTGTTTTTCTCGTTGTTGTTCTTGTGCTCTCAATCCCGATCCGATATACACAGTAGCGAGAATGGCAAAAATATAGGCCTGTACTTGTCCGATGATCAGATCCAGCAATTGCGTGAGCACGGGGAAAAAAAGAGGAGCCACGGTCAATAGGATGGCTGCAATCAGACTCCCGCTCAGCACATTGCCAAAGAGTCTGATCGCGAGTGCCAAAGTTCTGGATAATTCACCGATCACCAAAAAAGGCAGCATAAAGGGTGAAGGCGTGATATAATGCTTTAAATATCCCTTGACGCCTGCCTCATAGATGCCATAAACAGGAACTGCCAAAAAGGCACAGGTTGCAAGCGCGGCAGTGGTGGACAAGGAACTCGTCGGCGGTTCATAAAAAGGCACAACACCCAGGAGGTTGGATAAAGAGATAAATAGTCCCAGAGTGCCGATAAACGGTAAAAACGGACTTGGATCGCGCCGCATGACATCCCGGATCTGCTCACGAATAAATATCACGATTGATTCTAATAGGTGCTGACCACGAGAAATATTGACATCACTGCTCAGCTTGCGTGTGATCAACCAGGAAAAAATTAAAAGTATCGCCATCACCATCCATGTAAAAACCAGGGTGGCATTAATCGTAATAAATTCCCATTGCCAAAATATTTTTTCATCAGGTGTTAAATCCATTTGATCATCCTCATTCCGGGTTGATTATGGGGTATTCTAATTTCCAAACCAAAAACAAAAGGAACCACTTGCTGGTCATAAAGATAACGAGCCATAGCACCAAAAGCATGATTTCACCCCGAACCGCCCAAAAAATCAAAAGTATAAACATGGGTAACCATCTCAATGAGCTGATCATCCAGCAGAGCATAGTCTTTTGCCGTCTTTGAACCATCTGCAGGGTCCATCGTAATAAATAGAGGGTATACAGGCTGGAAAGAAAACCGGCAATCATGGCAAACAAGGGTGTTGTGAAAAGGGGGATCATATCGTTCTCCTATCTGCGCTCAGACTCGTCATCATGATAGTATCCTTCTTTTTTAACCCAATACCAGGCATTAAAAGAACCGACAATCACTCCAAGGATCAATAACATCAACGTCCAGGAATACGCGGTTTCAGATTTTGAGTCCAGCCATATCCCGATAGCCAGAAAAATCAAGGTAGGTATCGCCACAGACCACCCCACCATACCGAACATCCCGAGTCCGAACCAAAAAGTCGAGTGGTCTTTATCCTGTGCTTTGATCTTGCGTTTGCTCTTTTTGGCGATATCATCCAGTTTTTGTTTAAAATCATCACTCATAGGTCGTCCGGTTCTGTTCCTGGAATTGTTTAATGATGCTGCCTTCGAGCATGGCCAGCGAGGATTTGGCCTTTTTTTCTTTTTGCTCGGTTTCTTTATAATAGCGTTCAAGGGATTCTTCCAGCTGGGGTAAATTGTCAGACTGGAGTGCATGACGGGTAGAAATATCTATCGTGTTTGCCTGTTTAATCAAAATCCCTTCAAACAGGGCAACATATTCTTCTCTGCCATCATTGTTGCGTAAGGTCAGTATACCGGGTTTGATGGCCGTGACAAAGTCGATATGTCGTTCCAAAAAGCCCATCGATCCCATAGCGGTATCCACGATTACAGAAGAGACCTCTTTTGACAGATATACTTTTTCAGGTGTCGAGATCAAAAGTTTCATGTTTTTACAATGCCTGTTCGATATTTCCGATCATATAAAAATCACTCACCGGATGATCGGCAAATTCATCATTGAGAATTCGTTCACAACCGGTTAACCCATCCTCGAGTGAAACATACTGTCCTTTTTTATTGGTAAATTGCTCGGTCACGAAAAAGGGCTGGGTCAGGTATCTTTCCATCTGGCGAGCACGTTGTACGGTTTTCTGATCCTCCTCTGAGAGTTCTTCCAGTCCCAACATGGCAATAATATCTTTCAATTCTTCATATTCGGCCAGCGTACTTTTTAT
>WJME01000113.1 GCA_014728115.1 Candidatus Zhuqueibacterota bacterium | reverse complement strand
CCCGCTCGCCAGGAAGGAAAAGGCAGGATTCTTTCTATTCCTGCCATCATTCCATCAGGAACAGGACAATATGGTGAGGATAATCTGACCTGGGATCCTGAACCCGGGGCAGCCTTGCAAAGAGGTAAAGATATTTCTCCGCCTGAATGGCTGCTGCCGGCAAACCACAAAGAAATCTACGACACGATCAAAAAGGGGGTTTCCGGTGGATTTTCTTTAGAGTGTGATGCACCGCTCACAACAGTCATGGAACTCCTGGTCCGGCCAAAGACCAAAGAGACGATCGCCCATTTTGTCAATTTCTCTCCGGTGCAAACAGGAGAGTTTCAAGTGCGGATTCGAAATCAGTATCCGGCCAAAGCCAAAAGCGTAACCTGGTTTTCACCGGACAGAGACGAGTCAAAGGAATTGAACTTTGAAGAAAAAAATGGCGAGATCTCTTTTATGGTTCCAGAAACCAGGTTATACTCGATGATCGTGATTGGGTATCAGTGAATCAATCTTTTGTGAGACAAAGGAAAAGATAATGATTAAAAATTTTCTGGGGATAATTCTGGTCCTTTTTTCTTTATCGGCGTTTGCGGATGAGGTTGAAAAATGGGGTATGTTCGAACTCGTTATTCCAGGATTTACAGAGGGCAATCCGTTTATCGGCATAGACCTGACAGCAGAGTTTACAGATGGAGAACGGATTTTTACTCCTGAAGGATTTTATGATGGCAATGGCATCTTTAAAATCCGATTTATGCCGGATAAGGAAGGTCTGTGGACCTACAAGACGCACAGCAATCGTAAAGAGCTGGACAATATAAAAGGCCGGTTTACCTGCACTCCTCCCTCTGAGGGCAATCACGGTCCGGTTCGAATCCGGGATCAATACCATTTCGGCTATGCAGATGGCACGGCCTTTTATCCCTTTGGAACGACGATATATGAATGGGTTTTTCAAACCCAGGAAACCCGACGTCAAACCCTGGAGACGTTGCAATCCTCTCCTTTCAATAAAGTGCGTTTTCTGCTGGTGCCTCCATACAGTGAAAAATATGTGTCCGGACCACTGAAACTGACAGATTTTCCATTTGAGGGCACCTCAAAAGAGACCTGGAATTTTTCCAGGTTCAATGTGGACTTTTGGCAGCATTTCGAGTCCTGTCTGCAGCAGATTCTGGATCTGGGCATCGAAGCGGATATCATTCTTTTTCGTCCCTATGATGATGGCAAGTGGGGATTCGACACTATGGATGATGCCACCAATGATCGCTTTACCCGATATGCTGTTGCGCGTCTGGCTGCCTTTCGCAATGTCTGGTGGAGTCTGGCCAACGAAAACAGCTTTTTGGACTATTTTACCGAAGACGATTGGGATCGATTGTTCAAAATTGTCAGAGATAAAGATCCTTATGACCACCTTCGCTCCATTCACAATGCCGGGTTGATCTATGACTATACCAAGCCTTGGGTGACTCATGTCAGTCTGCAGTATTACAATGTGGTGCGGGCGTTTGGGGCATCTGCACTGGTCAGGGATATTTATCGAAAGGCTGTGGTGAATGACGAGATCAATTACGAGGGTGATATTGCCAGCCGCTGGGGGCAGTTGTCAGGCGAAGAAATGGGTTACCGGTTTTGGCTTGCCTATACCGGTGGTACCTATGCCACGCATGGCGAAGCATTCGAACATCCTTCCGAGATCAACTGGATTTCGGAAGGCGGTGTACTGCGGGGACAGAGTCCTTCGCGAATTGCATTTTTACGGCAAATCATTGAAAATGCTCCGCCAGGTGGATGGGATACCATCGATCACTATTATCTGCGAAATGTGATTGGCAAACATGCTCACTGCTATCTCTACTATTTTGGCAAGGAAAAAATAAAACAATGGGAGTTTGCCCTGCCGGATGAAGGTCTTAAAGATGGTATGCAATTCAAGGTCGATCTCATCGATACCTGGAACATGACCATTACACCGGTCAAAGAGATTTTTACCATGGAAAAACTGGACAGATATCAGTTCATCGATAGCAGAAAACGATCTGTTCGCTTGCCCGGGAAACCCTATATGGCCATGCGGATACAGCGCATCGATACGGGAGACAAGAATGAATAAATTCATGATCATGTTTTTTGTCGTCGCCCAAATGGGAGCGGGTTTGCTTTGTGCTGACAGTCGCGGACTCGTCGATAATCTAAAGAGTCCGGCTGCAAAATTGCACAGTGTGGGCTTGAATGAGGTAAAGTGGACCCAGGGATTTTGGGCTGAGCGGTTCAAGGTATGCCGGGAGAACATGATTCCGAATATGTGGCGGTTGTTGCAGGATGACGAGATCAGCCATTCGTTCGCCAATTTCCAAATCGCTGCGGGTCTGCAAAAAGGGGAGCATCATGGCCCTCCCTGGCATGACGGGGATTTTTACAAGTGGCTGGAAGCGGTTGCCAGTGTTTATGGGGTCACCAGGGATGAAAAACTCGATGATTTGATGGATGAGATCATCCCGCTGATTGCCGCATCGCAACGGCGGGATGGCTATATCCACACGCCGGTCATCATCCAGCAACGACAGAATAAAAACGATGCCAAAGAATTTCGCGAGCGGCTCGACTTTGAAACCTATAATATGGGCCATCTCATGACCGCTGCCTCTGTCCATTACAGGGCAACAGGGAAAACTGCTTTGCTGGATGTGGCCGTCAAGGCCACGGATTTTCTCTATGATTTTTACAAACGCTCCTCACCAGAGCTTGCCCGCAATGCCATCTGTCCGTCGCATTATATGGGCGTGGTGGAAATGTATAGGACGGTCCGGGATCCGCGGTATCTCGAGCTGGCAAAAAATCTGGTCGAGATTCGGGATCTGGTCGAAAATGGTACTGATCATAACCAGGACAGGATCCCTTTTCGGCAGCAAACCCGGGCTCTGGGACATGCCGTACGAGCCAACTATCTCTATGCCGGGGTTGCGGATATCTATGCTGAAACAGGAGATGCGACCCTCTTTTCAACCCTCGATCTCATCTGGAAAGATCTGGTTTCCAGTAAACTCTATATAACCGGAGGATGTGGTGCGCTTTATGATGGAGTTTCGCCGGATGGAACCACCTATGTTCAAAGTGACATTCAACAGGTTCATCAGGCGTATGGCCGGCCCTTTCAGTTGCCCAACCTGACCGCGCATAATGAATCCTGTGCCAATGTGGGGAATATCTTGTGGAACTGGCGCATGCTACAGGTGACCGGTGAGGCGCGGTTTGCGGATATCCTGGAGCTGACCCTCTATAACAGCATGCTTTCAAGTATCAGCCTGGACGGTAAAGCTTACTTTTATACCAATCCTTTGCGGGTTTCAGGAGATGTGCCTTTCGATCTGCGCTGGTCACGGCAACGAGAGCCATACATTTCCTGTTTTTGTTGTCCACCCAACATCGTTCGTACTATCGCTCAGGTTCACAATTATGCCTATAGCCTGGCTGAAAATGCTCTGTTCATTCATCTCTATGGAGCCAATGAATTGCAAACCATGGCCGGTGATGACAAATTACAGCTTGTCCAGGAGACAGATTATCCATGGAAAGGGCATGTCCAGCTGACATTAAAAGCAATTCCTGCGGACTCGTTTTTCCTGATGTTGCGTATACCGGATTGGTGCAAAAGCGCTACTGTGAAAGTCAATGACGTCTCCATTGCTCGTGACATCGAGTCCGGCCAGTATTTTCCCCTTTGCCGAAAATGGCAAGCAGGCGATCGCATCGAACTGGATATGGATATGCCTGTCAGACTCGTGCAAGCCAATCCGTTGGTCGAAGAAACCCTGAATCAGGTCGCCGTCATGCGGGGTCCGGTGGTCTATTGTCTTGAATCCGTTGATCTGCCCACAGGGGTGGGGCTGTTCGATATCGCTCTTCCTGCTGACATAAAATTGTCCTGGCAGGAACAGAACATTGAGGATAGCCGGATCCAGGTTTTGACAGGAACCGCCAAGATCGTTAGAGATTCAGGTCAGGCTCTGTATTACGAATTAGAGCCCGGTAAGGGACAATCTGTCCATATCCGTCTTGTTCCATACCATACCTGGGGCAACCGGGGAGAGACCGACATGTCAGTGTGGTTGCCCGTCGATTATTGATCATCTATTAATGGGAGAAATATGTGAAAAAAACTCTAGTTATCATTTTTGCCTTGATATTGGGATGCAGCAGCACAGATCACAAAGCGGACAAGCCCTGGGACAATGGCCGAGTGATCGTTTCGGAAAACGGCCGGTTTTTACAGTATGAAAACGGTGAACCCTTTTTCTGGCTGGCAGATACAGGCTGGCTGCTTTTCAAAAAGCTGAACCGGGAAGAAGCAGAGCTTTACCTGGAAAACCGTCGGCAAAAAGGCTTTAATGTCATTCAGGTCATGGTCTTGCATAGCATTCCGGAAGTCAATGTGTTTGGCGATTCTGCTCTCGTTGCAGAGGATGCCTCCCGTCCCAAAGAAACCCCTGGCAATGATCCTGAGGATCCTGTCCAATACGATTTCTGGGATCATGTGGATTATATCGTGCAAACAGCCAGAGAAAAGGGCATCTATATCGCCATGGTAGCGACATGGGGAAGCAATGTCAAAAGTGGCAAGATCACCATCGACAATGTAGAGCAATATGCCACCTGGCTGGGCAATCGGTACAAGGACAGTCCGAATATTTTCTGGCTGAACGGCGGAGATATCCGCGGAGATGTCGAACCCGAGGTGTGGAATATGCTGGGCAGCACGCTGAATCGGGTCGATCCCAATCATCTGATCACATTTCACCCTTTTGGACGCACCCAGTCTTCGATCTGGTTTCATGATAAAGAGTGGCTGGATTTCAATATGTTTCAGTCAGGACACAGGCGTTATGATCAACGCGGCGATGAAAAAAACTGGAAGGGAGAAGATAGCTGGCGATATGTACAAGAGGATTATGCCCTGACCCCGATCAAGCCGACTGTGGATGGAGAACCCTCTTATGAGAATATTCCGCAGGGACTCCATGATCCGCAAGAGCCTTACTGGCAGGCCCAGGATGTACGCCGTTATGCCTACTGGTCGGTCTTTGCCGGCAGTTTTGGCCATACCTATGGCAACAATGCCGTCATGCAAATGTTCAAACCCGGACAGCAGAGAGGTTCCTATGGTGTGCGAAATTACTGGTTCGAAGCGATCAACGATCCGGGCGCGGGTCAGATGCAATTTCTCAAACACCTGATGCTGACTCGTCCCTATTTCGAACGCATCCCGGACCAATCCCTGATCGCCGGCGAGCAAGGGGACCAATATGATTATCTCATTGCTACGCGGGGAAAGAGTTACGCGTTTATCTATACCTATACAGGGCGTGAGTTTCATGTGGATATGGGTAAAATCTCGGGCAAAAAAATCAAAGCATGGTGGTATGATCCCAGAACCGGCCAGTCAACATCTGTCGGGGTTTTTGAGAACAAAAATATCGCCCATTTCGATCCTCCGGGAGAACCAGAGCCAGGAAATGATTGGGTCCTGGTTTTGGATGATCATTCAAAGAATTATGATGCGCCGGGGATGTGAGATTTTCGAACCGAACATAGAGATAGAATAGGGAGGAGTGATTGTGAGTCAGGTGAACGGGTCAGGGCTGGTCAAGCGTCTCGATGCAATGTACGAGTATGATCGCGAACCAGTGTCTGAAAAGAGTACCTACGGGGTATCCAATTTTATAGGCATGTTTTCAGGGGAGCATATTGCAGGCACAGAATTCATTATCGGGCCTCTGTTTGTCGTGCACGGGGTTACGGCACCGGATTTGTTCATTGGTCTGTTGATCGGTAACATTTTAGCAGTTTTAAGCTGGGCATTTTATACTGCGCCTATTGCCGTCAAAACAAGACTGACCGTATACTGGCAGATTCGAAAAATATGCGGACCTTATCTGACCTTTATCTATGGTATTCTCTATGCGCTGATATTATGTTTGCTTTCCGGAGCTATGATTTCCGTTTCCGCTACTGCTGTTGGACTGCCTTTTAATATGCCCATGCCGGAACTCACAGATACCTTGCCCACCAGCATGAGCTGGGTTATCATTGTATTCATTGTAGGTTCAGTGGTCTCTTTGCTGGCGATCCTCGGGTTTGAAAAGCTGGCCCTGTTTGCCAAGATCAGTGCGCCCTGGATGTTTCTGGTTTTTGTGGCCTCTGCACTTGCCGTTCTTCCGCTATTGGGAGCAAACTCGCTCGGAGACTTTTGGCGGGTGGCCAATGAAAAAATCTGGACCGGCAATGTGGTGGAGGGGCAGTCGAAATTCACAATCTGGCATGTCATCTTTTTTTCCTGGTTGTGCAATCTTCATCAGCACATTGGCATGTCCGATATGACCATCTTTCGTTATGCTAAAAAGTGGACCTATGGCTTTGCCTCTGCGTTTGGAATGTTTTTGGGACATTATGTTGCCTGGGTCGCTTCCGGCATCTTGTGTGCTGCGGCCATGGGGAATGTCGCACCAGGGCCGATCGCCTATATGGGTGCCGGCGTGGTGGGCGCTATCACCGTGGTGGTGGCCGGATGGACCACAGCCAATCCTACCCTCTATCGAGCCGGACTCTCGTTCCAGGTGGCCACCCCGAACTGGAAGCGATGGAAAGTCACCCTGGTCGCCGGGGTCGCCACGACCATTATTGCGTGTTTTCCGGCTGTGGTGATGCGGCTTTTGGAGGTGGTCGCCCTCTATGGCCTGATCTTTATGCCGGTCGGAGCGTTTATTTTTATCGATTTTTGGGTCTTTCCCAGGTTGAATCTCAAAAGCAATTATGCGCACGTGATGAATAAAATGTTCAGCTTACCCGCAGCGTTTGCCTGGGCAGGTTCTCTCGGATTCAGTCTGTTGCTCTATTTTAAATATAATATCGAGATCTATTTTCTGGCCCTGCCCGGATGGTTCGTAACCGTTATTCTCTATATCACATTTAGTTTTTTAGAACAACGCCGTAACCCAAATCTGACTCAATTATGAGAGGAATACTCGACCTATGAGATTGCTTTTTATCATCCTGTCATTTCTCGGCCTTGCATTGACGGTTGTTCCTTCCTGTTTCGTTCTTGTCGGAGCTATCGCCTGGAAAACGCATACTCAACTCATGTTTGTGGGGATGATTTTGTGGTTTTTCACTGCGCCGCTTTGGATAAAAGCAAAGCGAAAGAATGCCCAATGAAAACTCTTTCTCTGTGGATTTCTCATCTACGATGCGATTTACGGGAAAATCCGCTCGGTATAGATAAACCCAATCCGGAGTTGAGCTGGATCCTCAATTCCGAGATGCAAGGTCAGCGGCAAAGCGCTTACAGGATCATTGTTTCGTCTTCAGAAACTCTGGCAAGAAAATGCCAGGGTGATTTGTGGGATTCCGGAAAGATAAAAAGTGACGAGACGGTTTATATCCCTTATCAGGGAAAGAAACTCGAATCGGGTATGGTCTGTCACTGGCGAGTCCGGGTGTGGGATAAGGATGATCAGCCGGTCTCCTGGAGCCGGCCGGCCTTTTGGACTATGGGAATACTGGATGAATCAGAATGGCAGGCCCGATGGATAGGCAGAAAACGCGATCTTGACAATTATAAAACTTTTTTTAGGGGAAAAGAGCTCTTTTTGCCTCCCAGTCCCTATTTGCGAAAAAAGATGATTTTGGATAAAAAACCCTCCAGAGCCACGCTCTTTGTTACTGCCCTGGGACTCTATGAGGTGCGGATCAATGGCTCGCAAGTCGGACAAGACTATTTTACTCCCGGATGGACCGATTATCACAAACGTCTTTATTATCAAACGTATGATGTAACACCCTTGCTGCACGATGGTGAAAATGCACTTGCAGCGATCCTGGCGGACGGTTGGTATGCAGGCTATGTCGGATTCGCATTGGATCAAAATTTGCCCAAACCCAGGAATCACTATGGAGATACGCCTCTTCTTTTTTGTCAACTCGAGATAGAGTTTAAAGATGGCACCTCGATCAGGATAGCGACAGACCCCAGCTGGAAAACCTCCTATGGCCCGATTCGTGAAGCCGATTTGTTCATGGGTGAAACCTATGACGCGCAACAGGAAATGGATGGATGGGATCAACCCGGCTTTAACGATGAGCATTGGCAATCTGCAGACCTGTTTCATCCGGTCATTAAACGATTGCAATCCTACCCCAGCTTGCCTGTGCAATTGTTCAGGGAAATAAGACCTGATTCCATCTATGAACTCGAGCCCGGCACCTATATTTTTGATATGGGTCAAAATTTTGCCGGGTTTGCCAGAATACACTGTTCAGGACAAAAAGGACAGACCATTACTCTGCGCTATGGAGAAATGCTGCACCCGGATGGCAGGCTCATGACCGAAAATTTGCGTTATGCCCGGGCCACGGATACGCTGATCCTGCGGGATGAAAAACCAATGACATGGCAGCCCCGGTTTACCTATCATGGCTTTCAGTATATAGAAGTGATAGGGCTGACAAAAAATCCTGATGCGAATACCCTTACAGGACTGGCCTTGACCAGTTCGCTGGCGCAAGCAGGAACTTTCGAGTGCTCGGACAAGAGGATAAACAAGCTCTATAGCAACATCCTGTGGACACAAAGAGCAAATTTTATAGAGATTCCTACTGATTGTCCTCAGCGGGATGAACGCTGTGGCTGGAGCGGAGATGCTCAGATCTATGCCCGGTCTGCTGCCTATAACACCGATGTCCTGGCCTTTATGAAAAAGTGGCTGGTCGATCTCAAAGACGCGCAACAACCTGATGGTGCTTTTACGGACTGGGCTCCCTATTCGTTTGTTTTCAAGAATGAACAGGCCTCCGGTTGGATGGATGCAGGGATCATTGTGCCGTATACCCTTTACCGTATGTATGGAGATACGGGATTAATCACAAAACATTACAAGGCTATGAAACGGTTTTTAGATTATCTTGAATCTAAAAGCAAAAACGGTTTGCTTTTGGCAAATGCAAATGACTGGGGCGACTGGCTGGCCATGGGCAAGCAGACATCCCTGGATTATATTGCGTCAGCTTTTTATGCACATGATGTAAAACTGTTCGCCGAAATGGCAGGTGCTGTTGGCAAGGATGATGATGCCAGCCACTATAAAGATCTGTTTTTGAATATACAATCTGCCTTTTCAAGCAAGTATGTAACGGAAACCGGACGCATCACAGAGGATACCCAGACCGCTTATGCCCTTGCCCTCTATTTTGGCTTGATTCCGGATGGCCTGGAACAAAGCGCTGCCGCAAATCTGGTCAGGCTGATCGAAAACAACCAGGAGAGACTGGCTACAGGCTTTCTCGGTGTCAAGCATCTCTTGCCTGTGCTCACAACCTATGGATATATCGAACTGGCCTGCAAGCTCTTTACCAGCACAGAGTTCCCCTCGTGGGGATATTCTGTTGTCAACGGTGCAACTACGATTTGGGAGCGGTGGGACAGCTTTACCCTGGAGCGCGGATTTCATCCCGATGGCATGAATTCGTTTTGTCATTATGCATTCGGTTCGGTCTGCGAGTGGATGTTCTCTGCCGCTGCAGGAATCGAACCTGTTGATCCCGGTTTTAAAACCATTCTGTTACGGCCTCATTTCTCAGCTCAGCTTTCCTCTGTAAATGCCAGTTATCTCTCTATCCGGGGAATGATAAAATGCAAGTGGCATATCGAAAACAGCAGAGTTTCTTTGTGGGTAAAGATACCGGCCAATACCCGTGCGCATTTGGATCTCGGATTAAAAAAAGATGCGATCGATGATTTGCTCTATCATTCAGGCTATCAGAGAATTGAATTTTTGCAACCAGAAAATGTTTTGTTCTTGGAATCGGGAAATTACGAGTTTACATTTCATTTAGCACACTGATTGTTCTTTGTTAAGCTAAAAGGGAATTGATTATGAACGATAAAAACCTGTTTCTCTTTAT
>WJME01000112.1 GCA_014728115.1 Candidatus Zhuqueibacterota bacterium | reverse complement strand
AGCATATTGTTCAAGGTGCCATAGAAAAAAAGGTGACTCGTGGTTCAAAACTTCGAGTTGATAGTACCGCCGTCGAAGCAGATATTCATTATCCTACAGACAGCAGCCATTTGAATGATTGTATCAAAGTTATTTCCCGCCTTGGTAAGCAATGTCGGGAACTCGGTCTCGCTACAGGCGAAAAGACTCGCGATTTTACCCGTAGTGCTAAAAAACATGTATTGAATATTGTAAAGTATTCACGCAAGCGTTCCGAAGAAGGAAAGCACAATTTTACAAACACTTATCGCAAATTGGTTCAAATAGCCAAACGCTGTAAATCGAATGCAGTAGCCTTGATTAATTCTATCCCGGAACAATCGACCACCAAAGCAAAGCATATTAAAAAGAAATTGGCGCAAGTTATTCCGACTACAGAGCAAGTGATAAAGCAGACCGAATGCCGGGTATTCAAAAATGAGTCGTTATCAAGCGATGAAAAAATTCTAAGTATTCATCAACCTGATACTTATACCATTCGCAAAGGCAAGCGGGGAAAACCAAACGAGTTTGGCAAGGCATTGGAAATCCAGCAAACGGATGGAAAAATTATAACCCACTGGACCATCCATGAGTCAAATGTTTCTGATACTGAAAGGTTCGTTCCAGCCATTGAAAAGCATATCAAGACTTTTGGCAAGGTACCTCATTTAGCTTCAGGTGATCGGGGTTTTTCATCGGCAGACAATGAACGAGATGCACAAGAATTAGGTGTTAAACGCGTCAGTTTACCTAAACGAGGTAAAAAGTCTAAAGAACGAGCAAAGTACGAGAAGCAGCGCTGGTTTAAAGCCGGTCAACGTTTTAGAGCCGGTATTGAAGGTACCATTAGCGTATTAAAAAGAAGATATGGCTTAAGAAGATGCCTAAATCATGGACAAAAAGCCTTTGAACGATGGTGTGGGCTTGCTATTATCGCTTACAACTTGATAACAATCGCAAAAGCCTAACGAATATCAAAGAACAAAAAACACAAAAGAAAAAATGAAAATGCAAAGATCTGTGGATCTATAGATTTATCTTTTTTCAACACAAACTATTTAAATAAATGGGCCATGCAATTGCCCAAATAAGAGGTGGAATAATAAAAATAAGAATTGTGATTGCACTAATATCACCTTTTGAAAATTTTGATATTAACAAAATTCCTAATTCTACTCCAACGATGCTGAAAAAAGTTTTGGTATACATCATATTTCCTTTGTCAATTACTCTTCGTTAGAGGTCTGCTTTTCTGTTTCAGTGGACTCTTTATCTTTTGGTAATAAATCCTCACTCATTTTAACCGCCTCATTAAATTGTTTGTTTGGGATAGTTATTCCAAAAATTGTATCATTTTCTATTTTCAGTCCAGCCACATGAGCAATTCTTCTCACAACATCACCGCAATTATTTGTAAAAGCGGTTAAATCGTTTCGTTTAAATGTCGATTCAAGAATTCCATGGATTTTGGCTAAAGCATCTTGGCGTTTTGATAAAGTGAAACCAATTCGTCTATCATACATCTGACTCGTATCTGTTTTTTCAAAATCCGATAATGTATCAAAAGATTTCATTGAATATTCACCATTGCCATCATAGGAAAAATAGGTCCATTTATTGTTATCATTGCCAACTATTATTCCATTATGTCCAGTATACCTTCCTCTTGTCAGGGCTTGAGGTACTGAAATAAAAAAGAGGGGTGGTTGGAAAAAATTTGTAGAGGTAAAAGGGGAATATGAAATTTGATAATGCGGGGGTGCTGCGGTTCTGTCCTATCTGATCGTCATGCTGAAAGTATCTTTGTTATCTCTATTATTTTAATTTTTTCCGTATCCATGCCGGATTCCGTCGACAATCAAGGACAGCATGGATATATACCATATCCTCTTCAACACGGTAATAAATAGCAAAAGGAAATCTTTTGGAAAGCAACCGATGATATTTATCAAAATGGATGGAGTGAATCCCTGCATAAATCTGTAAAGAATCAATATCGGAAAAAAGTGTATCTAAAAAATAGGTACCAAGACCTTTTCCCTGCTTTTCATAAAAATAGAATCCACTGATTAAATCTTGATGTGCAGATTTTAGAATTTCTATTTTCACGATGTTATATTTCGGATATCTTTTTTTGCTTTTTCCCAGTCGATAAACTCATCATCTCCATTCATAATAGTTTTTTCCCGCTCCTCAAGAATATCTCTATGCCATTCAGGGGAGGTCAGACTGTCTGCATTTATACACAAATCCTCCCAGAGAGATTCCATTGCCTGAATTTTTTCTTCTATCGACATTTTTTCCAGAGGTAAAATAACGTGCATTTTTCAACTCCAAAGATAATAATCATGATGCCCATTGAGGGTAAATTTGACATTACATTAAAAGATAAGAAAAACTGATAGTAATGATCAAGAATAAAATTTGACCCACAGTCGGTTTTTCCTCAGGCTGCTAAATTTCCGGGGGATTTCCAATCCCGCGGTTCAAGGTGCTGAGTGACATATCGGGTGAAAAAAATGTCATTCACGGCGGATCCGCCTTTCTGAACATGAAAGCGAATGATTGGTTTGATTTTAAAATTAGAAATTCTGGACATCGTAACAAGTCTCATCGCCTCCACCAAGACGAATCACAAAGAACGTGAAACCAGGGGATGATCACAGTACACAATGAACCCCGGGCGTTGCTGTCTTTTTGCCGGTAAATCTCAGGTTGGCGGCCTGGTCGTCATTGACGGTGCTGCGCAACTCGGCGCCAAAGGGGTAATAATCGAACGCTTCAATGACATTGGCATTCTTGTCCACGACCACCCGGACACTGCCCAGGTGGTCATGAATCAGATAATAATATTCGCCTGAAAAGAGCAGGCTATAGTGAAGCATAATGAGAAAGAGGGTGAAAAGCAATGAATAATTTCTCATATTTGTCAAACAAGTATTTTAGTGATTGGCAGAGAAGGGATGGATGGTTGAAAAAATATTTTTGCAAAGAAAAAGGAGATATGGAATTTGATAATCCGAGACCGCTCCGGCACTGCTCCCAGGCAGTCATGCTGGAAGCATCTTTGTCGGTGATGCTCGATTTCTGGAATCGAACATTTTGCCCGGCGATGTCCGTTTTTTATCGATATCCTTTGATTCACTGTTCTTTTTGCCCCGGGACCGCTCCGGCTCTGTCCCCGCATCCCGCACCTATCTCCTGGTTTATTCGTACATTATTATGGTACGCTCAATCGGCATGATGTTGCACTTTGACTAGGTTCGTTCAGAGATAGGTGCCAGACGTGGCCAGGAGCCTCCACGGGCTCGGCACGCTTCCCCCTGGGCCATGCCGCAATCCTTCTTTAGCGCGATGCAGATTTGTAGATAGGTTTGCATTTTGATATTGTCCGATGCATGACCCAGGGCGCGATCGCGCCTCGCTGAATTTAGGAAAGAGCTCTACAGTCGGTCAATTAAATGAAGATTTGACGTTCTTTGTCATTTCCACGTTTCCATGTTTCAACGTTTTTCTCATTTACACGTTTTTAGATTCCCGCGCAAAACCGGTGTTCATTGGTTCTCCTGAGGTTTTTGAGATGGGTTGTACGCGGTTCTTATGCCAAGGAAACGAAGACTGGGCTTGATAATTTAAAAGGAAAGTTTATTCATTTTTAAGAGTGGTTTTGGGCTTGGTTTTTTAACCTTAGTAGCTTCGGGTTATCCCACCTTTTTTTAACCTTATTACCTTATTTGGGTATTGCCGGGCCTTTTACTGACAATAAGGTAATAAGGTTAAAAGGGATTGAGGGCGCGGAAGCTACAAAGGTTGCAGAGCGAAAATAAGGTTGAATAGTGACCAAATGCGCTTTCACATTTGCACGTTTTTCTCTTATGATCCATGGCCTAAATTCAAACGCTGGTTCCTCGAATCCTGAGCAGAGTTGTAATCTGCTTTTTACCAATAAACAAACCTGCAGATTTTTTTAAAGTCCCAACTCTTGTAATAATTTTACTATTTTATTCTGCAGGTCAGGCAGATCGTTTTTGCTAATACCCCAAACGATATCTATATTTACACCAAAATAATCATGAATCAATTTATCTCTCGTGCCTGCTATTTGTTTCCAGAGAATTTCCGGATGGCTCTCTTTGACTATTGTCGATAAAGACTTGGCGGCTTCGCCCAAAATCTCAAGATTTCTAATGACTGCATCCTGTGTTTTCAAGTCTTTTTGAAAATCCCCATAATTCATATTGACGGTATACATCTCTATTCGCTTTATACATTCCAAGATATCACGGATCAAATCAATGTCCTGACGTTTAGACATATGCTATTGTCCTCTTGATATCGTCAGAAATGTCTTTGATCCTAATAGCATTCAGCCCGTCTTCCGTCAATACATCTACTTTTCTTTCAAAGAGAGTTTCCAGATATTCAACAAGATCATTGAATTTGAACCCCAAAGGCTGTTTGAGTTTAACGATAATATCGATATCGCTGGTCTCATTCGACAGTCCCTTTATCGTGGAACCAAATACTCCAATGCGTTCAACGGCAAATTCTTTTTCCAAATAGGCGCGATGTAATTTGATGAGATTGAGAATATTTTGTTTTTGACTGTTCAAAAGACTTTCCATAATATTTGTTGGATGCGACGGGTAAAAAGTTTCCCATATCAATTTAAAAAACTCTGGAAGCAATGATATTAGGAATGCTAAATATTTTTATAATAATGCCATAAAACGTGCAATTTCGGGGATGAATCATCCTTTACTTTTACGATATAATGTATTGATTTGAAGAATAAAATGCAACCAGATATGGCTTTTGCTCTCGCACCATATTTACACATCTTACAATAAAAAGATCCACCGGATGCGCGGTGAAATTTTCTCCAGTCAGAGTTGCAGATTGCGCTGGATAAAAGCCAAGATTTTGGATGTTTGATCGGCCTCGAGCTCGATGATGACGTATGCGTTCCGCGGTTTGCATCGATATCTCTTGATTCACTGCTATTCCTGATCCTGGACCGCTCCGGCTCTGTCCCCGCGGCCACGTTTGCTTCATCTCCGGATCGTCAAGCGTCCACATCCTCTTCGGGCTATCGCGGGTATCAAAAGGCCGCGGCGCCAGGAGCCTCCAAGGGCTTGGCACGCTTCCCCCTGGGCCATGCCGCAATCCTTTTTTAGCGCGATGCAGATTTGTAAATAGGTTTGCTTTTTGATATTGTCCGATGCACGACCCATGGCGCGATCGAGGAGAACCCGGGGTCGGGCCAAGCTAAGTTATTGTTTATATATCGCTAAAATTGGATTTTTTGTCAAATTCACTCCTTAGAATCCATTTTTATGTTCATAAATGGATCCTAAGCAGCTAAAACTTTTTTTGGGAAACATCCCATTCAACCAAATTTTCTCCGATCAGTGCATGGATATCATGTTGACATTCAACCTTAATCAAAGAGTCACTTTTATGGTTCAGATTATCTGTTGAGCGAATGCTTCTGCCTTTGGCCCTGTAGCCAAGTTTTCCCATCATGGTTTCCAGAAATTGTAAATTTCCAACTGCAACCGATTCTGACCAATGACTATCCCGTTGACCAACTTTTCTTTGCAAACTCTCGGCAACCTGTTGGGTTGTCAATTTTTGAAGATCAGCTACTGTGGTACACCCGAAAAAAGCGCAAGTCAGGCCAGGAGAGTAATTCATAACGTTTCTTTGGGGACTGGATCTCTGTATAAGCTGATGGGAACCATTGATCAGGATGTTTGACAACACCGGCACGTACCATATTGAGGTGGATGTATAACATACATTGCCATAAATAGTGTTCCTTGTCTATGGCGGTGGCATGATAGCGATCATTCCAAAAGGCTCCGGTTCGATTTCGTCTTTGATTATAGTGTTCAGCGGTTTGTCCTGCCGCCCTTTGCATTGCGAGAGGTACTGCTGTTTCGTCAGGATTGAATACCAGAAGATGAATATGATTAGACGTTGCGATATAGTTCAAGATTCGCAATTTATATCGCCGTTTAGCTTCCCCCAATTCTTGAATCCAGCGATGCCGGTCAATACGATGTTTGAATAGAAAATCTCGATTATGACATCGATGCGTGATATGCCAGATGTAGCCAGGTAAAAAATGGCGGTTTGCCCGTGGCATTTTTTTCTCCCCTTGGAATGCATATTTCGACAAATTTATGCATTCTAAGGGTTATTTTCAAGTCGTTTTTATATCTATCATATTGTTAATAAATGAGATAATTTGGTCCGACCCCAGCCCCCCTAATTATGAAAAAGTCAGGCAACATCGTTCTTGTGAGATGCGGTGTCAAGCACCAGGTTATTCCTCGACTTTGACCTGACAGGAGGGAGGAACTTGGTACCAGGTTCTAGGACCTAAGGAAAATTCCTCCTCAACCTATCAGGTTAAAAAATATTCCTGACTTTGCAAAGAATGTTTTATATAGTGCCTTTGAATTTTCAATATACAAGGAAATGGTGTAGCTTCCAACCCTATTTAAGCAATTTTTTCTAAAACTAAATGCCCACGATTTCAATTCTGCCAGGTCAAAATCACTCTTTCCAGTGATGGGATATCGACGATGTTTATATTGTTTTGATAGATATCCAGCAAACAGTT
>WJME01000111.1 GCA_014728115.1 Candidatus Zhuqueibacterota bacterium | reverse complement strand
TTATAATCTATTCAGTGCTATCCCAATGCAAAAAAGTCAGCTTTTAACCTATTATATCGAACTGGCCCATATGCATCGATTTGAAAGCTATAAACTCTATCAAATCGGTACACAGCAAAACCCGGAGTGGGCCTTGATGAGCGATACCTTAAAATGGAATCTCTTTTTATTATTTCTTTATAAACTCGATTTACTGGGAGGAAATAAAATGGAATCATCATCGACAATTTGGGTCCCGGAACGACTTGATCCTGTCTTTAAAGAGCTGGGTTATTCACCAGCTCAACAGGGCCTCGCCCTTTTAGGGTATGTGCTTGAATCAGCCGCCTATGCCCAATATAAAGAAGGTTTAAAAAACAAGCCGGTGCTCGGAAAACTCAATTATCAGGGCATGACGCACGAAAAAGTAATACGTCTCTTTAATGATCTGTATGAAAAAATCAACCAATACCGTAAACATATCGGTTATGCTGAAAGATTTCTGGCATCAGGCCAACAGCTCTATTTGAGTGATACTGGTCAGACATTAAGCGCTCATGAACGCGTGTTTTATATTCTTTCAGGCTATTCTTTTCATTTACTCGAAAACAAAAACGAACCTAGCAAAGAAGGAGTAGAGGTATGAACAATTCTGAAATTTTATTTCTCTATGATGCACAGATGTGCAATCCCAATGGTGATCCGGACGAAGAAAATCGCCCGCGCATGGATTATGCCACCCAAACGAATCTGGTCAGCGATGTTCGTTTAAAGCGCTATATCCGTGATTATCTGCAGGACAAGGGCCATATCTTGTATGTTGGTAAAGGAGATACCGGCGAGGTTGTCAATGCCTCCAGGCGAGTAATGCAAGTACTTGGCCAGGAAAAGGCTGCAAAATTAACGAAAAAAGATCTGGATACCTTGCTCGAAAAGCTCATCGATGTGCGTCTGTTCGGTGCGACAATGCCAATTCAATTGGAAGGGAACCAAAAAGGACAATCAGTTGCTTTAACCGGTGCTGTACAGTTTAATTGGGGCTTTTCGCTTAACAAAGCCTATATGCTGGATAGTCAAACGATCACCTCACATTTCAGCTCCGGAGAAGGTCGGGAACAGGGTACTATGGGCAAAGATTTTCGTATCAAATATTCTTTGCTGGCTTTTCAAGGTATAATCTCGGGTTTCAATGCCAAGCATACCCACTTGACAGATAAAGATGTCGAATTATTAGATCAGGCCATGATAAAATCGATCCCCTTACATGCCACCCGCAGTAAGGTGGGTCAAGAGCCGCGCCTTTATCTGCGTATCGAATATAAGACGGATGATTATATCATTGGCGATTTCCGAAAATGGCTTTCCGTGGAAAATAAGGACAATAAAAAAGATGAAGAGATATTTTCCATAAACGATCTCCATTTAAACGCCGAAAACCTGCTTGATACGTTATCCAAAAAGCAAGAGTCTATTCAAAAATGTGTTTTATGGAAAGACGATGCGTTAACGATGCATGGAAATCTCGATTCACTTCCCAACGTGGAGCTATTGGCTATCTAGGAGTATGTAATTATGGAGGAACAATTTCTCGCTTTTGACTGGCAGGGTTATATCGGCCATTTTAGAAAGCTCGACACCAACTCGTCTTCGCTGAGCTATTCCTTTCCGCCACCAACAGTGATTTCTGGAATGCTTGCCGGATTATGTGGTATGGAACGAGATCAGTATTATACCATTTTTTCGCCTGATAACATTCAATTCGGCATACAAATCCGTCAGCGCACCCGAAAAATCATGCAAACGGTGAATTATATGTTTGTGAAATCAAAAAATGAATTGAATCTCAGTGCACCTGAAAAACACACGCAAATTCCTATCGAGCTGTTGGTTGCAGATATTTTTCCCAGAACATATCTAAATTTCCGAATTTTTCTAAAAATTACTGAACCTTCATTATTCGACGTTTTGCACAAATTTCTGTCCGAGAATGTCAAAAGATATCTTCCTTACCTGGGCAGCGCTCCTTTTCAATCATGGCTTGATATGCTCGATATCCAATCTGTTTCTGTCGATAGCGATGCAAAAAGCGTACGCTCGGTCGTGCCCGCGAAAATTTTAAAAAACGCAAACATGTTCTTTCAGAACGAACAAAAGTCATATGCTCTTTTCTTTGAACACATGCGACGTTTTTTTCACAATGAACGCGAACCGGGTGAAATGATCGATTTGGTCTGGGAACAGAATCATGGTGAAATTTCATCTCAATTTTCAACTCTTGTTTATCGGTTTGAATTTGATGATGAAAGCACCAATGTGATCTTTTTCTAAGAGAATCATATGGACTATTATTCGCATCTTGACATTGGTGAAACAGGGGGCATTCATTCACAAAAAAAACTGAATGAACATTTATTCCAAGTTGCAAACGGCATGCACGATTCACTGGACGATTTGCCTCCCGATATTCTATCCAACGATCATTCAAAAGAGTTGGCCTGGATTATCGGTATCAGCCATGATTTTGGAAAATATACGACCTTTTTTCAGAGTTATCTAAAAACCGGTTCTCCGACCGGTGATAGCAAAAATCATGGGTTGCTATCGGCTTTGTGGGGTTGTTTTCTCGTCTTTCAGAAAATGCCAAAAGAAATAGCAGTAGAAAATATACTTGTTTGCCTGGCCTGCATTTATTGCCATCATGGCGATATTGTCCAGCTTTCAGATTTACTCTTTATGCTTTTGAGCTACCAGCGGCCTGAACGCAGGTTTTCAATTGATCCCAGATGGAAACGCCGTTTGGATACCGTTTATTCAAAACAAATTAATGACATTAAATCCAATCGCAAAGAGATAGAACGCGATCTGGATCGCTTTGGCGACTATAATCTACTTGAATCATTTCTTGAGCACATCGATCAATCTTCAAGTCCATTCTATACAACATTGTATCAATGCTGGACGACCTATCAAGATTGGCAGAGAGCGAGCATGGTTAGTACATTTCATCACAAATGCTATTTTTTATTTTCGTGCTTAATAGAAAATGACAAGCGTGATGCTGCCAGGCTCCAAAGCACCAGGGTTCGATTTGATTTACCGTTAACCGCTATTGATAGATACAAATCAAACCATTCTTTTCCAAATACGCTGCCAGCCCTGAAAATAATACGGGAAAATATGTATAAACACCTGGGAGATAAAGCAAAAACGATCGAGCTTTCTCAACACGTGTTTACCCTGACAGCACCAACAGGAAGCGCAAAAACATTGGCCTCGCTAAACTTTGCTTTTCAGCTGCGGCGACGGATAAAGGATGAAAAGGGATTTTATCCGCGTATCATTTATGCGCTGCCATTCACAACAATCATCGATCAGAATTACGAAATCATCACAGAAATTCTAAAAACACATGCTGAATACAAAACGGATTATTCTGCACTCATCATCAAACATCATCACCTGGCTCCGGTTAGATATTATTCAGAAAGAAACCATCGGAATGATCTGGCACTGGACCAGGCATTGATGATGATCGAAAGCTGGGATGCAGAGATTATTGTCACCACGTTTATGCAGTTTATTCATTCTCTCATCAGCAATGAAAACAGAGCATTGAAAAAATTTCATCGTATTACCGGCAGCATTATCATTTTGGATGAAATTCAAAATATACCGATTGAATACTGGCCACTGATACGGCACGTGCTTAAAAATATGGCAGAGCTCTACCACTGTTATATCATGATGATGACCGCCACACAGCCACTGATTTTTGAAAAATCAGAAATGCAGGAACTTGCACCGGCCCCGGACGAGACATTTTTCAAATTGGATCGTATCGAATGCATATACGATTCAGAACCCCAACCTATTGGACAATTTTGGGATAAATATTACACCGATATACGGGAAACATCATCAGTGGCTATTATATGCAATACGATAGCTTCATCTCTGGAATTGTATCAAACACTACCTGCAGAGTGGGAAGGTAATACATTTTACTTGTCCACAAACCTTTTGCCTGTTCATCGTGCGGCCAAAATAGAGCAAATCAAAGAGAGTTTGAAAAGTAGAGTACCGACAATTTTAATTTCTACGCAGGTCATCGAGGCGGGTGTCGATTTGGATTTCGACTGGGTTATACGAGATATGGCCCCAATTGATTCTCTTATACAATCCGCAGGTCGAGCTAATCGTCACGCTGTTAATAAAAAAGGCCGCCTAACAATCATTCGTCTATGTGATGAAAATAAAAATTATTTTTCGCGCTATATTTACGGTGCTGGACATTTAAAAGTCGCTACCGAGCTGCTTCAAAATCAAGACAGACTTTCGGAGCATTTATTTTATCAGCTAGTGCACGATAATTACCAACGCCTGGTACAAATACAGGATATGAATCGAGGTAAAAAAATTTATCGGGAATGGTGGCAAAAAGCAAATTACAATGTACTTGATGATTTTAATTTGATTGAGCGCCAAGGGTTTTACAAAGATGTATTTCTACAAAGCAACAAAGATGCAGTTGATATCTGGGCACAATGGCAAGACGATGTCATACATGCACCGAATTTCACAAAGCGTCAAGAGGGATTTCTAACCCTGCGTGCAGAATTTCGAAAACATATCTTGTCTATCCCCAGAAAGCTGTGCAAATTATTCTTTTGGGATTATTGCTATGGTGATGAAAGCCAGATCGGCCTTGTTCGAAATGATGTCATCGATGATTATTATGATATAAATACCGGTTTCAAACGTGAGCCTGATGATAATTCATTTATCCTGTAATTCATCAGAAATATTGAAGAATGATTGTTTTGTGCTAATTAAATCAGACATGGCTTTGTTCCGTTGGTTGTCACCTGTTAGAAAAAATCAATAGGTCAAGTTTGGAAGAATCAAGTAAAACTGGCGAACAGATTTCTGATTTGAATCAGGATGAAATCGGTGATATTTATATAACCGGTACTCAGGTTAATTTTTACTTTCATTGCCAGCGGCAATTGTGGCTATTCAGTCATTTAATACGCACTGAACATGAATCTGATCTGGTTCTTCAAGGCCGGCTCGTACATGAGAACTCTTTTCAGCGAGAGACCAAAGAGATTGATCTTGGTGCGATTAATCTTGATTTTTTTGATGTCAAGGCTGGTGTTTTACATGAGGTAAAACATTCGCCATCGTGGTCAAAAGCCCACGAATGGCAGGTTCTATATTATTTATATGTTTTGAAGCAAAAGGGTGCGCGAGATCTGACCGGCAAGATCCATTATCCCAGGCAAAAAGAAACATATACAATACAGTTAACAAAGCAGCATGAGGAAAAATTGTCACAAATACTCGATGAGATCAAACTCATTATAGACAAACCTATTCCCCCTCAAGGAAGAATGAAGAAAAGTATCTGTTCCTCATGTAGCTATTTTGAATTTTGTTGGGTGGATTAAGATTAGAAAATCAAAAAAGTGCAAGCACATTACTGATTGTTGAGTAGCGGATGAAACGCCCCTATTACATCTTTAGTGCCGGCCGTATCCGGCGTCAGCAGAATACCTTGTTTTTCGAAAAAGCCGAGGTCGAGGCCGTGGAACCGCCGCTGGAAGCACCGGAAGAAGAGGTGTTGGTTGACGGGGATATC
>WJME01000110.1 GCA_014728115.1 Candidatus Zhuqueibacterota bacterium | reverse complement strand
CTTTGGTTTGTAGTTCCGGCTTTAGCCGGTAAACGGATTTTTTTGGTCCAGAATACCATTTCTTTTTCCGTCTCTTCCTGTTCGTCAATATCCTTCCACGAATAGGCTGTGACGAGTTCCGGTCTTTTATCATATCCACGATTTCGCCAAAACGTATCCAGAGGAACATAGTCAGGCGGGCGCAGGGGATGATCTTTGGGCCGATCTACGCTGCAAAATGTCGAAAGCCTAAAGCGATCCCGAGATTTTGCAAACGCTTCCCGTTCCTGAAAAAAGCGCACTCCCACACCCTGTCCCCGATACGCTTTTTTGAGCACAGACTCGCCGAAATAAAACACAGAATCGATGTCATAGCCATTGTTCAAAAACGGTTGTATGAATTCATCATCCTCGGCCTCCAGAGGCACTGAAGTGGAGACGCCGACAATGCGGTCATCAGGATCGCGGGCAAGGACGAAAAAGCTGTCTGGACAATCGCTATAGGTCTTTAAATAGACCCGCTCATAGGCCATGGTACCGTCATACAGATAGGGAAAATCTTTGAAAATCTCGATACGCAGCCGTGCCAGATCATCGAGAAACGGCAGGATCTCTTTGCCGGTACAGGTTTGGATGGTGAGAGGCATGGTCCCTCCTTCGAGTTTACCATGAGAAAAGTAGGATTAAAGCTAGGGAACAAATGGGTGAAAGTCAAATGAAATTTGATTAAATTGTATGAAATCCGTGTTTGTGGTAGGGATTGCAAATGAAAAGAGTAGGAACCACAGAGGCCATGGAAACCACGGAAAATAATTGACAATTTTAATATTAAATGTTGATGTTTCGAGTATTCGAATGATTGTAGAGGCCAGGATGATTTCAGAGCGAGTATCAGTTTTTGTTTTCGTTGTTAATCTCTGTTCTTTTGCAAAAAAAAGGCCCAAAACCGAGTTGGGCCCTTTAATACACACCTACCGAGTCACCTGCTTGTCAGAATTTTTCGCAATGCGTTCCACAGCCTCGACCAGCCGGCGAAAGAGCATGATGACATAGATGACGAGTGCAATAGTTACCATGAACATTATAAAAGGAAAAAACATGGTGATGACAGGCAGTCCTCCATTCATTTGGGGCCTCCTATTGATATGCATTTATCAGCAAACAGGGCTCGTTCCCCCCTGATGAGTTCCACATAGGTGCTATGAATTTGTTTTTTCTGTGGTATCCGTGATTTTTTGCACCCCTCAAAGGCAGATACTCTACGGATTCAGATTATTTTACAACTGGATCGGTAGAGCCGACCAAAGGCATATAAAAGATGATCAGGCTGATGCAGCGACCCAAGTTCGCGGGGCAGGGATGCCCCGCTCCAGAGGCGAACCGGGGAGGAATCCCCGGTTCATCTTTATCGCTACTGTAATAATCCGTGGTTTCTGTTTTTCGGGCTGCTGATCTAGTCTTTTGCCAACAAATGCTGAGCCGCCAATGCCAGAAACATGAAATTCGATCCGCCACCGCCCATGACATATTCGCTTTGCTGCCAGAAATAGGGCCACTCTTTGAGTTCGGGAAAATCCGGACGAATGATACCCGTGCCTGATCCTACTCCCCCCGGGATGAACGACCACTCGTGACGGTTGGTGCCATAGGCCACGAGAAGCGAGTTGCTTCCGACCCCGGAAGCGAATGAAACGATATTGGAGCCGGGATGAACGCCGAGCACGAAATTGAGGGCATTGAGCATCGTCTCATTGGAAAAGATGTTCGGAAACCGGGTATGGAGGAAATATTGATCCACACCAAAACTCTGGATGGTCCATCCTGCTCCCCAGATATTGGGCCGATAGGGTACACCAAAGGGATTTTCCTGTTTTTGCGTCTCGATCTCCCTGTGATATTCCTCTACCGCCTGGGTAACAGCAGTGTTAAATCGGTCATCCTTTATTTTTTCTGCTACCCGGCCAATGACTCTGGCGCTACGATTGACGTTCCGTGTCAGTTCATTCACATTTTCTTGTAAAAAGGTTCGATATTGATCTTTGCCAGTGGTGATATAGAGTTCTGCGGCGGCATTGAGTTTTGCCGAGCCGGCATCCTCTGATACCCGTGAATACAACACCTCTGCGGTTTCGAGGCACTCTTGCGCCAGCCCGGGACGAAATGCTTTTAGCACGCGTGCAGCAGCTGCCAACCCGGCGACCACACCCAGTTCGCGGCGCGGATTCTCTTCGGTAAAAACCAGCCGGTCATCCTTACGGCCATAAGCGTGGTAGAGAGGCAAATCTGTTGCAATAGCTTGTGGATTATAGACACGATTATCTGTCATGGTCGAAGCATCGCCGAGCAAGACGTACTGGCGGAGATAAGGGCAGATGATGCCGCGGTACAGGCGTCCCATTGCACGATACCCACCGAGGATGGTGAGCACACCATGTTCGATCTGTTGCAGAATATCAGGCTCGCCGTCGGGCCGGTGGAGCTCGACCAGATGCGTCGCCTGGTTGATGGACGTCTCGTCATGATCGATATTGAATTCTTCATAGGCAAGAGAAAGAATATAAACCGTACCGGCCTGGGACTCGACCCGCAGGTCATAATCGCCGGCATCGTGCCAGCCGCCCTGATCGAGCCCGGGCACATGCTCGCCTGATTCAAATTCTGTGAGGGTGGACGGCCCCTGTCGATAGCCGTCGAAATGGATCGAGTCGGTTGGGGCCATGAGCGCATCATCCATATGACATAATCCATGCCAGACACGGTAGCGGTCCTGCACCCGCATGTGGCACATTTGCACCGGCAAAAAATATTCCAGGGTGGGCTGCCAGACATGGCGGTCATAGACCGCCGGACTGATCTGAAACGGCTCGGTGCGGTCTTTGTCATACTCGATGACATACATTCCGGGCTCTTTGATGGCCGTAAAATCGAATTGGGCATAATGGTAACGCAAAAATTGACCCCAGAGTTGGGGATTACCCTTGAGCGCTATGGTTTCAGAACCATCAGGATGTATTTGTATCAGTTGTGCCGTTTGATCGAATGTGTCGCGTTTGTCGATTTCAATGACTGCAACTTTGGGCTGAGCGGGATGATAACCGACCTGTGAAACATGAACGACAGGATCATATTTCCATCCGGGGATTGCATGCGGCGTTACACGCCACTGGATTGCGTTTTTCGTGGCGCCAGAGGGAACAGTAGACCGTATGATGAACCAGCCGTTGTTGTGATGTACACGACCATCCAGCAGTTCGAGATCACGGTTCAGTCCCGTGATTTCAGTAAACAAATCCGAGGTCTCCGGAGCAATAGCCAAGTGCTTGCCTGTGGCCAGAGGAACGGCCTGGTAAATGCCTTCAGAATCCTTGGCCAGGGGCCCGTTGAATTGCCGGGGGAATATTCCTTGCTCGCCATCCATGATATAGCTCTTGCCGAAATAGAGTCCGGGAAAGAGCTCCAGATTGAATCCTACCTTATCGATCCATTTTTCTGGTAGCGGCGAGTCGAGGTCCACGCTGATCAGAACCGATTGTTCCCGGGCCTGAACCCTTATCTGATAAGAGAATTGTAAATCCGGGTAGACAATAGGATTAAAGCCTTTCAGATGTTTGGAAGAATCGGGGTAGGCCAGGTTTGCGGTGATGGTCTGGGTTGCAGAATCGACCCGGCGTTCGCCCAATTTTGGGACCGGTTGCCACTGACCGGGAGCCGGCTCGAGACGCAGGTCGCCGTTGGAGGCAATGCGTTCGCCGTTAAGGATAATGCTGACGCCCCCCTGGTGACCTTCGGGATAATAGTCGTGAAAGACCATGACATCGAGTCCGGGCATCTCGAAATACTCTTGTTCATTCAATAAAAGATCCTGACCATAGGCACTGGCCATGACCAGGACAGAGACCCAAAGTGTAACAAAAATATAGCGTTTCACAAACCCTCACAGTGTTTTTTGTGTTTCTTGTTTGATGTTATTGCTGTTTGTGTCAATATTTCAGCCTATTGAAGGTACAACCTTATAAGCGAGATTCAAATACTATACTATTATATGAATCTTTTATCAAACATGCCATGAAAATCAGATTCGTCCTGTTCAGTCCATACGGATCTCGGGCTCTGCCAGCCTCGACTGCACCAAATCGTATACAAGAAAAGCGTGATTAAAAAAGCGATTGTTCTGATTATGGTTCATTTTCACTTTCT
>WJME01000109.1 GCA_014728115.1 Candidatus Zhuqueibacterota bacterium | reverse complement strand
ATCATACACAACGATTGAATAACGACTTTTAGGTACGCCTGAATTTGCCGGGACCGGGTCACCGAAATAATGTTTCTAACTTGACAAGTCTCTGCAGTTTATGTATTTTACATACATGTTTAACCGACAAGGAGAATCCGTGAGTCCTGATAAAATAAAATCTGTTTCCGAGCCGACCCTGAGGCGGCTTCCTTCATATTTGCATCTCTTAAAGCGCCTGGATCAACAGGGACGCGGCATTGTCTCGTGCACCTATATTTCCAAGGATCTCAAGCTGGATCCCACCCAGGTGCGCAAGGATCTGGCTGCTACCGGCATTGTGGGCAAGCCCAAGATCGGCTATGACGTGAACAATCTGATCCGGTCCATCGAGTCGTTTCTGGATTGGAACAATCAGACCGATGCCTTTCTGGCCGGTGTGGGCAATCTGGGCCGGGCTCTTATGGGCTATGAGCGATTCAAAGATTATGGATTAAATATCGTCGGTGTTTTTGACAGCGATCATGAAAAGATCGGTACGACCGTTGCCGACCGCAAGATCCTGCCCATTGCCAAGCTGCCCGAACTGGCCCGGCGTATGCATATCAACATCGGCATCATCACGGCGCCGGCCGAAGCTGCACAAATCATCGCCGATCTTATGATCGAAGGTGGCATCATCGCCATCTGGAATTTTGCGCCGACCTCGATCAAGGTGCCCGACAATGTGATTGTGGAAAAAGCACATCTCTATACCAGCCTGGCTGTGCTCTCGCACAAGCTGGCCGAAGCCCTGGCGAACGAGCGATCGCCAGAGGATGAAAAAGGAATCGCGAATAAACTCGAATAGACACGAATGACCCGGCGCGGGAATGCATGAATATGAATTTGCAGTGGTTCATGTCTGCAAAAAGCTCTTGCGGAGACGCTGAGAAAATCCCAAAGGGCAACTCGTAGATCAGTGGAATATGGTCTGTTCCATCCTGAATTATCCACAAAGGGCACAAAATCCCAAGTTTAGGTAATTGAAATTATTGATTTTATGTTCTGTTGTTTAAGGGCTTGGCGGAATTTAACTCCGCGAGAGAACTCATCCGCGGGAGGCTTTATTTGTCACAATAAACCTTTTTGGAGTGATTATGTTTAAGAATGTTTTGATTTTTCTGGTTTGCACCTTGTCGACAATTCATGCAAAGACGGTTTATGATATCACCGAATACGGCGCCCGATCTGGGGGAGCGACCCTGTGTACCGAAGCGATTCAGGCGACCATCGATGACTGTCATGAGGCAGGGGGTGGCAAGGTGATCATTCCGGCCGGCGAGTGGTTGTCACTGCCCCTGACGCTGCGCAGCCATGTACATATCGAACTGATGCCCGGTGCAGTGCTCAAGGCCAGCCAGGAAATCGATGACTATCCCTCTGTATTCGGACGCTGGGAAGGCATTGAAAAAGAGGTCTATGCCTCGCTGTTTACCGGACACGATCTCACCAACGTCTCACTCACCGGCCGCGGCACGGTCGACGGCCAGGGTGAGGTGTGGTGGGAGGCGCATGAGATCAACAAGGCCATGCGCAAAAAGGCGGGCATTACGGAACGGGAACCTCTCAATCCTCCGGGATCACCCCTGAAATGGCCGCGTCCGCGACTGGTCAATCTCTACAACTGTACCAATGTGCTGATCCGCGACCTTACGTTTATCGATTCCCCGGCGTGGACTATTCATCCGGTCTATTGTCAGGATGTCACTGTTGACAATATCCGCATCATCCAGCCGTATGAATCACCCAACACCGATGGCATCAATCCGGAATCGTGCCAGAACGTGCGCATCAGCAACTGTTTTGTGGATTGCGGAGATGACTGTATCACCATCAAATCCGGTTACAATGAGGATGGCCGGCGGGTCAATATCCCCTGCGAAAATATCGTCATCACCAACTGTACGTTTGCGCACGGTCGCAGCGCCGTGGGCATTGGCAGCGAGACCTCTGGCGGTGTGCGCAACGTGGTGGTGAGCAACTGTGTGTTCAAGAATACCTATCGCGGACTGCGTATCAAATCAGCACGCGGCCGTGGTAATGTCGTGGAAAATATCCGCGCCACCAATATTGTCATGGAAAATGTGGGCACCGGCATTTCCCTGGACATGTTTTATGGCGGCAATGACGAAAGCCCGCGTCCCGTCACGGTCGGGACGCCCCATTTCCGCAATATCCGCTATAGCCATATCACGGGCACGAATATCCGCCTCGCCGGCGAGGTCCTGGGTCTGCCCGAGGCCCCCATGGAAAATATAGTGTTCGAGGATGTCTATTTAGAGGCACAGGAGGGATTGAACGTCCTGTTTGCCAAAGATTTTACCCTGCGCGATGTCGACATTTCAGTGCCCACAGGAGCTGCATTCAAATTTCGTAAATGCGAGGATGTGGAGCTGGACAACGTCTCGTCTCCGAATCCGGCGCCCGACGACCCCGTGATCCTCATGCAGGCCGTCACCGGTGCCCGGGTGCATGACTGTGCCGCAGCCCAGGGCACGTCGCTGTTTTTACAGTTGGAAGGAAATGAAAATTCGGATATCAAGTGGAGTGACAATGATATGGAAAAGGCTGTCGTGCCGGTTTTAGGAGAGGGGTTGTCTGGAGAGGGAGTGACAGAGTGACTGAGAGAGGGAGAGAAAACCCGGACGGTGGTTTTACAAGATTTCAGGACGGTAAACCTCTACTTTTTTGTTAAATATACTAGTAAATGTCATACAAAAAATGGAGGTTGAACTATGTATCAGGTAGCATACCAGCAAGAGCACAAAATAGAAATCGTCCTGTCCGATGTGGTAACCACCGACGAGTTTCAGCAGGTCATTCATCAGCTCGAATCTTTAGCCAAGGCGCATCAGCATCTCAATGTACTCATCGATGCAGTGGATGTAAAGTCGTTCGGGGCCAAGGTCATGTGGGAACAGTACGAGTTTTTCAAGAATTACAAATCCCATTTACAGCGATTGGCGGTGGTATCCGACAGTTCGATGCATAAAAAGATCCAGGAACTTTTTTTCAAATTTACCGACACGGAATTCAGACTCTATTCCAGCGACGAGTTGGAAAAAGCCCGTGCATGGATATTCCCGTCCCGTCTCCCCAAAGACATTACCTGATATCATTTTCTCTTGATCCCCGGATGTAAACTGGATACAGCCGGTACATTTTTACCGTCGTCTCGTACCGATTATGCACATGAGGGGTGCCCGGTTTTTGCGGGGCTTTTTTTTAAGGTTTTTTAAAACAATAGTGAATATTATGGCATGTTTGTTGTTGGTATTAGAGACCCATGTTAACCGTTCATCAAAATCCCTTTTGGGAGGTGATTATGACTGTTATCAGACATTGGCAGGATATTCACAAGAATAAGACCCGGTTGGATAAAATCAACCGCGAGATCCTGCGGACAAGGGTCAATTACAAGCTTTTGTCAAAGCTCAGCACGTTTATGTGGAAAGAGGTCAACCACAAGGTGGATACCCAGTTGAGTGACAAGACCATGCCACGTTTATAATAGACAAAATCAATCAGGAGATGAATCATGGCAAAGCAGGAACAGGCAAGGCGCGACGTCATCGACATTGAAAATCAGGAATGGCTCGATTCCCTGGAATATGTTTATGGCAGTCAGGGACGCGACCGGGTGCGCGATCTTTTACGCCGGTTACATATTCAGGCCAAAAAGCACGGCATCGATTTCCAGTGTCCCGGCAACACGCCCTATGTCAATACCATCCCCAAATCCGAACAACCGCCGTTTCCCGGCAACCGCGAGATCGAACGCCGCATCAAATCCATCAATCGCTGGAATGCCATGGCCATGGTAGTGCGTGCCAATCGCAAGAGCGACGGCATCGGAGGACATATCTCAACGTATGCCTCACAAGCTACATTATTCGAAGTCGCGTTCAATCACTTTTTACGCCAGAAAAACGAGGACCATCCCGGAGATCTCGTCTATTTTCAGGGACACGCCTCGCCAGGGATTTATGCCCGCGCATTTTTAGAGGGACGCCTCGAGGAGAAACATCTGGAAAATTTTCGTCGCGATCTGGCGCCCGAGGGTGGACTGACATCCTATCCGCATCCGTGGATCATGCCCGAGTTTTGGCAATTCCCCACGGTGTCCATGGGTCTGTCGCCCATTCAGGCCATTTATCAGGCGCGTTTCAACAACTATTTACAGGATCGCGGTCTCAAGGATCTCAAAGATCAAAAAGTGTGGGCATTTCTCGGAGACGGGGAGATGGATGAACCCGAATCTATGGGTGCTCTGACTCTGGCTTCGCGCGAAAAACTGGATAACCTGATCTTTGTCATCAACTGCAACCTGCAGCGTCTGGATGGTCCGGTGCGTGGCAACGGCAAGATCATTCAAGAGCTGGAAGCCGCTTTTCGCGGCGCCAAATGGAATGTCATCAAGGTGATCTGGGGCAGCGACTGGGATCCGCTCTTTGACAAAGACACCGATGGCACACTGGTCAGGGCCCTGGAAGCGACCGTAGACGGACAAACGCAACGCTTTGCTGCTGCCAAAGACGGCAGTTATGTGCGCGAAAACTTTTTCGGACAGGATCCCAAACTGGCCAAAATGGTGGAAAACTATTCCGATGAGGAACTCAAACACCTGCGTCGCGGTGGTCACGATCCTGAAAAGGTCTATGCGGCGTATCAGGCTGCAGTGAAAAATTCCACCGGCGGTCCCACCGTGATCCTGGCCCAGACCATCAAAGGCTATGGTCTCGGCGAAGCCGGTGAAGGCAAGAATATCACACACCAGCAAAAGAAATTGAACGAACAAGAGCTGCGCCATTTTCGCAGCCGCTTTGGGATTCCGGTCTCTGACGAAGATCTGGCTGACGCACCGTTTTATCGTCCAGCTGAAGACAGCGAAGAGATGCAATACCTGCACAAGCGCCGCAAAGAGCTGGGAGGATATATCCCTAATCGCACCGTCACGGTCGATCCTCTTCCCATGCCTGAAGAAAAGGTGTTTAAAGAGTTTTATAACAGCTCGGGCGACCGGGAGATCGCCACCACCATGATCATCGTCAATATCCTCGGCAAACTTCTCAAAGATAAACATCTGGGCAAGCGTATCGTTCCCATTGTTCCCGATGAAGCCCGTACCTTTGGGATGGAAGCGCTGTTCCGGCAGTCAGGGATCTATTCGCATGTGGGCCAACTCTATGAACCGGTGGACCGTGAAAATCTCTTGTATTACAATGAGACCAAGGACGGCGCCATTCTCGAGGAAGGCATCACCGAAGCCGGATCCATGTCTTCATTCATCGCCGCCGGAACATCGTATGCCGTGCATGATCTGAGTATGATTCCATTCTTTATCTTTTATTCCATGTTCGGATTTCAGCGTATCGGCGACCTGATCTGGGCGGCCGGAGATATCCGCGCCCGCGGATTTCTTGTCGGCGGAACATCAGGCCGTACCACCCTTGCGGGAGAGGGCCTGCAACATCAGGACGGACACAGCCATGCGCTGGCCTATTCCGTGCCCAACATCAAGGCCTATGATCCGACATTTGCCTATGAGATCGCGGTCATTGTCAAAGAGGGCCTCCGGAGAATGGTCCATGAACAGGAAGATATCTTTTATTATCTTACGGTCATGAACGAATATTATCACCACCCCGAAATGCCCAAGGGTGTGGAGGAAGGCATTCTCAAGGGCATCTATAAACTTCAAAAATCCAAAAAACGCAAAAAAGAACGGGTACATCTGTTTGGCAGCGGCGCGATCCTCAATGAGGTGCTCAAGGCGGCAGAAATGCTGGAAAAAGATTATGATGTGCCGGTGGATGTGTACAGCGTGACCAGTTACAAAGAATTGTATATGGATGCCATGGATTGTGAACGCTGGAACCGTTTGCATCCCACAAAAAAGCCGCGGGTACCGTTTATCCAGCAACAGTTGCAGGATGAAAAGGGCGTCTTTGTCGCGGCTTCTGACTATCTCAAACTCTTGCCTGCGTCTATCGCCAAATGGATTCCAGGACCCTTTGTCACCCTGGGAACTGATGGGTTTGGTCGCAGTGAAGACCGTACCCGGCTGCGGGATTTCTTTGAAGTCGATGCTAAAAATATTACGATCTCGGCGCTCAGTGCGCTGGCGCAAAAAGGTGATATGGATCCCAAAGAAGTGGAAAAAGCGATAAAGAAACTGGATGTGCAAACCGATCGACCCAATCCGGTCAGTATTTAAAACAGGAGTGTTCTCATGGCGTTAGATATTACATTACCTGAAATTTCCGAAAATGTGGATGAAGCGGAAATCATACATTTTCTGGTCAAAAAAGGGGATCAGGTCGATAAGGACCAGGCCATTGTCGAATTGGAAAGCGAAAAAGCCGCCTTTGAAGTGCCTTCTCCTGAGGCCGGTACCATCAGCGAACTCGTCGCCTCTGAAGGCGATACCGTCAAGGTAGGCGATGTGCTGGCGCGGCTCGATGCCGGGGGCAAAGCCGAACCGGAGAAAGAAGAGCCTGAAGAAAAAGCCAAAGAGGATGAGGAAGAAAAAGAGGCTGAAAAGGTCGAGGAGAAAGAGGACGAGGCGGCTGAGGAAGAAGAAAAAGCTGAAAAAATCAAAGAAAAACAAGCCTCGGAAAAGAAAAAAGAGGCTGAAAAAGCAGCGGCAGAAAAAGAGGAAGAAAAGGCCGAAAAAGAAAAAGCCAAAAAGGCTGAGGAAAAGAAAGAGCCTGAGGCGAAAAAAGAGCCTTCCCGCGAGGTCAAAGAACCGACCGGGGCTGCACAGGTCCCTGCGGCACCGTCGGTGCGACGGCTGGCCCGTGAGATCGGTGTGGATATCACCCGGGTACAGGGCAGTGGTCCGGGGGGCCGCATCAGCATGGATGACGTCAAGGTGCATGCCAAGCAACAGATTCAGGAGAAACCGGCTGCACCGCGTCTCGAACTACCGGATTTTGAACGGTGGGGACCCGTGCATCGCGAGTCCATGACCCGTGTCAGACAAATCACCGCGGATTCAACCGGACAAGCATGGTCTGCTGTTCCACATGTCACACAGTTCGAAACCGCAGATATTACCGGGGTGGAAGCCTTTCGTCAGCGACATGCGAAACAGGCGGATAAAGCCGGAGGCAAGCTGACCGTCACCGCTATTTTGCTCAAGCTATGCGCTGTGGCATTGCAGCGTTTCCCAAGGTTCAATGCTAGTCTCGATATGGAAAATAAAGAGATTATTTATAAAAACTATGTACATATCGGTGTGGCCGTAGATACGGAACGCGGTCTGCTGGTGCCGGTGATCCGCGATGTGGATCAAAAAGGCGTGATCGAATTGTCTGCCGAACTGGTCGATATCGCAGACAAGACCCGCAACAAAAAGATCAAACCCGATCAGCTGGAAGGTGGAAATTTTTCTATTTCCAATCTCGGCAGCATCGGCGGAGCTCACTTTACCCCGATCATCTATCATCCTCAGGTCGCGATCCTGGGGGTGGGACGAGGACGTCCCGAGCCACGCCTGATCGACGGCGAATGGCAGGAACGTATGATGCTTCCCCTGGCCCTGAGTTATGACCATCGCATTATCGACGGTGCTGATGGCGCCCGGTTTATGACCTGGCTGAAACAAGCCCTTGAAGATCCCATGACCATTTTGATGCAAGGAGGGTCGCTATGAGCAAGGCAGAGAACAAAGCACAGGTCGTGGTCATCGGCGGAGGTCCCGGAGGCTATGGGGCCGCCTTTATGGCCGCGGATCTGGGCATGAACGTTACACTCGTCGACCCGGAAACAAATCCCGGCGGAGTCTGTTTGTATCGCGGATGCATTCCCTCAAAGGCGTTGCTGCATGTGGCTGATGTGATTCACAGCGCTTCGCAGGCCAAAGAGTGGGGAGTGACATTCCAAAAACCGCAAATCGATGCCAAAAAAGTGGCACAATGGAAAGACGACGTGGTGAAAAAGTTGACCGGCGGATTGGGACAATTGGCCAAATCCCGCAAGGTCAATCATATAAAAGGCATTGCCACCTTTAAGGATGCTCATACCCTGAAAATCGAATCCGACGACGGTCCGGATGAACTCAAATTCGAACATGCCATTCTGGCCACAGGAAGTGTCCCGGCCACCCTGCCTGGCGTTGAATTCTCGGAACGAGTGTGGAGCTCAGAGCATGCTCTGAACCTGCCCTTTATCCCGGATCATCTGCTCATCGTCGGTGCCGGATATATCGGCCTGGAGATGGGAACAGCCTATTCAGCGCTCGGATCCGGTGTGACGGTCGTGGAAATGCTGCCCGATATTCTTGCCGGTGCAGACCGCGATCTGGTGAGACCGCTGGAAAAACGCCTGAAAAAAGAGTTTGATGACATTCATCTCAATACGCGTGTCAAAGCAATCCGTGATGAGGACAAGCTTTGGGTCGATCTCGAGGACAAGAGCCTGCAGGTCGATGCCGTGCTCATTTCTGTCGGACGCAAACCCAATACCCAAAATCTCGGACTCGAAAATACCAATATAAGCCTTGATGACAAGGGTTTTGTCAGGGTGGATGCTCAGAGACGCACCGATGAAGAATCGATTTTTGCCATCGGTGATGTGACCGGAGAGCCCTTGCTCGCTCATAAAGCCACGCACGAAGGCCGGGTGGCTGCGCAAGCCATAGCCGGACACAAAGCAGCGTTCGATCCTCATGCCATTCCCGCGGTGGTCTTTACAGATCCGGAGGTGGCCTGGGCCGGATTGACCGAACACGACGCAAAGGAACAGGGCATCGAGGTCGAAATTGCAAAGTTTCCCTGGGGAGCCTCGGGTAGAGCACTCACCATGGGCCGTCAGGACGGGGTGACTAAACTGGTCATCGATCCGGCCAGCGAGCGCATTCTGGGTGTCGGTATTACCGGCAAACATGCCGGTGACATGATCGCCGAAGGCGTTCTGGCGATCGAGATGGCTGCCCTGGTCTCAGACCTCGGTCTGTCGATTCATCCGCACCCCACATTGTCCGAAACCGTCATGGAAGCCGCAGATGTTTACGAGGGCAACAGTACCCACTATTATCGTCCCAGGAAAAAGTAGCGGAGGATTTATGAGACTGATGATCGACGAAGGAAAATGCAAAACCGCTGGCATCTGTGTGAAACGTTGTCCCCAGGTATTCCAATTCACCCGGGGAAGCAAAAAAGCCATGGTCATCACGGACCCGATACCCAAAGAGTTTGAATTGCTCTGTCGTGACCTGATCATTGCCTGTCCGGAAGATGCGATTATTCAGATAAAAGACTAGATTGTTTGGAGGAATCGATGCAGCAACCGAATTTAGATAATCCATCTGGTAACCATCAAAACAGATACCGGTTTGGTCCGTTATTCTGGATCGTGTTGCTGGTGATGGGATACTTGCTCGTTACCCAGACCAATCAGGGGCCGCAACGCACCCAAATCACCTATACAAAATTCAAGGATTTTGTTCGACAGGGCAAAATCGACAGTGTTACAGTTCAGGGCAATGCCATCCGTGGCGAATTTTCCTCACCCTACCTGGTGGTCACCGGCGGGGACACCAGCTCATTCGACCATTTTCAAAGCAGAAAGCCCGATTTTGAAGACCAAGGCTTGATTCCGCTTTTGGAGGAAAACAACGTCCAGGTGAACGTTCAGAAACAAGAGAGCTCCTGGCTCAGAAATGTGCTGATTCTGCTGGCACCATGGTTATTGTTGTTTGGATTGTTTTATTTTGCGCAAAGACGTATGCGCAATCAGGCCAGAGGCATGATGGGCCGGGGTGGGTTGTTTGGTGGCATGACTAAATCAAAGGCCAAAAAATATAAAAAATCGGATGTCGAGGTGACGTTCAATGATGTCGCCGGACTCGAAAATCCGAAAAAGGATCTGCAGGAAATCATTGATTATCTCAAGGACCCGGAAAAATATATGAAACTGGGCGCCGACATCCCCAGGGGCGTTCTGATGGTGGGTCCTCCCGGAACAGGCAAAACCTTGCTGGCCCGTGCGGTTGCAGGTGAAGCCAAGGTGCCTTATTTTAGCATCAGTGGTTCAGAGTTTATCGAAATGTTTGTCGGTGTCGGAGCGTCCCGGGTGCGTGACATGTTCAAGACCGCCAAAAAAGAGTCCCCGGCGATTATCTTTATCGATGAGATCGATTCTGTGGGACGCTCGCGTGGTACAGGTGTCGGCGGGGGGCATGATGAACGGGAACAGACGCTGAACCAGATATTGAACGAAATGGACGGATTCGAGCGCCATGAATCGGTGATCGTCATTGCCGCGACCAATATGCCCGATGTGCTCGATCCAGCACTGACGCGGCCGGGTCGCTTTGACAGACAGATCACGCTGGAACGGCCTCACAAAAAAGCCAGAAAACGGATTCTGGAAATTCACACCCGGGATATCCCGTTGCACAGTGATGTGGATCTGGAAAACCTCGCGGCGCGTACAGTGGGGTTTTCAGGTGCTGACCTGAAAAATCTCGCCAATGAAGCGGCCCTGCTGGCGGGACGCGATGATAAAAAACGCGTCTCAGCGCAATATTTTGACCGAGCACGCGACAAAATTCTCCTGGGATATGAGCGGGAAGAGATTCTCGATGAGGAAGAACGAAAACATATCGCCTATCACGAATCAGGACATGCGCTGATGGCCAAACTCTTGCCCGCCGCTGATCCTATCCAAAAGGTGACGATTATACCACGCGGCCGTGCCCTGGGCGCCACAGAACAACGACCCGAAGAGAACCGGCATAATCTGGGTAAGAAATACCTCCAGGATCGTATCAAAGTGATGCTGGGGGGACGGGTGGCTGAACACCTCCACTTTCAGGAATACAGCAATGGTGCAGCCGATGATCTGCAAAAAGTGACCAAGCTGGCCCGATATATGATCAGCCAGTGGGGAATGAGCGATGAAATCGGTCCGGTCACCTTTAAACAGGGAGATGAACATCTCTTTCTCGGCCGTGATATTCAGCAACCCCGTGAATTTAGCGAATACATGGCTCAAAAAATCGATCAGGAAATCGTTGCCATGATCAAATCCCTGGAAGATGAAACCCAGGAAACACTAAAAAAGAATGAAAAAAAATTACATACTATTGCGAAAGCTTTACTGGATAAAGAGACCCTCAGCAACGGGGATATTGAAGAGCTGTTAAAATGACCCCTCAATGCCGCTAAAGACCGGGCGCATTGCCATGGTGCGTCCGGTCTGATATTTTCATTTCATGCCAAATCATTTCAACCGCATCACTTTTAAGGGATAGACCTCGTCGCCAGAGACCAGTTTTATAAGATAAACCCCGCTGGCAACTTGTTCCCCCCTCGCATCTGTGCCCTTCCAAATGATTTCGTGCCGGCCAGTTTTGAATGATCTATTGCAGAAAACCTCAAGACGTTCGCCGCGGGTATTATAGACGATCGCCCTGACACGACCGGGTTGCGCCAGCATGAAAGAGATAGCGGTTTGGTCTCTGAATGGATTCGGATAGCTGCTCAGTCGGGTGAGTCGTGGTTGGTTGATCGAGTCTTTCCTCACACTTGTGAGGAGTGAAAAAGGCGGAGGCGGCGGAGCCGACAACGACAAGGGTCGGGTCTTGTGTCTTTGAATCAAGGGGGATCCTGCCCGGCAGATGATTTCGCATTCTTGATTGGCCCATACCCAATAGGCTTTGCCAGGATCGAGAAATGAACTGATCTGGTAGGATCCGTCCAGAATATCATATTCGATAAACTGGGGGATAATGGCATTTTTTGGCAGGGTCACGGCCTGCGAGCGCTTTGCCGGCGCACCGATGAGATTCCAACCGGCTGCGAGGTGCAGACGCACTGAATCCAGTGCGATTCCTCTGATGTTCAGGTTCGCCGGATAGGCAATCGGCACCCAGTATCCCTTGCCCGGCAAGAGACGATCTACGGATTGATAGGTGCTCATGCTGCAATCCCACTCATAAGCGCTGTTTTCCAGGGCGTTCGGAAACAAACTCGATATCTGCCTGTTATCAGGGAGAACCGGCAAAGAAAACAGATACCATCCGGACACAGGCATGGTTATTTGCCGGGTCGTGGGCAGGGTGACATCGATGGTCAGAGAAATAGTCCCGCTCACCGATAATAAAGTATTTTCTCTCATATCGATTTCTTTGCCTGAGCTATGTTTCAAAATGATTCTGGTGTCAGACGGCAAATCGTTGGGATTCCATTCCAGCGTTGTGGTCGATTGATTGACGATTTTTAAACCATACTGAAGGGTTTTCGCACCCTGATCGCCATTCGGATGTCTCAGATCGGTTTGCAGGTGATAAGCGCTGGCCGGGGGACGCTGCCAATACGCATACACCCCATCCGGCGCTGCCGGAGGGGCCAGGATATCCAGACCGGCATCATAGCCGGCTGTCGCATCCGGATGGACCCCAAAGACACATTGCATGCGTTTGGATGAAAAGATGAGGGTCACCGGGATTTGCCATTGCTCTGTGCTTGCAGGCAAATGTGCTGTCAAGAAAAAGAGCACGAGAATGACAAGAAATGGTTTCGGGGCGTTTGAAATCACACGGCTCTCACGACTGATTTTGTTATCAAGAGTTGTGGTTGAAATATGACTGTATATTCGGTTTTTGTGACAAGTTACGATTTTTCAGTACTGTCAAATCTTTGATTATTTGTTCTTTAGAGCTTTTACGAGTAAAGGGTGTTCAAGAAAGAACAAAAATGATGCCATCCCTGAACAGCCGTAAAAGTTCAAGGTGTTGCGGTCATACATGACAAAAAAAATCCCCCTTGCCATAACTTTGGGGACGGCAAGGGGGGTTGGGCGTGACGCTGGGGTTGGGGATCTATTTCAAGAGCATGGCCTTGATGGTTTGCTGTGTGGATCCGGCAGTGATTTTGATCAAATAAACCCCGCTGGACACATATTGTCCTTGATCATCTCTGCCATCCCAGATCATAGAATGGGTACCCATGCTCTGATGTTCATTGAAAAGGGTTCTCAAGAGCTCACCTTTCATATTAAAGACCTCAATACGAACCTGTTCATTCTCGGCCAGTTGATATATGATCGTCGTCTCCGGATTGAATGGATTGGGATAATTTTGCATGACCTTGAAATCACGTGGCGTATGTCGATCCGATTCCACATCTGTGATCTCGAAAGGCGGTGGTGGAGGCATTTGATGATCCCAGGTATTAATTTCCGGTGCGAGCCGTTTTGGCATGTTTTCGCTACTGTTGCTATAGATAAACAACTCGCATTCATTTTTGGCCCAGACCCAATAGGCCTTTGTGGCGTGCAGTTGTTGTGCCACTTCATAGGTGCCATTGGCTTCATCGTATTCGATAAATTGGTTAATGATACCGTCCGGTGGATCTGCCACCACCTTGGCAATGTCAAAGGGCGCTCCGATCATATTCCAGCCTGGCTTTAGATTCAGATGAATAAAGTCGAGGGCTTCCCCTTCGATATCGAGTGAGGCAGCGTCCTGTATGGGCAGCCAGTATCCTTTGCCCGGTTCGAGTTCGGTAACCGAGAGGTATTTGCCCTGAACCGGGTCCCATAAATAGGCTTCGCTGCCATACAGATTCGGGAACAGATCAGCCACTTTATTGCTGCCCGGGATAACCGGCAGCGAGATCATATGCCATCCCTGGCGTCTGAATTCAAAGGATGCTGCCTGGGCCAGGCGATAGCGGATGATGACAACCTGATTGCCTTGCAGCATCATCGACGCTTGCGCACGCATGTTCACTTTGCCAGAACCGGTCTCTGTTTCCATGAGCAGAGTGCCGCGTGCAGGTAAAGACGAGGGATCCCATGCCAGGACTGTGGTACTGCTGTTGACGATATGCAATTGCCAGCGGATCTCTTTGGTGTCGGGATCGATGGTCGGGCTGCGCAGGTCGGTTTGCAAATCAAAGATCTCATTAACCGGGCATTCAAAAAAGGCATACAAACCATCCGGAGTCGGAGGAGGAGCCAGTTCATCCAGATCCGGGTCATAGTCATCAGTGGCTTGCGGATGCACGCCAAAGACCTGCACCAGTTTTTTGTCCTGGAGCTGAATATTCAGAGGAACGCTCCATTCCGGCGGTGCTTCATTGTCGAAAAACAGGATATAATCTTCCACTTCGCCGTCCTCTGCTGCGCCCTTCCAGGTCAGTCCTCCGTCAGAGTTGAAGCGGAATCGGGCATAGAGTCTCGCTTCGGTCGTGATATTGGGAATGGCTACGACAAAATGATTGGCACCAGGCACCAGTTTTTTATCCGTAAAAATTTGGTCCCCGGATTCGGCAAAGCTGCCATTACTGTTCCAGTCGACCCAGGCATTCAAATAGCCTTCGGCCGAAGCCAGAACCGTCAAACCGATTTTTTGTGGATCTGTGGGCATGGATCGAAAGATCACACCGTCTTCGTCATCCACACCATCCTGGTCATCTCCCAGGGCTTTGGGATCCGGTTGTCCGTCGGCATCAGCATCGTGCCGGCGACCCAGGTAAAGTCCTCTGACATGGCGGTGCCTTGCTCCATCAGAGATCAGCAATGTGGGATAGGGCTGATCCGGAAGGTCGCCAAAATCCCATTCGAGTTCACCTTCCTCTACCGGAAAGATATAGTCTTCCACTTCGCCGTCTTTGGCCGGACCGAACCAACTGAGTCCTATATCGGTAGCATAGCGGAATCGCGCGGCCACCCGGCCGGGCTCTGCCCATTTGGGGACAGGGATCGTGTAGGTATTGCTGCCCATGGCGGCCGGTTTATCGATGAGCGCATGTTCACCAAACGGATCGAACCGTTGATTGTTATTCCAGTCAAACCAAGCATTTATGAATCCGTCCTGTGAGACTTTAATGACGATATCGGTTGTATTGCCCTGGACCAATACCGATTTTAGCAGGACACCATCCTCATCGTCGAGATTGTTGAGGTCATCACCATTTGCATCCGCAGAGGGCTGACCGTCGGGTTCGGTATCGATCTTTGCCCCCATAAACATATCAGGATCGATGATATGACGGGGACCATCAGATGACAACAGCGTTCTGAATGCTTTGTCGGGCAGGTCACCAAAGTCCCATTGGAAATCATTCTCTGTTATTTCTATTGAATAATCTTCCACTTCACCCTCTCGAGCCGGGCCTTTGGGAGTGAGATTGCCGTCCCGATTCAACCGAAAACGGGCATAGGATTGACCCGGTGTGGCATTGGCAGGTACTGTAATCGCATAACTATGAACCCCCGTGGACACGGGTTGATCTATGAGAATATGCTCGGTATTGTTAAAGTCTCCGTCCTGATCGAAATCCATCCAGGCATTCAACTTGCCATTGCCTTGAACTTTGACCTTGATCGTGGCAGGCGCTCCCACAGGCATCGAAGCGGGAATCCATACACCGTCTTCGTCGTCTTTTTGGTGATTGTCATCTCCCATTGCGGGTATATCCGGTTGTCCGTCCGCTTCGGTGTCACAGGTGTCGCCGAGCCAGAATCCGTGTACATAGAGATGCCGTGCCCCGTCATTGGCCAGCAGAGTGGGATAGGGCTGGTCCGGCAAATCTCCAAAATCCCATTTGTCTTCCTGCTCTCCGATTTCGAGCTGGTAATCTTCGACTTCACCGTTGGGAGCCGGACCGAAACTTTTCAGACCGCGCACCGAGCTGTAACGAAACCGGGCAAAGGTGACTCCGTTTTTCATCGGCGGCAGGGTGAGAGAAATCGTGTGGGTACCTGTTGTATAGAGTTTGTCGATGATGACATGTTCGCCCCGATCATGCCAATCGCCATCCTGGTTGATGTCCAGCCAGGCATTGAGAAAGCAGGGCAGATTGGCAGGCGCCGTGGTTTTTACCGTCCATGTCGTGGTTGATCCTGGGATCAGCGGTGTCGGTATCAGCACGCCATCTTCATCATCATCATCGGTATGGTCATCGCCCAATGCCATAGCATCGGGTTGACCATCGGTTTCATCATCCGGCTCATCCTGATCTCCCAGGAAGATATTTTCGTTGATCACATGATGTGCACCATTGTTGACCAAAAGGGTCTGATAGCCGGATGTGGCAGTTCCATTGTCAGGTGCATCACCAAAATCGAGTTCTTTTTCTTGTTCTTGCTTTTCGATGATGATCTTGTAATCTTCTACTTCACCATCCGGCGCCAGTGCGCTCCAGTGCAGGCTGTCGGTGCTAGAGAATCGGAACCGGGCAAAGGTTTCACCGGGCAGGGCATGGTGGGGTATCTGCACGGAGAGCAGGCTTGTTCCGCCAGGGATGGCTTTTTTGTGAAAAATCTTTTCGGGTTTTTGAAACGCCCCATCCTGGTCGAAATCGATCCAGGCATTGAGAAAGCCCTTGCTCGAGGCTTCCACTTTGATCGTGGCGGATTGACCGGGAATCAATGCACTGGCCACGGTCACTCCATCTTCATCATCGGACTGATCGATAACGTCATCGCCACTGGCATCTGCATTGGGCTGACCATCGGGCTCTGTATCGACTTTTTGGCCCAAAAAGAGGAACGGTTTGTCCGGTACGACATGACGGGCGCCGTCACTGGCTATCAATGTGGCAAAATTGGGGTCCGGAAGGTCGCCCAAATCCATACCGATCTCTGTTTCACCGATCATCACTGCATAGTCTTCGACTTCGCCGTTTTCAGCCATGCCAGTAGGAGCGAGGCCTCTGATTGTGCTGAAACGAAAACGCGCCATGGTCTTGCCGGGCCGCGCTGACGGAGGCACGATGAATGTTATATTGTGAACACCTGTGGCAAGCGGTTGGTCCAGAACAATATGTTCGCCACTGGCACCAAATGTGCCATCGCCATTAAAATCGACCCAGGCATTCAAGACACCGACCACCCCGGAGGCATGGGCGGTGACCGAGAGTTGTGCCGGTGCGCCGGGAATCAACGATGAAAGAAAAGCGACCCCATCTTCGTCATCATTGCCATCGAGAACGTCATCGCCGTTGGCGTCCGGCTCGGGCTGCCCATCGGGTTCCCCGTCCGGCATTCCCTGTGCGCCGAGATAGATGCTGGGCACAATGACATGAGCCGGACCGTTGCTGACGGCCAGAGTGGCATAGTCGTTGGGATCAGAGGGATCGTCGGGTGCATCACCCCAGTCCAGGTCTTGATTGGGCGGACCGATCGCGATCTTGTAATCTTCGACTTCACCGTCTTGTGCGATATCCACATAGCTCAATTCCGGGAAATGGCTGAAACGAAAGCGTGCGTAGGTATGGCCTTCTTTGGCATCTGCCGGTACATGAAAAACCAGCGAGTGAGTACCGGTACTCAGAGGCTGTGATATAAAGATTTGTTCATTCGGATCATCCCAGTCGCCATCGGCATTAAAATCGATCCAGGCATTGAGATACCCCGGTTCTGACGAGGCTACAGTGGCCCGTACCTGCAGATCCGCGGATGTGCCGGGAACGAGCGCAGAGACAAAGCTCACCCCGTCTTCATCGTCATGTCCGTCGGCAAGGTCATCACCTTTGGCCAGCAGATCGGGTTGCCCGTCAGCTTCGGGATCAGGTGGATGATATAGTCCCAGAAAAATCCCCTGACGGATGATGTGACGAGCGCCATTGTTGATCAAAAGCGTGGGATAGGATAGAGGAAAATCCGGCCCGTCAGGAGCATCTCCGAAATCGAGTTCATTTTGTGGGGTTTCATGAAACCAATAATAGTCCTCCACCTCGCCATCCGGAGCTTCACCAAAAGGAGGAATATCCTCCAGAGTGGTGATCCGGAAGCGAAAAAAGAGGGGGCCCTCTGGGAGATTCTCAGGCAGTTCTAAGGGGATATCTATATTCTGCTCCCCGGACTGAATGGTCTGACCGGGTATGAATTTTTCTTCCGGATCGAAAACTTGATTTCGATTCATATCGATCCAGGCGTGTAAATATCCGGGGCCGGTTGCATGAATATTCAGAAAAAAGGGACCGCCCGGTTCTGTCGGGGCGAGCCATTCGACTCCGTCCTCGTCATCGGTCAGGCTTTGATCGTCGCCCATGGCTTCGCTTTCCGGATAACCGTCCGGTTCAACATCGACCTGGTCACCGAGTCTGGGAACCGGATTTTGTTGTTCATCATAGACGACGAGATGCCGTGCTCCATCGTATTGCAGGGTTGTTTGATAGGTCTGGTGTGGAGCATCTCCGAAATCGTGAGTGGCGGGAATGATATTTGGCTGCTGTGCATGTATGATTCCTGAAAAAATCAAGAATACCACCAGATGCAGTGCATAAAGATGCTTCATTCGTCCCTCCCCAAGAATGTTTTTAAAAAAACCTAATTTCGTTCGAGCATTTCAATCTTTTTATTCAATGCAATGATTTGCAATTGTAAATTTTCAATGGTTTCGAGCATTTCCAGTCCCAATTTCCCCATGTCGAATTGTGTTCGGCCTTTTCTGGCTGACGTGATCCACGGTAAATGTTTTTGGGTGTTGATAAAAGCTTCAATCTCATCGAGAGACAACGTTTTATAATCGGGCTCAAAGACATAGTCGGGTACAGCCAAAGGCCCGGTACTGGTATAGATCGTTCCGCTGACGCGTAAATCACCGTCGATGTCCAGGTCATATTCAGGGGTGGTGGTATTGATTCCTACTTTATCGAGAAATGCGGATTTGGCCCCTTGTGCATAAACAGCGAATATATGCGGATGTTCAGCGAGATTGTCTTCCACGCGCGCCAAGAGTGCAGTGGCCATGCCGTCGCTGGTGGTCGAATAGTCATCAGCGATTTCATCTGCATCCAAAACACCGCGACATCCCGATATTTTATAGATATACGAAGGAGGATTGGGTAGCACACCATCGAGAGCGATTTCATAGGATGCCAGCTGACCTTCAGCAGCGATGCGTTGCGTCGACCGCGAATAGACGCGACCGGCCACAGCCCGGTTGGCCTGGATTTGATTGCTGTAAACGGCCTTGTCTATGGGAGCATCAACAGAGGATAATGCGCCGATATGGGCTTCGACATTGGTCTCTGCAAAGGGCACATGGAATCTTGCCCCGACAAGCATGGTATGCTGACGATCATCAAAAACATCGACAACCATCTGTTCGCCGCTGCCCCGAACATCGAGACGGGCCTGGGGTGTGGCAGAGGTAAAATCTCCGATTCCGGTATTGCCATCGCTAGAAACCTGCAGGTAAATCGTGCCACTCGGGTTTTTGACGTGCATTTGCGCAAACGATACAGATACCGCTATGCAGCAGAAAAAGATGATTCGAAAATTCATTGTCCGTCCCCTTGATGTGTTCAAAATCCCAATATGTGCGGGTGGTATAGCATTAAAATATGACAGTACTGTCTTTATTTTATGTCAATCAAGCTATTTTATCAGATTTTTTATGGTAGCAAGTACCTCAAAATCATTTATTTACAGCCAAATTCATTTATTTGTTATAATTATTCTTCAAAAATGATGCCAAAATACTGTGTTTTTAGTTATTTTTATCAAAATTCACTGATAGACCTTACACCAAGACGCCAAGCTGCAAAGAACTGTTTTTGTGATGAAAAAAATCACGAGTCAATCAAATTGCTTTCGAGTCTATATAGGGAAGCCATTAACGGACAAAATATTAAAGCGACTCTTATTTCGTAGTGTCTTTGCGCGAGTGTCATTTTTTGCCGCTGCTCTGGCATAGCAATGCTATCCTTAAAAGGTCTAAAAAAATTCTCCTTGCATGTCTCGATTAAATCAAACACCTTAATAGGTCGTCAAGGTATTGCAAATGATAGCCAATGATCATCCGGTTACTCTTGTAGACAAATCTATAACGATCAGGAAATTCTATGAACCAGCCATTCCCCTTAACCATTGATTCTGAATCTGTCCTGGATGAGCTGTTATCCAGACCGTCGAATGCATTGATTGAGGATCTCAAAATGTTCGATGGTGATTTTATTGTCCTGGGTGCGGGTGGCAAAATGGGGCCGACGTTGACCTGGATGCTGAAACGGGCTTTGGACGCTGCAGAATCTTCTTCCCGGATCTATGCCGTCTCGCGCTTTTCCTCTTCCGGCTCGCGCGAATGGATGGAATCCAAAGGCATATCCACGATTGCCGCGGATCTTTTAAAGCGGTCAGAGGTCGAGAGGTTGCCAGCCTGTCCGTATGTCATCTATATGGCGGGCATGAAATTCGGTGCGACCCAACAGCCGTCCCTGACCTGGGCCATGAACACCTATGTGCCGGCTTTGATCGCTGAAAAATATGCCGGAGCTCGAATCGTCGCCCTGTCCACAGGCACAGTCTATTCTTTCGTGCCTGTAGAGAGCGGAGGGAGCCGTGAATCAGATGTGCCCGTGCCTGTGGGAGAGTATGCGCAGTCCTGTCTGGGCCGGGAACGCATGTTCGATCATTTTTCGCGACAGGATCACACCCGCATCGCCCTGATCCGGCTGAATTATGCCGTGGAAATGCGTTATGGTGTGCTGGTCGATATCGGTCTAAAGGTCCTCCATGAGCAACCGGTTGACCTGACCATGGGATATCTGAATCTGATCTGGCAGGGCGATGCCAATGACATGATCCTGCGTTGTCTGAATCTCTGCCAGTCGCCTGCAACACCCGTGAATATCACGGGTCCGGATATTCTGTCCGTTCGAGAACTCGCCTGTGAGTTTGCCCGGCGAATGAACAAGACACCCGTATTTACCGGTAAAGAGGCGCCCACAGCATTGCTCAATAATGCATCGCTTGCCCTGCAACAATTCGGTCCGCCTAAAATCGATCTCGAGCGGTTATTGGACTGGACCAGCGACTGGCTGCAAAAAAACAAACCCTTGCTGGACAAACCGACCCATTTTGAAACCCGAAACGGAAACTTTTGAGGTGATGATGAACGTTCCCATGCTGGCCGAGCCGGTCTTGAAATTGTTGAAAAACGGCACCGTGATCCCTGCCCATCCTCTGGCACTGACCAGGGATCGTACGCTGGATGAAAAACACCAGCGCGCGCTCACGCGTTATTATCTCGCCTGCGGCGTCCGCGGAGTGGCTGTGGCCGTGCATACCACCCAATTCGAAATTCGCCTGCCAAAATTCAATTTGCTGCAGCCGGTGCTTGAAATGGCTTTGCAGGAAATTCAGGCGTTTGAACAGTCGAGCGGTTCTCCGATTGTCAAGATCGCCGGGGTGGTGGGACAAACAGAGCAGGCCGAACAAGAGGCTGCTCTTGCCAGAGATCTGGGGTATGATATGGCCCTGCTCAGCCTGTCTGCATTCAAGCATGCCACCCTTGACGAAATGATACGACACTGCCATGTCATCAGCAGCATCATTCCTTTGGTGGGATTTTACCTGCAGCCGGCTGTGGGGGGGCGCAAACTGGAGGCCGAATTCTGGCGACGCTTTGCGCAAATCGAAAATGTGGTGGCCATCAAAGTGGCACCTTTTAGCGCCTATGAAACGCTGGAGGTGCTGCGCGGAGTCGCTGCATCCGGTCGCGCTCAAGAGATTGCGCTTTATACCGGTAACGATAACAGCATCATCACCGATCTTCTCACTCCCTTTGTCTTGTCTGAATACGATCAGACGCTGCATTTTGCCGGCGGTCTGTTGGGACATTGGTCGGTATGGACGCGCACAGTGGTCGAACAGTTTAACATGATAAAAGCAATGCAAAAGAATCGCTCCGAACTCTCTACGGCATGGCTCACCCTGGCCGCTCAAATCACGGATTGTAATGCCGCATTTTTCGATGCCAGGAACAATTTCCATGGCTGTATTGTGGGCGTGCATGAGGTCTTGCGACGACAGGGACTGTTACAGGGCACCTGGACGCTCAATCCTTCCGAACGACTCGCCGATGAGCAATCCCGGGAGATCGACCGGGTCTACCAGGCTTATCCTCACCTCAATGACGATGTGTTCGTGGCAGAACACCTGGATGAGTGGCTGAACGGATGATTTTCATTTTTACTATAAAGACAAGAGTCTATTCGCATCTATTCTTGGATTGTATTGAACCGCGAATGAACGCAAATGAATGGTCAGCCCTGTTGTCAGGCAAACCACGGTGATGATGGTATGCAATTTTTGTCGGCTCTGCTGGCGTAGCAGAATTTTAAAATGATCAATTTTACGGTGCTCACAACGACTATTCGTATCTCAGGCTGTAAACAGGATTGACCGCCGCGGCTTTTAGCACTTGCATGCTCACCGTGAGCAGGGCAATGGCGATGGCCAGGATACCGGCTGCAACAAAGATCCACCACTCGATGCTGATACGATAAGCAAAATTTTGTAACCATTTGTTCATGAGATAATAGCCCAGGGGACAGGCGAACACAAAAGCCACAGCAACCCATTTGAGCAGGTCGCGATTCAAAAGATAGAGAATCGACCGGGTCGTCGCGCCGTTGACTTTGCGAATACCGATCTCTTTGGTGCGCGAGACGGCCATGATTCCTGCTTGTCCGAATAGCCCCAGACACGCGATAAAGATCGCCAGAAACGTAAAGCCTGAGATCAAAAAGGCTGCACGCCGGTCTTTTTCATAGATGGCCTCATAATCGGTATCCAGAAAATGTACATCGAACGGTATGCCGGGATTGTATTCCTGCCACATGGATCGCAGATCCGCGATCAGCCGGGTGGGATCTTTGGCTCCGGTCTTGATGAACAGGGTGCCGAAATAGCTCTGTGCCTGTAAATCGCGATACAGATGAAATACCTGGGGATTGATTTCGTCGTGCAGGGACTTGAAATGAGTATCCCTGATCACGCCGATGATGCGGCCCCACTGACCATAGAGCGCAAATAGGAGTCCCACCGGATTTTCGATTCCCATCCGCCGCGCTGCGGTTTCATTGATGATATAATTGTGCGTATCCATGCCGAATTCCGGAGAGAAATTTCTGCCGGCCACAAACTCTACGCCCATCAGATCGAAATAGCCTTCATCGATGCGGGTGGTTTCCATGCCCACCGGATTGCGGGTATCGTTTTCGATCTCGCCATCTTTTTTCCAGACAACGCCGGTCGTATTGTTGCATAGTGAATAGGGCAGACAATCTTTGAATGCGATCCCCTGTACATCCGCATGCGCAATTAACCGGGTCTTTACAGTATTGATCTTTTCACTGATCTTGCCCCGCAAAAAAACATAAAAGACCTGTTCGCTGTCGAATCCCAATTCTTTGTATTGCACATAGTGCATCTGATGCGCGATCACCAGGGTGCTGATGATGAGGGCAATAGAGACGATATTCTGGACGATGACCAGTAAGCTCAATGGCTTGTGTTTAATGGTCTTGTTCTCAAACACATGCAGCGACCGTATCCCTGAAATCAGAAAAGCAGGATAAATCCCGCAGACCAGCACGACCCCGATAAAGAGCGCGCCATAAAACATCCACACACCGGGTCCTTTCGGTAGAGTCAAATGGACCGAAGCGAGAGTTGTGACAAGAGGTCTGGCAAACTCGAAAAGGGCAAGGGCCACCATAAACGCGATGGAAATGATGACAGCGGTTTCTAAAAGTGTGCTCGTGAAGATATGCCGTCGCTGTGCTCCGATGATTTTTTTGATCGATACGGATTTCGATTGCCGGGCGAGCAATGCAAGGGACAGGTTGATGGTATTGATACAGGCCAATAAAAGGATGAAAATGCCTATAGAACCCAGAGCATATAGCGTTCTGGAATCGCCGGTGGGTCCAAGGATATTGGGGATTTTATAATCCAGATAGATCTCTTCCAGCGGACGCGGAGTATAGATGTGATTGCCATACTTTACATGGGGACATCCATGAGCGCTGGCAGCCACGGTGATTTGGCTGCATACCTCCTGCATGTCAGTACCCGGGACAGCGAGGACAAACGTGCGGAAATTGGGATCGCCCCAGTCCAGACCGCATATCCGGTACGTCTCTGCAAATTTATGGGATAACAGATAGTCAAACTGGATATGTGAGGATTTAGGCGGGTCTTCGATCACGGCCCCCACGGTCAACAATCCCTCTGCTTCAACAAGCAATTGCTCTCCGAGCGGATTCGCCTGGCCAAAATACCGGCGGCTAAAAGATTCGGTGATAACGATGTTATGCGTCTGTTGCAGGGCTTGTGCGACGTCTCCCAGCAGGATTTTAAAACTGAAAATATCAAACAGCTCTGCGTCGGCGGTCATGCCGTTCGCTTCATAGAACATAAGGTCGCCGTATTTAAAGGCAAAGTCCGGACAAGGTCGGATGCGTGCCACTGCCTCGATGCCGCTTATCTCCTCCCGGATCATGGGCGCCAGGGGCGAGGGCGATCCTGCCCAGATCTCGCCGTCGGTCTGGTCGAGATAATTGATCTGATAGATGCGGTCAAAATGGGTATGATACCGGTCCATGCTCCATTCATGCGTAATCCAAAAGGAAATCAGCAAAAATGCGGCCAGCCCGAGGCTCAAACCCAGTATATTCAATAGTGTGGTCTGTTTGTGCTTGTTTACAGAACGATAAATTGTTTTTAACAGTCTCACGATGGTTTCCTATAATTTATTTTTATTTTTCAGAGACTATATATATTACAATCTATAGTTGAGGTAAATCATATGTCCAAAAAAGATAGATCATTGACACCAGGGATAACCCCTGGCTTGCAAAGACATATTTTGCAAATCATTCTGGAGTACAAGCCGGTTCATAAAGTCGTATTGTTTGGCTCCCGGGCAACCTCTGGTTATCGAAAAACGTCTGATATCGATCTGGCCATTTTTGGTGAACGATGGGATTCCAGTGATGTCAATATCGTTCACTCGAAATTAGAAGAAACGATTCCTACGGTGCTAAAATTTGACCTTGTACTGGTCAATACTTTGAAAAAAAAAGCGCTGATCGATGAAATCCATAAAGGAGTCATTCTATATGAGCAAAAAAAGAACCATCGAGTTGTTTAATCAACCTGCCTGACTTGCGATCTTGATCATTTTATCAAACCATCTTCCAACTGAATGATGCGATGCCCATAAGCCGCTTTCTTCTCATCATGCGTGACTTGCACAATAGTCGTACCCTGCTCGTTCAGCTCTTTGAGCATTTCCATAATCTCATAGCCTTGTTTGGAATTCAGATTTCCGGTAGGCTCGTCTGCGAGAATGAGCCGCGGATCGATGATCAAGGCCCGGGCAATGCCCACGAGCTGCTGTTGGCCGCCGGAGAGCTGGTGAGGGAACAGGTCTTTTTTGGCCACGATATTAAAACGGTCCAGCATGTCTGCCACCAGGCTCTTGCGTTCGGATGTCCTGACTTTTTTGTACATTAGCGGCGTTTCCAGATTCTCGTACACGGTCAGGTCATCGATCAGATGGTATTGCTGAAACACGAATCCGATATTTTCCTGATGTAATCGGGTACGCTCTTTTTCTTTCATGGTATGCACCGGGGCGTCGAAAAACAGATATTCACCGCCAGATGATTCATCCAGCATCCCCAGAATATAGAGCAGAGTGGATTTGCCGGCGCCGGATGGCCCCATGATACTGATAAACTCACCCTGTTTGATCTCGAGATCGATCTGTCGCAAGACAAACGTCTTGATAAATTTGTTGGCGTAATATTTTTCGACGTTGGTCAACTTGATCATGTTTACCTCATCTGTTTTAGAGTTTGCTGTCTCTATTCATATCGCAATGTTTTCACCGGATCGATATTTGCGGCTTTTAAGGTTTGATAACTGATGGTCAACAGCGTCAAGAATACCACAAGAGCATTGGCTGTGAGGATCATCCAGGTACTGATATCGATACGATAGGCAAAATTTCGCAGCAACACTTGCATGGCGTAAATGGCCAGGGGAGTGGCAATGACGCCGGAGATCAGCACCATGAGTATGGATTGTCGGGTAAACAGAGAAATGACATCTGTTGCGGATGCTCCCAGGGCTTTGCGAACGCCAATTTCCTTACTTCTTTGCTCGGTATGATAGGCGGTCAGGCTATACAGACCCAGCAAAGCGATGATGACTGCGACAATACAGAATGACATGAAAATATTTTTAAACCGGGATTCCCAGTCATAGAGCCGGGCAAACGCATCGTCGCCGGCGAGTGGTGAATCGATTTTCCCTCTTTGAGGTGATCGATCGAGAGCCGGTAGATCTTTTCTCTGTGTTGATGAAAATCGTCATAGGAAAATTCGAATCTTATGTGCAGCAAAATAAGAATGGCTGCTGCAAGTCCTATCGATAGTCCGAACACATTGATGGTTGTATAAAGCTTGTTTCGTTTTAACGTGCGCAAGGCGATTTTGAGATCGTTATTAACCATCATGGATTCACCACTCTCTTTTGATTGATTTTGAGTTTAAACAATTCAACGATTCAACAATTCAACTTTATTTTATCGTGACTAAATTTACCCGCATCAGAGCTTGTTTAGGGGATCATTCATATCTCAGTGAATCCACCGGATTGGCTGTGGCCGCGCGTATCGCCTGCCAGCAGACCGTTAATAAAGCGATGACCAATGCGGCCAGTCCCGACAGCAGGAACGGCCAGATCGTCAGCTCGATGCGATAGGCAAAATGATTCAGCCAGGTCTGCAATGCATAGAACGCCAGAGGCCAGGCAATGAGATTGGCCAGTGCAATCCATATGACAAAATCTTTGGAGAGAATCACGAGCAAATGGGAGAGCGATGCTCCCAAGACTTTACGAATGCCCATCTCTTTGATTCTTTTCGCCACAGTAAAGGTCGACAGCCCATAGAGACCCAGACACGAGATGAAAATCGCCAGTCCGGCAAATAGGGTGATGACCTGATTGATTTTTTCTTCTGAAAGAGAGAGAGCCTCATAGGTGTCCTGCAAATAGCTGTATTCAAAGGGTTCATTTGGCAACAGCCGGGTCCAGACCTGTTTGATATCCGCCAGGGAATGATCTGTTCGGTTCGGCGACAGGCGCATGGCAAGAGTATAGAATCGTTCGGGATTGATATAGAAAAAGATCGGTTCGATCTCTTTTTGCAGGGATTGCACATGAAAATCTTTGACCACGCCGATGATTCTGACGCTGCGTTGCTTCTCTTTTCCGCCGGGTATGAGCAGCTCACTGCCTACAGGATCAGGGAGATTCAATTCCCGTACCGCTTTTTGATTGACAAGTATCGATTGCTCTGCATCCGTGCCAAAATCCTTAGAAAAATCCCGGCCAGAGACCAGCTCCAGTCCCAGGGTCACGACATAATCATATCCCACGCCGATCGCACGCATCATCAGGTGTTGTTCTGAGGATGTTTGATCCGGCCTCATAATACTCTGCAGTTCATAGTTGCGCAATCCCGGCACGGTATAGGCGCCAGTAATGCTTTTTACCTGACTCAGGCTGGACAATTCCGTCTTTAGGGCCTCATATTTTTCTCTCAAGCCGGGTTCACCAGCCGGAAAAGAGACGAGCAATACATTTTCTTTGTTAAAGCCCAAATCGCTCTGTTTCATAAAGGTCAACTGGTGATGGATGACCAGCGTACCGGTGACAAGAAAGATAGAAATGACAAATTGCGATACGACCAGCGCCTTTTTCAGGCGGGAAAGCGTAAAAGAGGGGGGAGCATCGCCCTTGATCGAATCCGCCGGCTTGAGTTGCGAGAGCGACAAAGCCGGATAAAGTCCGGCTGCCAGGCCGGAAAATAACAGGATACCCAGGACGATGAAATAAAATCCAATCGACCGGAACGGATCGATGACGAGACTGACGCCGAGAAGATTATCCAGTCTGCTGAAAAAGAGCTCGAAAATCAGGATCCCAAAGAGCAAAGCAACAAACGTGACCAGCATGGATTCTGTAAACAATTGCCTGATGATGTGACTGCGCATGGCCCCCAGAGTCTTGCGAATTCCGATTTCCCGTGAACGCTGGATAAACCGGGCCAGCGTCAGATTGACAAAATTGAGACAGGAAATGATCAGAATCAGCACGGCCAGGGAGGAAAACAGATAGATATACAGCACATTCCCCGAGGCAGACAATTCGCCAAAACGATTCGAGTGTAAGTAAATGTCTGACAAGGGTTGTATCTTGTAAGAAATCATGTTTGCAAAGTTTTCATTGGTATTGTGGACCAACAGATCATAAAGTTGGTGCTCGAGCTTTATCAGATCATTGTCAGACAGAAAAAGATAGGTGTGGGTCGTGCCGAATTGTTGCCAGCTCGGTTCGAGGGTGGTGATCTTTTCGAATGTGCTGTATGAGGAGATAAAGTCAGGCCGCAAATGTGTATTGCGCGGAACATCCTGCATGATGCCCGTTATTCGCAGAGAGTGTTCGTCGTTCAAAATCAATGATTGTCCGACAGGATTTTCTTTTCCGAAATATTTCCTTGCCATGGATTCAGAGATCACCACGCTAAAAGGCGTTGACAAGACCTGATCGGGATTACCGGTTATCAAGGGAAAGGTGAACAGGTTAAAAACCGCCGGATCGCTGAAAAAAAACTGCGATTCCTGAAACGAACGATCTTGCAGGGAAAGAGTCGTTTTTTGTTCTCTCACCAGTCGAACAGATTCAAGTACCTGCGGCAGTTCTTGTTCGGCGGCCGGCCCCAGGGCAGACATGGTTCCTGCAAGATGCATGACATTGGGAAGAGTGCCAAAGTCTGTAGCGACCCGCACGATGCGGTCTTTGTGTTGGTGAAAATTTTCATAACTCGCCTCATTGAGCACGAATGCCAGCATGACCAGACTGCCGGCAATGCCGATGGACAGACCGAGTCCGTTGATCAAGGTGATGCCTTTCCATCGAAGCAGATTGCGTACCGAGAGTTTTAGGGTATTTAAAAACAAACGTACCTCCTCTATTCATAGCGCAAGGCTTTGACCGGGTTGGCCATTGCAGCGCGAACCGCCTGAAAGCTGACGGTCAGCAGAGCGATGAGAATCGCTGCGATGCCGGCAATGATAAATGTCCATACGTCAATGCCGATACGATATGCGAACCCTTGTAACCATTTCTGCACCGCATAATAGGTCAAGGGAACCGCAATAACAAATGCCAGAGAGACCAGAATGCTGAATTCCCGTGTCAACAACAAAATCAGATTTGGAATAGACGCTCCGAGGGTCTTGCGGATACCGATCTCTTTGGTACGCTGTTCAGCAGAAAAAGTGGCCAATCCAAAAGCGCCCAGGCAGGCGATAAAGATAGTAAACAAGGCAAAATAGCCTACCAGTTTGCCAAAACGAACCTCTGCTCGAAAAAGAGCGTCATAATCCTCATCCAAAAAAGAATAGGTAAAAGGGGTATTTAGGGCAAACTGATGCCAGATTTTTTCGAGTTGTTCAACACCGGCAGCGTGATCCCCGGGCAAAAGCCGAACGACAAGCAGACGGGGTGAATGTCCTAAATGCATGACAACCGGCTCGATATTGGAATGCAGGGATTGCATATGATAATCTTTGACCACTCCAATAACCCGATAGCCAGGCTGATCCTTTTGACCTGTGGCATAGACTATTTTGTTAATGGGTTGATTCAGTCCCAATACTCTGACTGCTGCTTGATTCAAAATGACTGCCATACTATCTGTGGACAGTTCTGCCGAAAAATCCCGCCCTTTAACCAGATCGAATTTCAAAGTCTGCAAATACTCAGGATCGGCCATAAAATGGCGACAAATTTGTTCACCTTCCGTCACCTGAAAACCTTGTGCGGTTCGATCCGGTTCTTTGGAATTGTAAAATGTGCCATTGTATCCACCCCTTGCCGGAACGGCTTCGGCCAATGAGGCTGAGTGGACAAAAGTTTGCTGGCTGACGCTCTGTTTAAAGGCCTGTGCCTGAGCACCCAACCGTCCGGTATGTTGAACAATCAGCACGTTTTCTTTATCAAAGCCGAGTTGTTTGGAGCGCACAAACGACAGTTGTTTATAGACAAAGGCTGTCGAAAGGATCAAGGTAATGGAAATAATAAACTGAAAAATGACCAGCGCGCTTCGCAGTTTGCGATTGTCATGCCCTCTCATCGATTTGCTGCGCAAGACCTGGATGGGCTGATAAAGCGTGAGCACTAGTGCTGGATAACTGCCGGCAAGCAGTCCGATCAATAGAGTGAAACCGGTCAATCCCGCAAGTACCCAGCCCCGGGCGAACAGACCTGATGAAAAATGAATGCCGGACAACTCGTTGAACACGGGCAACAGCAACTCGACCAGGCCGATGGATAAAATCATGGATATGATAGCCAGCAGCAATGATTCACTTAGAAATTGTTTGATCAGGGCGGAACGATTGGCCCCGACGACCTTTCGCACACCCACTTCTTTGGCTCGGCTGGCTGAACGGGCAGTGGCAAGATTCATATAATTGATACAGGCGATCACAAGCACAAAGATCGCAATGAGCGAGAACAAAAAGACATTACTCTTGTTGCCGATGGGTTTGAGTTCATCGTTAAAGCGCGAGTTGAAATGGATCGAGGTCAAGGGTTGTAATACGATACCCATATTATTGCCCTGCTCCAGGAATTTTTGCCAGGACATTTGAAGAACATTTTGGATGGGAGTGGTAAAGTATTTTTCATACAGAGCCGGCAAATTGGCCTCGAGTGCATCGATAGAGGTATTTTCTTTTAAAAGGATATAAGTATAGAGAGAAAAATTGAGCCAGTTCATGCGTCTGCCCCAATCCATTCCGGCCATACTTACCAATGCGTCAAAATCAAAATGTGAATTTTGCGGGGGATTTTCAACGACACCGGTGATCTTGTAATCGGTCTTGTTTTTGCCAACCGTAATCATCTCACCAACCGGGGAACGATCGCCGAAATATTTCAAGGCCAGGCGCTCGGTCAGGACAACCGTATGGGGTTCGTGTAAAACCTGGTTCGGCTCGCCTTGCAAGAGTCGAAAGCTGAAAACGTCAAAGAAATTGGGATCTGCAAGTAAAAGGTCCTGTTCGTTAAAACTGCGGTCTCCAAGACGCACGACCTGTTCACCCATCTTGTCAATACGTGTGGCGGTCTCGACTTGTGGAAATTCCTGCATAAAACCGTCTGCAGCAGGCACACCAGAGGCCGCAGATTCGAACTCGTGTTGTCCGATTTTGCCAAGAAAGGTTATTCTATAGATCCGGTCTGCCTTTTCATGAAACCGGTCATAGCTCCATTCATGCACCACATACATGAGAATCAGCAACGTGCAGGTGAGTCCAAGGGTAAATCCAAATACATTGATGAATGTATATCCTTTTTGTTTGCGGATATTGCGCAAGGCGATTTTTAAATAATTGTTCAGCATGCTCATCTCCTGGGACTGGATCTCTAGACGTGAAACTGTCCGTTCAAGTTTTCGGTCACGATTTTGCCATCAAACAGATGTACGGTACGATTGCCATATTCGGCATAGGTGGGCGAGTGGGTTACCATGATGATCGTCGCTCCGGCTTCATTGAGCTGTGTGAGAATGTTCATCACCTCGTCACCGTTTTTGGAATCCAGGTTCCCGGTGGGTTCGTCTGCCAGGATGACCTTGGGACTGGCCACCACGGCCCGGGCTACCGCCACTCGCTGTTGCTGGCCTCCTGAGAGTTGCTGGGGAAAGTGATTTTTGCGATGCATGATCTCCATACGCTCTAACACGTCATTGACCTTTTTCTTGCGATCACTGGCAGAAACCTTGAGATATAGCAAGGGCAATTCCACGTTCTCAAAGACGGTCAGTTCATCGATGAGGTTAAAACTTTGAAAAACGAATCCGATATTGCCTTTGCGGATATTGGCCCGCTGGCGTTCGTTCAGGCCCGTGACGTTCTGTTCTAAAAACTGGTACTCGCCGTCGTTGGCTGTGTCGATGAGTCCGAGCACATTGAGCAACGTCGATTTACCGCATCCTGACGGTCCCATAATGGACACAAATTCGCCCTCTTTGACCTGAAAGTTGATGCCATTCAAAGCCAACGTCTCGATCTCTTCAGTGCGATAGATTTTGTTGAGGTTGGTCATGGTAATCATGTGGTGTGGTCTCCCAAAAGATTAAAAGATTTTAAATTCTGATGACATTAAAGATTCAGACGTCAAACGTCTCACGGCTCTTTCAATACCAGCACCTGCATTTCTCCAAAATTTTCATACGAGCTGGTGATCACCCTGTCTCCCGGTTTCAGGCCATCGAGGATTTCATAGTCCTGGGTGTTTTGGCGGCCGATGCGTACCGGGGTACGCCGGGCGGTTTGGCCGTCACTGTCGAGTTTGAATACCCATTGGCCGCCGGTGGAATTGAAAAATCCGCCTCTGGCCAGCAGGATTGCCTCCGAGAGGTCGCCGAGAGCCAGACGGATATGCACGGTCTGGCCGCGACGGATGCCCCGGGGTTCCTGATCGGTGAATTCCATGTCGACCTCAAAGCGTCCGTCGATGACCTCGGGATAGACCTTGCGGATGATCAGGGTATGGGTTTGGCCATCGAAGGTAAACTCTCCGGATTGTCCGGGCTGGATTCTGGCAATATAGTGTTCATCCACCTGGGCACGGATTTTGAATCCGTCGAGAACGTCGATTTGACCCAATCGTTCGCCGCGATTTTTGCTTTCACCGATTTCAGCATTCAGGGAGGTGAGTTGTCCGGTCACAGGTGCACGTAACGTCAGGTTCTCGACATTGCGGCGGACGATCTCCAGGTTCTCCTGCATACGATCCAAAGAGGCTTCGAGTTGCATGATCTGTACGGCGCGATAGATGGAATCCTGTTTGTGGGTTTCCAGGGTGATGCCACGTTTTTTCAAAAGATATTCAAACGTATCATGGGTCTCTTCGAACTCTTTATCAGAGATGAGTTCTTTGTTACGCAGCTCTTTGGCGCGTTCAAAGGCCCGTTCCTGCTTTTTGATATTATAATTCAGTTCGATGAGCTGGGCCTGCAGATCCAGCCGGTGCTGTTCCATGGCCAGACGGGTATTGCGCAGGTTATTGCTTTGTTCGAACAGTTCGGCTTCGCGGTACATGATATCCAGCACCAGGTTGGTATTGACCAGCTTTAATATTTTATCGCCCTGGTCGACCATAGATCCGGCTTCGAGAAACAGTGTATCGACCCGTCCGCCTTCGACGGCATCGAGATAGATGGTTCTGATAGGGATGACCGTGCCGGTGACCGGAATGAATTCCTGGAATTCATCCTGCCGTACCGTGGACAAGGTGATGCGATCGGTGCGGACGTTCAGTTTCGAGCTGTGGTCCCCGAATCCGATGGACCAGATCATGATCAGGATAAACAGGGAAGGGAGGCCGTATAAAGCGATTTTTTTGGGGGCCCATTTCTTTTTTTTGATAATGCGATCCATACACTCCTCGTCAGGTCTGATGTTCAAAGATCCAATAGCAAATAGCGTGCCAACATTGTTTTTATTGGACTTGGCATTGTTTCGTGGTTCAAGATCCCGGGATCACTATACGGAATCAAACAGCGAGTGTTCGATATCGTACATGTTGTATTTTGTCTGTCAGTACTTGACAAAAATATAGCATTTTTGTCAAGTACTGACAGGTAAATATGCTACAATTTTGTCTATTCGTACTTTGCAATTTGACCATAATCACATAGACGAGACAAAGCGTAACCTCCGTTTATGTACCCCTCAAACAAGGGGCTTGCTAAAATTCTACTTGCGCTTTTTGCGAAAAATGATACTTTGACAGAAACAAAACCCTTCCGGAGGTATCGAGAATGAGTCCCCATAACGGCACCCTTTTGGTCGTGGATGATAACCCGGATATCCTGGTGGCTGCACGTTTGCTGCTCAAACAGCACGGCTATGTCATTCACACGGAAAAATCACCGGACGTCCTGCCGAACCTGCTCAGAAATGAAAATTATGATGTTATCCTGCTGGACATGAATTTTACCCAGGACGTCACTAGCGGCTCGGAAGGATTTTATTGGCTGGAACAGATTGTGGATATCGATCCCTCGGTGGTGGTGATTCTCATGACCGCTTATGGCGACGTGGATCTGGCAGTACGCGCCATCAAAGCAGGGGCCACGGATTTTATCGTCAAACCGTGGCAAAACGAGAAACTGCTGGCCACACTCTCTCTGGCCATGAATCTCAGAACCTCCAGACGCCAGGTTGATACGTTGCGTGAAAAACAGCAACAACTCAACGCGGATATGGATCAAAAATATCACGAGATGATCGGAACGAGTCCGGCCATGCAGCATGTATTCAACGCCATTGATAAAGTTGCCTGTACCGATGCCAATGTGCTGATTTTGGGTGAAAACGGCACCGGCAAGGAACTGGTGGCCCGCGCCCTGCACCGGCAATCCCAACGACGCGACGAGGTGTTTATCAGTGTGGACATGGGCTCTATTCCGGAAACCCTGTTTGAAAGCGAATTGTTCGGACACGTACGTGGTGCTTTTACCGATGCCAAAAAAGATAAACCGGGTCGCTTTCAGGTGGCGTCCGGCGGTACCCTGTTTCTCGACGAGATCGGCAATATCCCGCTCTCCATGCAAGCCAAGCTCTTGCGCGTTCTGGAAGAACGGCAGGTGATGCGTTTGGGTGCCAACCAGCCGCGTCCCATAGACGTAAGGCTCGTCTGTGCGACCAACATGTCGGTGTATGAGATGGTGGAAGACAAAGAGTTTCGACAGGATTTTTTGTACCGGATCAACACCGTGGAAATTCATTTACCCCCTTTGCGCGAACGTGTGCAGGACATCCCTTTGCTGATCGATTATTTTCTCGGTCTATATAGCCGCCGATACAAAAAAGAGGGTCTCAGGGTGAGTCCGGCTGCCATGACCCGACTGCAAGCCTATCACTGGCCGGGTAATGTGCGTGAATTGCGCCATGCGCTGGAACGTGCCGTGATCATGACCGACACTCTGGCTCTGCAACCCCAGGATTTCATGTTCACCCCCCGGCAAACCGATGAAGGGTTGTCTCTGGATACATTTAATCTCGAGGACATTGAGAAAATGGTCATCCGCAAGGCCTTATCGCGTCATCAGGGCAATATCAGCCATGCGGCTCAGGACCTCGGCATCACCCGAACCTCACTTTACCGGCGAATGGAAAAATATGATCTTTAGAAATTTTCGTGTCAACACTGCCCTGAGAGTGATTTTGGCCAGCGCCACCTTTTACCTGCTGCTCTATCTGATTACAGATACCGATCTCTATGCCAGCATCATTGTGGTGGCCATGCTTTTTGTCTATGAGATCGTCAGCTTGATTCGTTATGTCGAGCTGACCAATCGTAAGGTGACGCGGTTTTTACAGGCCATAGAATATTCTGATTTTTCCCAGAGCTTTCGCTCTGAACGGTTGGGACATTCTTTTCGCGAACTCGATCACGCCTTTGCAAAGGTCATCGACCGCTTTCAGTCCGCCCGGACCGAAAAAGAAGAGCAGGTCCGGTATTTGCAGACTGTGGTGCAAAATATTGGTACCGGATTGATTATTTTCCGTCAGGACGGACAGGTCGATTTGCTCAATAATGCTGCCAAGCGTTTACTGGGAGTCCGGCGGTTAACCCACACAGATCATCTTCAGCAAGTCGAGTCTGAACTTCCGGGTATTGTGCACGGAATGCATTCCGGACAACAAGTCCTGGTCAAGCTACGACGGGATGATCAATTGCTGACCTTGCTGGTGTTTGCCACCGATTTTATTCAACAGGAACATTCTTTCAGGCTGGTCACGATTCAGAATATCCAGAGCGAACTGGAAGAAAAAGAAATGGAAGCGTGGCAGAACCTGATTCGTGTATTGACCCATGAAATTATGAATTCTGTGACACCTATCATTTCTCTAGCCGGTACTGCTCATGATTTGCTCAAAAAGCCAACCCGGGATTCAGCATCGGTTCAGGACGCTGAGAAAATGGAGGATATCCGGGATGCTGTGCAAACCATAGAGAACCGCAGTCAAAAATTGATGCAGTTTGTGGATAATTATCGCCAGCTCACCCGTATCCCCAGACCCGATTTCCAGATTTTTCAGGTACAGGCATTAAATCATTCCCTATATCCTCTTTTTAAACCCACTTTGCAAGACAAGAGGATTACGTTTTATTCAGATGTCAACCCCCAGAGTTTGGAGCTGACAGCAGATCGGACCATGATCGAGCAGGTCTTGATCAACCTGATCAAGAACGCAATCGAAGCGGTAGAAAAAGCAGAGGCTCCAGAGATCAAATTCGAGGCCTATCTTAGCGATATCGGTCGTCCCGTTATTCAGATAAGCGACAATGGGCCGGGTATCGAGTCTCATGTATTGGACAATATTTTCATTCCGTTTTTTACCACAAAGCCTGCCGGTACAGGCATTGGTCTCAGCTTGTCCCGCCAAATCATGCGTCTGCACAGCGGCACGATAACCGTCCATTCGGAACCGTTCGTTTCTACACGGTTCGCTCTGCGGTTCTGAGTTTTCCCCATGCTCCATGCCTTTAGCTTTTTTATCTGACGTTTGACCTGTTACATCTTATATCTCACATCTGACGTATATTTTCCCTTGCATCTATACCCAATTAACGCTAAATTTCTGGTCTCGATAAAATAGGAGACAGTCGTAAATGCTTGTCATATTAAATCCCAATACAGATGAACAATCCCCGGAATTCAAAAAAACCTGGAAGCATTTAAAAAGTTTGCCCAATATTACGGTCAAGATGCACCGCATAGAGGGAGCCCTGCAGAGTCTGACCGAGATCTATCTCATCGGCGAGACGCGTGCCATTCCTATAGAGTCCATACAAGCCTTACCAGCTGTAGAAAGAGTCATTCGAATATCAGAAGAGTATCGCATCCTGGGTCGTCATCATGACAAGCTAAGGACTGTTGGATTCGAATATCAGGGGTTACAGTTCGACCAGCATTCTTTTCACATTTTCGCGGGTCTGTGTGCTGTGGATAACCCTTCAAATGTCGAGACCATGCTAAAAGCAGTGCATGAACAAGGTCTGCAGTGCACCCGAATGGGTGCTTATAAACCGCGCACCAATCCCTATTCTTTCCAGGGACATGGCAAGTCTTGTCTTTCTTATGTGTTTGAATTGGCCGGCAAGTATGGCATCAAAGTCATTGCCATGGAAGTGACTCATGAAAGTCATGTGGCTGAGATCGATGAGGTGCTCGAAAACCTGGGCCATCCAACGGGCGTCTTTTTGCAGATCGGCACCCGTAATACTCAGAATTTTGAATTACTCAAGATCGTGGGTCGCCAAACAAAATATCCGGTTTTATTGAAACGCGGCTTTGGTATTACGTTGAATGAATCACTCAATGCCGCAGAATATATCGCCAGTGAAGGGAATGCCAATATCGTATTCTGTCTGCGGGGTATGAAAACGTCATTTTCCGATCCCCATCGTAATATGGTGGATTTTACACATGTTCCTGTTATTAAGCGCCAGACCCGTATGCCGGTTTGTGTCGATCCCTCACATTCTGTTGGCAGTCGTGAAAAAAGTCCGGAAGGAATTCTTGATATCTTTCATGCCACAGCACAGGGAATTATCGCGGGTGCCAACATGGTTCTGGTGGATTTTCATCCCAAACCAGCCGATGCCTTGGTCGATGGTCCGCAGGCATTATTGCTCAAAGAATTACCTTATTTTATCGAGGATGTGAGGTTGGTTCATGACACCTTTGAAAAGCGGGTGGCTCTGGCTGAGAAATATGCCGAAACAACCGGTGTTTGAATTTGTTCGCCGGCCTTTATCTCGCTTTTCTCCTGTCAGGCATTAGGCAATTCAAATTCTCTCATCTGGCTGACCGAAAAGTCCATGTCTGCTGCATTGGCCGGACTAAAATCTCCATACCCATACGATGATTCTTTATGTTCTCTCAAGCTATTACCTCGCCCGAATAGGTTATACAACCCCCAATCGACTCCTCATTTACTGAAACCAAAACGTTAATGTCCACTGGTACAGAGCGTTAAAAACCTGGTTTTGACTGTTTTTGACTATCATTTTTTAATTATTATTTCTATACTGTAACAATCATTTATCAGAAATACTGGAAGGAGCGTGCTGTGAAAAGACGAGATTTTTTTCATTCGATTGCCGGCGTAGGAACCCTATCGTTGGCCGGCTCTGTTGCCTGTAATTCACCTTCTGCAAATAACACCCGACGTATCGCTTATGAAACCCTCGACGAGATTCTTGCGAAACCGATTTTGAAAAAAGAGTATTTCGACCGACCGGTTATTATTGAATCTCTTGAACTCCTTCGCTATCAAAATAATTTTATCATGCGCGTTCGCAGTACAGAGGGAGCCGAGGGCTTGTCCGTAAGCAATAATGCTCACATGGTCTATCTTTATCCTATTTTGCTCAGCGAGATCGTCCCGTTCTTTTTAAATAAAGACGCTCGTGATCTGGACAAGCTCGTGGATGGGGTTTATACATGGGATAGCAATTACAAGTTGCAGGGTCTGGCATTGTGGATCAGTCTGGCAACGGTAGAGTTTGCGATCCTGGATATGCTTGGACGTATTGCTGAAAAATCTATCGGACAATTGATTGGCGAAATTTTTAATCCAAAAGTTGCGGTCTATCGCGCCAATAATTATCGCGGCAGATCTGCCGAGGAATCCGTTGAACAAATCAAACGGAATGTAGAATCTTCCGGGGCCAAGGCAGTAAAAATCAAAATCGGTGGTCGCATGGATAACCCCGAAACTCCTCCTGGCCGCACAGAAGCTCTGATTCCCCTGGTCCGAAAGACCTTTGGTCCGGGAAAAACCCTGTATGCTGATTCAAATGGCTCTTATGACGTGGAGGAAGCCATTCGTATCGGTCGGCTATTGCAGGAACATGATTATGATTTTTATGAGGAACCCTGTCCGTTCGATTGGCTGCAAGAGACCCGACAAGTCGCTGAATCCCTGACCATCCCCATTGCCGGCGGTGAGCAGGAAACCAGTATGCATAATTTCCGCTGGATGGTGGCCAACGATGCCGTTCAAATCGTACAGCCTGACATGTTTTACTTTGGCGGCATGATTCGCTCCATGCGGGTGGCTCTGATGGCAGACGCTGCCGGCATGCCCTGTATTCCGCACATTTCTGGTTCCGGACTCGGATATCTCTACATGTCCCACTTTGTGTCGGCCATTCCCAATGCAGGTCCCTATCATGAGTTCAAAGGCTTTAACAAAGATATCCCGTTTGAATGTGACAGCTCTACGCTGCAGAGTGAAGATGGTTTGATTACAGTGCCTACAGGTCCTGGCATGGGACTCATTCTTGATCCTGAATTCGTCGCCAAACATAAACCGGTCAGTTATTAACGGATATGATTATGCAAAAATTTTGGTCCTGGATACTTCCTGTCCTCGTGGGAGTGATCCTGTGGTTTCTGCCCCACCCTCAGGGGATCGAGGCTGATGCCTGGCATCTGTTAGCGATATTTGTAGCCACGATAGTGGGAATCATTCTAAAACCCCTTCCCATGGGAGCGGTCGCGATGTTGGGGATAACCCTCACGGTAACCCTGGGTATTGTGACCATCAATCAGGGATTGAGCGCTTTTGGCAATCGGGTCATCTGGCTGATTGTCATCGCTTTTTTTATCTCCCGTGGATTTATCAAAACCGGCCTCGGAGCACGTATTGCTTACCGGTTTATGAGCATACTGGGAAAGCGCTCTCTGGGACTCGCCTATGGGATGATCGCCACAGATCTGGTTCTGGCACCGGCTATTCCAAGTATCACGGCACGCTCTGGTGGGGTCATTTATCCCTTGCTTCGATCCATTGCGCGTGCGTACGGCAGTGATCCCGATGATGGAACGTCGAGAAAAATCGGATCCTTTTTGATCAAAGCTTCTTTTCAAGGCACGGTGATTACCGGCGGTATGTTTCTCACGGGTATGGCTGCCAATCCTCTTGCGGCCAAGCTGGCGCTCGAACAGGGGGTGGAAATCACATGGGCAGGATGGGCGAGCGCTGCACTGGTCCCCGGGTTGCTCAGTCTGCTGATCATTCCCTGGGTATTGTTCAAACTCTACCCACCGGAAATCAAAGAGACTCCGGCTGCAGCCGAGATGGCGCGGGCTGAATTGGAAAAAATGGGTGCAATGAAATTTCAAGAGTGGATCATGCTTTTTACCTTTGTTTTGCTCCTGGTCTTGTGGATTTTTGGTTCCCTGGTTGGTCTGCACAGTACCACTGCTGCGCTCATCGGATTGGGGGTATTGTTGGTAAGCAAAACCCTGACATGGGATGATATTCTGAAAGAAAAAGGCGCCTGGGATACCCTGGTTTGGTTTTCGGCCCTGGTTATGATGGCCTCTTTTCTCAACGAATTGGGTTTGATCCCCTGGTTTGGAGAACGCGTAGGGAACTGGCTCAATATGGATAACTGGCTGATCGCGTTTGTACTCTTGAGTGTTATCTATTTCTACAGCCATTACTTTTTTGCCAGTGCCACCGCACATGTAAGTGCGATGTATTTGCCCTTTCTGACTATCGCTCTGGCAATGGGGACTCCTCCCATGCTGGCGGCCCTGGTTTTGGGCTTTTTTAGCAATCTTTTTGGTGGAATTACCCATTATGGCACCGGTCCGGCTCCCGTTCTTTTTGGATCCGGATATATCGATATGAAAGACTGGTGGCGTCTGGGTGGACTGGCAAGCGTGATCAATATCTCGGTCTGGTTTGTTGTCGGCGGAATCTGGTGGAAAATTATTGGATTATGGTAGGCGTTTTGCATCTCCCCCCGATTCAAAATGTAAATCCATAGCTGGAGGACCTGCATGAGGGCATCACAAAAGATAGGATTGTTTCTCGCTCCATTTTTCTTTCTTTTATTTCTGCTCACAGAACCACCTCAAGGACTGGACCTTGCCGGCTGGCGTACGGCGGGGGTGGGGTTATTTATGGCCATCTTGTGGATCACCGAAGCGATCCCTATTCCGGCTACAGCCTTACTGCCCCTGGTTTTTTTTCCGGTCCTGGGGATTGCCCCCATCAAAGACTCTGCTGCCCCTTTTGCCAATCCTCTGATTTTTTTGTTTATGGGAGGATTTATTGTCGCCCTGGGTATGCAGCGTTGGAACTTGCATCGTCGAATCGCTCTGAATATTATCCGGATCATCGGAATGAATCCCAAACGATTGATCGCCGGATTTATGTTGGCCTCCGCCTTTCTCAGCATGTGGGTCAGCAATACGGCAACCACGATGATGATGTTGCCTATTGGATTGTCTGTGGTCGAACTGGCGCTGTCAGGCAGGAATCATGAATCGCCTGATACTCCGTTCCCTTTCGCACTCGCTCTGTTGTTGGGTATTGCCTATGCCTGCAGCATCGGTGGACTGGGAACGCTTATCGGAACCCCGCCAAACGCGCTGCTGGCCGGATTTATGTATGAAAATTACGGGCTTTCGATCGGATTTGCTCAGTGGATGCTGGTGGGAGTTCCGCTGATTATTATCGGCCTGCCCTTGGTGTTCTGGGTCCTCACATCTCTGGTGTTTCCCATTCGTATTAAAACTCTGGCAGGTGGAAAAGATTATATCCAGAGCGAGCTGAAAAACCTGGGCCCTATTACGGGTCCGGAAAAAAAAGTCGCATTCGTATTTGCACTGGTAGGCTTTTTGTGGGTGATCAGACCCTTGATGGCCGGGCTCGTCCCCGGACTCTCTGATGCAGGAATTGCTATTTTTGCTGCTACTTTGATGTTTGTTATCCCCTCCAATACAGGAAAAGGCCAGTTCCTTTTGGAATGGACATATGCAGAAAAATTGCCCTGGGGAGTGCTGCTGCTCTTTGGTGGGGGATTGTCATTGGCTTCTGCCATCAGTAAAACCGGACTCTCGGACTGGATCGGCAACGAGCTTGTTTTGATCAAAACATGGCCTCTGGTCGCTGTGGTTCTGATTGTCTCGTTTATTATCATCATGCTCACTGAACTGACCAGCAACACCGCCACGGCTGCGGCTTTTCTTCCCATTATGGCCTCTGTAGCGGTGAGTATAGGCGAAAACCCCCTTATGCTCGTCATTCCGGCTGCTGTGGCGGCCAGTTGCGCTTTTATGCTGCCCGTGGCCACTCCGCCCAATGCCATCGTGTACGGGAGCGGCAGAGTGACGATCCCGCAAATGGCCAGGGCAGGGATGGTCCTGAACCTCTCTTTTGTTATCCTGATTACCCTGGTGAGCTTTACCCTCGTACAATGGGTTTTTGGCATCCAGGCCGGTGTATTGCCAGAATGGACAAGCGCTCATTAAGCGAGTCCATCCAATCACAACAGATACCGGATTGAGGTCTGAGGAAACAGGGTGAATTGAAAAAACGTTTGGAGAACGCAATGAGAAATTTGACATCGATTCTGATTTTAATAACCGTTACTCTGGTATGGAGCCAATCAAAGATTGCACGTTATCGAACAGCCTCCGGAGAATCCGCTTACGGATTGGTCATCAGTGAGACCCTACAGCCTCTCGAGGGAGATTTCAATGACCTGGTCAAAGGTCAAATGGTCAAGATAGGATCGCCGGTGCCTCTTGCGGCTGTACAACTGTTACCTCCGGTCATTCCCTCAAAGATGATCAACTTTGGCGTCACTTTTAACGAACCCGGACAGTCCGGCGGGATCACGCCGTTGATGTTCTTTAAACCCCCATCCGCGCTCATCGGCCATGAACAGGATGTGATTTATCCGCACCACATTTCCAATAAAGTAGTCTTTGAAGCAGAACTGGCTCTTGTGATCGGGCAAACCTGTTATCGCATTACTCCCGAGCAAGCCAAAGAGGTGGTTTTTGGATATACCTGCCATAATGATCTCACGGCCAGTGATCTTACCTCTGCAGACCCCGCGCCGGCGCGTGGCAAATCGGTCGATACGTTTGCTCCTCTCGGACCCTGGATCGTGACAGATATCGATGCCTCGGACTTGGAAATTCAACTTTGGCAAAATGGCGAATTGAAACAAAACAGCCGTACCAGTCAGATGACCTATGATATTTTCTATCTTGTTAGCCTTGCTTCGCAGGGCATGACATTGTACCCCGGCGATGTCATCGCTCTGGGTACCCCGCCCGGAGTGGGTGAGACGGTGGCCGGCGATACATTGACCGTCAAAATTGAAAAGATCGGGTCGCTCGTCAATATTGTTCGATAAATACGGAAAAGATGATCCTCAGTGGCTTTGGCATAAATGATCAGGGCATGTGACTCTGGTAATAAGGAGAGACACATTGGGCAAAGAAGGGGTGTGTCCGGATCCTACTTTGATAGCAGGACCCGGACACCAAGTCTAGAACCGTTGGGTATAAATATGGCAGTAAGGGGACGTTCCTTTGTGCTCGTAATAGTCCTGATGATAATCTTCAGCTGGCCAAAACATCTCCGCTTTTTCAACTTTTGTGACCACCTTGTACCCCTTTTCTTTTAATTCCTCGATCAGCTCTTGTGTGATTTCTTTTTGTTCCTGGTCAGCATAAAAAACCACAGAGCGATATTGGTCTCCGATATCAGGCCCCTGACGATTCAATTGTGTTGGATCATGGGTTTCGAAAAACAGTTTGGCCAGGGTTTCATAAGAAACTCTATCGGGATTATAGGTGATCTTGACCGTCTCTGCATGGCCGGTTCTGCCGGAGCAGACCTGCTCATAAGTGGGGTTATCGACCGTTCCTCCCATATAACCGGATTCGGCAGAGATGACCCCGTCCAGCTTTTCAAAATGGTATTCCACGCCCCAAAAACAACCTCCGGCAAAATAGGCTTCACTCAATCGTTGCTCCTGGGCTGCTGTTTGCGTTGCATTGACCGAGACAAAATTGAGGGATATAGAGTTGACGCAATGCCGGATATTTTTATCCGTAAATCCTTCCCCTTTGAAAACATGACCCAGATGGCCACCACAATTGGCACAGACGATTTCTGTGCGCACCCCATCGCGATCCGGAACGCGCTTTACGGCTCCCTCAATTTCATCATCAAAGCTGGGCCAGCCGCAATGAGAATCGAATTTATCAGCACTTTTGTAAAGCGGAGCATCACAGCGCTTACAGGTATACGTACCATCCTCTTTGTGATTTACATATTTGCCTGTAAAAGGCCGTTCCGTACCCTTGTTGAGAATGACATACTCTTCATCGGGTGTCAATTCATTGTATTTCATGGACTTTTCCTCTTTCTTGCCAGAGTTTTGTGCCAGTATTGTGACTGCTGCGATGAGCAATATAGCGAAAATAAATGTTTTATTCATCCCATTCTCCTCATTTACCGATTCAACTCGTTTGGGTTGCTCTATATTCCAAGAGTGTCGGTTCTTATTTAATGAACCCAACCGGCAAGAGTTCCCAAACAGTGTGTCTGTATTCGTTCAGGTGAATAAACTTGCGTATGAATTTGTCATTTACTAGATTATAGTTCACTTTTGTGCAAAACAGATAAAGATCAACGCAGAGATCGCTGAGGAAAGAAAAATGCAACAACCAAAGTGAGTGGATTGTCTGGTAAGCTGAATGAATGCGAAGAAATGATTTTTACTAACTAGGCTATTTAAAAACAGCACTATATATCCTTTGAATCCGTAAAAATGGTCTTTGGTGCAAGTTTTATAGCCTTTGAAATTGTTCTTTCTCTGCGTTCCAGTTTCCGCGAAACCGTTAGGAAATGGAACCTGTTTTGGAAAGCATTGCTTTGGAAATTTAAAATACAGAATTAAAGGGAACAAAAGATTATACCTGTTTATCTCTGACCAGAATGTTTGTGTTTAAGATTTTTTCCGAATGGGAGGAAACAGTGACAATACGTGCCACATTGTCCATACTGGTGCTTTTTCTGAGCTTTTTTGTAACCATTTCTTACAGTTCAGATCCCTATTATGCCATCATGGCAAATCAATGGCTGGATATCAACGATTCTCAGCAATCGATTACCCGGCAGAGAATCCTGAATAAAAAAAGGCGTTCCGGCCCTGAGCTCATTCAGGCGGCAATGGGAAAACACAACAGTCCGTGGACCCATGGCAACGTGTATTATCAGTTTGCCCCAGAAATTACCTCGTTTACAAAAGATTTATTTATCCGGGCATTCAGAGAATGGGAAGACGGTACCTCATTGAAATTTATCGAGAGAACCAATCAGCCAAATTATATCTATATAATTTACAGTGAAATCACGTCATCCGGTGTCGGGATGGGAGGGGCCCGGCAACTGTTGCTGATTACGCCTTATGAACACACTCCTTATGGCACGGTGTTGCATGAGCTTGGACATGCCCTCGGCTTGCATCACGAACATCAACGATCGGACAGGGATCAGTATATCGACGTTTTTATGGAGAATCTGACCTCGCTCGGTCAATCGCAAATCGGCCACATTATACCCACACTCAATTATACTCCTTATGATTTTCTCTCTGTAATGCACTATGGGCGAAACACGCTGTCAAAAAATACAGAGGATACGATTCGGCCAAAAGCACCTTACATGCTTTATATCGATCGCTTTGGAAATCGACAATCGGTCAGTGAGTTGGACAAAGAGGGGATACGTAAATTTTGTGCGTATATGCCTGTTTTGATATCACCCCCAGATGGGCAGGTGGATGTCGATGCTGGCAAACTCGAACTTTGCTGGTATGGATTTCGCGAGGCCGATAAATTTCAGGTTCAGGTGGCCAGGGATTCCAACTTTACCGAGATCGTCGCTGAACAAATCGTGCCCGCAGTCGATGTTCATGTCAATGCCATCGAGAAACAGTATGCGGTTGTCGATTTGACCCGGAATACGTCATATTATTGGCGAGTACGTTGCAGGATCGAGAACGAGTATAAATCCTGGTCTGATCCTGCCGGATTTTGTACGATGATCAATGATTATACTCGCTATCAAAAGGGTCAACCGGACGGCCTGCGGCTTTATCAGAATTATCCCAATCCGGTTCAATCCATGACGACCATTGCATTCGAGTGTTCCGAGGCAGGTCCGGCAAAGCTGACCCTATACAATTCCCAGGGCAAAGAAATTACAGAGCTGATCTCCAACCTGTTATCTCCGGGGCATTATGAGGTGATCTGGGATTCAAAGCGTTTTGCGAATGGTGTCTATTTCTACCGGTTGAGCACATCTCGAAATTCTTTGACCAGAAAGATGGTTCTAGTCAAGTGAAAGCCTGTGTTTTTATGCAATAGAGGAGAATATCCAATGTTGAAAAAGGTGTTGACTGTTTTTTTGACTCTGGTCGCATTGACCCTGTTTGCAGCGAGCCCACAGTCGCTAGAGATCGGTGCCAAAGCACCAGATTTTTCGCTCGAGGGAGTGGACGGTAAAACCTATAGTCTCGACAGTTTTGATGATGCAAAGGTACTGGTCATGGTCTTTACAGCCAATCATTGTCCAACCGCTCAAGCCTATGAGGATCGATTGATCGATCTTGCCCGCGACTATTCATCAAAGAATGTTGCGGTGCTTGCCATTTCGCCAAATGATCCCCGGGCTGTACGTCTTGATGAACTGGGATATACCGATCTGGGCGACGATCTTAAAGACATGAAGCTGCGCGCAAAGGAGAAAAAGTTCAATTTTCCCTATCTTTATGATGGGGAAACGCAAAGAATGTCCAAAGCCTATGGGCCTGTATCCACGCCACACGTTTTTATTTTTGATCAGGAACGTATCCTCCGCTACAGCGGCCGGATAGACGATTCTGAAAATCCTGCCAAAGTAACGAGTCGAGATGCGCGCAATGCTATAGACGCATTGCTGGCTGGAAAAAAAGTGCGGGTGGCTAAAACCAAGACATTT
>WJME01000108.1 GCA_014728115.1 Candidatus Zhuqueibacterota bacterium | reverse complement strand
CTCTTTACCTCTCATGAAATCGGGTTGGGAGTCTCGTGGGCTCAGCACGAACCCCTCGAACCGGAACGGTTTGAACGACAACCTGTCAGCCGCCGTATCGGGTCCTTTTCTCTCGAATACACGCGTGTAACTGTACGTCCGAATCGAATGGCGACCATACATCCACAGCATGCGCATGGTGTAAAGCTGCGTCTCAAGAGTGCAAATACGCTCCTTGGCGAACAGCGTTTTGACAAGGGCACCCTGGACGCGTTCTGGCTGAGAAACTTGTTGGCGCAACACGTTCTTTATGCGTATGCCCGCCTTCAAACTGTCAGCGGAGACCTGTTACCTCAGGATTTTGTCGGTTTTGACAAATACGATCAGCCGGATTTTGGCTATGGATTAGTGTTTTCAGATCGGCTCAGATTGCGTGGGGTTCGTGAATATCAGTTCGGCGATCGCTTGTTGTTCGGTTCTCTCGAGTATCGCATACCCTTTGTCAGAGATCTTGGATGGATTGTGGCAGGGGTTCGTTTCAAGAGTGTGATTCTCGCCCCGTTTATGGATGTGGGTAAGACGTGGGATTCACGGTTTTCCTCTTTTAACAAACAACCCTGGCAAAAGACGTATGGAGTCGAATTCAAAAATAATGTCAACCTGAGTGGTTTCGAATTTGCACATCAATTCGGGGCTGCATGGAAATGGGGGGAATATGATGAACCCAGCTGGTATTACCGCATAAGGGCGGTCATGCCTTTTTAATGGCAGCTATTCATAGCAATCATTATCTAGTCTTCAAGATTTTACAGGAGGATATGTGACAAATCGTGTCAAACATGTAGGAATATTGACCGGAGGCGGAGATTGTCCGGGATTGAACGCTGTGATCCGTGCCGTGACCAAATCATTGATATTGCGGTATGGAATCAAAGTAACCGGAATCGAAGATGGTTTTGACGGACTGGTCGAACGACGAACCCGGCCACTCGATTATGACAGTGTTTCCGGAATTCTGCAAGCCGGCGGAACCATGCTGGGAACGTCGAATAAAGCCAATCCCTTTCGCCATGCCGTTCAAAAAGACGGTGAAATAGAATATCACGACCGATCGGATGAGGTCATCCATTATATCGAAGAACTGGGGCTGGACGGACTGGTGTGTATCGGTGGCGACGGCACCATGGCGATCTCGAAAAAATTGATAGAAAAGGGCGTGCCGGTCGTCGGTGTACCCAAAACCATTGACAATGATATTGTCGGTACCGATATTACCTTTGGTTTTGATTCCGCGGTCACGGTGGCAGCCGAAGCCATGGACCGAATTCACACCACGGCCCAGTCGCACCATCGCATCATGCTCGTCGAGATCATGGGACGCTATGCCGGTTGGCTCGCTCTGTTTTCAGGCATCGCTGCCGGTGCAGACGTGATTTTGGTGCCCGAAATCGATTATGACCTGGATGTGATATGTGACTATGTTCACAAACGCAGCCAAAAAGGCCGGAGATTCAGTATCGTTGCCGTCGCAGAAGGAGCCAAATCACAGGGTGGAGAAATGACCGTTCAACGGCGCGTAGAAACCAGTCCGGATCAGGTACGGCTCGGCGGAGTGGCTGTGAAATTGGGCCAGGATATTGAAGATCAGACCGGACTCGAAACCCGGGCCACGATCCTCGGCCACCTGCAACGCGGCGGAACGCCTACTCCCTTTGACAGGGTATTGGCCACCCGTTATGGGGTGGCAGCAGCAGAGCTCATCGGTGATAACAAATGGAACCTCATGGTGGCTCTGCATGGCGATCACATCGGCACGGTCGCTATTGAGGAAATCGGTGGCAAAGTGCGCAAAATCGAACAGGATTCCGCTTTACTCAGAACAGCCGAATCGGTGGGTACATGTCTGGGGATTGCGTTACGCTATATCTGATTGATGTCCCGCTTTCCGTCGGCTGAAACAAAAACGGTCTAAAAGACACGGCCCTCAGAACAGGACATTTTAAGGGAGGTATCCATGGAATATGACAAGGACAAAGTCGATGACTATACCCTGGCTCTGTTGACCCTGGTGATGTGGTCAGAAAAAAACTTTGGCACCCGGGCCTGGAAAGGGTTTGACTGGGCGACCATGGACCGTCTGCATGAAAAGGGATATATCTACAATCCCAAAAGCAAAGCAAAGTCTGTTTGGGTCACACCCGAAGGAGAGGCAAAAGCCAAAGAATTGTTTGAAACATTTTTCGGAACGCAATGACACCCTTAAACCGGATTTTAAGGAGAGCTGGAATGAAAACAATGGTTTATATTTTTCTCTTTGCAAGCGCGCTTGTTGCACAACCCCAAGGAACCCATTACGACGAGTCCAAGGTGCCTGAATATACTTTGCCCGATCCTCTGGTGTGCGCAGATGGCACTCTGGTGACCGATGCGGATGTCTGGTTTCAGAAACGCCGCCCAGAGATTCAGCAACTGTTCGAGACGTATGTCTATGGCAAAGCGCCGGAAGAACCCTTTGCCATTCGCTGGACCTTGCTGGAATCATCAGACCAGGCCCTGGAAGGCTCGGCCGTACGCAAGCAAATCCGGGTGTTTTTTACGTCCGGGGACGAGCGTCCCTATATGGATATTTTAATGTATTTACCCAAACAGAACAAACCGGTACCCATCTTTGTAGGACTGAATTTTTATGGTAATGCATCGATTCATCCGGATCCGGAGATCATTTTGAGTGATCAGTGGATGCGTGACAATGAAAATTATGGTATCGAGGATCACAGCGCCACTGAGGCCTCACGAGGGGTTCGTCAGAGCCGATGGGCTGTGGATCAGATTCTGGAACGCGGATACGGGCTGGCGACCATCTATTGCGGTGATTTGGATCCCGATTTTCACGACGGCTTTCAAAACGGCGTTCATTCCTTGTTCTATGACCAGGGACAAACCGCACCCAGACCCGACGAATGGGGCACCATTGCAGCATGGGCCTGGGGCCTGGGAAGAGCTATGGATTATTTTATCGAGGACAATGACGTCGATCACGAGCGTGTTGCGGTCATGGGCCATTCGCGGTTGGGCAAGACCTCGCTGTGGGCCGGTGCCGTGGATCCGCGGTTCAGCATAGTCATTTCGAATAATTCCGGTTGTGGCGGTGCTGCGCTATCCCGCCGGCGCTTTGGCGAGACGGTCAAGCGCATCAATACCAGTTTTCCGCACTGGTTTTGTGAAAATTTTAAGGACTTTAACGATCGCGAGCACGCCCTGCCGGTGGATCAGCACATGCTTATCGCGCTCATGGCCCCGCGTCCCGTCTATGTGGCCAGTGCCGAGCAAGACCGCTGGGCCGATCCCAAAGGCGAATTTTTGTCTTGTTTGAATGCGGACCCGGTCTACCGGTTATTCGATCTGCAGGGCTTGCCGGCTATAGAAATGCCCGGGACCAATCAGCCGGTCATGGGCCATATCGGCTATCATATCCGTACCGGCAAACACGATGTCACCGATTATGACTGGCAGCGTTATATGGATTTTGCGGACAAGCACTGGGATCGAACCAGATGAGATCCCAAGTGCATATATTCTGTCTTTTGTATCACATTCATCTTTGCGGTGAAATCCATGAATTCTGACATCAAGCGCATCCGAACAGATGCACCAGATCCGGCCAGACAGGCGTTGTATCGTCGTGCTATTTATATCGCTATCGGAGGGAATGCCATCCTGGCAATCGCCAAAGGACTCCTGGCCTGGCTTTCTGGTAGTAGTGCAGTCTTTTCCGATGCAGCCAATTCTTTTTCTGATATGCTTTACAGCCTGCTCATGGGATTAGGCCTTTATCTTTCACAACAACCTCCTGATGAAAGCCACCCGCAAGGACACAGCCGGTTTGAGCCTTTGGTCAGTCTTTTTATAGCCCTGGCCATGCTTTCTGCCGGCGCCACTGCCTTGTGGCAGAGTATTCAGCGTTTTTTGAGTGATGCCAGACCGATCGATCCCTTTTGGCCGACAATCGTCCTCTTGCTCAGTGCTCTTGCAAAGGTCGTGATGTATGTGCTGGTCAAAAAAATCGGAGAAAAATCAAACAGTCCGGCGATAAGAGCCTCTGCCCGGGATAATCTGGCTGATATTCTCACCTCTCTTGCTGCGCTGGTGGGTGTTTTGGGGTCCCGATTTCTGTGGCCAGCCCTCGATCCGGTAGCAGGCGTTTTGGTGGCGCTGTGGATTTTTCGCGCGACCTGGGAGATTATGGGTGAAAATCTGGGCTATCTCACCGGCAGAGGAGCTCCCAAAGAGTTGACCCAACAAATCGCCTCTATCGCTTCCGACGTGCCAGGGGTGATCAATGCTCACAGGGTCGTGGCCGATTATGTGGGTCCGCAATTGCGCGTGGATATGCATATCGATGTGAATCCACAAATCACTCTGGAATACGCGCACGAGATTGCCGAGGATGTCAGGGAACGGATCGAGCAGATGATCGAGGTCGATCTGGTTTTCGTGCATGTGGAACCGGCTCATAAAAATGTGAAATAATGATCGAAAAATTTGAACCAAGAGGGCTATGCATGCGTCGACGAGATTTTCTTAAATATTGTTCTCTTTTTCCCCTTTTGTGGCGTTGCAGCGCGCACAGAACATTTTTTAAACAACCCAATATCTTATTGCTCATGTCAGATAATCATTGCTGGAACCATCTGGGCTGTTATGGGGATTCGGTCGTACGCACTCCCCACATCGATGGCATCGCCGAACAAGGAATACGATTCAGCCATGCCTTCTGTTCTGCTCCTTCCTGCACCCCAGCCAGAGCGGGATTGCTCACTGGCCAGGATATTTGGCGACTGGAACAAGGGGCAAATCTGTGGGGAATATTGCCCAAAAAATTTATCACGTTTGTCGACCGGCTGCACGCTGCGGGATATCACGTCGGATATCAAGGCAAAGGCTGGGGACCAGGAAGCTATAAAGCTGCTGGACGGACACAAAATCCTGCAGGAAAAAAATTCGAATCTTTTTCATCCTTTTTATCCGCAAATCCCGGCAATAGGCCCTGGTTTTATTGGTTTAGCAGTCGCAATCCTCATCGTCCCTATGATGTCGGATCGGGTATAAAAGCCGGCCTGGATCCGGGAAACGTTACAGTGCCCTCTTATTTGCCAGATATACCGGATGTGAGAAAGGATATATGCGATTATTATCGGGAAATCGAAAGATTCGATCAACAGGTTGGAGATTTTCTCAATGTTTTAAAAGCAAACAGGCAATCAGAGAATACTTTGATAATTGTATGTAGTGATAATGGCTGGCAAATGCCCCGGGGACTGGCGAATCTATATGACTTTGGAACTCGAATTCCGCTTGTTTTTTCCTGGCCAGATACGATGCCCTCTGGGCGGGTTGTCGATGATTTTGTCAATTTGAATGATCTGGCTCCCACGATTTTGGATCTGGCCAATGCAGATTCCCTGCCCGACATGACTGCAAAGAGTCTTCTTTCGATATTATTAAGCAATAAAGAGGGTCGGTTGGATCCGGATCGGAATCACATTGTTACCGGCCGGGAAAGACATGCCTGGTGCCGCAGAGATGGACTGGGATATCCGGCCCGGGCCTTACGTACCGATAGATTTCTTTACATCCGCAATTTTGAACCGGATCGCTGGCCAGCCGGCGATCCCCCTCTGTTTGGGGATGTCGATGCCCATATGCTGCATTATCCATGCCCTACCAAGCTGTTCATCCTCGAGAACCGGAATGACGCAAAATATCGCTCTTTTTTTGAGTTGGGATTTGCCAAACGACCTGCCGAAGAACTTTATGATTTGTCTGTTGATGCCGATCAAATACATAATGTGGCCGGGCATCCGCAATATCGGCAAATTAAAGAAAAATTGCGCCAACGCCTGGATGATTATTTGATCAATACAAAAGATCCGCGCCTGACCGGAGGGGAATTGATTTGGGATACGGCGCGTTACTTTGCAAAAAAAGACTTTACGCCCAAACCCAGTCAGCAAGCCAGACAAAGACTGGGACTGAAACAGGAATACCATTTGTAATTGGTTGACGGATGGGGGAATCGAATGCAAAGGATTAAACCGGTTTTCATATCGATTCTGATTATCCTGAAATGGAGAGGGTTCATCTATTCCGGCTTGCCATAAGCCTGAATGATACGGTCGATGAGATGGGTGGTTGACATGCCTTCCACGCCGGGCAGCAGCGCGATTTCGCCACCATAGCTTTCCACGAGGCGTCTTTCGGGCTGATCGATGGTTTCGATGTTATAATCTCCGCCTTTGGCATAGATGTCGGGGTGTAGCCTTTCGATGAGCTTGATGGGGGATTGTTCATCAAAAATAATGACATAATCCACAAAAGAGAGAGCAGACAAGAGTTTTGCGCGCTGGGTTTCATTGACGATAGGCCGCAGCGGACCTTTGGATGCTTTTACCGAAGCGTCGCTGTTGAGTCCCACGACCAGCAAGTCTCCCAACTGGCGAGCTTTTTCCAGATAGAGGACATGGCCGGCGTGGAGCAGATCATAACAACCATTCGTCCAGACCACTTTTTTCCCGGATTGTTTGGCCTGGTCAAGGGCAGCCTCGAGCTGTTCCAGGTTCACCATCTTGTGGGCTTGAGAGAGAGCTGAATAGAGGTGTGCTGATTCGCGCAATTGCCCGGGCTCGACCAATGCCAATCCCGCCTGTGTCACCACGATACCTGCGGCCAGGTTTGCAAATTGTGCGGTTTGTTCCGGCGACATGCCTGCTGTCAGGCCTGCAGCGACTCCTGCGACGATGGCTTCGCCTGCTCCTGTGACATCAAAGACGCGAAACGTGCAAGTCGGCACATGGCGGGAATCCTCAGGCGTCGAGACCTGAATCCCTTGCTGACCGAGAGTTAAAAAGACATTCTTGCAGCTCAATTTTTTCAAAAGCACAGGCCCGAGGGCTTCCAAGCCGGTTTTTTCATCTACATAGTTTCGGCCCTGTTCCAGATTGGGTGTCACTGCGTCGAATCCGTTAAAACGTTCCAGGGCGGTTTCAGAATCTGCGATCGTGAGGATGTTATGATCCTTACATCGTGTTTTGATCAGGTCGAGCAGCACCGGAGGCAAGAGTCGTGCAAACGCATCTACAATGACAAGCGCTTTAAAGCCGGGCAGGATGGAATCCAGTTTTTCTTTCAGAGAATCGATTTGATCGTCAGTGATGCCCGCGGGATTGGGTTCATAAAGCCGGAGAATTTCACGCTGTGGATAGTGATCACCCTGAACTCTGACACGCGTGCGTACCATGGTATTTTCCTGATCATCGCGGATGACCGGCTCGATGTCGATACCTTCCTGAGCAAGAATTTGCATGGCCGCTATGCCAGCTGAATCCTGGCCCACCAGGGTACACAACGACACTCTGGCTCCCCATTTCTGCAGCAATCTGGCCACATGGCCGGCAAATCCGGGGGTTAGAATACGATTTTGCGTCTGAACAACCGGAAAAGGACCCTCGGGTGAGTGTTCGGCGATGGAACCCAGTATGGTCTCTTCGATGGCGAGATCTCCGAACACGAGTATAGAGGCGTTGTTCAAAGAGTCCAAACAACGATCGAGATCTATGGAATTCATGCGTTTTTTCCCTGTAACAAATACCTTTAAACATAATAATCTTTCACCCGGAATGCAACGAATTTTAATGTACAGAGTATGGAACAGAAGGCCGAAAACAGAGCAGAGCCTGCATGGGACATGGGTAAGTGCTTGCATTTGGGTGCCGGATTGCGGATATTGAGAGAAACAACTCGGCAGTCTAGGGGTATAATAAAGATTATGAAAAAAATGGGCCTTGAAAATACGCTTTTTTCATCATTCAAGAACGAGCTGTCGAACAAGCAACTCATTTCGCCAAACAGCAAGGTCTTGATCGCCGTTTCCGGTGGTGTGGATTCTATGGTCCTTTTGCATTTGTTTCAAATTCTGGCACCTGCCTGGAATTTGCAACTGGTGGTGGGGCATGTACATCACGGTATTCGGGGCGATGAAGCGGATCGGGATGCTGCAGGAGTGCAGGACCATTGTCAAAAGCGAAAGCTTGATTTCCACCGTCTCGATCGCGACGTGCCGGCTTTTTGCCGGCAGAAAAAGCTGGGGCTGGAAGAAGGGGCGAGGATTGTGCGCTACCGGGCATTACAACAGCTTGCAAACCAGGTGGGAGCATCTGTGATCGCCTTGGCCCATCATGCCGATGATCAGGCAGAGACCGTGTTGCTGAATCTGGTGCGTGGCACAGGGGTACGGGGTCTTGCGGGCATGCAAGCGCACAGAGGCATTTTTATCAGGCCATTGCTGGCATTTCCAAAATCCGAATTGTTGAATTACGCTCAGGCACAAGAGTTTGATTGTTTTCACGATTCCAGTAATGCGGATCTCTCATTACGGCGCAACCGGATCCGGCATGAATTGATCCCCTTGTTGACGGAACACTATAATCCGGCTATTGTCAGCCGATTGAACCAGCTCGCATCGACGATGAATGAAAGTGAGACCTTTCTTCGCCATGAGGCACAAAGGTTGCTCTCTGACTGTATCAAGGAGCAGGATGAGGATAAAATTATTCTTGATATTGTGCCGTATTTGACTTATTTTAAAATCTTGAAAAAATATATACTTTGCTCTGCGATTGCTTTGCAGACCGGGCATTTTAAAATGCTTTCCTCTCAAGAGTGGCAAAAATTTTTTCGAATGTTGAAAAAGCGATCCAGTTTAAAAGCATTGATTGTATTCAAAAATATTTCAGTCAGGATTTCTCCCTCAGAGATTATTATCACACCCGCGGATAAACAGAAATCTCGGCAAATTGCAATCTCTTTAAAATCGGGTAAAGTTGAGCTCTGGGGCGGTTATTTATTAGAAATATTTCCTTGTCAGCACCCGTTAGAGCAAATAATAAATAATAAAGATCAGAATTGTTGTTATATAGATGCAGACAGAATCGCGGAACCCTTGTTTGTTCGCACCGTAAAATCCGGTGACGTCTTTCAGCCTATAGGGTTGCAAGGCAAGAAAAAGGTCGCTGACTATTTTATCGATTCCAAAATTCCCCATTCGCGACGCTCTCAAATACCGATCCTGGTCTGTCAGACCGGGATTGTTTGGATATGCGGATATCGAATGGATGACCGATTCAAAGTGTTGCCCTCGAGCAACAATATACAAGTGATAAAATTTCGCCATGCTGAATAACCGGACTGAATTTGAACGCGTTGTTTATGATGAGAAATTCCGTCCTCTGATCACCGAGAAACAGGTCAGAGAACGCACAGCAGAATTGGGCAAACAGATCACCGAGGATTATCGCGGCCTTCACCCGATATTGATTTGCGTATTGAACGGTGGTTTTATTTTTATGGCAGATCTGGTACGGCAGATCGAGTTGGATCTTGAAGTCGATTTTATTCGGATTTCCAGCTATGGAGATGCCATGAAATCATCAGGCAATGTCAGGCTGGTCAAGGATGTCAATGCCGAGCTTAAAAACAGGCATGTTCTGCTGGTTGAAGATATTGTAGATACAGGGTTGTCGTTACAATTTTTGTCCGAAAAGATGGCTGAATATGATCCGGCCTCTATAAAATTCGTCACCCTGTTATGGAAAAAGGAAAAAGCGCGGGTTGAAACCCATATCGATTATGTTGGATTCGAGATCCCTGATTCGTTTGTTGTGGGATATGGGTTGGATCATAAACAAATTTTGCGTAATCTGCCCGCGGTTTATGTTATGGATTAATTTAGAGGATATTTACCTTGTTATTTTTTCAAGAATCAAATAATCGTGGTGATCGGTCCGGTCGTAATCGACGACCGAACGGAGGAGGAAACGGCAACAATCGTCGACCCAATATGCCTCCGCAGAAACCCGAAGGACCACAATGGAAACGTGCCGGACGAAATCTGATGTTTTGGATACTGGTCATCACGGTTTCGCTGTTTTTATCTCAGCGGTTCACAGAGCAAAATGAACGGCTGGAGACTTTGACGTATTCCAAGTTCGTTGAAAGACTGGAAAACAACAATGTTGGTACCATTCTGGTTGAAGACCGGACGCTCTATGGTACAGACCAGAATCTTGATCCTCAGACAGCTCGTACTGACCTGAGCCAGTATACGTTTAAAGTCATTTTACCGGGCCAACCGGATTTTGAGACGCTGGACAAGTGGCGCAATGAATATGGCGTACAGATGCAATTCAAAGAACCCTCCACCAGCATCTGGGCCTATGTCATTCAGGCCCTGCCCTGGATCCTTTTGGCTGTATTCTGGATCTATATCATCAGACGTATGCAAGGCGGGGGAAACAAGGGCATCTTTTCTTTTGGCAAGTCCAAAGCCAAAATGTTTATGGAAAACCAGACCAAAGTCACGTTTGACGATGTGGCGGGTGCTGAAGAGGCGAAAACCGAGCTGCGGGAAATCATCGAGTTTCTCAAGGATCCGGATAAATTTTCTCGTCTCGGAGGCAAAATTCCCAAAGGTGCGCTTTTGTTAGGTCCTCCCGGAACCGGTAAAACATTGCTGGCACGGGCAGTCGCCGGTGAAGCCGGGGTACCGTTTTTCAGTATGTCGGGTGCCGACTTTGTGGAAATGTTTGTCGGGGTGGGGGCTTCGCGTGTCAGAGATTTGTTCGAACAGGGCAAACGCAATGCCCCTTGTATTATTTTTATCGATGAACTGGATGCTGTCGGCAGACACCGCGGAGCCGGGCTCGGAGGTGGACATGATGAACGGGAACAGACCCTGAACCAGCTCCTGGTCGAGATGGATGGCTTTGAGACCAATGAAGGCGTGATCCTGCTCGCGGCGACCAATCGTCCTGACGTCCTGGATTCGGCGTTGCTTCGTCCCGGTCGTTTCGATCGCCAAATCGTGGTGGATCGTCCGGATGTACGCGGACGGGAAGGTATTTTAAAAGTTCATATGCGCAAGATTCCTACCACCAATACCATTGATATGACTGTTCTGGCCAAAGCCACACCCGGGTTTTCAGGAGCAGATCTGGCTAACATGGTCAATGAAGCCGCCTTGCTGGCTGCTCGCAAAAACAAGACCAAGGTCGATATGGAAGATATGGAAGAGGCCAAGGATAAAGTATTGATGGGTACCGAGCGCAAAAGCATGATCATCAGCGATGATGAAAAACGCACTACGGCCGTGCACGAAGCCGGGCATGCTATCGTGGCGATGCTCACTCCAGGATCCGATCCTGTTCACAAAGTTACAATTATCCCCCGTGGCCGGGCTCTGGGTGTGACATCCATGCTGCCTATCGATGAAAAACACAATTACAGCCGAAAGTATTGTCTGGCCATGATTCGACAACTTTTGGGAGGCCGCGTTGCCGAACAGCTGCTTTTTAATGAAGTAACCACAGGAGCTGGAAACGATATCCAGCGGGCCACCGAACTGGTGCGCAAAATGGTGTGCGAATGGGGAATGAGTGATAAAATGGGTCCCATCACCTTTGGGGAAAAGCAGGAAGAAATCTTTCTTGGACGTGAAATCGCTCAGCATCGCGATTATAGCGAATCCACTGCTCAACTGATCGACAGTGAAATTCGAAAATTTATCGATGAAGGGATTGCAGATACTGAAAAATTGTTGCGAGATAATCTGCAAGCTCTGGAAAAATTGTCCGAAGCTCTGCTGGAACGAGAAACATTGCTTGGTGAAGAAGTCAGAAAAATCATAGAGGGAGAAGAACTGCCTCCTCTCAAGAAAAAATCTTCAACCTCTCAAAAGTCTACCAAAGGAACAACCAGGAAAAAGAGCAAAACGAAAAAAACAGCAGAGGCCACCGACATCAAAGAAAACCCTGAAAATAGCGGTTCACAGGAAAAAGAATGACTCTTTTTTTCATCGTCACACTCATTGTCAGCTTTATTTTTCTGACAGTGATTACCCTCATGCGTCAACGTTTGGATTTTTTGCCCGGAGCAAGGATTTGGCGTGCATTGGCACCCGGCCTTGCTCTGTTTGTTTTTGCAGCAGCCGGGTTGTTTCTCAGTCAGCATTCCTTTCCCGAACGCAAGCAAATCGCTGTTTTCCCCAGTATCGATTTTTCTTTTGATGAGAATCTAGAGTGGAAAAATTGGTCCATTGCCGATCAAACCATCCGCGCCCTGACTCCCCAGTTGGATGAATCTTGGGTCGTATTACCCCTTGAATGGACCTGGAAAAGCGTGGATAAGGATTCTGTGCAAAATCCCGCATATCTGATGAATTATGCCCATCGTGCCGGGTATGACTATATCCTGTTGACCAGCCAACGGTCAGAATGCAAAGAGTGTCCGTTGCAATGGGAGTTTATCGATATTCATCATGGCATGCCATTGCAAAAAGGAAAGATTGAACCCGAAAATAGCTATGCAATAGGCGAGCAATTGGCGACACAAATCTGTACTGCATTGAATATTCCGTTTTCTGCGCACGATCAAAAAGAGATGGAATCATCCTTGCTCATGTGGCAAGCCAAACAACTGCAAACTCTGGCTCTGGGCGAATATGAAGAGGCGATCTTTTGGGGCAAGCGCGCTTTTTATCGCGATTCTCTGGATGTCAGGGTACGCAATCGGTTGGCCCTCGCTCATATGCAACGATCTTTGCAGCTAACGCGAGAAGGTAAACCCGGGAATGTCCAGCAACTCTTGGCCCTTAATCTGTCCAGAAATACCATCAACCATGTGGATAGCCTCAGCGCAGAGGCGCATCGATTGATCGCCAAATATTATATTTTACAACGGACCTGGACCCGGGCAGAAGTTCATGCCCGCAAATCCTTGCAACTGGATCCTAATCTGGCTGCAACCTATGTGGATATCACGTCTTTTAATGAAAAGCGACTCGAGCTGCTGGGATTCGACAATAAAGAACAAGCTTTTCAGTATGCGTTGCATTTGAATCCGGGCTACGAGTTGGCGAGATTGTGGTTAGCAGACCATTATTACTTTAACCGAGTCGTGAATGACGCACGCAGAGAATTGCAAACGCTCTTGTCTATACATCCACGATCCATCGACGGCTGGCTCTTGCTGGGCAAAATCGCTGTTTCTCAGGACAAGATGGATGAGATTATCGAGATTTACAACCGAATCCTGGAAATCGATCCCAATAATCCTCATGCGTTCTATAACCTGGGAGTCTATTACTTTACGATTGGCGATAGAGATCATGCAAAAGAGTTTTTTCAACGGGCCGTGCAGTATGGGAATCATGCCAATTCCCATCTTTACTTGGGGCATATCTATGAGGCTGAGGGAGAAATAGAAAAGGCCATCAAAGAATACCGCCAGCGAATACGGTTAAAAAGTGGCCCTGATGATGGTTATGCGCGTCGTGCGATGGAACGGCTTTATACCCTGACTCGTCCGGATTCAGCGGATCTGAATCCGGGTAACCAGTGATTTATTCCGGCCCCGGAGGCTGATTGAACGAACGAGTGCGAAAATCCTTAACCCGGGAATGGATTTGCCGGGATCAGCGTCTCGTGTTGGGCGAACGAACGCTGATCATGGGCATTTTAAACGTCACTCCGGATTCGTTTTCGGATGGGGGTGACTTTATGGATATCAACAGGGCAGTCGAGCATGCCCAAATCATGCAGGATCAGGGAGCCGATGTAATCGATGTCGGTGGTGAATCCACGCGACCCGGTGCCGATCCTGTAGCGCTCGAGCAAGAGCTGGACAGAGTGGTTCCTGTGATTAAGGCCCTGAAAGAACGGATCTCCATCCCGATTTCTGTCGATACGTACAAGGCTAACGTCGCAAGACAAGCTCTGCAAGCAGGTGCACATATTGTCAACGATATCAGTGGTCTCGGATTCGATCCTGATATGGCCGGGGTGGTTGCCGCTTCCGGCGCCGGATTGATCATGATGCATATCAGAGGTGAACCCCGAAATATGCAAAAGAATCCGGTGTATGATCATGTGATCCGTGATCTGATCGATTTTTTCCAAGAGCGCATCGATTGTGCCCTGGATGCCGGTATAAATCCCATGCAAATCATCATCGATCCGGGAATTGGATTTGGTAAAACACTGGTTCATAATTATACATTGATCAGAAATCTGCCGGATTTTAAATGTTTGGGATATCCCATTCTTGTGGGACCCTCGCGAAAATCATTTATCGGCAAAGCCCTGAATCTGCCGGTACAGGAACGGTTGGAGGGAACTCTGGCTGCTGTGACCGCCTGTATCCTCAATGGTGCCGATATCGTTCGAGTACACGATGTTAAAGAAACAATGCGTGCTGCACATGTTGCTGATTTCATTGCAGGCAAAAGGAATCCTGCAGATCATGTAAACCCTTGACGATTTTTTTGACAGGACAAACCCTTGCGATTTGTACTTTTTAAAATCGGTTTCATTCCCGTTACGGTCATGGATATGGTGGATATCGCTGTCATGTCGTATATCATCTTTCGTGTGGCCAACTTTTTACGCGGATCCCGCGCTGCGCAAATGTTTGTCGGACTTGTCATCATTATGATCTTTTCTGTTATCGCTCCCTTTTTTCAATTAAAAGGCATGAGCTGGATTTTTGACAATCTGCGCACCGTTTGGATCATTGCCTTTGTTATTCTGTTTCAACCTGAAATTCGTCGTCTGTTGATCTATGTCGGGCAAAGCCGTATCGTTCGATTTTTCGTCAAGGTGAGTGGCAACCGTGTCATCGAAGAAGTGGTCAAGGCGACCCTCGAATTACGAGACCGGGGGTATGGCGCTCTACTTGTCATGGGCCGGGAAACCGGTCTGCGCAGCTGGATTGAATCCGGGGTAAGAGTGCAAGCTGAAGTTTCCACCCCGCTCATATTATCTATTTTTAATCCGCGCTCGCCTTTACATGACGGAGCGATTATCATCCAGAACGATATTATCGAGGCCGCTAAATGCATTTTGCCCTTGTCCGAGGATGTTCATTCCAGAGCTGAATATGGAACCCGGCACCGGGCAGCATTGGGACTGTCGGAAGAAACCGATGCAATGGTCATCGTGGTCTCTGAAGAAACAGGAAAAATATCGGTCGCCATCGGAGGAGAACTCTTGTACGATCTGACTGAGGAGGAATTGAAACGCGTGCTCGAAGAGGGGAATCGGTATTCGAATCCACAGGGTTGATCTATGAAGTCTCTTGGTTTAATTCTTGTATTGCATTTCGTGGTGAGTTCGGTTTTGGCCGAGTGTACCGTGGCTGTGATCAGTGGCAAGGCAACGGTCGATGGAAGACCTTTACTCTGGAAAAACCGCGATAGCAGTTTCCGTAATAACGATCTCTATCATTTCAATGGCGATCTCTATGATTTTGTGGGTGTGATCAATAGCGGAGACACCACTCAGGTATGGATGGGGGTCAATACGGCCGGATTTTGTATCATGAATTCCGAGTCTATGGATCAGCCCGGTGACAGTATCGATACCGAAGGCTTTTTCATGAAAAAGGCTCTTTCCCGCTGTGCCCAGCTGAAAGACTTTGAACAGCTTTTGGAAACAACCGCTCTGAATGGCCGGGGGACCAAAGCGAATTTCGGAGTCATCGATGCATTTGGCGGGGCTGCATTTTATGAAACCGGAAATTATACTTATTCGAAAATGGATGCCAATGATCCTGTTCAGGCTCCGCATGGATTTCTTGTCCGTGCCAACTTTAGTATGACAGGGCAGGGAAGAAGGGCTTATGGGTCGTGGCGATATCATCGCGCATTAGAACTGTTACAGCAGATCGTACATAAAGACCGGTTATCGCATACAAGCCTGATACGAGAGCTGAGCCGGGATCTCGTGATGTTTGAAGGGGATCCCTATCCCTTGCCCTTTGCAGGGTCTGTGAATGAGGCACCACAAGGATTTATCTATACCCAAAATACGATCAATCGACATCGCACCGTCTCTTGCGCTGTCTTCCATGGCGTAAAACCCGGGGAAGAGGTGGCTTTGACAACAATGTGGACCATCCTCGGGGAACCGGTCGCCGGAGTTGCGTTCCCGGTGTGGGCGAAAAGCGGTCAGGTGCCGGATGAAACACTGGATGACGGCAATGAGGGGTGCCCTTTGAACCAGCGTATTCAAACTATCGAAAAACACCTCTATTCAGAGTCGAAATGGTCGCATTATCTGGACTCTAATCGCCTGGTAAAGGGAAAATTTTCTTTCACTCAACGACGGGATGAGGTCGAATCCGATGTTTTTTCCACCACTCATACCCGGATGGTTGAGTGGCGTCTGCATGGAGCGACCATCAAAGAGTTCAGGGACTTTCAAAACATGATTTGCAATCAGGTTTTTCGTAAATCATTTTATTGAACAGGACGGACAACACGGGGAAATAAAGAGATCATTTTACCGATAGCAACGAGGCGTTATGGAAAACAAATGGCAACGTATCGCCAGTTCCCCTGAAGCTGCAGCGCTGTTAAAGCTGTTTTTACGCATCGACAACATCTGCGATCATGAAGGCGAGATCACAGATTTTTTGCCCAATCTGTTACATCAATTGGCGCAGTTACTGGATGTCCAGCTGGTCGCAGTAACAGCTCTGGCCAGCGAGGATAATCAGATCGTGCTGGGACGCTATGATCGCGGATCAGCTCTGCTCGACAATGAAGAGATTATCGATTTGGCTGATGCGGTTTTGGAATCCGGAGGCCCGCTCACAGAAAAGCCCGAAATCAAGGGTGTTAAAAATATCCTTGCCATCCCCATCGATAAACGCAATGAATTGTTGGGTAGCCTGATTCTGGTAAACAAGACCACCGGCACCTTTGGTGAATATGATCATATCGTGGTCACCCTCGTCGAAGTGCGATTGGATGATCTCATCGATGAAATGCTTACCCGGGAACGCCAGAGACGGATTAGCACTGAAAATCGTGTCATGAAAGAGCTGGATTCCATTCGTGACGAGTCGCACGATCATGGCAAAGCCCTGGATCAGATGATCGCTACGATCCTGGAATCGGTGAGCGCCGAAATCGGATTCATTACCTTGTATGATTCAGAAAAAGACCGGCATATGCCGGGGGGGAAGGTGATCAGCGGCCCACGGCCTATGAGTCAACACGATTATCATCAGGTCGGTAATCTCATCCGCGATGCTAAAAATACCCGCCAAACCATATTTACCGGTAAAATTCCCGGCAGTGAAATCGATTCGATTATTGCAGTGCCCATGTTCATGTCCGGCCTCTTTTTAGGTGCAGTCGTCCTCATCAATAAAAAAGACGGCACCCACTTTACGGAACAAGACAAGGATCTGGTAGAATCTGTCGCACGCATGATCGATAGTTTTATCTTTCAGGAAGAAAAATTCAAACGACTGATGGTGCTGGTGGGACAAGAAGCCACCCGGGATGTGGAGGAAGCTTTGATCGGTCATCGTCCTGATACTGCCCAGGGGCAGCGCATGCTTATTACAATGCTGTTTGCTGATATCCGGGACTATTCACGCAAGATTCTTGATATGGATCCCTCCACTGCCGTGCGGATGCTGAACGATTATTATAATGCCATCACCCCGATTATTTCGGCCCACGGCGGAGTCGTGGATAAATTCGTCGGCGATGAAGTGGTGGCTCTGTTTACACAGGATCAGGCAAAAGGCAAACACCAGTTCATGGCCGTAGAAACCGCCATGGCCATGCAGGCCGAACTGGATCGCCTGAACAGGGAGTGGGAACTGACCGGACGACCTACGATTCAAATTGGCATTGGTATTCATACCGGCGAAGTGGTTTTGGGCCAAATTGGTAGCTTTGATCGCAAAGATTATACGGCCATCGGTTCGAATATGAATTTTGCCGCCCGCCTGCAGTCTGTGGCTAAACCGGGTGAGGTCATCATCAGCGAAGCCACCTATCTCGCGATCACCGGGATTATTATGGCCAGACGGGTCGGACCCTTTAAAATCAAGGGATTTGGGGATATTATGCCCTATCTTGTGGAAGGAAGATCCCCGGAACAATTTTGACATTTTTTGCTTTACTTCCTGACATCTTTATGGTTGGGGGTCGGTAAAAAAGTCAATGAGATCTTTATGTTCTGACAACCATGGAGGAGTGAATCATGACTCGTGAACAAGTCGAAACTGCACGACAAAAAGCACGCCAATACCTCGAAAAGGCCGGTATCGTGATCACGAATCAGGAATATGAGAATATCGAGATTGCAGATATGGGTCTCGGTCGTTTGTATGAGATCGGTCTGGAAATAATCGTCTATGTCAATACCGACCGGGTATGTGCCAAGGAACTGGTGATGTTTCCGCATCAGGTTTGTCCCGAACATCGACATCCGCCCGTTAATGGCAATCCTGGCAAGGAAGAGACCTTTCGATGCCGCTGGGGCAAAGTCTATTTGTATGTACCGGGTGATCCCGCACCTCAACCAAAAGGATCGGTCCCTGCCGACAAAAAAGATACCTTTACTGTGTGGCATGAGATCGAGCTCAACCCGGGAGATCAATACACGCTCGTGGCTGATACCCTGCATTGGTTTCAGGCCGGAGCCGACGGAGCGGTCATTTCTGAATTTTCCACCACCAGCCACGATGAATCGGATATCTTTACCGACCCTGAAATCAGGCGGGTTTGATGAATCCCGTGTGCCGACTGATTTTTTCAACTTGCTCTTTGTTCAATGAGTACAATGATCCAGGGGATTATATGAAAATAGGCCCACCTGTCTGAATACCCTGGTTCTTTTGTCAAGACGAATATGGCTCGTTATCCTGGCAACCCTTACTCTGACCTGTACCCCCCCCACACAACTTTTTTATGCAACCTGTTCCATGTTGAAAATTTTCAACCATTTTGTATCATTTTGATACAGCCCTCTGGGTTCCGCTTGTTTGAAAGGTGTTGTAAACATTGAGGTTGGGTTTTCTGTGATTTTGGCATGCAGATTGCCTAACGATAGGATGAACGGGCGGAATGAAACACAGGAGACGCTATGAAAACAATGATAACAGGATTCGTGCTCTTTATACTGGTGGCCACAGGATTGACTCAGGAAAAGCCCGTCAGCTGGCCTGTTGACTCTGCAGAGGTCGTCTTACCCCCTATTGTCATAACAAAGACAGATAGCGTCTTCCAGGCCCAAAATACGAATGCCGATCTGGCACAAGCTGTACAAAAAGAGTGCAAAACCACAGAAAACAATAAAGAAGCAAAATAGGTCAGTGCCTTTTCTCCTCCAAGCAAAAAGCGATGCCTGGCCCGCATCGCTTTTTAAGATCCCATAATTTATACTTGATAATTTTCTCACATGTCCTTATATTCTTTTACCAATAAACTCGCCTATCAAGCCCAATCTTACTTGCACGAATAGGAAATTCCCCATGGAATTAGCACGTGTTGAAGGGTCTGTTGTTTCGACCGCAAAGGCCGAAAATCTCAAAGGATTTAAACTCTTGTTGGTCAATTTGATCGGTCCGGATACAAAGCCCACAAATAACCATGTCGTTGCGATAGATACTGTCGGAGCGGGACGGGGTGAAATCGTGCTTGTGGTACGAGGCAGCTCTGCGCGTCAGGTGGCCCAACTATCGGGGGTACCCACAGATACCAGTATTGTGGCTATTGTGGATGCTATTGAACTCGATGGTAATGTCATATTTCAAAAGCACAAGCAATAGGATCCTGACATGAAACTGGCTAAAGTCATTGGCCGAGTATGGTCGACGAGCAAAGATCCCCAGTTGAAAGGGGTTATGCTTTCGATCATTCAACCCATTGATGAGCATAAAAAACCGCTGGGCCGGCCATTGGTCGCTGCAGATACGCTACAGACGCGACGGGGTGATCTTGTTTATTGGGTAGGCGGTGCAGAAGCCACCATGATACGGGCCGACAGAATTCCCAGCGACTGTACGATTGTCGGGTTTATAGACCGGCTCGACCTTTAATCACAGGATCGATCATGATTTTGGCAAAAATTATCGGCAGTGTTGTTTCGACTGTGAAACACGAGTGCTATAATCATCATAAACTATTATTGGCCAAACCTGTTTCACCGCAAGGAAAACCGCAATCCGGAGTTATTCTCGCTGTCGATGCTGTCGGCGCCGGTAAAGGCGATGTGGTGCTGGTCGCTTCAGAAGGCCGGGCTGCCACAGAGCTGCTCGGATTCCCCTGCCGAATGCCGTTACGCAGTGTTATCCTGGCAATTGTCGATGATCCTGAACAACTCGCATCTACCCTGGCCATTACGGACGGAAACCCATGATAAACGAACACCTGGTGCGACAGATTGTACAAAGCGTTCTCGACAAGCTCATCCATAATGGCATAGTGGCGCACAGGGACACTAGAAAGCATGGGACCATACAACATGCTATTGCCGCAAAGTCGCTGGTTTGTGAGCAGGATATCATATCCTGGGCCGATAACGAGATCAAACATATTCCGGTTTTGTCCAATACGCTGATCACGCCATTGGCTCGCGACCGCATGCAGCAATTCGGGATGACAACCCGATTGATTTCTGCAGCCATACCTGTCGGGTCTGATGGGTCCGGGACGATTGCGATTGTGGCGCCGCGATGCTATAAAACCTTTATCCGGAGGGTGGGCGAATCGATTCAAGGTCATGGATTCGAGTCACAGGAAATCGAGACCCGGATACGATCGCAAAACGATCTCGAGATTCTGAATACCCATATCGCACAACAAACCGCGGCAGGCGAATTTTCAGCAGCAGTGATCATCGATGAATTGGATCGTCGGCTCGGCAGTCAGGCAAACCGCATTGACGGGGTCTGTGCTGCTATAGGATGCGGCTCTGCCGAACATAATATGATTTTTATCAGCCAGCGACGGTACGGTCTGGCTGCAGCTGCTCACGTGATCGACGAATGGTTAAATGCCAGAAACAAGGATGAAAAATAGATATATATAAAGGTGGATAAATCATCACAATCTTTATCAGGTAAATATATACACCCATGAATATTGTCGAACAGGTCAAAAAGAGCGGGGTCGTCGGTGCCGGCGGAGCAGGATTCCCCACACACATCAAACTGGCAGCACAAGCCGAGTGGTTTCTTGCCAACGGTGCAGAATGCGAACCCCTTTTACATAAAGACCGAGAGGTCATGATTCATTTTGCACAGGAAATCATCGAGGGTTTGCGCCTTGCTGTAGAGTCGGTCAAAGCCGTAAAAACATCCATCGGCGTCAAGGCCAAAAATCAGTCCGCGATCAAAGCACTCAGGCAAGCCATGAGCAAGACCTCATTTACCCTCACCGAATTCGGCGATTACTATCCGGCCGGTGATGAATATGAGGTGGTCACCGGTATTACGGGTCGCCTGATCCCGCCACAAGGACTTCCGCTGGATGTCGGATGTGTGGTCAATAATGTGGAAACGCTCTATAACGTCTACCTGGCCAGTCAGAATATCCCGACCACCGAAAAGTTTCTTACCATTGCCGGAATCGTCAAACATCCAGTGACTGTCAAGGTCCCCATTGGCATGTCCTTCAGAGAGGTTCTGGATCTCGCCGGGGGGCCGACTCGTTCGGATTTTGCAATCATGGAAAGCGGCCTCATGATGGGCAAGCCCGCCGATGATCTCGGGAAACCCGTGACCAAACTCACGGGCGGGTTGATTGCCTTGCCTGCGGATCACGATGTGATTCAACGATATCATCGCACAAATAAACAAATGCGCCGTATCGGCCATTCAGCCTGCGATCAGTGCACATACTGTACAGAGCTCTGCCCCCGTTACCTCCTGGGGTATGATATTCAACCTCACCTGGTGATGCGAAGTCTCGGGTTCACGGTCACCGGTCCAGAGATTTGGAATGAATATGCGCTGTTGTGCTGCAGATGCGGTCTGTGTACCTTGTATGCCTGCCCGGAAGCGCTCTATCCAAGAGAAGCTTGTATCGATGGGATCAACGATCTGCGTGCTATTGGCAAAGGAAAATGGCAGGGGAATAAAGAGATACAAGTGCACGCCATGAAAGACGGCCGCCGGGTGCCCATAAAATTGCTGATGCAGAGGCTCGGGGTTGACCAATACGAATCGCATGCTGAATATAAAGATGTTCAGGTTCGCCCCAATCGGGTATCAATCGCATTACAACAACATGTCGGCGTGCCGGCTGTTCCTGTGGTACAACGCGGTGAGTCTGTCAAAAAAGGTCAATTGATCGCGGATATCCCCGATGACAAGCTGGGAGCTCCCCTTCATGCCAGTATCGATGGCACGGTTGGAGAAATAAGCGACACTGCGATAGAAATCAAAGCGACTGCCTAGGCAGGAGGAGTATGAATGCAAAATAAGGCGATCGGTCTTGTAGAGTTGAACAGCATTGCTGCCGGTTTTGACGTGACCGATTCGATGATGAAAACCGCTGATGTCGAGGTGGTCTTGTCACGCACGATCTGTTCAGGCAAATATATGATCATTGTCGGAGGAGAGGTCTCGGCGGTGCGCGCGAGTGTGCAAGCCGGTGCCGAACGCTGGCCCGGCACGGTGATCGATCAGATGGTGATTGCCAATGTGCACGAGTCTCTGTTTCCGGCGATCGGCGGATCAAATGTGATCGATGAACTGCAGTCACTGGGAGTGATCGAATCGTTTTCTGTGGCGTCGCTGATCGAAGCAGCCGATGCTGCAGCCAAAGCAGCCAATGTGCAACTCATTGAAGTGCGCCTGGCCATGGCGCTGGGCGGCAAAGCCTTTGTCACGCTCACCGGGGATGTTTCTTCGGTCAGAGCAGCGGTAGAAGCCGGTGAAGCTGTGGTCGCTGCAAAGGGTTTACTCGTCGCATCGACTGTGATCCCCGCTCCCAGCAAAGGATTGTATCGCAATGTGATATAATATCAGGCTATTAAAGTACAGGCTACCTCCGGTGGCTTTTAAACAAGGACAAATTATGAATAATTCGCTGAAAAGTCTGGTTCCTCCGGATCAGCTCGCACGGGAAGTGGAAATGTTGGTCAGAGAAATTGTGGAGCAAATGATTCCCGAGTCCGGAGAACTCGAAATCCCTATTGGCATTTCGGCCAGACATTGTCATATCACCCAGGAACATTTGGAAATATTGTTTGGTTCCGGCCATCAATTGACCAAACTGCGCGACCTGAATCAGCCTGGCGAATTCGCCGCCAAGGAGACCGTGACCGTCGTCGGCCCGAATCGCCGTGTGTTCGAACGCGTGCGCATTCTGGGTCCGGCCCGCAAATTCACCCAGGTCGAACTCGCCTACACAGACGGCGTCTATCTCGGCATCGACCTGCCATTGCGGATTTCGGGAAATATCAAAAACTCGGCTCCGGTCATTCTGGTCGGCCCAAAGGGTGTTTTGCATCTGCCAGAGGGTGCTATCCGCGCCATGCGCCATATCCATATGGATCCACAAGTGGCCGCAGCAAAAGGACTCAAGGCCGGGGATACCGTCGATGTGCAGGTGCCGGGTCCTCTGAGTGTGACCTTTCATGATGTGGTCTTGCGTACGGGCGAGGGGCTGAAAACCGAAATGCATATCGACACAGATGAAGCCAATACGGCCGGACTGGATCCCCGGAATGCTGTCGGTATACTGGTAAAAGGAGATTGATGCATGGCTATAGATGAAAAACTGGTATCTGAGATCGTCAAGAATGTCATGTCCCAGCTCGAGACGCGGCTTGCTTCTCCTGCCGTGAACTCTGGGAACGGCTCGTCTGCGTCACCCTCCATTGCAGGGAACGGCATTTTTGATGACGTGAATCAGGCTGTCGCTGCAGCCAAACAAGCCCAGAAACAATGGCTCGCAATGCCGCGGGAAACCAAGGCAAAGGTCATCGATGCCCTGCGCCGGGCAATGCACGAACATGCCGAAACGTTTGCGCGGATGGCACAGCAGGAAACCGGCATGGGACGCGTGGCCGACAAGATCGTCAAACATCACAATGCCGCCGATGCCACCCCCGGACTCGAAGACCTGGACGTTCGGTCCTGGTCCGGGGACAAGGGGCTGGTGACCGAAGAATATGCACCGTATGGGGTGATCGCTGCGATTACGCCGTCGACCCACCCGATACCGGTACTGCTCAACAGTATTATTATCATTATTGCTCCCGGGAACAGTGTGGTCTTTAATGTACACCCGGCAGCCAAAAAGGTCTCTGCCTATGCCATGGAGATCTTTCACAAGGTCATCGTGGACAATGGCGGCCCGGCCAATCTTGTCTGTATGATGCGCGAACCAACCATGGAAGGCGTACAGCAGCTTTTTCATCATCAGGATATTCCTTTGATCGCTGCAACCGGCGGCCCGGGATTGGTCAAGGCTGCATTCCAGGCCGGCAAAAAGGTGGTGGCAGCGGGGCCAGGTAATCCGCCGGTGCTCGTGGATGAGACGGCTTGTCTGCGCACCGCAGCAAAATATATCATAGAAGGGGCTGCTTTTGATAACAATATTCTGTGCATTGCGGAAAAAGAGATTTTTGTCGTGGAAAAGACTTTTGATGCGTTGATGCAGGCCATGATCGATGCCGGAGCCGTGCGTCTGAGTGCTCAACAGGTTGACCGTCTTACTGACAAGGCATTTTATCGCAACGACAAAGGGCAACTCTTGACCAGCCGCGATTTTATCGGCAAGAACGCCAGTGTGCTGGCGCGCGCAGCCGGACTCGATCTCTCTGATGAGGTACGTTTGCTCATCGGTGAAACCGATTCCGATCATCCGTTTGTGCAGGAAGAACAGATGATGCCCTTTCTGCCGGTGGTCCGGGTGCGGGATGCCAAGGAGGGCATTGAAAAAAGTGTTCAGGCCGAACATGGATTTCAGCATACGGCCATGATCTATTCCCATAACCTGGATACCATTACAAAATTCACCCAGGCGATCGATACGGATATCGTGGTGGTCAATGGTCCCAGCCTTGCCGGAAATGGCGGTTATGGCGGTGAAGCCTATTTTTCACATACCATTGCCAGTCCCACAGGTGAAGGAATCTGTACGCCGAGGCACTTTGCCCGCATTCGAAGGCTGGCTACGTTTCGCTCATTAAATCAAGTCTGAGAATAGATAACAAATATAGACATTAAACTCATTCATTTTACAAGGAGATGGTTGTTATGGCACAAGAAGCTTTGGGTATGATCGAAACCCGTGGTTATGTTTGCGCAGTCGAGGCGGCCGATGCAATGGTCAAGGCTGCCAATGTCGAACTGATCGGTAAAGTTCAGGTCGGTGGCGGACTGGTCTCTATTGTCGTACGCGGCGATGTTGGCGCAGTCAAGGCAGCGACCGATGCTGGTGCAGCTGCTGCTGAAAAAGTGGGCGAACTGCTCTCTGTGCATGTCATTCCCAGACCCCATGCTGACGTCGAATCCATTTTGCCGGATAAAGGCAGCAAAAAATAGGAGTGAGGTTTGCAAAAAACGCTTTTTTCTCTCAAACGGGATATCGTTCACGCTGGCAAACGTGTCTATGACCGCGGCTATGTGGCGTCGAACGATGGCAATATCAGTGCCCGTATCGATGACAAGCGCGTGGTGATCACCCCAACCGGCGTCAGTAAAGGATTTATGGATCCGGAAGACCTGGTGGTGGTTGATTATGAGGGCAAGATCTTGTCGGGTCGCAAAAAACCTTCTTCAGAGGTCTATATGCACCTCAATATCTATAAGGAACGGCCGGATGTCAATAGCGTTTGTCATGCGCATCCTCCCAATGCAACAGGATTTGCTGTAGCCGGACTGTCGCTGGATCAATGCGTGCTTCCTGAGGTCGTTGTGGCTTTGGGATCGATCCCGCTGGTCGAGTATGGAACACCCGGCACCGACGAATTTTATACTCCGGTGCTGAAATTTCTTGGCGATCATGATGCCTTTTTGCTTGCCAATCACGGTGCTTTGACGATTGGCAAAGATGTCCTGAACGCTTATCACAAGATGGAAACCCTGGAACACTTTGCCCATATCGCTTTTGTGGCACAGCAACTGGGACATACCAATGTGCTGAATCGGGATCAGGTGCAAAAGTTGTATGATTTACGACAGAATTTCGGGATCAGTACAGGCGGAGTTTGCAAATCTTGTGAAAACGAAGGCACCTGTGAAGTGCCTGAAAGCAGCAAAGGCTATACCCGTACCTGTGGATCAGAAGCTGCTCAGGAAAAAAATGCCCGTATCGCATCCACGAACGGTATCGATAAAGAAGCACTGATCAAACAAGTCACGCAAACCATTTTGGCCCAGCTGAGTTGACAGGGGCCAAAGTGGATTCCGGATGGCCGCAAGATACACCCTCAACGCGGGACGCTCATAATCTCGTTGCTGTGCCCTTGTAATGGGTGCATCTTGCGGTTTGTCCATGTATTGAATACGTCAAATCATCGGGTGTCTGTCATGCTCATTATCGTCTGCAATATCGGCTCTTCCAGCTTTAAATTCCAGCTCATCGATATGCAAAACGAATCCTGTCTGGCCCGTGGCTATGTAGAACGAGTCGGCTGCGAGGATGCTATTGTCAGTTTTTGGTTGAACGAAGAACAAATTTCTTCCACAACCCTGCCAGTGCTATCGCAGCGTCAAGCTGTTCAAAAAGCGCTCGATTTTATCTCTGATGACGCGTATGGCCTGGTAACATCTCTTGACGATATCGATGGCGTGGGATTCAAGACCATCCAGGCAGGTGAAAAAAACGGTTCTGTTTTGCTGGATGCAGGGGTCCTGCAAGCCATGGAAGCCTATGCCGATCTGGCTCCGGCTCATAATCCGCCTTATCTGCAGGCCATCCAAATGTTTGCCGAACGGTTGCCCGAGACACCTCTGGTGGGCGTGTTCGAGCCCGGGTTTCATGTCAATGCCCCTGAATATGCCAAAGTCTATGGTACCCCCTATGAATGGATCGAAAAATATGGCGTTCGAAAGTACGGTTACCATGGCGCCAGCCACCGCTATGTCACTGCCGAAACCGTAAAACGTTGTCAGCTGCCAGAGCAACACAAAGTGATCACCTGCCATCTGGGTGGCTCGTCCTCGTTGTGCGCGTTCCGGGATGGCGTGGCCATCGATACCTCAATGGGATTCACCCCACAGACCGGGCTCATTCAGGGCACGCGCATCGGCGATATGGATCCCTATGTGCTTCCCTATATCATGGAAAAGACCGGCAAGAGCCTTGATCAAATTCTCTCTGACTGTTCAAAGAACGGTGGTCTCAAAGGCTTGTCCGGGATATCCGGAGATATGCGGGATATCCTGGACGCAATGGAAAAAGGCAACTCTCGTGCAAAACTGGCTCGAGAAAAATTTATCTATGATATCAAACGCTATATCGGCGAATTTATCGTCCTTTTACAGGGTATCGATGCCATCACCTTTACCGGTGGCATTGGTCAGCGCGATGCTGATTTGCGGAGAAAGGTGCTATCCGCGTTGGAATTTCTCGGATTCAGGTTGGATGCACAAGCCAATGCCATGCATCGGGAAATGATTCATGCACAGGATTCTGCTTTCAAGGCACTGGTGCTGGAGACCAATGAAGAGATCGTGGTGGCCCGGGAAACCGCTGGCGTAATCGATTCATTATAAGGTCTTGCAAGGGAACGACCTGAAAAAATGGGCAATATCCAGAGTGCTAGGATATTACCCATTTCTGATCCCTTCCGGCAAGAGATTGCTATTTGAGAAAATTCATTTTTTTTACAATTCTCTGATTACCGCTCAAAAGTTGATATATGTAGACTCCTGAAGCGACTCTGTTACCATTTTCATCCCTGCCATCCCAACTCACCTGATGGGGTCCTGCCGAATGAACGCCCTTTGCCAGTGATTTAACTTTTTGCCCTTGCAAGTTAAAGATCTCCAATTCGATATCCATCGATTCCGGTAGAGAAAAAGTGATGTTTGTGTTCGGATTGAATGGATTGGGATAGTTCTGACCCAACTCTATAGTCTTTGGCATTGTTGCTGCTGTCTCTGTGTGTGATATCGTGTTTTTGGCGGCAAAAGACTGTATTGTATTGCGAACCAGACGAACGTAATTATAGACGCGGGAGGCATCCCCTTGCGGGCTCTGTGCAAAATAGAATCCATCCGATACATAGGTATACCGATCAAAATTCGCCCTCTTTTGATCACTTCGCTGAGATCCTGCACCATGTACATCGATCCACGCCCCATTCATATACCCTAAAGAGCGCCCAAAGCAGATATAGGCTGCAGCATCGGCCATGCCGTTCGCTTTGAGATGAGTGGTGCTGGTCCAGTACCAGGGATAATCGGTTTCTCCGGCTTCATTGGTGATTTGTGTAATATTGAAAACCGGATCGATAGCTGCCGAATGGGTGGCATCCGGTGAACGCGAATAATCGACAATGCTTTGCAGCTCTTTGGCATTGGGCATTCGCCAGTCATCATAGCCGAGATAGTTTTCGCTGTTTTTTTGTTGCACCCAGGAGAGGGCTTGTTCCCATGTCATCCCAGAACGGGGCCCGCCATCGGATGCGTTGCCATTGTCGTCCTGCGACCACATCAGTCCTGTGGCAAGATCGGTAATCGTGCCATCGCCATTGTCTGTGAAATCGTTTGTGCCATAATCGCTGTTTCCCCGCACAAAATAGACATAGCAGGTTTTGGTTCTGAATCCGCCCGAGGCAGGATAACCTTTGATGCGCCCGTCCGCGAGATTCAAACCAAATGCTGCGGTCTGATTGCCGAAAACCTTGCCGGTATAAAGGGTACTGGACCAGAATTGGGCATCGATGTTCCTTTCGCCGGCCTGGGTATCCCCGTACCCAAAATCAAACGTGTTGGTATCGATATACGGGATCAAATTTATTATTTCCGGGCCACTGGGGTCGGTTCCTGTAAAATTCATCAATGAATAAAGTTCTTTGATGGTCGGAAGCCGCCAGTCATTATAGCCGCCAAAATTTTGAGCGTTCAGGATTTCCGGATAGGATTGTGCGTCAGAGAATGAGAGCTTGTCATCGATGTCAATGTCGCCGTCTCTGTCGAGATCCGGACTCTTTGTCCAGACCAGCCCGGTGATATGGTCATGCACCGTGAGACCATCGGAACTGATCGAATAACCTGGCTGATGTCCGGTATATTGCGCGTCCTGGCCGTAAAAAGCATCTCCCGGTCCGGGTGCAGTGATTTCCTGATGGTCATCATAAAATTTGGTTTGTCCAGTATCCACGATGGGATAGGCCAGGTCTTTTGCAGGGCCAGGTTCGGAATTCGGATCCACCGGTTCATTGTCACGCTCATCGTTTGTGATTTGAAAAGCCGCTGTTTTAGAAAAAGTAACCGTGTTGCGGTTTCGGCCAGGGAAGGTCAGTACCAAATCGCTGCAACCTGGTGGTAATGAGGCAGGAATATCAAAAACCGCAGTGATGACATGATTGTTGCGAACGATGTTGCGCCCCTGCAACGATCCGATGGTTACTAGAGTCGGAACCACCCGGGACGGAGGCACCGGCGGGGTACCCAGATTTTTCAAGGTAATCGAGACGGCAAGATTTGCTGTACCGGGTTCGGCCTGTGCCGGCTCGATGCGGTCGATTATATCCGGTGTGTGTTGAGCCAGAGCAAGACTCGCCAGGGCAAGGACCAGAAAGAGCGCTGATGTTTTTCTGTTTTTGATCGTCATCTTTTCCTCCATTGGATTTTTTGGTTGAGGTCTCACTGGTTATGACGATCTTTATTAGATATTCTTGTGGATTGATCTGTGTTCGACTCAAATTTTATTGTATTCTCTTGTCAGAGATTTGGGACAGTGATTTCTGTCCTTGCGGGCTTGCTGGGTGATTATCCTTGTTTTTTATAAAATTTATGCAGAGATTGTTTTGAGACTGTTTTGAATTTTTCAAGAGGAATAAAGATGATATCCCGAAGAACCTTTATGACACAGCTTTCGTGTTCACTATTGTTCGCTAAAACAGTATTGTCTGAATCCGGTAAACCATCGGAGCGATTTCCGTATCCGGGTAAATATATATCCCGTTTTTGCAAAGAGCTACAGCCTGTTGGACGCGTGCTGGAACTCAAAGAGACCTATGTCTGGTGCAATTCACCCACACTCGGACCAGATGGTAAGATCCATCTGTTTTTCTCTCGCTGGCCGGCAAAATACGGAATGGGCGGTTGGATTCACAAATGCGAGATCGCCAGGGCGGTCGCTGACAGCCCGGAAGGGCCCTATCACGTTGCAGAAACAGTGCTGGCACCCAGAGGAGAGGGGTATTGGGACGGTACCACCTGTCATAATCCGCACATCCAGGTGGTAGATGGCAAATACTGCCTGTTTTATATGGGCAATTCCAATGGCAAAACCCATACCAAGCGAATCGGACTGGCTATAGCCGATTCGCCGGAAGGACCCTGGCATCGGCCTGATGAACCCTTGCTCGATCCCGGGCCTGAAGGCGCCTGGGACGACCATTGTACCACCAATCCGGCATTCATCAAGCATCCCAACGGCCAATACTGGCTGTATTACAAATCGTGGAACACCGCTGAACACGAGGCTGCCCGGGGTAAATCTATCCGCGGCAACAGAAAATACGGGCTGGCTATCGCAGACTCGTTGCAGGGTCCCTATATCAAACATCCGGATAATCCCCTCATCGATTTTTCAGGAGGCAAGGCCAACGAGCAACTGGAGGATGCCTATGTGTGGATAGAAAAAGGACATATAAAGCTGATTGCCCGTGATATGGGTTTTTTCGACCACAATGTGGGATTGATTTTTGAATCCAGAGACGGGATTCACTGGCCCCAGCCTGAAATTGCCTATTTCGCAGCGGATCATTATATCGATCAGCCTCCGGCACCGCCACATCTGAAACGATACAACCGGTTTGAACGGCCGCAGCTCCTGATGCAGGACGGCAAGCCTACGCATCTGTTTACGACATCACAAGGCGGAACGTATATGACTGCCACCCCATTTATATTTAAAATTCTCTAGACAAAAAAGATGGATCCCGATCGGTTTCGCATCACGATGTGTTACATATTTGGGGAAATCTGACATGCGTCTGAATGCAGAGATAAATCGCCGGCATTTTATGCGTGCTACAGCTGACGCAACAGACATAACCCTTGTTCCCCGGCATGTGCTGGGTGGACCCCATCATGTGGCGCCCAGTAACAAGATCACTATCGGTTTTAATGAACTCCCTGGACGGAATTATCGGGTGGGTCGGGAATGATCGTTTTGCTTACGATAATATTTTTTTGAGTGGAGCGATTAAGAGCAAATGTAGCTTTCCCCCAAGTCTGTAAATGCCCTTGGCGATCCTCGATGGATGTAAAAATATCAACGATAATCTGCTGTTGCTTCAGCAAACTTTGCATTTTCCGGAACCTGATCCATTGGCAGTCCGGAAGCGGCTTCCATTCTTCCTGAATAATTGAAAAACGAGATCAGGGCTGTTGCTTCATAGATTCCTTTTTCATCCCATCCTGCCTGGCGTAACGATTCATAATCCGAATCATCGATCATACTGGGAGACTCGGTCAGTTTTTTGGCATAGCCCAGAAGCGCTTTTGTTTTTGCATCCAGATCGAATGTCGGCCATGTTGTGGCAAATTCAGCTGTCAGATGCTCGTTTCCGGTCAGGCGGCGAACTGCCGCCGTATGCAGACCCAGTCATGGAGCGCCGCCGATCAGTCCGTTGACCACAGTGGCAACCATTTCCCTTTGCACGCGGGTCAGGGGTGATTTTTTTCGCAGATGCAGATATTTATAGAGGTTACCCGTAGGAAAACCGATTTTGAGGTCGACAAGCGCGATTCTGAATATGCCGGGAAGAAATCCCCCGTATTGTTTTTTAAACAGGGTTAAAAGAAACCGGCGAATTCCGCGTGTGGATTCCGGGGACAAAGTTTTTATCCGTGCCACATAGCCTCCTGTGATAATGTGAACGATTGGATGCTTTGCAACACGTACTTGAGGAAATATATTCCGCTACACTCTTGTCCAAAATACACAGATCACTAAAGTCAAGGGGAACGCAGAGAAAATTAAAACTCAATATTCACATGCTTTGGCGGCATCAACAAAGGCCTGGATGCAGGCCGGGTCACCGTGAAAAAAGTGGTCGGACGGGCATAGAATATATCCGGCATGATCTTTTGTGGCCTCAAAGCATTTGAATACGAGCTCGCGGGCTATATCCGGCGTGCCGTTTTCGAATCCGGCATTTTGATCGAATCCACCGATGAAAAACAGTTTGTCCCCGACCTGGCGGGAGGCTCTGGCCAGATCACAATCGCCACCCATGGCCGGAGGGGTCATGGTTTCCAAGCCGTCAGCCCCGCTCTCCACCACGAGATCGAGCATGGGCATCACCCCTCCGCAAAAGTGATTGACCACTTTGAGTCCCACCTCATGAAAGGCCGCATTCTGGCGCCGGTCATAGGCGAGTCCGAATTCTCTGTAAAAGTCGGGGCTGATCACGGTACTCGATCCTGCACCTCCGCCGACTTGGACCATGTCTGCCGCAGTTCCCTGCCACATCTCGGTGACCTGCAGAGTCTTTTGTACGATGGCCTCGAGTATGTGGTGGAGGATCTCCGGCTCGTCCATGCCGTTCAGATAGTGTTTTAAATAATAGGTCATCCATCCATGCACCTGGCACGGCAGGCGATCCGGACACCCGTTTTCCAGGGCGATCATGATTCTTTCGCGTGAGGTCATTTTATCTCCATCACTCTTTGACCCTCAGCGGGAAATTGTCTATCGTTCATTTTTGATATGCTTTTTAAAAAACAGGACAGCCATTCTGGGAAATTTTTCAAATTCAGCGTCGAATTTTTCATCGCTTGATGTATGCGGTGTGCGGGGCCATGCTGTTTCCACACTATAGCCTGCCTTTTGCAGCGATGCCACAAATCGCTTTGCAATATCGAACCGGGTATCCAATGTGCCGCACATGACGAGAAAAGGGATCTTGACAGCTCCTTTTTGGGCCGGGCGCCCGGCGATGCGGGCGGTTCGGGTGTCAAAGAGATTGTACAGCCGTTCCGGTATTTTTTGGGCATTATCCGGATTCGATAGAAACATTTCGGGATCATTGACAACCCCATAGCGTTCGATCAGCAATTTTCCGTCCGGCGTAGTCCAGGTGCCGGCCGCGGACGGGGCGCAGGCCTGAATGATCTCCGGATTCTCGAATGCGAATCGGTGAGCAAACTGTCCGCCCATGGATTTGCCCATCAGCAAAATCTTTTCATAGAGCTGGAATTCCTTGCGGACCGTTTTTACAACCGCTTTGAGAAAATCGCCTTCCCCGAGTATGGGAAACCGGCTCACCTGTTTGTCCTTTGTATTGAATTTGGGGGAAATAATGATGCAGGGCAAATTCACCTCATCTGCGGTTTTGCGCATGCTGATGGCTTTAGAGTTTGTCCGGGCATGTCCCCCTCCGCCATGTACCGCGACCAGCAGCCAATAAGTCTTGTCTGCGTTATAATCTTTCGGTAACCAGATGTAATAGTGTCGTGTTTCTCCTTTATACTCCAGGGTTCGCTGCAGCGGGTCATCGGTGCGGCCAAGGATAGGGGGTGACTGTAAAAGATTGAGAAAAATTGTTAGAGCAAGAACCTTGAATATTATTCTCATCATCAACCTATTTATAAATGTTAGAGTCTGTATCACGCAATGCGGCCAGGCCGCGGCACTTTTTAATCGATCATTTTCACCTCTTTGAAAAACTGTTTCGAGCTCTCCAGTGCCGTGCTGTTTTCTTTGAGATTGGACAGAAACAAGCCCTGCACATCCTCGCAATAGAGCGACACGCGCTCATCCGGTTTGATAAAAGACAGGTTGATGTTCTCCAGGGTCAGATTTTTGACATGCCGGCAAAACAATCCTGCTGCCGGGAGCTGGCCAAAGACATCGAATTCGGGATAATCGGTTTCGGCTTCCGGAACCTCCATGCCGGGATCGAGATATGGACTCGCTCCGGTGTACTGGATGGAAATATTCGAAAGTGTAATATTTTCCGGCGCATGCCCGGGCAAACCGGTGATAGACGCCGGAACATGGTGATCGAACTTGAATCTCAGAGTTCTGTAAGCATGGTCGTATTCCATGAACCGGCCGATGCGGTTGGCCACCACATTGGTGATCGTGATGTTTTTCATCGATCCTACACCCGGTTTGGGCGCGTTTTCCGTATAGGGCCTGGCGCGGTTTCCCAAACGGATAAAAATAGGATGATTGACATTGTCCATGGTGATATTATCGATAAGAACGCCATCCATCACACCGCCATCCACGATCTCCAGGGCGATACCGGATTTGAAATTGTCATAGATATGACAGTCAGAGATACGGATATTTTTAAATCCACCCACCGACTCGGTGCCACATTTGATGGCATTGCTGAGTGTGGTGAGAGTGCAATGAGAGATACTGACGTTTTCACAGGCTCTTTCAGAGGTGCTTTTCAGGACGATGGCATCGTCCTCGGAATCGATAAAACAATCCGATATTCTTACGTGGTGACAGCCGTCTATGTCCAGCCCGTCATTGTTGAAATTTGCGCCGCGGCTTTTTACGGTGATACCTGTGATATCGAGGTGAGTACAAGCGAGATAATGCTGAACCCACATGGGCGAATTTTGAATCGTGACATTCTCGATGGCAATGTTCTCACATTCGATCATACGGATCATAAAAGGCCGTTTATGATAGGGGTGCCGTTCGGGCGGAAAAAGCTGGCCCTGACCGTCGATGGTGCCCTGGCCTGTGATTTTGATATTATGCTGTTTCTCGGCATAGATCAGGCTGCGGATGGTATAATTGTCCGTATACGAGCGATAGTCCGGTATGGTTTGCGGATAATCGTCCAGATCGGTGCTGCCCAACAGAACAGTGTTTTGATCCAGATACAGAGTGACATTGCTTTTGAGATAAAGGGTGCCTGACACATATCGGCCGGCCGGAAAATAGACCGTTCCGTTCCCGGCATTGCTGCAGGCGTCGATGGCCTGCTGAATGACTTTGGTGTTGAGGGTTTTGCCATCGTTGATGGCGCCGTAATCGAGGATGTTGAGAGTGGGTTGGGTGAAACCAAGAGTGGTGATAAAACCAATGTACAAGATTACAGAGAATAGTTTCAAAGGACCTCCTTTTTTTCATGTGGATCGGGGAAAAGATGAAAAGAACAATTTTGGATTAACTGATTGAGATTCCTTTTATGAGCGCGATTTCCGTTCATTTGTTTTTAACAAGCGTAATCTTGCGCGTTACCATAAAATAATCCGATCTTATATTCAAAAAATAGAGTCCGTTGGGCAGATGACTCAGAGTCAGGGCCAGATGGGTAGAGGCCTCCTGCTTTACCGAGGGTTTTTCGTATACTTTATGACCCAGCAGATTATAGACAGCCAGATCGAATTCTTTGGCACCGGGCACTCGGATATGGATTGTGCCATAACTGGGGTTGGGAAAGACCTGGATAGAGGCTTTGTCGATCTCGTTGTATTTGTTGACGCCGGTGCTCGTGCCGAGCAATTCGATGGTGCCAAAGCCGTCTGCATCCTTCCAGTGGTCGTTGAACGCCTGTTCCGGAACCCAGACCGAGCCGATAAAGTGATCTCTTTTTTTGGGTTGTTCATCGGGATCATCGTTATCGCAATAAGCTAGCGACAGGCCCATGATATCGCCTGGCTGCAGGGTCACACGAGAGGCTGAAGGATTTTGTGCATGATATGAATGATCATAAACCTGCAAAGAGAACTCCCATATATACTTTCCCTCTGCCTGGCGCATGGCAAAATCCGGCAGATGGTCGCTATAGTCAGGAATGAAATAGTCGCCCCAGTTCTTGCCGGCAATATCGCAGACCACCTTTTCTGTGGTCGCCTGGCCATCGGGCATGAGGTCGGTTGCGATGTGATAGGAAAAGGCATTCTCGGCATTGGAACCCCAATTTGTGGCGGTATTGCCTATTCCGTCGAATACATGCAGGCCGCCGGACTTGTCATGATCGATGAAGACCTCGACAATGTCATAATCGGGATACCCGCCCCCCTGCGACGGATTGCTGTTATAGACATAGCCATCCACAAAGGCGTCGTCAACGATTTCTACCAAAAAATAGAGCAAATTGGTGGATGATGACCAGGCAATTTTATAGCGACCCGTGAAATCCGTGGAATCGAGGGTTTGGCCGTACTCGATCCACACCTGGTCGATGGCTTGCCAGGTACAGTCTTGCCAGCACCGATCATCGGGTTTGCCATCCACGACGGGCAGATCAGCGATTTCTCTCACCCTGACGGTGTCATCCTGAGCCAGCGGTGTGGCAAAGGTGTGTGCTGCAGTCAATAAAGCCATAGTGAAATAGAACAGCAGAATCAATAATTTTTTCATGTCGACCTCTAGAGTATGGTTTACAAAATCATCGCTGGTTCAAGCGTTCCAATAACTTTTTGATATCCGGTGTTCATGGCCATACGCGGGGTGTAATATGTCGACCCGGTTTCATTGTTGCAAGGAATCGATCAGAACCATCAGCGCCTCACGCATATACCAGCCATGAACCTGCAGCTCTTTTGCCTTTGAGACAGCCTGTTGCATGTGTGGCAGGGCTGAACGGGCCTTGTCTCCGACAGGTGTTGACTGGAACTCTCTAGTATACGAAAACTGTATAAAAATGACAAGCACTTGTCTCTGGGTGGATTTGAACACCAGCCTGAACGCCAGGCACTTTATGCTAAAGGATCCGCAGGACCCATAAACAGAGTTTCCATGCGTTCCCTCACCAGAGAGCGCAATTCGTTGGCATCCAGATGGTCTATGGTGTCTTGCACAATCGGTTCGCCGAATCGCAGTGTGACCCGCCCCGGCTTGATCAATAAACTGCCTTTGCGATTGATTGCATAGGCACCGGACATGGCCATGGGGATAATCCCTACACCTGCCTGTTTGGCAAGAATAAACGGACCCCGTTTAAAGGGTTTGAGATGGCCATCCAGGGTGCGGCCTCCTTCGGGAAGAATGAATATAGAGGTGCCATTGGCTAGCCTCTCCCGTGCAATGGCCAGACTCTCCAGGGCCTTGCGGGGATTGCGGCGGTCGATGGGGATAATCCCGATACGCCGGATCAGAGGGCCATAAAAAAATCGCTTAAAATGGGACGCCTCTTCCACTCCGCGCACCAGGGTCGGTATATATCCCATGAGGATAAATCCATCGAAAATATTGACATGATTGCATAGAAACAGATACGGTCGGTCTTGAGAAAACCGATCAAGACCCTCGACCCTGACTTTTACCCTGACCGCATGCAAGACCCATTTGCAGGTAAGTTTGATTAATCCGTCTAAACGCCGGTGATCCAGGAAAAAGGACAGCAACAAAACCAGGGACCCCAAAGGAATAAAGACACTCAATCCCGAAATCCATGCTGTAGCAGATGAAAACTTTTTCATCATGAGTCAAAGATCCGAATTTTCCCGGGGAGGATGGACACGGAAACAGGAGTCGTGCTGGTAATCTCTCCGTCCGGTGTCAATATTTTAGGTACATCAGGGGTAAAGCTCATTTTTTGGGCTTTGAACACCTCGACCTCGGGCAGGTGGACATGCGTGCCATTGAATATTTTGGGAAAGGATTGCAACAGTCGCCGCCTTGTGGATTTATTGTAAAGAACCACATCCAGAATTCCGTCATCGATCCGGGCTTCTGGAGCCATGATCATATCGCCCCCAGTTTTGGTGGAATTGCAGATTTCGACGAATACATTATCACGATGAAAAGATTCGCCGTCGATTTCGAATTCGAGGTCATAGGATTGCAAATGCCGGGTAATGCTAAACACACCGATGACATAGCTCAGGCTGCCCCAGCTTTTATAAAAAGAGGCCTTGTGTGCCACATCTGCAACAAATCCGAATCCCAGGATATTGATAAAATAGAATTCTCCCTCATCGCACTCAAACTTGCCCAAATCAACCGGACGGGTTTTCCCGGACACGATTTTTTGCAGGGCATCATTCAGGGAGTTGATATGCAGGTCCCTGGAAAAAGAGTTTCCCGTACCGACCGGAATGACACCCAGTGGTTGGGGCAGAGATGGATTGCCCTGCATCATGCCATTGATCACCTCGAACAGGGTGCCATCGCCGCCTACAGCCAGGATACCCTGCCAATCGCCATTGACCTCCTGACGGGCGATTTCGCTCAAATGTTTGCTGTATTCAGAGTAAATGGTCTCAACCTCGATACCCTTTTGCAAGAGCGTCGCGAGCGCTTGTTTTGCCATAACAGCACCGCGTTTTCTGCCGGCATGGGGATTGACGAGCATTAGATATTTCATCGTTATATTCTCTCAAATTTGGATTAATCAGAAATAGTGATTTTCAGTCAAAAAAGCAAACATCTTGTTTGAATACAGGACATTTGTGCACATAAAGAGGGATTCGCAAAATTTTCTTTGTCCTTGATTCAAAGCCTGGGAATGGCTATTTTGATCACTCTATGAAAAATGACAGGAGATGAACACAATGATCACGCTCACAGGGCATCGGGTTGTGAATAGATCTTTAATGACTGCAATACTGGCTTTGCTGACATTAGGTGTTTCCACAACTCTTGCAAATAGAGATGATTTCGAACGGATTAAAGAACGGGTTGTTGCCGAGTTGATGCCACACGCTGTTCATGATGAGCAGGTACAGGATCTTTTAGACACATTCAGACCTGACAGCACCTGGCCGGGCATCGACTATAAGGATGTCTCGCGTGAGGCCTTTGAGCACCGCTTTCATTCGAATAATATGGTAACCCTGGCTCAGGCCTATCGCAATCCGGATTCAGGATATCACAAAAACAAGCAGGTCAAAGACATCCTCGTAAGGGCCCTGGCATATTGGGTGCAAAATGATTTTTTCTGTGAAAACTGGTGGCACAATCAGATCGGAACCCCGCGTAATCTGGTCACTATAATGTTACTCGTGGGAGACGAACTGCCCCGGGAGATTGTGGACAAAGCACAGCCCATCATCGGCCGTGCCCATCTCGATGCATCGGGTGCACGTCCCAGTGGAGACAGGATCAAAATTGCCGCTATCCTGGCAAAAAATCTTCTCTTTACGGGGGACCAGGAGCAGTTTGCCCGGGTCATGAAAGTGATCGAAGGCGAAATCAAATTCTCCACCGGTCATCGGGGTATGCAACATGATTACAGTTTCCATCATCGTCTCGACCGCGTCAACAATACACTTTCCTATGGTCTGGGATATGCTCACGCATTTGCAGAGTGGGCTGCCTGGGTGCAGGGCACTGACTATGCGTTTTCCGATGCAAAAATAACCCAGCTGATCGATTATTATCTCGACGGCATTTGCAAGCAGATGGTCTATGGCCGATCGAGTGACCCGGCCACCAAAAATCGTGATATTTCCAGAGAACGCAGCAGCAATCTCCATGGTATCGAAATCATCGAACAGCTGTTGATGGCATCTGATTATCGTAAAGAAGAGCTGAAGGAGATCATGGCAATCAGAAAAGGCCAAATTTCTCCCTCGATGTCCTTTGCAAAGTTTTTCTGGCAGACTGAATATTATGTACATCAGCGTCCGGATTGGTTCACGTCGGTGCGCATGCATTCGGTACGCAACCACAACATGGAACAGCCGTATAACAGCGAGGGATTGAAAAACCATCACCGCGGGGACGGCACGAATTACCTCTCGGTTACCGGAGACGAATATTTCAATATCGCACCGGTATATGACTGGAAGAAAATTCCCGGCGCAACGATCATGCAAAGGCCGGACATGCCGCCCCCGTCAGAGATTCAAAAAGAGGGGCTGACCGAATTTGTGGGAGCCGTGACAGACGGACTCTATGGGGCTGTGGCGTACGATTTCGCCAGTCCACATGATCCGCTCAAAGCGAAAAAAGCGTGGTTCTTTTTCGACCATGAATACGTTTGTTTGGGTGCCGGCATCGATGCGCGGGCGAACATGCCGGTTGCCACGACTCTGAATCAGTGCTATCTGGACGGCCGGCCCATTGTAAAAAGTGGAAAATTCAAGGGCGAAATTCCGAGTGGCGAACATGTTCTTGGCAATGTTGAATGGGTTTTACATGACAGAGTAGGGTATCTTTTTCCCGAACCAACGCGAGTACACTTGACGAACGACAGAGCCACAGGAACCTGGTTTGAGATCAACCGCCAAACCGATTCGCCAAGGGATACGGTTCGTCACAGAGTCTTTAAATTATGGTTGGAGCACGGCAAGCGACCTCAGCGAGCGGTTTACCAATATATTGTCGTACCTGCGACAACCGAATCCGCTTTGGAGTTTGCCTCTCAGAAGCAGGATATTGATATATTATCAAACACTGCGGAACTTCAGGCGGTAAGGCATAACGCACTCGGCATCTGTCAGGTTGTTTTTCATACCTTTGGCGAGGTCGAGTTCGCCGGTGGCGATAGAATCGGAATGGATCATCCCGGCTTGATGATGCTCGAACTCGAAGGGAATGAAATGATAAAACTCTCTGTCGCCGATCCATCGCGCAAGCTGGGAAAGGTTCATATATGGACATCGAAAAAAATCGAGAGCAGAGGAGAGGGGTACAAGGCAGCTTGGGATGAGGCCAGTGGACAGAGTGAGATTTCTGTACAATTGCCGCACGGCGTCTATGCCGGCCAGAGTGTGACTATTGAATTCTAGTCGATTCTGAAAAGAGGATAGGGTTTTTCTTCGCTGTATCCGGAACAATCCGTGAACAGAGGAGAAAAACCCAGGAAAACGTCTAGTACAAACGGATGCCGGTTATTCGAGTGTGTGTATGGAAAATGTGTGCACCGGTATTTTCGTTAGCAAGCCCGCCTCTCAGATTAATTTGGTCGCTTTGACTCAGAGTGGCAATATAGGTTTGGCTCACTGTTGCCCGATTGGCCCACAATGCATATTGACCGTCAGTAGGATGGTTCGGCCAGCCCTGGGCATAGGACTGGAGTGTGCACTCTCCGGTTCCTATTCTTGTACTTCCCTTTTCGAGCCAAAATGATACCAAGGCATTATTGGCATATGTTTTAGTCGCTGCCCCATTATGCATCAAATTTTGCGCATCCACAGTTAAAATAATCAGATAGGTTCCGCTTTCTTGAACGGTATAGGCAGTGCCAATAGTGTGTGGTGTGCCCGTATAAAAGATATCTTGACTATGTGCAAGGCTGTGGGTGAATGTGGCTGGCTCTGAGCCGATCGTGATTTGGTTGGTTGAATTATTCGGTGTGATCGTAATATTTCCTGTTGGCACCAGATCGATATTCCCTCCGTCGTTGATCACGCCTTCGACTGAACTCACAACATTCACCTGGAGATCTGTGGCAGTAAGGCTGTTATCGGTAACGCCGACACTTCCGATCGTTCCCCAGGTGGCGGTGCCGGTGGCGTCGGTTGCAACCAGCGCCTGACCGGCAGCAGATGTGCCTACGCGCAAGTCATCGGTCTTGGTCATTCCCGCAATTTCCAGTTTTGTGCCGGCTGCCGGCGAGGTGACGCCTATTCCGACCTGGCCGTCACTATTCACGATCATCAGTTGGTCGCCATTAGAATTTTTTACTACAAGTTGCGCCAGGGCAGGTAAGGCCACGATAGTGATCAGAATAAGAGTACTCTTGAAAATTTTCACCTTTTCTCCTTTTGCTGGAAATACTTGAATGTTTTCACAGTGTTAGTATGTACCCAAAAAACATTGCAGTTAAAAAACAATCCGAAATGAGATTTGTCAAGTTGTTTGTTTGCAAATAAATTTTATTATTATGAGGCAATTATTATACCACATATTTTTGCCCCAAGTATTTGATTTTACGTGGTTGTTTTTGGGGTGGGAATATAAAATAAACGACGGATTGTGTTTGCCTGTCATTTTTTAATGACTGGTGAGATGTTGCATATACCACAAGATGCTTCATGGCTGTTGATTGGACGTCAACCGCGAATGAACAGCCTTGTGTGCGAATCAAAATCTGCTGCTTTGATTATTCATTGGCAGGTTGATTTTTATGATCATGTGACGGGTTTAATATTTTTTTCTCTAGTTTTCGAACGTTTCATCCGCGTTTATCCGTGTCCATTCGCGGTTTGGAGCTTGCAAAGAAAACAAGAGTCTGAAAGGTTATTTCTTTTCTATACCCCACTCTTTATTGGGCCGGGATCCCATCTGAAAGACGATCTCGCCGCCTGCCATGATTTGCTCGTGCTCCAACCAGGCATGGTACCAGGGCTGGCCATCGATGGTCATGGATTGAATGTATTTATTGCAGGCAGAGACGTTTTCTGCAATGAGGGTCAGGGTTTTGCCATTGCCCAAATGGATCTCGGTTTTTTCAAACACGGGCGAGCCAATGTCATAGCGCGTGCTGCCGGGACACGTGGGATAAAAGCCCATGGCAGAAAACGCATACCACGAGGATAACGCTCCTCCGTCTTCATCGCCGCAAATGCCCATGACATCATCTCTGAACCAGAGATCCATGATCTGGCGGATGCGTTTCTGGGTTTTCCAGGGCGCACCGGCATGATTGAACAGATACGGGATGTGAAAACTCTGTTCATTGCCGGCTGCATATTGACCGACGAGTCCGGTGGAATCGGGAAACTGGCTGAGAAAACGGTATTTGATCACACCCAGGGGTTCGTGAAAAAGCTGCTCGAGCTTTTGCAGAAACTGTTCGTTGCCGCCCATGACCTCGATCAGGCCGTCGATGTCGTGCTGGATATGCCAGGTATAGATCCAGCTGTTCATCTCGGCAAAATATTTTCGTCCGCCAAAATCACCGGTAAAGCGCGGATCAAAGGGCTCGATCCAGTTGCCGTCTTTGTCCTTGGGCACCACAAAGCCATGATCAGGATGAAAAACATGACGCCAGTTCTGACCGCGCTTTGTAAACCTTTCCGCATCCTCGTGCTTGCCCAGTTTTCTGGCGAGCTGTGCCAGGCACCAGTCATCATACGCGTGGTCAAGGGTGACGGAAACGGATTGTCGGCCCTCAAAGTCGTCGACGAGGGGCTCGGTCTCTTTTTCACCCGGCGCCAGTCCCGGGAAAAAGCCTTTTTCGCGATAGATCTTGTCCAGCTCTGTGGCCGGACCCTCGCGCCACGGGATCATGGTGCCCTGCGTGGCGTTTTTCTTCAAGCCCTCATAGGCTGTCTCTATATCAAAATCACGATACCCTTTGCGATAGACATCTGTGACAAAGGCGGCCTGATGGTGCCCAATCATGGCGCCGGCATCACCAAAGATTTGCGGAAAAGTCGGCAGCCATTCGCTCTGCTCGTACATGCGTACATAGGATTGGATCATGTCCTGTTCCATCTGCGGAGCGAGCAGCAAGCGCAGGGGATGAGTGGAGCGATAGGTGTCCCAGATCCAGTCATCGACATAAAACGGCCGGTCATCACAGTGCACTTTGTTATCGTAAGCGCTGTAATAGCGGCCGTCTTCGGTGATATTCACCATGCGCTCGAAACTGCGGTACAGGGCCGTGTAAAAAGACCGTTTCCTGGCGGGATTGTCGGTATGGACCTCGATACGGGACAGCGTGTCATTCCATTTTTGGCGGGCCCTGAGCCTGAGCGTATCGAATTCCGAATGCTCGAGTTCATGCCGATAGTTTTTTTCGGCCTGATCGAGATCGATGAACGAAATAGCATAGCTCAGCCAGACCCTTTCTTCAAGGTTTACGGGAAATCGTGCAAACGCCCCGATCTCTTTTCCCTGTAATGCGGATTCATCGGATTGCTTTAGTCCGGCAAACACAGTGAATTCCCGGGCGGGTTTGGAAAGTTTTGCATAAAAATATTGCCGGACGCCCCGAAAGAGCTCCCACCCTCGGAGGGTCTGGTCGTCCAGCCACTCGAGAAATCCCTCCTCCTTGCAGCGGAAAATCAGGTTCATGTCGTTGTCGTGCAAAGGGGTGAATTGCATACCCCCGCCTCTGGCTGCCGGGGTCATGTCCACGATGATCTCCGGATCTTCGAGATAGACGCCATAGTGGTAAGGAGTGACGATTTCAAGATCGTGATCCATAGCCGAGGCAGTATGATCGGCATCGAGAACGAGTTCGCCGCAAGCAGGCATCACAGTGGTGACCAAACTGCCACGATGCGCCGGCAGGTTTAGCCCAAAGCCATAAATTTTTGTGGCTGCCATCCAGTCGGAATTGTTTGGCGTGAATTCCGCCTGCATGCGTACCATGCTGTTGGGCAGATGCACGGTCGGAAAGGTGGGCACCAGCATGTGGCTGATACCGCCGATGCGCGGATCGACATGATCGACCGGTTCTTTGATGTGGGTTCTGGGGGAAAAATAGTCAGAGAGAGTCATTTGCCAGTCCTTGGATTTACGTGTTCGATTCACAATATAGGTTAATCAACGGAATAATTCCAGGGGGAAATTTTGGGAACCGCTAATGACCGCGGATGAACAGGAATCAAGGCCAATAATGCCGCGATTATGCATGTCCTTTTATTTGTTTTTCACATTTCCCAGCGCGGTTGTGATGTACCGTGCAAAACCGGGCAAGATGTAGAGTCTTGCAACTCTACGAACCAATTGCACTTTTCGGGTTCCAGGCATTTTTTTCTTGTATTTCTATCGATTATGGGATATCTTGAATCCAATTTGATTGGTATTGGTCCAGATGAGTTTCTAATTCTATTTTTCGAACCTATTTTAATATAGTTTTGGAGGAAGAGTTGAACAGCATAGCAATTAAAGCGACCGGTTTGTTCGTTTTTTTGATATTATTTACTTCTTGTAATATCTTAAAAAAGGATACTTTTCCTAATAGAGATATTAAAGTCGTTATATTTTCCTCCAAAGGAGGCAGTACGGATCGTTGGTCGCGGCATCTCTCCTCGATCATGGAAAAAGAGTTAGGAGTCAAGATGATATGTGAGAATGTTCCGGGTTCTTTGGGTGGCAAAGGGGCCATGAAAGTATGGAACAGTCCACATGACGGATATAGTGTCTTGGGGAGTTCGGAAAGCTCTGTGTTCTTTGGCGTCAATGGCGTTGCACCTATGGCGCGGGATTGGGAGTTTTATATAGCGGGCGGTTCTCCCGGCGTTTTGGCTGTATTAAAAGAATCAGAATTTGTGGATATTCATAAATTGATAGATACTGCACATCAATCACCCGGAACAGTCTCGGTGGGAAATTCCGGTCTTGGAAAACTGTGGCATATCAAAGCCAAGCAATTTGCTGTGGCTGCAGGGGTTGAATTCAGACATGTTCCATTCAATGGAAGCGGCCCTGCCATCGATGCATTATTTGATAAAAAGATCGATGCGATCAGCTGCTCGGCTGATGAAATATATGATTATGTCAGGAATGGCAAGATCAATGTGCTATTGGTTAATGAACTCGACGGTTTCGAATTCGATGGGTTGGGCTATGTAGAATCTGCAACAGAATTATTTCCCACTATAAAACAAACCTATACTCATTTGTTTCAATGGATTGGATTTATGCTCCCAGCAGATGTACCCAATAATGTCAAAGAAAAATTTGATAAAGCTTTCATGTCTGCATTAAACAGTCCTGAATCAAAAGAATTAATGATAAAGCAAAAAATACAATGGATGGGTGTTACGGGTAAGGAAGCAAAAGACATTATCTTGAAAATGGAAAGCAATGCATCGTGGATTGCAAAAGAATTGGGGGTTGCAAGAGAGGATCCGGCTGTACTGGGAATACAAAAAATTACCAATTCTCCATAGTTGACTGGTATCACGATATGAAAGCGCTATGAATTCTAAAACGAAAAGAAAAATTCTCGAACAAATACTCCACAGTACCGAGTTTAATAATGCGGATTTGTTCCAAAAAATATTAAAATTTTTGGTAGACTGTGAAATTCAGAATCATATTCCCAAAGAGTCCGAGCTTGCGTATACGTTATTTCATAAGGATAAAAATTACGATCCTGTGAATGATGCGACCGTTCGAGTATATATTTATAAATTAAGATTGAAACTGGAAAAATATTATCAAAATGAAGGCAAGGATGATGAGATAAAATTATCAATTCCCAAAGGTCACTATCAGGTACGTTTTTCTGATACCATAGATGTTCATCATCGTGCAAAGAAATGGGTAACTCCTTTAAGGATTGGTAGTTATATTGTCATTGGCTTGCTTTCGGTGTTTGCTTTATTCAAATGTCCATCGGTAGATTTTTCTGAAAAATTACTCTCAGACAATTCCATATGGTACGATTTTTTGGAGAGTAAAGCCCCGATTCTTTTCGTGCTGGGTAATCATTATGTATATGAACTCAGTGCCGAGAATGATGAGGTCTGGCATATAAAGAACGATAAAGTTAAATCGAGTGACGAGTTGGAAAATTATCTGGTTAAATATCCACACTTGCGTGATAAAATCAAAAAAACAAATATTGGGTATTTATCCAAAGATGTGGCGACCGGTATTTCTTTATTCCTTCCTATATTCGTCGCCAACAGTGCAGATTATATTATAAAATACAGTTCAGATATTATCATTGATGATTTACATGAAAATGAGATCGTTTTTATCGGAAGTTACAGCCAGCTTGGGAGGTTGGGACTCATTATTAAAAACATTGGAATCGATTGTGACCTGGACAGAAATGAAGTAAGTATCAAAAATCAAAAAACAGGGCAGCAGGACAGATATGATATTCATTTCGAACAATTTGGTATTCGTAAAGATATCTGCATTGTGGCAAAACTGCCATTACCAAATGAACATTCGATTTTTATGTTTGTTTCATTACATACAATCGGCAATGAGATGACATTGAAGAGATTCACCGATGCCGAGTTTTTATCTGAATTCGATTCCAATTTTCAAAACCATAACAGTTCAAGATATTTCATAGCGTTGTTCGAAGTACGCGGAATTCAACGAACAGGACTCAGTGAAAATCTTTTATATTTTTGTGATATCGATCCAGAAGATACTTTTTTAGCCGGCCCACTATCCCCTTGATTTCGCTTTTTATCCTCCCGAATTTTTCTAAAAGTACCAGCCATTATAACCAGAGTAATCAAAGATAATCAAGTGGAATCTGACAAAAGCTTTTATAAGGTTTTGGTTCCATTCATTTCCCATATCGACAAGCATTATCAACTGATGCGTTAACAACCCCTTCCCATGCACTTAACGTTTAGCGGTTACGGACAAGAAATAGTTTTAACATGTTAAAACGGCATAATTTTTCAAGGCTCGTAAGTTTTTGTAAAAAATGTTATTAGAGCTCTATTTTGCATGGTGGGATTGATGTTAATCCATGTTAACTTTTGTTCAGAACATGTTGATAACCCCAGTTACATTGATTTTATATTTAAAAATTTGCACCATGCATTAGACATTAAATGTGAGACCAGATGAATGAATTCAGACTATATACCTCTGGCAAATCTTTTCTATCTATATCAGTTGTCGTTGGAGAAATTATTTTCTTTCCTTTGTCTCTAGCTGTTCATTTTAAATATTAAAAGGAGAAAGAGATGACAAAGAAAACGCTAGTGCTTCAAATGGGTAAATGGTACATTTTTTTAATTTGTACTGTGCTTTTATTTTTTCATTCAACGGATTCGATCTCAGCCACAACAGGAAAGATCGCCGGAGTCGTATCTGATGCACAAACAGGGGAAAAACTTCCGGGGGTAAATGTTCAAATCGTTGACACTGATTTGGG
>WJME01000107.1 GCA_014728115.1 Candidatus Zhuqueibacterota bacterium | reverse complement strand
GTTCCCCAGGGAAGCAGTCCCGGCTGGCTGATCATAAATCCTGTGGCCATGCCGATGCATAACAGACTGACCGCAGAGGTAATCGTGATGAGCATCTTGCTCCAGGGGGCGCGATAGGTTTTCATATGATTGTCCATTCCTGAATATTAGAGCTGATCAAAATACATTTTAAAGCACTCGTTTACCGCAAGTATAAAAAATCGTGGCGCTTTTCACAAGCAAAATGTTTCATATTATTGCAAAGGAATAGCGTGTAAATATACGCGAAATAAGATTATACTCCTTTATTTTGGACAGCAGTGCTGACATTATCAAAAAATGATAACCTCTAATAATCAAATTTCGCAAACGTTAAGAAAACTCTTGCATATATCTGTTTTTTTTAATATCTATTAATAGGGATATCACGCGATATCCCTTATTTTCTTCATTTCACGCAACATATTGTTTTATCCTTTCAACTTTTTTTGGGATTTGGGTTCACACCTTTTGTCGGCATCGGTTATCAATCATCGATATAGTGTTTCGCACTGATATACAATTCGATATTCCATTCAATCTGGATACCAAAAGAATGCCGGAAAGATGTCCTATTTACCTTGTTGGGTCGGTGCTCATTCTCTTGTTGGGCGGACATTGTAGCGTCAAAGCGGATCTCTCAAATTTTCTTGCCCGCAATGTTCGATTGACCGGACAGAGCAGTCTCTATGGCGAGGCCTATAACATTCAAGGCATGCAGCCTCGACGGGATCCGGGTACAGCTAGGCTCTCTTTGCGCTCGTCACTCTATTTTACTCCCAGCTTTTCCATGGCCGTGGATCTTCTCGCCTCTACTGAAAGCAGTCATGCGAGACAAGATATGAATTTTCTGGGGGTACATCCACAATGGACATGGGGGAGAGCACATGCCGGCGATTATTCTGAATTTTTTTCTCCTCTGTCTTACAACGGGATCAATGTGCGCGGCGGGTTTGTCAGCATTCATCCAAAAAAATGGCGATTGGCGATGGGTGGCGGGCAAACCCATCGTGCGATCGATGGAAATGTCATCCATCAAGCCTATTCACAGTATCTCGTGTCGACAAAACTGGGGTATGGTCTTGAATACGGCTCTTTTTTCGACCTCATCTTTACTCATGTCAAAGATGATGCCGCATCGTTATCCCGACCCGATTCTGTCGATCTCTGGGTTTTGAATCCCGATACCCTGGAAACCGAACTCGATACGATCTGGGTCGAACCGCCATACAATCCGGTTTCACTCACACCACAGGAGAATAGCATCGCCGGATTCAATTCACGACTCTATTTGTTCGATAAACGACTCGAGCTCAATGCCGAGGTCATGGGGAGTTTGTATACCAAAGATCTTACTGCCCAAAATGCCGAAATCAGCGATTTTATTGCTGCTCCGGCATTGCGCCAACTTTTTTCATCCCTGTTTTCGGTCAATCAGACCAGCCGTTTCGATTATGCCTACCATACTGGGATCCAATATAAATCCGGTAAAACATCAGTGGCTGCCAAGTACCGATATATCGGTCCGGGCTATGTTTCCCTGGCTTTGCCCTCTTTTATCAATGACCGTAAACAACTGACTCTGAACAGCAGCTGGAGCCTCCGCAAGTATCGTTTTCGGGTGGGGTGGGATCGACGCTCTGATAATCTGCTCGGTCAAAAACAGTCGACCAACATACGCAATCAACTGCGCGCTTCCGTGAATAGCATGAGTGACCGCTGGCGATCCAGCAACAGTGCGAGTATGATCCTTATGGGAAATGAGGCTCGTTTTGATTCACTGGACTGGAATTATGACCATTTCAGTTTCACTTCCCATCAATCCCTGGTATTCGATCAGGTGTCCAGTCTGCGACAAATCGGTGTACAGTATTCCTTTCAGACCTCACTTAAAAACATGGCTCATGCCAATCAAAAATCGCGCTATCATACATTGAATCTGACCTCTGAAATACGATTGTCACAAAAGCTTCGCTGCAGTCTTGTCGCTGGCCTGTCACACCGGGATTCGGGTACTGCCGGCAGTTATATGACCCAGGTGTACTCTGTGCGGGCCTCTCATACGGCATTCGATAACAGACTGATTTCGTCGCTATTCAGCTCCAGTTCGCTGATCCGTGATAACCGGCTTGTACGGACAGGGATCACCTCAACGTTCCGGTTTAGCCAGAGAGATCAGATTTTGTTTACCCTCTTTTATAACAATTTTCAGGGCTCGAGAACCTATAATGAATTTCGAACCAGTTTAATGCTGACTCATAGACTCTAGGATGCGGCATGAACATGCGATGGTTACATTCTCTGTTTTTTCTAATGCTAACATTATTATCCTGTTACCAGGTCACCGAACCCGAATATGGCGATCTGGTCATTCAGATTGACTGGCAGGCAGGCACAAGTGATTCGGATTTACAAAAAAGAACGGTATCTCCCGATGATATTGTCAAAATCAAATGCGAAATCAATCCGGGCAAGATTGTTTCTGAATTCACGCCTTCTGAAAACGTCAATATGTCTCTGGAATTGGGGATCTATAATATTTCTGTACAAGCTCTCAATGACAAAGGATCAATCCTGTTTCGTGCAGATACCTCAAAGGTGCTGGTCAAGCCCCATTCCACGGTTTCCATACATCTTGACGCTCAACCCCAGTTTCCTTCAGAATTCCCTGCATTTACAGACCTGAACCGTTCGAATATCAATACCACCGGCAATTACTCTCTACGCTGGCATACCGTCGACCGTGCCCGGGTCTATCACCTGCAGGAATCAGGGGACAGTTTATTCATTGATTCGCGTTCTGTTTTCGAGGGAGCGGATACTCTATTTCAGGTCACGGAACAGGATCCCGGTATCTATTATTACAGGGTTGCAGCAGAGAATGACATCGGCATGTCTCCATGGAGTGACTGGGTATCCTTTCAGGTCATCGAAACCGCAGGCCTTCAATTGATGGGTCGTGACTTGACCCTGTATGGTATAAAAGATACTGCCTTTTCATTCTCGTTGCATGCCCAGGGTGGCATTCCGCCCTATCAGTGGCAAATAAAAGAGTCAGCATTGCCACCAGGACTTGAATTTACCGGGTTTGATTCACTTTTTATCACCGGAATACCCCAGACAGCCGGACAATTCGATATTCCACTCACAGTCCAGGATAACAGCGTTCCGGTCAATGTGGATTCGGGAACGCTCAAGATCATCATTTATGAGCAATGGAGCGCTCCCAAAGATTCATTGTCAGACGCACAGGTTGGGCACTATTATCAAACCATGTTGTGTATAGAGGGAGGATCAACGCATTTTGACTGGTCTCTGCAAAATGGTAGCCTGCCTGTCGGTATGGATTGGCGAACAGCTGGCGAGTGTCTCTGGATAGAAGGCATGCCCGCCACAGCAGGCTGGTTCGATATCACTTTTTCTGTCTCTGACACCCTTTTTACCGATCAGATCATGTCCATTCCTTTGAGACTGAGGGTCCGCGCGTCCGAGTTAAGTATTGTAACAGACGCCATGGCTCCGGGGCAAGTGGGTCAAGCCTACTTGCAACCTATTTTTGCTCTGGGCGGCCGGCTGCCTTATACCTGGCAAGTGACCGAGGGGGCTCTGCCCGATGGACTCGCGTTGGTCAGACTGCCACAGGACTCGAGCGGAATGGCCATCGCCGGCAATCCACTCAACGCGGGGTCGTTTTTCTTTACCCTGCAGGTCACAGATGCTCAGGATCCGCCCATGTCGAGCGATCAGCAATTTTCTATTGTCATCGATCCGGCCGGTCTGCACATGATCACCTCATCGCCTTTGGCCCCGGGTACCGTGGGATCGCCCTATGAAACCCGCATCGATGCGCAGGGCGGCAGTTATGATTATACCTGGAGTCTCATCGACGGCACCTTGCCGCCGGGACTGACGCTTCGCGATGCCGGCGAGGCTGCCTGGATCGAAGGCACGCCCACAGCGGCGGGTCATTTTAACCTCTTGATTCAGGTGCAGGATAATGTGCATACCGGTCTGACAGACACGGCACGCTTTGCACTCGAAATCAACGGACCAGACCTCTTGCTGCCAGCGCAGGATTTGTCCGATGGCACGGTGGGTCAACAATACCAGACAACCGTCACAGCACAAGGCGGGATCATGCCCCTGCAGTGGAGCATCGTGTCCGGTTCTCTGCCTTTGGGCCTGATCCTGGATGATGCGGATACGGAAACCCGCTCGGTCGATTTGGTGGGTGCACCGACAGAGGCCGGATCGTTTACATTCAGCTTGCGAGTCAGCGATGCATCAGAGCCGCAGCAAGTTGCCGAGCAAACATTTACGATGACCATCGATCCTGCGGTTCTACGAATCACCACCTCGTCGCCCTTGGCCCCGGGTACCGTGGGATCGCCCTATGAAACCCGCATCGATGCGCAGGGCGGCAGTTATGATTATACCTGGAGTCTCATCGACGGCACCTTGCCGCCGGGACTGACGCTTCGCGATGCCGGAGAAGCTGCCTGGGTCGAAGGCACGCCTGATGTTGCGGGACGTTATGTGTTTACTGTTCGGGTGCAGGATAATCGTCATGCCGGCCTGGCAGATACCACACAATTCGAGATCGATGTCGCTGTGCAGCCTTTGGTCCTTAAAACCAGGGTTTTGCCTTCCGGAACCGTAGGTGAAGTGTATAGAACGATACTGGTCACCGAGGGGGGGACAGTGCCGATAGAGTGGAACATTATTGCCGGTTCGCTGCCACCTGGACTCGAACTGGAATATATGGATTCAGATCATCAGAGTGTTGAAATCTTTGGTACCCCAGCCGAGGCAGGATCATTTGATTTTGCTCTCCAGGTGACGGATGCAGGATCACCTCAGCTTACAGATAAACGCAATTACACCCTAACGATTGAATCGTCTCCCTTGACCATCAGCACGTCCAGCCCTCTACCTGATGCCACTGTCGGTGAGCTCTATGAAGGACGCATCGACGCTGATGGCGGCAGCTATAATTTTACATGGACCATGACCTCAGGAACGCTTCCTGTGGGAATGAGCTTTAGAGATGCCATCGAGGTCGCCTGGGTCGAAGGTACCCCAACGGAGACCGGAACCTTTTCGTTTACCGTTCAGGTCACCGATAACGTGAATCCCGGTCTCAGTGACACCAAAACATTTACACTCACCGTGGGAGCGCCAGCGGCATTGCAGATTACAACCCCTTCTTTGCCCAATGCCGTGCAATATGAGAACTATACCACCACAGTGGATGCAATCAATGGCACGCTGCCCTATGATTGGACCGACCATGGAGGCGGTTTGCCGGCCGGATTTGACTTTGATTTTGTCCATCCGGATAATTCCAGTATTGATATCGTCGGATATCCCAATACCATAGGCACCTTTAATTTTACGATTCGGGTAACCGATTCTTCTTCGCCACAGCAGCAATTCGAGACAGATTTTACTCTGACAGTCGATCCCCAGCCGCTCGTGATTACCACGGCCTCTCCTTTGCCCGATGCCATACTGGGCTCGCTTTATGAAGGCCGTATCGATGCTTCAGGTGGAAGTGTCAACTATAGTTGGTCTATGACGGCCGGAACGCTGCCGGCGGGGATGAGTTTTCGTGATGCCGGTGAATCGGCCTGGGTAGAAGGAACGCCCACAGAGTCGGGTATCTTTGAGTTTACGATTCATGTCATGGATAATGTATATAACGACCTCGTCGATAGCAAAACATTCAGTTTGACAGTCCCTTGAACCTCGAGGTATGGTAAGACGATTTTTAGATAGAAATCTGATGAATAGAGCCGATAACTTTTTGTAATTCAATAAGAATGTTGCCCTGTGAACGGATTTTAGCATGCGAAAATGTATTGTTCTTTTGATTTTGATGGTTTCTTTTTGTCCTGCCCAGGATTGGCAAGCCATTGTGACCGTAGATCCCTTTCCAACGCCGTTTCTCAGCGATTGGCAAATCGATCCGACCCTCGCTGTACTGGAAATTCACAATAACAAGCAAGATCCGGATGTCGTCATCGTCTCTCTTGAGGTGTTTCAAAATCAGGTGTTTGCTTTGAAAGCGGTGAGCAAGAGAATGCTTGTATACCCGGGGCAGCCGCTGATGCTCTATGCCAACGAGTTTTCCGACTGGGCGACCGAGAGCCTGAATCCTTCGCTGGAACGCCAGGCACAATATTCCGGGATGATCCCAGAGGGAGATTATGAGGCCTGCATTGAGATCAAGAATCAGTGGGATCAGGTTCTGGTGCAGGATATCTGTTCCTTTGCAACGATTCGGCATTTTGAACCGCCTGAGCTGGTCTACCCGGTAGATGAACAGATCTTTGAAACTCAACCTCTTTTTCAGTGGATTCCGCCGCAATTTCCAGCGGGTAAACAATTTTCCTATGTTTTTCGGCTGGTAGAACGATATCCCGGTCAATCTCCTGATCGGGCTTTGGCCGCCAATCTGCCGCATTATGAAAATTATCATGTTTTCGAATCCGATTTTCAGTATCCCCTCGAAGCCCAGCCTTTGGAGCCCAACCGTCACTATGTCTGGCAAATCCAGGCGGTTGATTTTCAAGGACGTCCGGTCACGAAAAATGATGGCAAGAGCATCTTGGGACTTTTTAGTACGGGATCGGATGTCAGTGATGTGTTTTCATCTGTCGAACTGGTTGCTCCACACGATGGCGCGATTTTGGAAACCGGTCTGCCCCACTTTGGCTGGCAAATGTCTGATTTTACTTCTATGGACCCTGTTTTTTTTCATCTTGCTATTGCTGAATTGCCTGGAGACATGGCTCCGGAGCAGGCATTGTCCGGGCCTGTGCAGCATTTTATCAGTTCACCGCTTACAGAATCTGAAATGACTTATCCGTCTTTTGCGCCGGCTCTGCAAACGGGTAAAGAGTATGTGTGGCAGGTTCAGGCCGTGGATCAATCCGGTTCACCAATGGCGTCCAATGCGGGTAAAAGCGAAATCTATCGGTTTTCTGTACAAAAAGCAGAGCAAGAGATGGATCGATTGTTGGCTCTGTTGCCGGCGCAGCTGCCATTGCCTGTTGCTTCGCAAGCTTATCTTTTGCTGCGTGATGGCGCAGAGCTTCTGGTGGATTATGAAATCTCTTCTGACAGCACGCAGATGCGAATCAGAAACCTCGATGCAGAGCCTGCCACTCTGGTGTTGCCGATGATGCAAACATTGCATCAGGGTATCCCGCAGGTAGAGACCACAGCAGATTTGGTGGTCGACCTGACCACTTTTGAGGTGATATCCGGTACTGTTGTGGCCAGGCTGGACCCTAAAGATTTCGACCTGTCGGAAATGGGCATTCCGGTTCAGATCCAACGTCTGACCTATCAACCCGGTACAGGCGGACTTTATTCTTTTACCGTCGACGGCATGTTAACCCTTTTAGGTCAGGTTCAGCCATGGCCCGTACAACTCGAGCTGACGCGTGACGGCCGGCTAACCGGAACTATTTCTCGATCCGGGGGGACTTTTGTTCCACTGGTGGATCAAAGTGATCGATTCCAGTTTGTACCCGATCAAATCAATGGCTCTCTGAATTGTCCGCTTTTGTTGCGGTCGCCCGAATTTCAATTCACTGTCGATGGGAACCTGCAATGGCAGACCCCGCAAAATGTCTTGCCTGTGTCGATAGCCATAAATGAAAGCGGCATTTCCAGTGTCGATCCTGTTGGGGAAAGCGGTTTTTCACTGTCGTTTCCCTTTGCGGATTTACAGTTCAGCGATATCACCATCGAGTGGTTTTCCTATATCGACGAGATGTTTGATTTTGGAATTTACGGGTCTGCTGATTTTACGTTTTCCGAGTTGCACGGGTTGTCTGTCAGTGATGTGGGTCCGATTCAATTTACTCCACAAGGGTTTCATTTTCCCCAGACCTCCAAATCTCTCGCCGGTAGCGCCGCATTATCTTATCACGCGGTGTCCCTGACGCCGCTGGCGTTTCGAATGCCTTCTTTTGATGTTGACTGGTTTCAATCTCCGGCGCAAGGGATATTTCCTGGACGGTTCGACATGGCGGTCAATTTTCCAAATTTCCCCGATTATTTTCCGGATGCTCTGAAAAACGCTGACCTTTCATTGCTGGATGCCGCTCTTTCAGAGGGCTTTTTGGTGGGGGATGTATACCCTCGTACTTTTTTACAGCCGGCCAGGGTCGCTATCGATCCGGTGTATTATAGCGGCCTGGAGGTCGAGCAGCTCGGGGGGTCGTTTTCAGACGATCCGCAGGCTCTGATGGAATTTTTTGTAAAGGCAAACGTGCTGATGCCTGATTACGGACTCGCAGCAGGAAAAGTCTCACTTGCCCTCGATCACCCGATTGCATTGACACCGCAAGGCTTTTTTACGGGCCTAGTGGACGATCTCTCGATCCCGTATCCTCTGAAATGGGGGCCTTTAAATCTTTTTGTGCCGCAAGGACAGATACGCTTTGGCCGATCCGAGGGAAAACAGACACTTGCCCTTGCAGGAAACGGGGAGATTGAGGTTCCTGCAAATTTATCCGGTGATTCATTAAAAGCGACCGGGAATATGGTCTTTGATCTCATTGCTTCCCGTCTGGATAGCGGATCCTTTGGGATCGATTCACGTTTTGTTTTTTCATTGCCCATGGAACATCCTCTGTTAACATTTGATATTCACTCCGGTGCACGGCTGGATCCCAAAGGATTTTATGTGAATGATGGGGCCAATCATCTGTTGCTCGATGCTCAAACCACAGTAAGAGCTGAATTCAAAGATCAGGTTTCTTTTGCACTGCCGGAAATGAGTCAGTCTACCGGCACCATAAGCATAGAGGATAGCCTCGCTTTTAAACTCGGTCTGGCGGGCGGAAAAGTCTATTCCTGGGAAACCGTGTCTCGCACAACCCCTCTGCAGGACGAGGATGAATTGCTTTTGATTCTGCCTTCGACCACTGAGATCAGACAGCAAAACCTGTTTTCTCATGGGATAGGAAGGGCAGAGATCCGCCTGAATGGGATGTCCTATCAGGGATTGAACACCCGGGTGTCCAATGACTTTTCTGTCAGTCTCGATCCTGTTGCCATCGCACAGGGAAAAATCGATTTTTATGATCAGGATCGCCATGTCGCGGTATTGGATACAGACGGATTTCATCCGGGAGACTATTTTCAGAATGCGGATCTGGACAAGCTGCCGCTTCCCAGAAATGAAATTGCCTTTATTGACTTGAGAGATGAACAGGGGAGACTGGCGGTTCGGGTGGATACCTTATCGCAGGGTGTACATCTCACCACCCCGGAGGGTTCGACCGTTTCTCTGAATGTGCCCGGATTGTCGGGAGGCATGGAGCCCTGGCCCAAAATAGACATTCCCTTGGATGTGGTCATAGATCCGGTCACCCTGGGCATTCTGAGCGGCAAGATCGAGGTGCAAGCCGGCGATGACCAGGCTCTGATCGATTTGACGTCCAATGGCAGGCCTTTGGAAGTCATTCGATTGGTGTATCGCCCCTCAGGACATGGCCGTCAGCTCTATGTTGATGTTCGCCCGGTTTTACCGCAAGTGCTGCAATCCGATGCCTTTATATTTGCCGAATTGCCGGTCCAGCAGGATGGCATCGAAGGAGAGATCGGGATAATTTCACCCCGATTTGCTTATGATCCGAAAATTCAGTCGACCGAGATTGGCTCGCAATTGAGTCTCGATTTTACCGGTGCCCGGTTTTCCCGTGACAGCCTGGCTGTAACACTGTGCGGCGATGTTCGTGCCGGCCTCTTTACAGACCCAGGCGGGGTTCTCAGGCCGATCCATTTTATGGCGACACTCTTGCCTGATGATATCTCTTTTCAGTTCGATCTTTCGCACATCAATGGCATTTTGCCCATTGATGCGGCAAGATTTCAACCCGTAGAAATGGATGATCCCGCACTACAACTCGACATGCCCTTTGACCGGCAAGAAACTGTTCTTATCGCCAATGGAATCTATTCGCTTCCAGGGGTATCCGAGCAGTTCAGTCTCACACTGCAGGATCTCAACATCAACGCCAATACCGTCAGCGCTGCGGATATGCATCTCGATTCAGATCAGGCCCAACAGTTCAAACTCTTTGGGTCGACCCTGACCCTGACAGACTATGCAACAGATAGAGTCAATAAACCTGCCATCTCTTTTGATTATTCGGATGAAAAATTCAAAGTGACCCTGGCCGGAACCCTGCACTTGTTTTCCAATGCTTTGCCATTTTATGGTCTGATCATTGTCAGTGACGGATCGTTGGCCGATGGTGATCTCTCTACACCGGGCATGAGTATCCTGGCCGAAATGCTTGACATTCAAACCTGCCGGATTCGTTCGAATGCTCTGCACATATCGGGCAATACGAGAATGCCAAAGCCCTTTCCGGAAAACAATACCAGTCCGTTTGCATTTTCTGTCAGTCCGGCGGGATTGATAGATGCACAACAAAAAGAGATCCCGCTCTTTGCGGATAACGATCAAAAGCCGATCGTGCAGTTGGGACTCGAGCCGTTCAAGATTTCTTGCCAGCCATCTGCTGCGATATTGAAGTTGAGTGATAGGGGAACCGCATTGGAGGCGAGTCTGGACATTTCTTTATTGACCAGATGGCCGGGTGTGCCTGATTCGCTCGATATCCCCATCAATGCGATCGTCGAATCCGATGATTCCTCGGATGAATTGAACTGGCAGATGCAAACAGATTACCAGACCTATGAAACGAGCTTTGCAGGCTTTGTGAAAATGACGATCGAAAGAGTCGGGATCCTGGCAGATGAGGAATTCAAGATCCGCTTTAGCGGCAGCTTTATACCGGATATGGACTCTATAGAAGGTGACGGAATCTCTTTTGAAGCATTTACAATTTGGCGCAATGGCTTTGATATCGGTGTGATCGGTGATGGTTATTTCAATGCCCAGGGATTCGAGGTGTTTGTCACTGAAACTTTTTTTGATTTGGATCCGGCGCCATTTGAAATGTATATGAGCGACGAGGGCGATTATGGTCCTGCCGGAGTCGAGGTCTATCAAGGGTCAGTGGATATCAATAATTTTTGCCTGAAATTCGGCGGCCGCATAAAGTATTACAAGGCCTTTGACGGGGGAGTGGATGAGGTGCTCATCTACAAGGGTACTGACGAATTTCATTTGATCGTAAGAAATGCGGAATTCAGGTTACAGAATGATCTGTTCTGGGGTGCCCTGGATTTGCGTTTTCATCTGTTCTCCATTGCCAGGGGCGAATACCAGGTGCTGGCTGCAGGAAATCTCATCTTTACTTCAGGAAGCCAGACCTATCGGTTTGTCGCTGCCGGTGAGGTGGCCTGGAAAGACGATGACATCTCTATGGGACTCTTTCTCGCAGCCGGGGGACTGCATATTCAGCTGTCCCCGTTCCCCATTTATATCGAAGATGTGGGAGGCGGTATTTTTATCAATCCGGATCCCGAGGTCGAAGATTTGGTGGTACAACATTGTCGTTTGGAACATACCACTCCTGTAAATGATGCGTTTGATTATTATAAAAATCATGACGACCTCTTTGCCCTGTTTTTGTACGGTGGAATGTCGATCGGGGATAATTCCATCTTAAAAGGCAGGGCGCTGTGGACCATAACCAATTCTCACATCCGGTTCGATAATGAACTTAAATTTCTGGATAATCCTGCCTATGAAAAAGCCGGGGTGACCATTACTGGCCGGGGTCATTTTGAAATCGGATTTTATGGGTCATATTATGCTGAAGGGAATATGCATGTATACACCACCAGCAATAAAACCTTTGCTAAACAGTCTCTTATTACCCTAGACGGACTGGCGGAGTTCTGGGTATATGACTCTGATACCTGGGGACTGCGTGGTGAGCTCAATGCGGCTGTCATCAATATGTTCGATCAAACCATGGAGTGTTGGGTGGTGCCGTCCGGACTCCTCGTGCGGGGGGAGAGCAGTCGCGGCTGGGGCAATCCTCTGTTTTCTATCGATGCGGGCATCGATCTGGGAGTCTGGTTTACCTGGCGCGATCCCAAACAGGTAGGAGGGTATCTCTCCACATTCCTGGAAGCCAGTATCCTCGAGGGCCTGGCCACCGCACGGGGGGAGTTGGGAGCGGCCATGATGTATGACCAGATGTTTTATTTTTACGGATATGCCGAGCTCACAGCCAGTGTGTTTTCCGGTGATGCATGGACCGGACTGGCCTGGGTCAAATGGCAGGATGGCGAGTTTTCGGCCGGCCTCGGCGGAGACAATGAAATCGATCAATTTCTGGCATCTGCAGAGCAGACCTTTGAAGAGATGCTTCAGCAAACAGAAGATCTGACTGATGAGATGAATGACATCATGCTGGACGGCGATGACCTGGCCAACACGCTTCTCAGTGAGGAGGAAATCCAAGCGATCGTCCAGCAACTGACCAGCGATCAAAACAAATGCGATGAGCTGTCGGATATGATCAGTACAGAGATCGGTCAACTCAAGACCCCCAGTTTGATGAAATATATGAGCGCCAGCGCCAAAGATCTCAACCGGCTTGCCAGTTATTCCAGAGGATTGCTGGCTGAGCCGGATCTCTCGTCCTATCAATCCGTCCCGTACACCGAGCCAGCTGTTATTTTGGATCCATTGCTTTACCGGCAGGAAATGGATGACTCGACAAATTATTTCAGGCGAGTGCCTCCGGATAGTATGGAACGCCGCCCAATCAATCCCAATGTCAGAACAGAGATCACGCGAAATGAATCTGATGCGTTGGTGCGAAATTTTTATCAAACGAATTCCGGGAGAAATTCTAACAACGATCGGCTTCAACGATATCAACCTCTGGATTCACAAGGCAGGCTGACCATTGAACAGCAAATCGAGCAAATCCTCTCGGAAAATCGCGCTGCCTCGCTCGACCTCTTGAACGAATTGTCTTTTAGCCTCGATTCGCTCCATGATGCCAGTGTAGAAATGCTGGAAAATCCGCTTACGGTCAGCAAGGGGGCAGAAAACAAGAGATTAGATTTTTATGTCGATCCTGAAAAGATAAATTCCAACCAAAGGAAAATTGGCAGGTTGCAATCACAGTTGGCCAGGCTCGATAACAAAGTCTTTCAGACCCTACGCGCCATAGATTCGGATCGCAGTAAAATCTATTCCAGTCTCGGGCCCAGAGGGGCGGCAGCCCGGTTAGGACGCTCGTTTATGAATGCGTCTACGCTTGCGAGCAGCGCACCTTATCTCATGACCGAAGGTGTGGAAAAAGAGTATCATTGGTATACCCGGCGGTTGGCCGACTTTACAGCTATCGATCCTGAAGGAATCGTAGATGGTTCTTATCATAGTGTCAGTCAGGACAAACGATTTTTGCAGGTCCTGGATCCTGATGGCGTCAATCCCACAGCCTATGCAGTGACGCTTAAATGGGTAGATCAAAGGATTACTTTTTTACGCGAGATCTCGGGGTTGAATCTTTGGCCGGACTGGGAAACGGTCTATGAAGACTATAGCGGAGAGTTGAGCCAGACCCTGAGTTCGTTTTTCGAAAATACCGGAACTTATCTGGTTTACACCATCCCTGCCGAATATGCCAAGGCAAAACGGGAACGCCTGGCTGCAAGTCATGCACAGTTGATCGCAAATTCTCCGGGGGTAGAGCAATCTGTCGCAGATGCGCATACAAGATTCACTTCCTCTTTGAATCCTCTTTGGGAAAAGTATGCTCTCATAAGTGAAAACCTTTATGATCTGTACGATTCATATTTGCAATCAGAATATATCGAAAACCGTCCCGTGCGTAAAGGAAAAGTGGAGACCCGGTTATCCCAATTGGAGAAAGAATTCGAGCCTGTGCAGTTTTCAAAGCTCGCGGCGAAAGTGAATACCGAGCCCTGGCGCAGTGCGTCCGAGGTCACCATCAATTGGGCTGCAGATGTACCCGCTCGAGTGGGAGAATTTGCCTATCAAATGCGGGAAGGTTTGCATTCTGATCCGACCGAGACAGGATATCGCTCGGTCGGCAATGCCAGAGAACTGGTGCACTATTTTCTTCCGGAATCTCTGCCGCCACAACAAAATATAAATATTACACTCTCTGCCCGGGTGCGCAACCGCGTCGGATACACAAACACCAATGTGATCCGGTTCCAACCTGTTCTTCAGGGCAGCGAACATGTGGATGTTCAGGCCTTTAGACAATATCTGCCCGATTTTGATTTGACTCCTCCACGCAAACCCAATGTCGTTTTTCCGTCTATGGTCTATCAGGCAAAGGATGCACAAGGGAATGATTTTGCCGTGGTCTTTGAAGACAGGGTAAGGGTCAGGTGGAACAGTTTTGATCGGGAGACCGGAATCGGCGAGTATATGATTGCTGTCGGCACTGCTCCCGGTCTCGCAGATATCCGGGACTGGACCTCAAAGGGAACGAATAAACAGGCAGAAATTAAAAATCTGGCCGCCTTGATCCAGCAGGGGAATCCCGTTTACATCAATGTCAAAGCAATCAATCTTGTAAATATGCCAAGCGAAACAGGCACCAGTATTCCTCTCTATGTCAACATTGCTCCGCCGGTCTTTGCGGATATACCGCTTTTAGTTGACTGGGAGAATCAATCTGAAAGAATTATAACCGGAAGCAGAGGGCCATGTTATAGCCGATCACCCGATTATGAGAGAACCCCTCGGAATCTTGAAACCCAGGCAAAAATCTATTGTCCTTATGCCTTTACCTATTTCCGAAAGAATGATGATCATGATCCCCGTTTTGGAAACAAGGTGAATCGCTATCAATACCGTATCGCCTTTTCACGATCTGATGCTGAACTGGAAAATGGTGAATGGAAAACTATTGACCCCTTGGCATTTAGCAAAGACCGGTTTATCTTTTTGGCCAGCTGGGTCTTTCAGGATGCCCCGGAACTCTATGTATGCATTCGGGGCCATGATGAACAGAGTGATAAAGTCACCCAGCCGTTGATCTACCGGATCGAAAATGAACTCGATGATATCCGTCCCTCCCAAATAGAATTTTGTGTCGAGCCCAGAATTCTCGATAATGGGCAGCACATCGCCCGATTTTGGATCGAAAGATTTCCTGTCGATCTCGAGAGTGGTATTGCCGGGTTGCAGGTGGGATGGGGAAGAACAGAAGGCGAAATCAGATATGCAGGAATGAACAGCGGATCAGGACCACTCGGGTCACTGGATTTTACCGCTCAAGAACTCCACCCGAATTCATTTTCTACCCAATTTCTGCAAGCCAGAGTTCCAGCTTGGTTGAGTGCTGACCAGATTTATTGTTCGATGCGAGCGGTCGACCGTCAGGGCAATGTCTCTGCCTGGTATACTTGCGGTCCGGTTTGTGTTCAAAGACCCAGGCCTGAAATCCTGACCGCTGTCATGACAGTGATCAGGGATAACTCGCAGGGTTTTGTGTTTAACGTTAACAGAGAGGTTCATCATCTCGAATTGAGCGGAACCATTTCCTCCCAGTCTTATCATATCTTGCACTCTATAGAATATTGTGTAGGAACCGCACAGATCAAGGACAACTATATCGACTGGACAACCATTCCGGTTACCGGTCCGGAGGTCAGTGCCAGTTTCACATTCGACCAGTTGCTGGATAGAAATTTGATCTATATACGAACTCGAACACGGAATGTTGCCGGAAACTATTCTCGTGAGATGATTGTACCCGTACGCATTCCACGACCCTGATTTCGTAGAGGTGGTTATATGAAACATGTTTGCTGCATTTTTTTCTTTTTGGTCAATATCGCATGGTCGTTTTCTTTTATGACAACGGTTAAAGAGGATACAGTGTTTATCCATATCCGTGAAACGCCGGCACTGGGCACCGGTTATCACATTGAACGAAAACAGGTTGGCAGCGACTCGTTCGAACGGCTCACAGATGAGCCCTTACGTGTGATACGGGATGCTGACAGAGCCGTCACATTGCTGGGAGACGACTATATTCCTATTGCAAAGGCACTCAAAGCCGATTCTCCGACAGAATTGCTGAGAAGATTGTATCGCAGCTCGTTTCGCATCGATGTGCTCACCATGCTCTATCGACAGGCCGGTAATATTTCAGGCCGGTTTTTCGCAGCCGGGGGCCACGGGTCAGGAGAACAGGTTATTTACCGCGTTCTGTTGGTGGATGATGACGGTGAAATTCTGCAATCAACAGAACAGAATATCGTGATCAGGGATCACCTGCCTGATCCACCTGCGAATGTGGTGGCTAATATTGCCGGAAACAGTATCGTGTTGAAATGGAATTATCCGGAATGGATCCCTGATTCTCACGATCGTGTTATCTATTTTGATGTCTGGCGCAGCAAGCAGGGTCAACCTTTTGTTCGGATCAATGAAGAAAAGCTTTTGCGATTGTCAGGGCTCGATCCTGTTTATCGCGATGATCAGGTGTTTCACGGCGAAACCGTACGCTATCGGGTGATTGCAGTAGATGTGGTGAGGCGAGAGAGCGAGCCGGCGATTACAGAATCGATTCATTTTCTGGATCAGGTGCCTCCCTCTGCTCCGCGCAGTCCCGTTGCCCAGGGGGGGGACCGCAACATCCGTGTGAGTTGGCAGCCTGTTACGGATGTCGATGTACAGGGTTATCATGTCTATCGCGCGGCGAGTCTGCAAGATTCAGCAAAACAAATTACCTCATCTTTGATCGATGTCGCTGAAACCGGATACGTGGATAGTCTGGTTTCACCGGGTATACAATATTTTTATCGTGTTACAGCGGTGGACAGTGCCGGGAACACCAGTCGATTTTCCACGGCTGTTTCTGCGATTGCGGATGATTTACTCCCGCCCGGAAAACCGCTGCAATTGACATCGTCTTTTGAGGCAGATCGGTTGGTCTTGAGCTGGGAGCCACCCGGCGACAAGGATATCTATGGGTATTGGGTCTCCAAAGGATATTCGAATGATGTTCAGGCTCATCTTTACACAAAGCCTGTCAAAGATCTTGTGTGTGTGGATTCGTCTCGATTTATGCCGGGTAAACACTATTATTATTCGGTCCAAAGTATCGACAGCATGGAAAATGTGAGCGATCCGGCACGTCTGATTTTCCAGGTGCCGGACCACGAGCCTCCCGAAACGCCGGGTCGAATTCAAGCGCTGAACGAGGGTGGAAAGACGGTTTCGGTCAGTTGGAACAGCAGTCTCTCCTTAGACTCAGAGGTATACATTCTGGTTCGCCACACGCAAAGCAGTGCCGATACCCTGGCTCATTTGCCTGCGAAACAAAGGAACTATACAGATAAAGATGTGGAAAAAGGAGTGGTCTATACGTATTCAGTGATTGCGGTGGATGGATTTGGTAACCAGAGTCTGCCTGCCGTGTCAGAACCTCTTCGGTTTGCTGATTTTTCCCCTCCTGCAGCGCCCCGGCATATCTATGCGACCCTGGAGCAAAGTAGAACCCGGATAACCTGGGAGCCTGTTTTCGATTTTGATGTTGCAGGCTATAACATCTATACGTGTAAACAGCCCACCGGCGTATATCATCGACTCAATGCAGAACCGGTTGCGGAACGACAATACATCCATACTCGGGCAGAAAGTCTCTGGTATATGATAAAAACCGTTGATACTTCCGGGAATGAAAGCCAGGGTTCAAAACCGGTCAGAGCTGAATAGCCAGCTAGATGTTCAGGGTCGTATTCGCTAACTCGTTAAAAGGCGGGTACACTCGAGCTTTGAAGTTTTTTTATATCATAACGCTGGCCCCGAACGGCATTGGCAGGCAGCAACAATGTATCTGATTCATATAGAGTATCTGCATGCATCAGCAGGATCTCTTTATGCGGATCCATGTCCGCGATTGCCCTTAGATTTACGGGTTCATTATCGAGCATGGCAACGATTTGATAGCCCAGAATCTTGAAATATCTGATTCCCTCGATTTTTCCATCCGAAACACGGTCATGCCAGCCATTGGGATTCATAAACAACAGGTGACTGAAAAATTCGACGCAATGGGGTTTACCCAATGAGTTGAGTGTTTGTAGGGTGATCTGGCGCATTCGCTCCGGTCTGCCTGTATTCAAGCCGACCGTGACAGCCTCCTGGCTCTGCAGCCAGCGAATGACTTCCAGGACTCCGGGATATGGCTTTAGTACATTTTTGAGACATTCTTCAGACCACAGGATTTGCCAATACCACCCCAGCATTTCTTCGTGTTTATCATAGGGGATATTCATTTGCTGCAATAGTTGCTGCGGATAGTTCTCGTGAATATTCAACTCGAGTCTGTTCAGATTCTTGAAAAATTGGGTCTGATGGGTGCGGTCATACTCTTTGAAACAATATTCGATACTATAAGAGAGGTCAAGGATGGTTCCATCGATATCAAAAACAACCATCATGGGTTTGCCGGGATACCGTTGTCGTTGCGAATGTATGTGGCTTGCCAGAATTTTGAGCCAATCAGCCATATCGATCTCGAGTATTTTTGAAGGCAATATACTGCATTAATGTAAAGATAGTTTAAACATAAAGTTGCCTTTATGTAAAGTTAAAGAATGGCGCTAAAGAAAGGAAATTTTTCGTGTAACATTTTTCTGTGCTGTGCGTTATACTTTGCAATCTGTACCGAGAATCTGTCGAAAAACTTTACTTAAAATTAATATCTGATTGATTGATTTTTCAAAATAATTTTGTACATTAGGGGCTATATTCAATGTCACTGTTTTTCTGCTCATCAACGATATAAAAAGGAGAGTTATGAGATTAATCCAGCGTTTCTTGTTATTTGCTCTGGTATCAGCCAAGATCGTTTGGGCCGCTCCCACCGGAAATGTGAGTGGATTTGTATATGATGATGCTACGGGCGAAGCACTGATCGGCGCCAATGTGTATATTGAAAATCTTTATATCGGGTCTTCCACCAATACCAGTGGATTTTATGCCATTCCAAAATTAAAGGTGGGACAATATAATCTGATCTGTCAATATATGGGTTATGAAGCGGTCAGTCAACCCATCACCGTAAAACCCAATAGCAATATCGAGGTCGATTTCCGACTCGAGACCACGACGATCCAGACAGAAGAAGTCTCTGTTGTGGCCGACTCGGTGCGTACCAGCACAAAGCTCTATCAAAAACCCATTTCTCAGGTGACCCTGACACCGCGTCAGATCGAAAAGATTCCTCAGGTCGTTGAAGCCGATCTATTGCGTTCATTGCAGTCCATGCCGGGCATTGCTGCGGTTTCGGATTTTAGCTCCGAGCTGTACGTGCGAGGCGGCACACCGGATCAGAACCTCTATCTCATGGATGGTACGGATGTGTATAATCCGGAGCATTTATTCGGACTCTTTTCCACATTTAATACCGATGCCATCAAGAATGTCGAGATCAGCAAGGGTGGATTTGGCGCCGAATATGGGGGGCGGCTTTCCTCGGTGCTCGATGTGACCAATCTGGATGGTAACCGGCGTGAGTATGCCGGAAAGGCCAGTGTCAGTATCCTGTCAGCCAAAACCACGCTGCAAAGTCCGTTGGGTGACTTTGGCGCTATTTCCGGGTCGATTCGACGCACCTATTTTGACAAGACCATTGCCAAGATGGAAGCGTTCAAGGATGAAAATATCCCTGACTATTATTTCTGGGACGGTCATCTTAAAGCTTATTTTGATCTGGGTCACAATGACAAGCTGACCCTCAGTAGTTATCGTGGATACGACAATCTCGATTTTGTGTTTGATAAAGACAATCCCAATTCCGAGCAGATCTTGTATGACTGGGGCAACACCACCTATAGCGCTCGCTGGACGCACATTTTCTCACCCCAGCTGTTCAGCAATTTCTGGATTACCAGCAGCGAGTATGATGCCAATTTCGATCTTGGGGAAGATTTTTATGAAGAAAACGATCTCAACGATTATACGGTCAAGGGGAATTTCGAATACTATTACTCATCCAACGTCAACATCAAACTCGGATTTGAGCACAAATGGCTGCGTATGCGCTATCTCTCTGATTTTCCGGGCGGGGAAGTGGCTGTGGATCAAAAACCCCGGCATCTGGCGCTCTATGTGCAGCATACCTGGGATCCCTCTCCATTACTTCAAATACAGAGTGGTTTGAGATACAATACTATGAATAATGACGGCACCCGTCTGTGGGATTTTGATCCGCGACTGAGTGCGAAATACCGGCTCACCGATACCATTAATTTGCGTGCTGCCGGTGGCCGTTACCACCAATACCTGTTCAAAATTCCACGTGAATTTATCACCGATATCTGGTCGAGTTCGGATCAGTACTATGCCGATGCCAAATCCAATCATTTTATCCTGGGCATCCAAAAAGAGGTGGCCAATGATTGGTCTCTCGAAATAGAAACCTATTTCAAGGATTATCAAAATGTCTACTTTTTCGATCCCTTCTTTTGGGTCGATTTGCGGACCGATACTTATAATGAAACAGGTGAACCCTTGTATGATTCTTCTCAAGGTCTGTATAACCAGGGTGAGGGAGAATCATATGGACTGGAATTTCTGTTGCGCAAAGAAACAGGTCCTCTCACCGGTTGGGTTTCCGCTACGCTGGGCAGAGTGGAAAACTGGCTCGAGGGGATCAATCAGGGTGAACGATTCGTGCCCCGCCATGATCGTACGGTCACCTTTAATGTCATCGGCAATATGGATGTGAAAAACACTCTGCGAATGTTTCGCGGTCAGACCATGCATGAGGACAAGGGCTCCTGGAAATTCGGAATGGGTTTTACCTATGCCACAGGGCAACCCATTACCACGACCAGTTCAGTCTATTTCACCAGTGTCATGCCGGATCAACAATATTATAGCGGCTATAATCTTTATCCCACGGAACGGAACAATTTCCGCTTGCCCCCGTACATCAGGCTCGATCTGTCCCTGACCTATACACGCAAATATACTCATGTGACGTTCGAACCCTTTTTGCAGATCTTTAATGCGACCAATCGGCGTAATGTCTGGTTTATCCAATATGAAGATGAGATCCAGGGCCAAAGCCTGGTCCAGAATATCGATGCCCAGGGCATGCTGCCCATTCTACCGTCCATTGGATTTAACCTGATTTTCTAAACAGATTTGGAGTATAAAATGAAGCACTATAAAAAATTAATCCTCTTGTCTGCGGTAATCTTGAGCGCTTTGAACAGCTGTGGAGATGTGCCGGTTGAAATAGACAAAGATACCTATAACCCAAAGATCGTGGTCGAAGGATATCTTTTTCCCGGTCAGGCAGCGAACAATATTCGCATTTCCCGAAATTACGGTCTGGGTCAAAATATTGAGCTGAACGAACTTTTTATCGATGATGCTCAGGTAACGGTTACAGATGTGAACACGGATCAGCTGTATGAATTGTCATTTAATACCCTGACCATGGCATACAACTATACGGGCAGTGACTGGACCGTTCAGGCGGGTAAATCCTATCGCCTGGATGTCGCGGCGACGATTGATGGCAAGAATCTCGTTGCCTCTTCCACGACCACGGTTCCGGAATCTGGGTTCACTGTCCGCCAACAGGATTCATTTTTGGGACCTATCCACTATAGCGAGGATTTGCCAGCCAATAAAAAGATGCAGATCGTTTACGATCGTTCGCCCAGCTCGGATTCTTATATCCTCTCTGTTGTGGCACTCGATGCTTCCCTGGATACATTTATAGAAGGCAATATTTTTGGAATAAATAAAGATCGCTTTGATGAACTGAACGACTCTGATGAATTAAAATTTTTCAATTTTTTAAAACACCAGTACCAGTGGCACCAAACTCAAAAGGGGGCCGGCCAGTCATGGCTCGATGTAGAATATTTTTCAACCTGGTTTTATGGTCCGTACCGGCTCATCCTCTATGCTGCCGATGAAAACTTTACCGATTACTTGTTGACTCATAACATGATACAAGAAATGGATGGCAATTTGTTGGAGCCCAAATTTCATATGGAAGGGGATGGCATTGGTGTGTTTGGGTCTGCGATAGCAGATACGGTTTTTGTAGAGGTGCTGCGTTGATATTATGGCTTTGGGGATGGACCCTCTTTTCGCGGGTCCATCCTCGGTTTTTTAGTTCACTTCATGTAAGCATTCGACTCGTTTATGTGTGTCGACCTTTTTTCAAGAGCCACCTGCCAATGAACAATGCGGCAAGCGTATACAAAGCCAGTCCACCGAGATAAGGCAAGATTTCCTGAAGACCATACCCGTACGCCATGAGACTGTGAAATCCGGCCATGGCCAGTCCTGAGGGCAAAAAGAGAGAAAGGGTTTGCATCCACGCCGGGGCGATTTCTATGGGAAACCAACAGCCTCCCAACGCCGACAACAAGATAGCAAGAGTGATCGACAAACCTACCATTTTATCTTCTTCATCCACAAGGAAACCCAGGCATAATGCCACTGATCCTACGGCAATTGCAAAAGTCAGGATGAGGAGGATCATACCCGCAACAGACGATCCATAATAAACATCAAAAACCAGCCATCCCACGATCATGAGGGTAAAGATCTGGATGAGTGCGATCAACAACAGCCCCAGGATTTTTCCACCGAACAGCTGCCAGAAATTCACAGGTGAAATAAAAAGTCGTCTGAGGGTGCCGGATTGGCGTTCTGTCATAATCATCATGCCTCCATAGATAAACAGCACGATCATGGTAAACATGACAATGGTACCTGGGGTTTGGTGAATGAATCCTGAAGGAATGATCCGGTGTCGTCCGGCCCATTCTGTTTTTACATCCAAAAGAGGGGAGCGCTCATCGATATGATTCCACATTTCAGCCTGGGACATGGTGTCCTGCAATGCATACTCGGCCATATCTGCCATCAGTCGCCAGCGTGCTTTTTGTACGGCAAGCTTTACCGTCATTGTGGCTTCCTGATTCGCCGATGGTTTGAGCATGAGCCCGAGTGTCACTTTTTGGCGTTCAGTGATCTTGGCAGAAAACGAATCAGGAATGATCAGTGTGCGCAAGCGAGGATCTTTGGCAAGACTGTCGAGCCGGGTGATCTTGAGATTTTCTGAATCCAGATGATCGAGCAAACGGGATGCATATTCCCCCTGATCATCATCCATGATGGCCAGGTCTGCAGTCGAATCTTTAGGGTCGTGGCTTCGTTTGAATGCATTGCCAAAAATAAATATATAGATGACCGGCACGATCAGCATCCAGATGACAGCAGTTTTGTCTGTTCGCAAAATTTTCAAATGCTGCAAGATAATAATGCCAACTTTCATATGCGTACCTTTTTATCCATAATCCAGAACGTCAATGCATTTCCGGCGAGGGTAAATGCTGCCAGCACGCCGAGGTACAAGAATACTTTGAAATGCAGATCTCCAAAGCCCATCAAGCGTTGCCATGGATAAACCACCCAATAGAGAGGAGAGACCGGAGCGAACTGCCGTAAAAATCCAGGCAGCGATTCTAGCGGAAGCATGGCTCCCCCCAATATGGCAAACACCATGATCAAGGCAGGCACAATGCCGGAGGCCTGAGCTCGTGTTTCGATGAATGAATAGAGCAGGCCGGCCAGAGCACTCAGAGCGCCGCTGCTTACGATCAGTAATGCTGCAAATAAAGTCAAGGAAGCTACAGAGACATGAAAAATCAGGATGGCGAACAACCAGACCAGCAATAGAGCGATCAGCGCCATGATCCACATGAACAAGAGTTTTGAAGCGAACACCTGTGACCGGGTGGCCGGTGTGGTCAGAATCCGGAAGAGTGTTTTTTGCTCTTTTTCTACAAAAATATCTTTTGCAAGGTTGTCGAGCATGAACATCATGATTAGAATGGCTACACCGCTCACCAAATAGCCAAAGAGTGAAAAAGAAGCGGCGGGTTCATCTTTTTGCTCCCGAATTGTTTCTTCAGAAATTTCGATGATCGGCGGCAAGAGTAGGGGTTCTACCTGAGTGACAATGCGATGGATTTGCACGGCAATGTCTGCTACATCTACCTCGGTCGGAGAATCGTTCAGCGTACTGATTTTTTCTACAGGAGAATCCAAGAGTCTCAGGCCGCGATCGCCTGCTTCGGCGAGAATCAGGACGGTCTCTTGCACGATTTTAGGCAGAAACGATTGCGCCGGATTTTTCACCAATATGAGGGTGCTGGATCCGCTGGTAAACAGGGAATCGCCCAGACCCCGGGGGATGATCAGTAATGCCGAAGCTTTGCCTTTATCCATGAGTGGTTTTCCCTGCGCAGAATCCACAGGAGTGATGGAAAACATTTTACCCAATTCACCACGGGAAAATGCCCCGATGAGAAATTGCGAGACAAATGAATCATCATGATCCTCGACGAGCAAGGGGATCTCTATGTTCGGCTGATCCGATGACGAACCTCCTGAGGAGATCATTCCCATCAAGAACGCCAGTAAAAGTGGCAAGCAGAGCCAGATCACGATTCCGGCGGGTTTGGCTTTGCGCCTCAATAAATCTTTGATCAGCAATCTAAAGATCAATCTTTAAACTCCCTTCCGGTTAGTTTTAAAAAGACTGAATCCAGATTAGGATTTTTAATATCCAGATGCTCGACGACCAGCCCTTGTTCCTGCAGCACCGTAAGGATTTGACCGATTGCCATGTCAAACGGAACGCTCAGCGTGATCTGTGCAGGGTCAAAAGTTAATAGCTGTACGTCTGAAAGGGTGGAGATGAGTTTGTTTACCCAGTCTTGATCGAACGTGCCGCCGATTTTCAAAATACGGCGTTCACCCACCAGCGTTTCCAGTTCGGACAAGGATCCCATGGCCAGTAGCTGACCATGATCCATGATCGCCAGACGATCACAAAGCTGTTCAGCTTCATCCATGTAATGCGTGGTATAGAGAATCGCGGTGCCTTTGTTCGCTTCTGCGCGGATCAGGTCAAGCATCTGGTGCCGTGCCTGAGGATCGATCCCCACTGTGGGTTCATCCAGCAACAAGAGATCAGGATCATGTAAAAGACCGATAGCCAGATTCAGTCTTCGCTTCATTCCGCCGGAATAGCGGCTCACAGGTTCTTTTGCCCTGTCCTGTAACCCGACTTTGGACAAAAGTTCTTTTTGTCTGGATTTCAACTTTTCACCGGATAGGCCATACAAGCCTCCCCAAAAAGAGAGGTTATCAAGGGCATTCAACTCTTCATAAAGCGCAATATCCTGGGGAACGACGCCCATACGCTGGCGCAGAGAAGAATTGTGAGTACTGACGGGCATGTTGTTGATGGTGATCGCCCCCTGGTCGGCAGGCAAGAGAGAGCAAATCATATTGATGGTGGTGGTTTTGCCAGCCCCGTTAGGACCTAAAAGACCAAATATCTCGCCGGGGTTGACCCTGAAAGAGACATCTTTAACTGCTTGCAGCGAGTCGAATGCTTTGTGCAAATGCTCGACAATGAGAACCGGTTCTGTCATAATAGCCCTCTCTAGGTTAAGATAGGGTATTATGCGAAAAAAATATAATAAATTCAAGTAAAGATTTAAAATAACCTCTCGGTTTCGATGATCCAATACCAAGAGGTTTATGTCTAGATGCGCAAATAATTGCTGATTTTTCAGATCTACATCTCTTTTTTCCGGAGCTCTTTGTAATAGATCTCTTTTGCTTCGATGATCATGCCCGGGTTATGTGCCTGAATGGCAAAATGTCCGGTTTCATAGTCGCTGTCCTGGCATTCTGTCACCAAAGAATCATTTACCCAAATCTGGATCATGTCTCCCTCGGCCTTGACTTGCATGGAAAACCACTCGTTGTCGCTGGTGACTAAAGCAGAGGCCTTGCATGTGGGATTGCCCGGCTTCCAAAGCCAGCCGGTATGAGCGTCAGAGTGATTATCGATTTGCGCTTCATAGCCCCGGGGAAATCCATCAGGGTTGTCTTTAGGCGGATTGGCACGAAAATACAATCCGCTGTTACCCTGTTCACTGACTCGAAACATTCCCTTGATCAAAAGATCACTGGCGCTCAGATCGGTATAGAGATGCCCCATACCATCGATCCCTGTGAGGATGCCATCCCTGACTTCCCAGGTCGCCTTGCCCCTGGCTGTCCAGCCGGTCAATGTCTCACCGTCAAATAAGGGAACCCAATCGGATTCGATAAATGTGGTTTCGGGTAATTCTTCTTTTTCACCACATCCGGCCACAAAAAAAAGACAGAGGGCCAAAATCAAGAGTTTGGTTCTCATGTGTATACACCTCATTTTTAATTTAAAAGTCTGTATGTAATATATAGAAAACAGGGAAAAATCAAAACTCAATTTAAAATAAAGGCCTGGATTGGCGGTCCATATCACCGGATTAGACAGGTATAAACGGCTGTATGCTAAAACGTTTGTGATCCAAGACCCGAAAGTAAGGTGATGCTTTTCTTTTTGGCACCAGGAAAAGCATCCCTGTACCCTGTTCATGATTTCATGGCATGATGATGTTCAGGTGCATGATAACTTTTCCTGTCACTATTTGACAGTCAGGACAATCACACCTGTTTTTCCCCATGTATTGTTTTTGTGTTCTTTGCTGATGATCTCTTGGCCGTCAGCGGTTTTGGCTGCGATTTCGAGGTGATAGGTTTCAAGGGGAGCGTCATAAGGAACCGGACCCTGGGCAACCCATACACTTTTGCTCTCTTTTTCTTTCGGTTGCAGCGGGACGCGTGGACCATCATAGGGATATTCCCGGACCGTGAGAACCACTGATTCAATGTCTTTGGTTTCGCCTTTAAATTCGATGACAAAGCTTACGGTATCACCAGGGGCTGCTGTTTCCGGGGTGGCAGATGCCGAAACCAGCTCAGGTTGACCTGCCAGCGCCAGCTGGGAGAGAATAAACACACAAAGTAAAACTGCTATTCGTTTCATGATGACCTCCAAAAATTAGGTGAATGGTTAGAATGAATCATTCGCGTCGCAACGATCAGTGAGCAGAATAATATACAAATATGTATTTTAAAATCAAGCCAATAACACAAAGAGGGAAAGATGCGAGAGGGTCGATCATGGGATTTCGTGCAGTTGATGGAAAGTGGGATCTGTTTTGGAAAACACATTTTTTAGATGACTTGGGCTCCGCATCTTTTGATGCGGAGCCCGTTGGTTTATTTAAGCAGTGTCATCCGCTGTACGCTCTGAAAATCACCGGCAATAATACGATAGAAATACATTCCGCTGGGTCTGTCCATGGCGTTCCATGTGACAGAATATTCACCTGCCTGCAGCGATTCGTCGACCAGAGTCGCGATTTCACGACCCTGGATATCATAGATGGTCAGGGTGACATGCTCTGATTCGGGTAACTGATAGTGTATGGTTGTTTCTGGGTTGAACGGATTGGGGAAATTGGGCAACAGTGCAAATTCTGTTGGCACGGCTTGTGCCTCTGCCAGTTCCTGTGCGGCACCGTCGCCGCCTGCCCCGGCACCATCCGGTTCGATCACGACACCGAATACCGATGCCTTGACCTCGCCCCAGGCCGCGATATCAGCTCTATAGGTACCGGCCTCGGTGCATTCCATTAAATTCGTGGCCATCATGGCTTTGGTGGTTCCATGATAATCGGGTTCTACGAGAAAGTTATAGATTTTGATATCATGATCAGTGAGTCCGGTAAGCGGATTGCCCTCGGCATCTTTGAGCATGAGGGTGGCCTGTCCGTTTTCCATGGCCAGTGAACACTGATCCGGGTCAGGCAGGGTTGCATCGAACCACACCTCGAATTCACCCACAGCCACCCAGGTCTGGTGATTGGGTTCACAGATGACCAGTTTGATATATTTTGCTTCGACAGGGTCGATTTCCCAGGTCATCCAGTCATCATTCATTTCGCAGGGCGTGCTGCGATTATTGGTTTTTTCGGTTTCCAGCACCTGGGTAAATGTTTCACCGTCAGTCGAGACAAATACTTTGATCGCCGATGCCTGCAAGCCGAGTTTGTCGATGCCGGTATCGGTCATGAGGCGAAGGGTATTGATGGTTCGTGTGCCCTGGTCGCTGAATTCAAAGGTTGCCCATGCTTTGCCGGTTTCATCTTTGCCGACCATGGCTGTACCGTTCCACCAGTATGTGTCGCCATCGACTGCATTGTCCCAACCCCATTTGGGAGCCGGACTGGCTTCTTTGACCACGAGATGGCCGAGACCACCGGGTTCATAGACATCGATAAAGTTCGGGAATTTGTGATCGCTCACGGGACCGGCCAATCGAATTCCATAGTCATCTTTACCTGTGGGCGGATCCACATACCAATAGATCCAATCCGGCATGGGCCAATTGGAGCGCACATCCAAATCCATCCACCATTTCTGAGCTGCCATTTCTTTGATCGAATTGAATTTAGCCAGCACCGGTGCCAGGCCAACGTTGCGATCCGAATCGATGTTCGAACACAAATCGACCATGTATTCGGCATCGTTATCGATGATGGTTCCCTTGCCCATATCATCCGAGATGGTTATCGGTGTGCTGGATCCATCATCGATCCAGGCAGAAAGTAGCTGCACATACATGGTTTCATCATACTCTTCGATCAGATCATCGACCATGGGGATAACGGCATGGCCATAGATGCGGTTTTTATCCCCCTTGATCATGACCACTTGCGATGTGGCAGCATAGTCTTGTGGGGATTTGGCGGTATTATCGATGGTTTCGAACTCGAAATAGATATCATAATATGAAGCAGCCGACAGCTTTACCGGAAATCTCAGCAGGCCGACTGCAAAATTCTCGACCTGCGATTTATCCTGTACCATAATAGTCGGCATAGGATCATCATTTGTGATTGTTCCGGTACCGGTATCATTGGTAATGACCAGTGGTGTATCTTGTCCGTCATCCATGTATGCATTACATATTGTCACGGTAAATGTTTCATCCGGTTCGTACATTTCATCGTCATGGATAGGAACATCAGCGGTTTCATTCAGCGTGCCAGCAGGTATTTTAACCGTTTTGTTCATCACCGCTGTATAATCATTCAAACTGCTTTTGGCTGTGCCGTCAGTAGTAGAAAAGGAAAAGTAAACATCATAGGCTAGAGGGGTGCTCAAAGAGACGACAAGTGCGATTTTTCCCTTGGAGAAATTTTCAGGTTTGCCTTTTTTTTCCTGAACGGATATCGTTGCGGTTTGTGCAAAAGCAAAGCCAAAGATACAAAGCAAGGCTATGATAGATAATTTGATGCGTGACATATGGCCCCCAAGAAATGTTCGATTTTATTGTTTAATGGAGAATGTGATGCCCGATTCTTTCTAGGGCGGAGAAAGAAGCGACTGGACATGATCCCAAAAGGCAGAATACACCCTTGTCGATTCCATATTGCTCACCCCCTTTCAAATTTTTTTCGAATAGCGGGTTTTTCGAGGATCAGATCTCGCCAATGGTCGTTTTTTTGGAAAAAGGTTTTCAGAACGAAAGTCGTTTACGATCGAGCAGGCCAAAGAATTTTACCAGTGCATAGCAAGAGTTGAGTTGTGCAGTCATACGAAAGGTGATGTTGTGAGAGTGGATTGTCGACCCCATGGTCCAAGAAAAAACAGCCTCACTTATTGGTAGCGATTAATTTTGATAAAGTCAAGAAGATAATGATGAAAATATAGTTTTATTCACTCTTGTCCAAAATAGATTTTATATATCCTGAAAGAAAACCTCAGAGGTCACAGAAGAACACAGAGAAAATAAAAGCCAGAAATTGCTTTTGACTCGATATAATTAAGGTATCGATAGTTCACACCAAAGCAAACAAAAACAAAGAATAGAATTTGTTTCTTGAGAAATTTTTGGTTGTAATGAACGGGGGGTGCAATATCTCGATATTATTTCATTTTTTAATTCATACCTATTCGATCATTTGACCTTATTATAAATCACTGCTTTCCAAAATAGACAGGAAACAAATAAATCTTTTTTTTGTTGGTGTCTCTACCGTAACCAGAATTTCACTATTAATTTTTTCTTGATAGTTTTGTAAGGAATATTTAAGATTGGATACCATTTAATATAACAAATTTTGTGCAAAAGATTAATCACCTTGGGGAAATCTATGTCATGGAAAAAAGGGGTCTTGATAGGCATTGCTATCCTTGTGAGTATATATTTCGCAGGAGCGGTCTTTTGGTCATCTACTCCGGAACATCCTCCCAGAGGATTTCCGAATGAAAATCTGTTAAGGCTGGCACTTGCTGTAAAATGGATAAAATTGGTCAATACCGAGCCTGCAGAGGATGAATCGGTAATAGAGCTGCATGACAGAGTCTATAAAACGGTCGGTGAGGATACCTGTAAACTGGATATCTTTCGATCCAAAGATCAGGTCAAACCTGCCCCTTGTCTTGTTTTTATTCATGGCGGTGGTTGGCGGAGCGGCAAGAAAGAAGATTATCGGCTCTATCAGCTCGAGTTTGCTCGCAAAGGATTTGTGACGGTCAGTATAAATTACCGTCTGGTTAAATCGGCGCGGTTCCCGGCTGCAGTCAATGATGCCAAATGCGCAATCCAATGGCTGCGGGCCCATGCCTCAGAGTATCTCATAGATCCCCGTAAATTCGCTGTCATCGGTGGCTCTGCCGGCGGGCATTTGTCCATGATGGTAGGGTATTCCAGCGATGACGACCGTTGGAATACAGAGTGCAGTGCGGACACACTCGGCTCACAGGTCAGTGCTGTTGTGAATTTATATGGACCTGTCGATCTCACCACCGAATACGGCAGCTCACATTCTTTGACCCGGAATTTTATGGGAGTTTCATATCAGGAAAGAACGGATCTCTATAGACGCGGATCACCGCGTTTCTATATTTCTCCCGATGATCCCCCCACATTGACCTTTCATGGCACCATTGACGGACTGGTTCCCGTGAGTCAGGCCGATTCTCTGGAACGATGGCTCAACTCTGCAGGTGTTTATCATGAATACCACCGCCTCGAAGGCTGGCCCCATGCCATGGATCTGGCCAAACCGGTCAATGACTATGTGCAGCACCATATGTCAGAGTTTTTTAATCAACTCTTTCAGGGTTCCCCTGAAGACTATTGACTATTCAATTTCCTTGATTACGAGATTGCGAAAATAAATCGGTGCCCCTGCATGTTTTCCCTGAAATCCGATATGACCTTTTGTCGGCAGTTCGGCAAAGGGGGTGCTCAACCAGGAAGGGATCTCTGATCCATCAGGATTGGTCTTGGCTGATGTCCATTTTTGCATGTTCATTTCCGTCACGGTTTTGCCATTGAGCATCACCCAGATCATGGAATCCTGACAGGTGATGGTATAGCGATTCCATTCGCCGGGTTTTTTGACTCTGCTTTCGGTAGGAGCCAGGTGACCAAAGATGGCGGCACATTGCCAGGTGCCTGGCATGTTGGCCCATTTTTCGGCATGGTCATCAGCAATCTGTATTTCCACAGAATTGGGAATCCAATTTTCCATATTCGAGCAATAAACGATGACGCCGCTGTTGGTTTCATGCTCGGTCATGAATTCCAGATCGAGAATAAAATTATCATACACTATTTTTGTCCAAATAGCTTGATCTTCGCTGGCTGTGAGAATGCCATTCTCAAAGGTCCATACCTTTTCCGGGAAAATGGCATTTGCTAGGTCTGGAGTGAATAAATCTGTCCAGTCGCTGACATTGGGATGGGATTGTGGCGGAACCTGGGGGCCACTCTGGCAGGCAAAAAGCATAAAAAGAACCATGATAAAAGAGAGTCGGTACACGTTATCCTCCTTTTTTTCCAGAGAATACGGTTTTTTATTTAGTATTCAAAGAAAAATCACGGGATCCTGGCGGAATTCTAATCTCTGAATATTGTAAATGCTAACTTTTTCCTTGCAATTGCAGAACATCCCTCTTAACTTTTCCTGTAGCTGTTTAAATGTGAGAGACAGGTGTTCAATACACCTGATCAATAGTTTCGAGAGAAGGAAGAGAAAGCAAAATATCGTTGCGGCGGGATTCTAACCAGGGCGGTAATTGCAACTCGGAACCCAGGTCTTTTATGGATTCGTTCACGGTAAAACCGGGACCGTCCGTAGCGATCTCGAACAAGAGCCCGGGAATCCGAAAGTATATCGATAGAAAATACTGCCGGTCAATCACCGATGTTACTGCTAGGTCATGATCCCGTAAATATTGTTGCCAGGCTTGCTGCTGATCCTCCTGTTCCATACGCCAGGCTACATGATGGACAGGCGGGGTCTTTGGACGAAAAGCGGACGGGTCGGCTTGATACAGATCGAGATACACGGCTTCATTTTCGATTCCGGCCATGATACGATCTTTTTTCGGATCCGGCCTGAATCCCATTGTCTTGAGGAGAAACTCTTTCAGGCGATCTGGCTTGTGCACCGTGATTTCCAGGCCTGAAATCCCTTGCAAGGCGAATTGAGACGGAATCTCGGATTCTTGATTCGCCATAAAACGTGGCAGGGATTTTTTCAAGTCAATGTGAATGGTCAGCCCTTCCGGGTTTTTGAACGTGAGCCTGTCTTTTCTGGCTTGCACATCCACCGCTTTGAGCCGGGATGTCCAAAAATCATAGGCTACAGGAGAAGCCTCGAACGCGATTGCGGATATGCCGTGAATCGGTTCTTGTGGATTTTGCATTTCATTGATGGGAAAGATGGTAACCAAAGAACCGGGTTTGCCGGTATGATCGCCAAAATAGAGATGATAGGTATCGGGCGAGTCAAAATTAACCGTTTTTTTGATCATCCGGAGTCCCAGAATCTCGCTGTAGAATTCAACGCTTGCCAGTGCGTCCCGGGTCAATAAAGTGATATGGTGCAATCCCTTGATCACGATCGTCCTCCTGAAATGTGTATATCAAGACACCAGAAAATGCGGATTTATTCCCTGTCGGAATCATCCTGTGAATGGAGTATTGTTTTGCAGCCACTCAATTTTCCTCAAATCGATTTTCTTTTCCGAGAGCAGGAGGAGCAAAAACAGATATTCGATATTGTCCGGCAGAAATACGTTGCATTGACGCCTGAAGAGTGGGTGCGCCAACACTGGATTCATTTTTTAATTCATGCCCGTTCTGTGCCCCAGGGATTGATGGCCGTAGAAACCGTTCTCAGAGTACATGGTTTCAGCAAACGATGTGATATTTTGGTGCATGACCGGAAAATCCAGCCGGTCATGGTGATAGAATGCAAAGCGCCTCAGGTCAAACTGGATCGTGACACTGCCTGGCAAATTGCTTTGTATAACATGAAACTTCGCGCACCGTATCTGGCGATCAGCAATGGTTTGCATCATTTTATATGCAAGATCGATTTTAAAAATTCGAAAGCTGTTTTTTTCGATCATATTCCGGATTATGCTGAATTGACGGCTTGAGCAAAAAGCCTGAACGTCCAGCCTGGATTATCCACGAATAACACAAAAGACAATTGACCAATATTATTAGGTTTTTTTTTCGTGGTCTTGCTGAACTTTGTGAATAATGCAGACTAGAATTCTATCTTTGCGCTGCGTTCGCTGATTCTTCTGCGATGATTCAAGAAATGGAATGAGTAAAGCTTTTTAAAAAGACGATAGGAGAGAAAAATGCAACCTCTTTCACGGCGACGATTTATGCAGTGGGTGGCGGCCAGTAGTGCAGCCATGTTAGCCTGCCAGTCCGGTGCAAAACGCAAACCCAACATGATCTATATCCTGGCCGATGATCTGGGATACGGTGATCTCGGTTGCTATGGCCAAAAAGAGATCCAGACGCCGAATCTCGATCGCATGGCTGCCCAAGGCATGCGCTTTACCGATCACTATAGCGGCAGCACAGTGTGTGCCCCTTCGCGCTGTTGCCTGATGACCGGGTATCATACCGGACATGCCCGTATTCGCGGCAATGATGGAGGCCCGCTAAAGCCAGCGGATATTACCGCGGCCGAGATCCTGGCGCAGGTCGGCTATACAACCGCTCTGATCGGTAAATGGGGATTGGGGGAAGCCGGTACCACCGGCATCCCTAACCAACAAGGATTCGATTATTTTTTTGGCTATCTCAATCAGATCCGCGCTCATAATTTTTATACAGACTGGCTCTGGAAAAACAAAGAAAAAGTCCAGTTGGATAACGAGATCGTCATGCAAACCCAGGGCTATGCCGCCGGTATCGGTTCTGCTGCCAAAGTCAAGAAAGAGTATTCACACGATTTGTTCACCGAACAGGCATTGCAGTTCGTTAGGGATAACCAGCATCAGCCCTTTTTTCTCTATCTCGCCTATACTATTCCACATGCCAATAACGAAAGCCAAAGCGTGATCGATGAGCACGGTATGGAAGTGCCGGATTACGGTATCTATGCAGATAAGGACTGGCCCGAGCCACGAAAAGGCCACGCCGCCATGATCACGCGCATGGATCGCGATATCGGGACGTTGCTCGATGTGTTAGATCAGCTCGGACTGGCAGAAAACACTTTGGTGATGTTTAGCAGCGATAATGGTCCGCACAGAGAGGGTGGCAATGATCCCGATTTCAACGACAGCAATGGCCCTTTGCGCGGCATCAAACGCGACCTCTATGAAGGCGGAATACGTGTGCCCTTTATCGCGTGGTGGCCGGGAACCATCCAGGACAAAACCACCAGTACTCATGTCTCTGCGTTTTGGGATGTATTACCGACAGTGGCCGAGATCGCCGGAGCCGATATCCCCAATGGGATCGACGGCTTGTCTATGCTGCCGGCTTTGAAAGGCGATGAGGCACAACAAGCACAACACGAATATCTGTACTGGGAATTCCACGAAGGCCAGGCCTCCAAACAAGCGATTCGCAAAGGTAAATGGAAATTTATCAGCCTCAGACCCGGGGGCCCCTTTGAGCTCTATGATCTCGAGAAAGATTTGGGTGAACAAAACGATCTCTCCCATCAACACCCCGAATTGATTGACGAGTTCGAGGCGCTGTTGGCCAAAGCACGTACCCCGGACGAGGATTGGCGGTTGAGAGGAGAATAGGGCATGGGGCAGAGGGCAGAGAAAAGACTCTTGCGTCATTCCTGCGAACGCAGGAATCCAGTGCTGTGGAAAACAGCATGGAATGAGCCGGGAATGAGGCATGCAAACGCTCCGGACTGTAAATGACTAGAGTTTGTCCCTCGCAATAAAGCCGGATGACGTATCATTCTTTGTTTCCGCTCATAGCTATGGATCCCTGCGTTCGCAGGGATGACGGCCGGTCGGCAATCTGCAACAGCCATGTCCGCAGGCAGGACGGGTGGTCACCGGTCTGCAAAAGCCTGGCATGAATCCAGAGAGAGCAGAGGTCATTATGGGTGGTCATCATCCACATACCGGGCACGATCTCGTTTCCAGCCTTTGTCCGGAAATGCCGTTGGCCGGCTCGGCCGGCCTGAATTCCAATCTCAGGAGGAACAATGAAAACCCTGATACTAATCCTGACCACGCTCACACTGGTCAACGCTCAGACGCCGCAGCGCCTGTCGCGTGCCGAGAGTTTTTTGGGCATCCACTTTGACTTTCATGCGGGTCCGGATTGCGATAGTGTGGGCAATCATGTGGATGAATCGATGGTCAACCAGATCCTTGATCTGGTGCAGCCCGATTACATTCAAATAGACTGCAAAGGTCATCGCGGCTATTCCAGCTATCCCACGCAGGTGGGCCATCCTGCGCCCGGATTCGTACGCGATCCGCTGAAAATCTGGCGCCAGGTGACCGCAGACCGCGGTGTGGCGCTCTATATGCACTATTCCGGCGTGCTGGATCAACGGGCCGTCGAGTTGCATCCGGACTGGGCCGCACGCAAACCGGACGGCTCGGTCTACGAGCGGGTCACCTCGGTATTCGGCCCCTATGTGGACGAGCTTCTGATCCCGCAGCTTAAAGAGTTGTCCGATGTCTATCAAATTGACGGCGTATGGGTGGATGGCGAATGTTGGGGTACTGAACGCGACTGGAGCGATCGCGCCATCAAGGCTTTTCGTAAAAAAACAGGTATCGAGATCATACCTCAGAGCGATGAGGGTCCGCACTGGGTCGAGTTTTCCCAGTTTCACCGACAGGCGTTTCGCGATTACCTGGCACATTATGTGAATGCCCTGCATCACCATAATCCGGATTTCCAGATCGCCAGCAACTGGGCTTATAGCTCACTTATGCCCGAGCCTGTGACGGTGGATGTCGATTTTATCTCGGGCGATTATTCACCGCTCAACAGCGTCAACAAAGCACGGCTGGAATCGCGTATTATGGCCCAGCAGGGCAAACCCTGGGATCTCATGGCCTGGAGCTTTACCTATACCTGGAAGCCGGGTGGCAATAACACCAAAACCATTCCGCAACTGCAGCAGGAAGCTGCTGTGGTCTTGTCCCAGGGTGGTGGATTTCAGGCCTATTTTCGCCAAAAACGGGACGGCTCGGTCTATCTCTGGCCTTTGCCGCTCATGCAGGCTACGGCTGCCTTTTGCTGGGAGCGACAGGAGATCAGCCATAAATCCGTTCCTGTACCGCAGATCGGATTGATTCTTTCCACCGATGCCTTTTATAAAACCAACAGGCGGCTGTTTGCCGGATGGTCCGGCGAGCTCAACGCCATGCAGGGCATTCTGGAAGCCCTGCTCGACGGCCAGCACGTGACGGATATCGTCATGGAGCACCATCTACAACAGGATATTGATCGGTATCCCTTGTTGATCTATCCCGAATGGACCACCATCGAACCCGGGTTCAAACAGCGGCTGATCGACTATGTCAGGAACGGCGGCAACCTCCTGGTTATCGGTGGCCGAACCGCAGGATTGTTCGAGTCAGAGCTGGGTACGACCTTTGTGGGTGAGCCTCAGGAACGTACCAACGGACTGTGGCATACCGAGTGGATCGGTAATGTGCATTCGCTGGCCCAGCAGATCGAGGCCGATCCCCAAATCAAAATCATGGGCAGGCTCTACCGGGACTGGGATAAACGCAGTGCCTGGTGGCCGGCAGCTTCGGTTACAGAGTTGGGACAGGGTCGTATCGGGGCGCTCTATTTTGATTTTGGCCGCCGCTATAACGAGGCGGCCAATGCCGTGTGCCGGGATTTTCTCTCCGACGTGGTCGACGAGATGTTTCCCGTGCCTGTGGTCAGGGTTACAGGCTCTCATTACGTGGATGTCACATTACAGCGTCAGGGCGAGAGACTGGCTGTACATCTGGTCAATACAGCAGGTCCGCACGACAATGACAAGATCTATATTTTCGATGATATTCCACCCGTGGGTCCGCTGGAAATCCGGGTGAGAACGGCCAGGCCTTCGGCAGTGACCCTGCAGCCTGGCGATCGTGCAGTGG
>WJME01000106.1 GCA_014728115.1 Candidatus Zhuqueibacterota bacterium | reverse complement strand
GTTTCAATCTTCAAAGTAGTTCAAAGCGTTGCGAAACAGTGCAACACCATCTCCCTCGGGAGCCAATCCCAAACGCGTCCATTGCGGATGATTGGTGGGATCGATATGGCGTTCAGGATGGGGCATCAACCCCAAAACCCGTCCGCTCTGATCGCAGATACCTGCAATATCGGCTGTAGAACCATTAGGATTAAAGGGATAGACCGGCTTTTCTCCGTTTGGCATAGTATATTGAAACACAATCTGGTTACTCTGATTCAACTGTTCAAGCGTTGATGTTGATTCGACAACAAATTTCCCTTCGGCATGTGCAACCGGGAAATAGACCTGAGGGGTTATCTGACGGGTAAATACACAGGGAGACTCGTTGACTTGCAGATGTACCCAGCGATCTTCAAATTTTCCAGAATCATTAAAGGTCAAGGTAACCGTTTGTCTGTCAGCCAGGTTGACCCGGGGAAGCAAGCCTGCTTTGACCAGGACCTGAAAACCATTGCATATGCCCAGAATCAATTTGTCTTTTTCATAAAATCGCAACAGCTGTTCCTGCAGGTTGTAACGCACCTCATTGGCCAGCACCTTTCCCGCAGAGATATCATCTCCATAGGTAAATCCACCCGGGATGGCCAAAATCTGGTAATCATGCAAATGTACGGTACCATCCATTAGCCGGTTGACATGCACGAGATCTGCATTTGCGCCCACAAACTGAAAGGCATATTGTGTTTCTATATCGCAATTTGAACCCGCTGCGCGCAGGACCAACACTTTTGGTTTCATACTCACCATCCTAGGGTTTTTTGCCATGACTGTTTCAAGGCGTGTATCTCTTCACGCAAAATTTCGCTGCCATCGAGTCCAATAATGCAGAGTTCCGGTTCTGCCAACACTTTACCGATGGGATCAGAGGACAAAAGCGTTCTTACATTTTCGACATGTTCAGGAGCTACCTCGATGATAAACCTGGAGTTAGATTCAGAAAAAAGTATAACGTCGTCTTGCGTGACTTTGGCGTCGCGGGGAATGTTTTCGAGCCGGATGGTCGCGCCCAGGCCGCCTGCAAACGCCATTTCAGCCAGTGCGACTGCGATTCCGCCTTCGGAACAATCGTGACAGGATTTTATCAACCCCCGATCCATCGCCTCATGCAGATCTTGATATAACTGCCTGGCTTGTTCTACTCTGACCAGAGGTACCTGACCTCCCCTTGCCCCTATGCTTTCATAATAGTGCGATCCCCCCATTTCATTAAACGTCGTACCCACCATAAACAAGACATTGTCAGACGCTTTGAGGTCCATGCTAACGCTCTTGCGCACATCCTCGATGATGGAAATAGCCGAAATTAAAAGAGTCGGAGGAACAGCAATGACGCTGCCTTCTATAGTCTGAAACTCGTTATTCAGACTATCTTTACCTGAAATAAAGGGGGTTTCGTATGCCTTGGCGATATCATAACAGGCCTGGGCTGCTCTGACCAGTCCTCCCAAACGATCCGGCTTGTTTGTATTACCCCAGCAAAAATTATCCAACAATGCGGTGCGATCCAACCGGCCTCCAACAGCAATGACATTGCGAATGGCTTCGTCAATGGCAGAGGCGGCCATATGATAGGGATCGATCAGGCCATACTTTGGATTCAGACCATTGGACAAAATCACGCCGCGATGGGAATCGAGCCGCGGACGAGTGACACAAGCATCACCGGGGCCGTCATTTTCAACCCCGACCAATGGCTTGAGAACACTCCCGCCCTGAACTTCGTGATCGTATTGTCTGATCACCCATTCCTTACTGCATACGTTTGGGGCGGCTAAAATATCGTGTAGCGCCTCGCCAAAATGCACCTCATTTTCGGGTTTTTGCTCTTCAAATACCAGAGGGGTAAATATCGCCTGGCGCCGGATTTGTGGCATGCCGTTATGCAAAAAATCCATATCGAGCTCACCCACCTGGGTATCTTTGTAGCGCAAGGTGATTTTTTTATCATTCGTGGTATGCCCGATCACCGTAGCCTCGACATCTTCACTACTGAAAAGATTCAGGGCCTCTTGCACGTTGTCCGGAGGCACAAAAATGACCATGCGTTCCTGAGCCTCAGAGATCCAGATTTCCATATAGGTAAGGCCATGATATTTAAGAGGTACCTTTTCCAGATCTACGACTGCACCGGTCGTCTCGGCCAATTCACCGATGGCGGAAGAGAGTCCGCCTGCACCACAATCAGTGATCGCCCGGTACAAGCCCCGGTCCCGCGCAGCCATCAATGTGTCGACCAACTTTTTTTCCACAATCGGGTTACCGATTTGCACAGCTCCACTCCATACCCCTTCACTATCGGAATGCAGCTCACCGGATGAGGCTGTGGCACCATGAATGCCATCCCGGCCGGTGCGGCCCCCCACAACGATAATCGCATCGCCACTGACGATTTCTTTTTCACACTTGTCTTTGGGCATGATTCCCACATTGCCGCAAAACACCAATGGATTTCCCAGATATCGTTCATCGAAAAAGATCGATCCATTGCTCGTGGGAATCCCCATGCGGTTGCCATAGTCGCGAACGCCTGCGACCACACCTTGCATGACCCGCTTGGGATGCAATACACCTCGTGGCAGATCTTCATGTGCCATGTCAACCGGGCCAAAACAGAAAACATCGGTATTGATGACGGGCTTGGCTCCCAGTCCGGTGCCAAGCGGATCCCGTATCACTCCACCGATACCGGTGTTAGCCCCCCCATAGGGTTCCATGGCCGAAGGATGATTATGGGTTTCAACTTTGAAGCAAATATTATAGTCATCATCAAATTCAATAATGCCGGCATTGTCTTTGAAAACCGAAACACACCAGGGCTTGTTCAGTTCGCTGGTGACCCTGAATATCGTTTGCTTGAGTAAATTATCAATCACTTTTCCTTCATACTCTACCAGCCCGGTAAGAGTCTTGTGACTGCAATGTTCTGACCATGTCTGAGCGAGCATCTCTAGTTCGATATCAGTGGGTTCGCGGTCAAGACCTTTGAAATGCTCGCGAATGACTTGCATCTCTTCCAATGTCAGAAAAAGATCACGTTCCTTGCTGATCCGCATAAGAGTGGCATCATTCGCACCCAGAATAGGAACATGAACCAGGTTAAACTCGACATCATGGGTCTCGATGAATATTTTCTCTTTAGGCTGCAAAACATGTTCATTAACCTTGTTCATCAGCAGCTTGTCGAGAATACGTGTTCTCTGGTCAGCGCTCAATACGCCTGTTATCTCATAACGTCGGGCAGTCTTGACATCGTCAACCGATTCTATGCCTAAATCCCATATGGCCTTGAGAGTGGTTCCAGCCACCATATCTGTGACGCCGCGGTTAAAGGTTATTTCCACGCTCCAGACCTGTTTATCGGTCACAGCAGGCAACTGATCGATGGAAAATTCATCGGTCACGGCATCCGCCAAAAGTCCTTTGGCAATGTGTTCTTTTTCATCTAAACTCAGTTCTCCGGCGATATAGAACACGCGGAAATGCCGGACAGCGGTGATCGTTTCAATACCCAGATCCTGTGCAGCCTGACGAATATGCTCACCCTCGGCATCATAGAATCCAGGTTTAATGGCCACTTGTATACGGGTTACCAAAATGTTTGCCCTCTGTTTAATCATATATCCATTGGGTTTGGCCCATTTTAAAGAAATTTGCCAGTAAATGCAACACTAAAGTTATGATCATCGTGAGGTTGGTTTGAATATAAAACTGGAGGTAAAAAAACCAGAGACGTTTAATCTACAAATGACCAAACAATCCCCCATCGTAATTCAGCTTTGGGTTCGGGAAAGTCAGGCCATATCGAGAGATCGTTGGCCATAATATTGTGAAAAGCTGCATAAAGTGCGGCATCGCCGATGATGAATCGTGCATGAACATAGGGATAAATCGTCGCGTCGCTTGTATGACTATCGTATCCGTGAAAATCACTAAAGAACGGATCATAAATAGAAACTGAATCAAAATAATCCGCACCAATATACAGAGTAACATCCAAATCGCCTTGAAAGAATACATGGCGAGCCCGTACCCCCCCTTGAGCCCAGCGTTCCGGACGTTTGACGAGCATCTGATCTCCCTCGAGTCTGTATTCTTGCCAGCGACAAGTCACATGTAGCCAGGAAAGAATGGCAAGGGTTCCTTGCCAATGTAAACAGACCTGTGTTTGATCCTTGCCATTACGATATACAGGTACGCTGGAGGACAATCCAATACCCAGCGGATCAGTGACTTTTTCAGCCATTACAGATAATGAACCTTGCCATGCGTCTGTTTTTTGTTGCCAGCCTGTCCCGACAATCCAGGAATTCTGAGCGATCAATTCTGTATTTCCGAGTGCAAAAGGCCCATCGCTGTACCGTTCCAACAGACTGGGCAGACGCTGATCCTTTTCAAGCCATATGCGGATAGAGTTCAAACGGGCACTCAGATAGGGTAAAACCTGCCAGGTCGACTGATTGCTATTCTCCAGTCTGCTTGCCAGCGAAAATTCTATATTTCCAAGTCTCTTTTGTAAAGCGAGTGATAGAGTGGATTCCCAGTCGTTTCGCGCATGGGTAAATCCAAAATCAGGCCGGATCCATCTCATGGAGGCTCCGGCAATGACGTTGAGGAAATCCCATTGCGGATTGACGGTTGTGGATAAGCTGATTTTTTGAGCTTCCAGAGTCTGATCAACAACAGTATGGCGATACCCGTAAAGCTCTTGATACAGATCAGTGAACTGAAGGATCGCTTTGAATCTATGAGGACCCCAAAAGGAAAGACCATGATCGAAACGAACCCGTTTTTCATGAGGTCGGGACAGTTTTTCATCGGATAGAGTTCGAGTCTGTACATCTGGCGGAGACCAGGGACGGTTCAATCCCAATGCCAGATCCAGATCAGAGTTGTTATACAACAGGTTGTATCTGACCCACCAATTGTTCCGCAAAGCACGTGTTAATTTCACATTGACTTTTTGTGTACGATATTTGCTATGGCTCGTGGTGCCGGCATAGTTTTTCAGCAGTGCCCCTGCATTCAATGACTGCTGGGGCGACATTTTTATACCGAGCCGCACATCTACATCATCAATTCCGGTATCCCCCGTGCGATATCCCACCTGTGAACGAACCGGCTGTGCAGCGATATCGATGCTACGGAGAAAGACGGTACGTGCCGGAGCAGTGGTGTGGCCATTCAAGTCTGAGGCAGAAAACGGCAGCCAGGCTGCAGCGATACTCTCGGTTGGCACGAGATTTAAATCGATCTTTTTCGTCAGTGGATCGTTCAGAACAAGATCGTCATAGATCACCAGCGCATGACCAGCATGCGAGGTACCCAGTGCCGGATAAGCGGGCTGCCCGACACTGCCCCGATCATAGACATAGGCCAGGGGAAGACATAGCCAGAGATCGGCAAAGGATCCATAATCCGATCCTTTGATTGCGGTGCTGTCTATACTGAACAAAACCCGGGTGCTATCTGTCGCCACACTATCAGCAGGCAACATGGCCACCGAGGCTTTCCACAGCAAACACATTATGATTAACGTTCGCTTCATACACTGCTCTTGTCAGGATGAAAAGGACTGATTCGCCGTAGCAGCAAAGGGACGACAAAAATAAAAATAGCTGTGTTCCCGAGGATATGGCTGCTATAAAACAGCGTGCCTGCAAAAAATTGACTCAGGATTTTTTCTCCACTCGCACCTGCAGAAAACCAGGCGAAACTCAGGGTGGTTGATACATCAAAAATCAGTGTCAATACTAATCCCATGGCCCCTGACCAGATAAAAAAGGTTCGCTTTTGAATCAAGCCGGGTTTGTTATGCAACATGCCTCCGGCCAGACCGACCAAAGACATGGAAAGCAATTGAGCCGCGAGTGTTGGCAGAGGAGCCATACCCATGGGATTGAACAACGAATAGATCAGTTCCGCCACCAGAGCGGTCATCAATCCCAAACGCGGACCCAACATTACACCGGCAATGAACAAAGTTGCCGTTACCGGCTCGATGTTTGGAATAAAAAGAAACAGATATCCCAAGACCACAGCCAGAGCTGCCATCATGGCAGCCGTAAGATAGTTCTTTGTCGATAATTTCAAGATACTGCCCAGGTTAAAATCGAAGCAATTTAGAAAACGGCCCCAGTAATGTCAAGCGCTTTTTGTCGGATAAAATTATGTTGCATTTGAAAACAAAAGCGAGTATATTTAGGTGTACATTTTAACACCATTCGGAGGCGGTGTGACGCTCGCATTTGAAGACATGAATGAAAAAATCGAAGTAATCAGTTATTTTGACAGCCGTTCCATGAGACCCCTGAGGTTTCGGTGGCGTGGCAGAGCCTATCACATCCGTCAGGTCAACGGGGTCTGGAGTACACCTTTAGGACGGGACAAAGAATACCACTTTCACGTGACAACAAAGGAAGCAGGATCATTCGAAATGGTCTATAACAATAATGGTTTTAGTTGGCGATTGGTCAGAGCCTGTCTGGATGGCCGTTGAAGCGAAAAAAAAGACATGTCAAGATTCGCTCATTCCGATCCCATGAATTTCTGCCTGACAGGAAGAACATTGACCCTTTTGAATACGGTTTTTTAAAATATTGAATCCATACCGTTCGATAAGCAGTTCACCACACTGGTAACAGCGGGTATGTTCACCATCGTCGCCCGGCACATTACCGCTATAGACATATTTCAACCCGACCTCCTGCCCAATTTCCATCGCTTTGCGCATGGCTGAAACAGGCGTTTGCTCCATCTGGTCGCATTCGTATTGCGGATAGAACCGTGAAATATGCCAGGGAGTCTCGGATCCCAGGTTATCGTGGATAAAGGTGGCGATTTCTCGTATATGTTGAGGATCTTCCACATATTCCGGTACCATAAGCGTGGTGACCTCGAGCCAGATCCCGAGAGATTTGGCCAACTCTAAAGTCTTGAGCACGCTGGACAAATTGCCGCCAACCACGTTGCGATAAAAATCTTTATCCCATCCTTTAAGATCGATATTCATGGCCGTAAGATAGGGTGCGATTTCCTTGAGCGGATCAGGTGTGATATAGCCGTTGGATACCCATACGGTCTCAACGCCTTGGTCTTTGGCTTTTTTGGCGATATCCAGAGCATATTCAAAATAAATGGTTGGCTCGGTATAAGTACAGGCAATTGTCTTACAGCCATGATCACTTGCCGATTGGGCGATTTGCGAGGCTGTGGCATGCTGCCCGCGGAGATGACCGGGATGGCCTTTGACCTGGGAGATATCATGATTCTGACAAAACCGGCAGGTAAAATTGCACCCCATGGTGGCAACGGAAAAGGATTTTGATCCCGGGTAAACATGAAAAAGAGGTTTTTTTTCGATGGCATCTATGTTGGCTGCAATGGCTTGTTCATAAACCAGAGAATAGAGAACGCCATCGCGGTTCTGGCGTACACCACATCGCCCGATATCGCCCTCACTGATAAGACAAAAATGAGGACACAACAGGCAACGAATTTTGTCATCGCGTTTTTCGAAATAGAGAGCTTTTTTCATAGCACCAACAGCTTTCCCGGAAGACGCATCTTCCGGGAAAGCTGTAATTTTGAGTTCAATTATTCGCCTCGTCGTCCGAGCTGGGCATCCAGCATCAGCAAGCCATGGCCTTTATCCCCAACCATTTTAAGCTTGTTGACGATCGAATCCATACTGCTCTCTTCTTCGACTTGTTCGGTCACGAACCAATCGAGAAAGGACTTTGTTGCATGGTCTTTTTCCTTGATCGCCTGATCAACGAGATTGTGTATGTTTTTTGTAACAAATTGTTCATGTTTAAGAGATTTTTCAAAAATATCCAATGGTCCGTCAAATTCGGAATCGGGCTTTTCAATCGCTTCCAAAAGTACGCGGGCTCCCTGTTCTTCCAGATAGCCATACATTTTCATGCCATGTTCAACCTCTTCTTTGGCCTGCATTTGCATAAAGCTGGCCATTCCATCGAGGTTCTGCTCGGCAAAATAGGTCGCCATCGAAAGATAGAGATAAGCAGAAAAGAACTCGCGGTTGATTTGCTGATTGATCGCCTTTTCCATGTCTTTGGAAATCATTTTTTCTTCCTCCTAAGAGATCATTGTTATTTAGCAGTTGTATGCTCTCGCAGAATACAACACACTGCAAAAGCGAAAAAATCCATGCAAATGAAAAAGAATATATAAATAGATATGCATGAATGCAAGTTTCTTGCATTTTCCTGTTACGTCTTTATGACAAAAAGCGACACAGGAAAAAGGAGTTTTTTCAAAAAGGTCTTGAGCTTGAAAAAAAGTTTTGTATATTAGTAGCAAAACCCTGCATCCATTATAGTCAAATCGTAAACACACACTCTGGATAGTATTATAATCAGAAATCTGAACCAACCAAATCTACTCACCGGTTTAATTCAGGAGAAGTCCAGTGAAAGATAAACTCATTAGGGCGATCAAGGCATTGGGACCCGGCTTTATTGTTGCATCTGTGGTTCTGGGTCCCGGCAGTGTCACGACAGCATCACAAATAGGGGCGGTACATGGGTATGCCCTGCTCTGGGTCATCGTCATCTCTGCTATCGGTATGATCATGTATACGACCATGGCCGCACGTTTTGGGGTCTCGCATGAAAAGTCATTTCTACAAACCGTTGCAGACACTTATGGCCGTTGGGCTGCTATTCTCATTGGGGTCTCGTCATTTCTTGTGGCTGCCAGCTTTCAGTTCGGCAACAATCTGGGCATTGCCACATCCATGCAGACATTGACCGGAATATCCGAATATGTTTGGCCTCCCATCTTTAATGGCCTGGCCATCCTTCTCATCTTTTTTGCCAAAAATCTGTACCAGGTACTTGAAAAGCTCATGATGTTCATGGTCATGATCATGATCACGGCATTTATTGTCAATCTCTTTTTCATCAAACCCGATCTTGGTCAGGCTGTACAGGGATTTGTCCCTGTGATACCGGACAACAGCCTGAATGAAGTGGCTGCCATCGTCGCCACGACATTTGTACTGCATGCTGCACTCTATCAATCTTATCTGGTTCAGAACAAAGGCTGGACGCTCAAAGACATGAAATCCGGTATGCGGGACAGCATTGCGGGGATCATCGTACTGGCCAGTATCAGTGCACTCATTATTCTCAATTCTGCGGCTGCCCTAAAACCCGCCGGCATCACCATCTCTACAGCCGGGGATATGGCCATTCAACTGGAAGCCCTCTTTGGTTCGGCATCGAAAATTATTTTTAGTTTCGGACTGTGGGCTGCAGCATATTCTTCCTTTACTGTAAATTCTATCATTGCCGGAGGATTGCTGTCTGACGGACTGGGTCTGGGGCGTACGATGCAGGAGAAATGGCCAAAGATTTTTACGGTTTTGGCTCTTCTCGTGGGAATGATGGTCGCGACCTTTTTTCGCGGCAATATTGTCTATGCTCTGGTGCTTGCACAAGCTTCGAGTCTTCTCGCTGTGCCTGCCGTGGCCATCGGCCTCTTTGTCATTCTCAACAACAAAAACGTCATGGGCAAATATGCCAATACCTGGAAACAGAATGTTGTGGCTATATTCGGTATGATCCTGATTTTTATTATGGTTTATTTTATGTGGCACCGGCTCATCTCCACTATTGGCCGGGCATTTTAAACAGAAAGGGCAGTTTTGTTTCATTCACAAAACTGCCCTTGTTTTTTTCTATTTTGAACACTCAGAGCCGGCCCAATATCTGTGCGCAAATAATGAGCACCACCAGTGCAACAGGATAAACCGCTGCATAGGCAACAGAGGGGGCATCCGTATCGGTCATAGGCGTCACTGCTGCCAATCCCGGTGTGCTGGTCATACCGCCGGTCAATGCTCCGAGCAATGTCAGCATATTGAACCGAAAGAGCCACAATCCCAGGATAGCAGCCAACACCATAGGGATGACAGTAATCGCAGCACCGACAACAAACAATTGCAACCCATAGGTGCTAATGGTCTCCACAAGATGGGCTCCTGCCTTTGTCCCCACTGCTGAAAGAAAAAACAATAGCCCCATTTGCCGCAAGAGTTGATTTCCCGGCCATGACAATGTCCACAAAATCGGACCGGTCTTGCCAATACGGCTGAGCACAAGCGCGGCGGCCAGCACACCACCCGTCAGTCCGGGTTTGAATGTGATCCCGGCAAACAGCGGAATCTCGAGCATCCCCACAAAAATTCCCATGGCAACACCGGCAGCAATCGGCAGGAAATCGGTTTCCGAGAGTCGCCGGTCATCGTTGCCCAGCAAACGGACCACTTGTTTCATGTTTTCCTTGTCGCAGGCGATCATCAACTTGTCGCCGAAACGGATCTGACTTGCTGGTGAGGGAGAGATATGAATACCTGAACGGGCAATACGCGTGACATTGGCGTTATAATTACCCAGGAGATTGAGTTGTGCAAGAGATTTATTGACCACCTCCTTGTTGGTCACCAGTACCCATTGCACTTCATATCCTTTGGCCAAGGGAATTTCGCGTTTTGTTTCTGAACCGATAAGCACCTGAACGCACTCTAGAGCCTCAGGGGTACCGACGGCTTTGACCAGATCCCCGAGATGTAATGGGGTATCCGCAGTCGGTGTGATGGCAAGATCATCGTGCATGACACGAGAAATGGTCGCACCGGTCATGGAACGGATATTCAGACTACCCAATGGCTTGCCATCGACATTCTGGTTTTCGACAATGAAATTGCGATTGATCACCTCGGGATAATCTTGTCTCGACTCTTCCTCGACCTGTCTTTCTAACTCTTGTATGTTCCGTTTGAGAAGCCGGGGCAAGAGCCGTACGAAAAGAATGACACCGATCACCCCAAAGGGATAGGCAATACCATAACCAATAGAGGCCATAGGAGACTGTGCACTTTCTATAGCTGCAGCCAGACCGGGTGTACTGGTAAGAGCACCGGCGAACAAACCTACCGCGATTTTCATGTCAATATCAAACATCCAGGACAAAAGTGCGGTAGTCGTGGCACCGACGATAACCAGAAAACAAACGAGTCCGATGAGTTGGATCCCCCGTTTACGAAAGGCTGCAAAAAACCCGGGTCCGGCCTGAATTCCAATGGTAAAAATGAACAACAACAGTCCGATTTTCTGCAGCTCATCAGGAATCGAGGCGCCATAATGGCCGAATAACAGGGCTACAAAAAGCACAGCAGAGACATCCAGAGACATACCCTTGATGGTCACGCGCCCCAGGGCCAGTCCTATGGCGATGATGAGAAAAAGACTCCAATAACCGGATGTAAGCAAGGATGACATGTTGTTCCAAGTTGATTATGGTTTGATTATTGCAAAGCACGAAATATACGACATTTGAAGCAATTGTTCAATAAAGAAATATTTTTATTGAACAATTGCTAAAAACCTTTAAATTAAATGACTTGGAATCGCATAACAAAGGGATGCCCTATCATGAAACGCGCACTCTATGAAGCTCTGGGTATTGTCGTGATCGCCTCACTGGCCGGGTTTTTGACCAACTGGATACACAAAGATAGTTTGGCGATTTCATCACAACGCCCCTCTATAACCTATGCAGATGATACCGTATTGACACAAGAACTGCCAGACATGCAGTTCTCTCCAGGTGAACCTTTGTTCGTATCAACCGAGCAGGTTCAGGCCCTTTTGGAATCGGGACAAGCGATCGCCCTTGATGCTCGTTCAGAAAAAGAGTACTTGCAAGCGCATCTGCCCGGTGCACGACATCTCTCGTTTGAACGCTTTTATGAATATATGGATCTTGTCGAAGAGCTTGACAAAAAAACCTGGCTCATCACCTATTGTGGCGGACCCCCATGTGACCTGGGAGAATTGCTTGGCATCGAACTGGCTGCGTTGGGTTTTCGCGTGGCGATTTACCCCGATGGGCTCGATGCCTGGCAAGATGCCGGCCTTCCTGTGGAAACCGGGACTGGAGGTCAATCATGAAAAGGAATTGGCAGTATTTACTCTATTGGCTGGCAAGATTGATCCTCGCTGCAGTTTTTATCTATGCAGGTGTGGTGAAAATTCTCGATCCCCGAGGATTTGCGATCAGCATTGACAATTATCAGATGCTGCCGTATATACTGGTCGTGCTTATGGCCATCATTCTCCCGTGGATCGAAGTCCTGGCAGGTCTCGCATTGCTCATCGGCAAATGGATACGAGGCAGTGCTTTGATTTTCATGGTGCTCAATACAGTTTTTATTATTGCGCTTGCTTCTGCCCTTGCACGCGGCTTGAATATCGATTGTGGCTGTTTTACCACCTCAGAGACCGGTGCTCAGGTCGGCATTCGCAAAATTATTGAAGATCTCATCCTGCTGATCATGGCAGGATATGTATTCGTTAAAGCCGGAAAAACAAAACAATACTATGACAGGATGTCCGGTGACGAGGTTATGGAACATCCATAGCAGACAGGGCTTTCTGCGAATCAGGTAGATAGTCATTGTCAGGTTTATGCTGAACGTATGGAACCTTTGTTCCATAAAAGAGTTTTTCAATTTCATACGCATACGGATTAATCAAAATCATTTGTTTGTTTTCTATCATTGTACATTCTTTTTTTAAAACAATCAAAGATCAACGCAAAAAAACAGAATAGCACTTTGACCAAAATAAATTTGACCGGCCAGTCACAGGAAGAGCTGCAAGCCTTTGCCGAGTCTATCGATGAAAAACGATTTCGCGGCAAACAGCTTTTTCATTGGATTTATCAGCGCAAAGCCACTGATTTTGAATCTATGACCAATATCGCAACACCTTTACGGCGAAAACTCTCAGGCCTGGCCACATTGGGTCATTTGGAGCTGCAAAAACGCTCTGTTTCTGCCTCTGGTTCTATAAAATATCTCTTTCGTCTTGCTGATGGTCAACTTGTCGAGAGCGTCTATATTCCTGAAGATGACCGGCACACGTTGTGTGTCTCCTCTCAGGTGGGCTGTGCGCTCATGTGTTCATTTTGTGCAACAGGAAAAATGGGATTTCGCAGGAACCTATTGACCGGTGAAATCGTGGATCAGGTACTCTGTGTCGAGCGAGATATCGGTCGAGAATTAACCAACGTCGTTTTTATGGGCATGGGTGAGCCATTCAAGAATTATGATGCTGCCATCAAATCCGCAAACCTGATGAGCCATCCGGACGGTATAGCGATTGGCACCCGCCATATCGTGATTTCAACGGCCGGAATTATCCCGGAAATTTATCGTTTTGCGGATGAAGGCCATAAATTCAAACTCGCCATCTCTTTGCACTCGGCATTGAATGAAAAACGCCAACAGTTAATGCCTATAAGCCGCAAATGGCATGTTCAGGCCCTGACAGAGGCCATGAAATACTATATTAAAAAAAGCGGCCGGCGGCCAACCATCGAGATTGTCCTCTTGAAAGGTGTCAATGACAGCTATGAGGATGCCATGGCATTAAAAGAAATGGTCCACAATATGCCCTGCAAAATCAATCTCATTCCCTACAACCCAACCATCGAAGCGTTTCAGAGACCGGATCCTAGGCAAGTCGATCGATTTGCCAACTGGCTGCTTTCCAGCAAGGCTCCTGTTTCTGTCAGATGGAGCAAAGGCGATGATATCGATGCTGCTTGTGGTCAATTGGCTACCCAAGAACTTGATGAATTGTCTGCCTAGTCTTGTTCGTTAATCGAGGGCGTAATAATGATATCAGAAATCCGCCACCAACCCATAATCGGTGTCATGGGGGGGGCTATGGTCGATAAAGAAACCCTGGAAACCGCTTATCAGCTGGGTAAAATGATTGCGGACAAGGGCTGGATTCTATTGAACGGGGGTCGGGATGCCGGTGTCATGCGAGCCTCTGCCCAGGGCGCCAAAGAACGCGGCGGTATCACAGTCGGCATTCTTCCGCAAGCCGACAGACATCAGGCCAATCCCTTTATAGATATCGCCCTGGCTACGAATATGGCTGATGCTAGGAACCTGATCAATGTATTGAGCAGCGATGTGGTGGTAGCATGTAAAGGATCTGCGGGGACCTTGTCCGAAATTGCCCTGGCCTTGAAAAACAACAAGCCTGTTGTGACCCTGGGATTCGAGGCCGCTCAAGTTTTACGTGAATTTACAAAGCCCGGATTGTTTCGCATTGCCTCCACCCCCGAACAAGCTATATTGTATGTTGAAAAATATCTGCACGATGTTCTATACTAACCCCCCCGCCACGACCGTTTCTCCTTTCCGTGTACGCATAAAATATTAATTCTTTGTCAGATATTCCCACCTCAACAGATAAAAACTCATTGACTTTGAGTTTTTTTTGGCTTAGAATATAGAGCATTCCAATTTATGAATACGGATGAGTGTCACACGAAAATCCGGCATTTTACGCATGCACAGAGCAAAGAGGAGAAACATGCAACGATTGATCGGTATTCGCCGGGAAGACAAAAACATTTGGGAACGCCGCGTCCCTCTGGTCCCCGAACACGTTCATCTATTATTAGCCGAGTATAACATAAAAACCCGTTTACAACCGTTTACCGATCGTGCTTTTCAGGACAAAGAGTACGTAAAAGCAGGGGCTGAGATCGATGAAGATTTGTCTCCCTGCGAGATCATCCTCGCTGTTAAAGAAATTCCTCCTCACCTTTTATTGCCCGACAAGACATTTTGTTTTTTCTCACACACCATCAAGGGACAGAGCCAAAACATGCCCATGCTGCAACGACTGCTCGATCTTGATTGTAACCTCATCGATTATGAATGCATCAAAGGGCCGGATAACAAACGCCTGGTCTTTTTTGGACGATATGCCGGTTTGGCAGGAATGATCGACACACTCCATGGTGTCGGCCAGCGACTGGCCGCCCTGGATATAGACTCGCCGTTTTTAACGATCAAACAAGCCATGGAGTATCAAGATCTTAATGAAGCATTTGAAGACGTGCATCGATTGGGACAGGCAATCAAAAAACATGGGCTCCCCCCTGCTCTTACTCCGTTTGTCATTGGCATTGCCGGCTATGGTCAGGTCAGCAAAGGGGCGCAGGAGGTATTGGAGCAACTACCTATTGTAAATGTATCGCCACAGGATCTGTTCAAACTCGATCCTTCTGTTCCTTTTTATAAAGTCATTTTCAGCGAACAGGATATGGTTGAACCGAACGATCCAGAGTTTCACTTTGCCTTGCGCAATTATTATGTCCACCCGCAATATTATCGATCAAAATTCGATCAATATCTCGATTACCTCACCGTTTTGGTCAATGCCATATACTGGGATGAACGTTATCCGAGATTGGTCACCAAAGCAAGTCTCAAGCAACGTTATGAAAAAGGCGGTGAACAAAAGTTATTGCTAATCACAGACATTAGCTGTGATATCAGAGGGGCGATTGAAATCACAGAAAAAACCACTGACCCGGCAAATCCCTCTTTTATTTATAATCCTCTCACCGATCAGATTCAGGATGGCTTTGGGGGGTCGGGAATTGCGGATATTGCCATCGACAACTTGCCTGCTGAATTGCCCCGTGATTCATCGCAGGCGTTCAGCAGTGCCCTGTGGGCCATGATTCCGGAAATACTCGAGGCAGATTGGAAAACTCTTTTTGAGGAATGCCATTTACCTCCGGAAATAAAAAATGCTATTATCGTCTATAATGGAGAATTGACTCCAGCATTTCAATATCTAAAAGAATATCTGTGAGGGTCAGGTGAAACGGATTTTAATTTTGGGTGCCGGGCATGTCGCTCCCCCACTGATAAAATATCTGTTACAACAACCCGAACTGGAGGTTACGGTAGCTAGCCAACAGTTCAGTTCACAATCCATGGATCTCTTGTCAGAAATCCCACACAGGGTCGAGCTCGATGTTCAAGATGATGAGCAATTATCGCGGCTTTTATCCACTGTCGATGTCACTGTCAGTTTGCTGCCATTTACCTTTCACCCGCATGTGGCTCATCATTGCCTGAGGCATTCCAGCCACCTCGTCACGACGTCATATGTAAGCCAAGATATGCAAAACCTCGATGTCAAAGCCAAAGAAGCGGGCCTGGTGTTCCTCAATGAAGCTGGTCTCGATCCTGGCATCGATCACATGTCAGCCATGGCTCTCATAGATGCCATTCATGATGGCCAGGGCACCGTCAAATCATTTGAATCGTGTTGTGGAGGGTTGCCCGCCCCAGAGAGTAATGACAATCCTTTGGGCTATAAATTTTCATGGAGTCCGCGCGGAGTTTTGATGGCAACGAAAAACCCGGCCCGTTTTCGCAGACATAACCACCTCATCGAGGTGCCATCCCAGGATCTGTTCAAACACATCCGGCCCAGAGAAATCAATGGGGTGGGTGAACTGGAAATGTATCCCAATAGAGATTCCATGGTGTATAAAGATCTTTACAGACTGAAAGAATCGGAAACCCTGTTCAGAGGAACCCTCCGTTATCCGGGCTGGTGCCAGACGATGAATTTCTTAACTCAAATGGGATTTCTCGATGAAACCCTTATTTCAGATGCGGGCATAAGAACCTATCGTCAACTGACCGGGCATCTTTTGGGGCTGGCTACAGACGACGATCCTGAAAAGGCTATTCTCAAACGATTCAATATCGACACATCTTTGCGTTTATGGGAGTGTTTGTGCTGGCTGGGGATATTGGAAGATAAACCGCTATTCTCGTATCCTGTCTCACCATTGCAGGCATTGACCGACATTATGTTGGAACGAATGGCCTATCGTCCCGGCGAACGGGATATGATTGTATTACAGCATGATATCATTTATGCAAAACCCGCAGAAAAAGACCAACATATCCGTTCTTTGCTCGTTCTCACCGGAGAGGCAGGCAAAGAATCAGCGATGGCGCGTACGGTGGGGTTGCCTGCCGCAGTGGCAGCCCATCTGATTGCTCTGGGAGAAATCAATATTCCGGGTGTTTTGATTCCCACAGAAAAAGCAATTTACAAGCCCATTTTAAATAAACTACGCCCCCTCGGAATTACATTCAAAGAAACCCTTTATCAAAACGGAGTTTCGCATGCTAGCGACCGATGAATTTGGTAAGGAAAAATACGAATCAAGAATCTACGAATCGACCTGGATGTCGGGGCAAAGATTGTTGCATTTTTCAAGAACCTGGATGCCGCAGGGCAACCCCAAAGGGGTGATCTGTTTAATTCATGGTCTGGGAGAACACATCGGTCGATATCATCATGTAGCCGATTTCTTTAATCGAAACAGCTTTGCCCTGGCCGGATTCGACCTGCCTGGTCATGGTCTGTCTGAAGGACGACGCGGTCATATCAAATCCTATATCGCTCTTCAGAACACCATTGACCAATATCTGCAGCGCTTGCACAAACAATATCCTGATACGCCCATCATCCTCTGGGGGCACAGCATGGGCGGAAACCTTGCTCTCAATTATGTCCTGCAAAATCCAAAGGGGGTCTCCGCGGCACTCATCACCAGTCCATGGCTCAGAACGATGGGTCCACCGCAAGGAATTCTCAAAACCATTGTACGCATATTCGCCAAAGTCGCCCCCTGGATTACTATTGATAACGGCTTGTCCTCCAAAGACCTTTCTCATGATGAAAACATTTCGTATAATCAGGATCCCCTGGTTCATAGCCGCATAAGCTTACGATTATTGGCCGCGATGATCAAACGAGGGCAATGGGCACTGCGCAATGCCCATAAACTCTCGATACCTCTGTTACTCATGCACGGCAATGCGGACAAAATCACTGATCCCAGAGCCAGTCAGGAATTTTCCGAAAAGGCAAAGTGCGAACTAGAATTGTGGCCAGATCTTTATCACGAGATGCACAATGAACCACAAAAATACAAAGTACTCGAATTTATGGTGGCATGGCTGCAGCAACACATCAGCCAAAATTCATCCCAATAGCCTCACCGACTGACCCGAGGGCACATGCAAGCACCGGAAACAAAACCTCAACGAATCTATGCCATCGATACTTTTCGTGGCATCACGATATTTGCCATGATCTTCGTCATCGCTGTTGCAGCCGGGGGCTATCGCGATCTTCCCCAGGACATGTCCTGGTTTGGCAGCTTGAATGTGTCGACCTGGAATCATGCAGACGTGGCATGGGCCCAGTTTGTCGAACAGAAACTGCAACAAGGGTATACACAGGAACAGATCCTGAACATGCCTCAGGCAAAGCTCAAAGATGTGGGCTTGACGGTTACCGACTTGGTGGCTCCTTTTTTCGTTTTTATCGTCGGACTCTGTATCCCCTTCAGCCGGGCCAGACGGGGGCGGGAATGGTGGAACAGAGTATTCAAACGCACAGGTATGCTCATTGCCGCGGGTATCCTCTATATCAGTCTCATCCTCGGGCTCTCCTGGTGGTGGGGTATTCTGCAAGCCATCGGCATCGCCTATCTCATGGGAAGTGCCAGTCTCAAACTCTCTATGCGCGGTCGCTGGATTGCTATCTTTGCTGTACTGGCCTTTCATCTGGTCATGTCTGCCAGCGTCGACTGGTGGCTCAATTTTGGTCATAACGATCAACCTTTTTTTCGCATCGACACGCTGCATGGAAGCATGACACGCCCCCTGACCGTTCATTGCCTGCCCTGGATGTCTATCGGTTATGGAGTGATGACCATGATTGCAGTACTCCTGGGAGAAGCCGTCGCCACGCGGGAACCGAAAAAAATTTTTCGCCAGGGTTTGCTGCTGGCAGCGATTTTTATGACACTGGGCTATCTGATCCACAAAATCGCCCTCATCACCGGCCACCCTCACCTGGCGTTCAACAAGCCCGATGTCAGCTCTGCCTATGCTGCTTTTACCGCCGGCCTTGCGGCACTCTTTTTTATCTTTATCTATTGGATCACCGATATCAAAAATTGGAAAAAATGGACATTTGTTTTCAATGTCCTCGGTGTCAATGCCCTGCTCGCCTATTTTATGCAGGTCATCATGAGACTCTTTTTCAGGGCATTGCATATCGAAGATTTTTTCGATGGCAAACCCAACCCACTATTGGAACAATGGGCCGGACTTTTTGACAGTCCGCTCTGGCAACAGTTTCTGCTCGACAAGAGCGGTTATAATGGCATGCTCTGGGGGCTGATCTGGACAGCCTGTTTATGGGGCATTATCTATTTCTGCAACAAAAAAGGGATTTATTGGAAACTGTAATTTCATCCCCAGACAGAGTACCCTCTGAAAAATCCTTTATTCTTAACCCCTCATTTACTATATTGTCCTGTTTGCTCTGAAACAGGAGAGTCATGTCTACACCGTACCACGCAAAATATTTTGCCTATGAATTATCGCGGCATCACCGAGATTCGTTATTGGATTCCCTTTCACAATCATTGTTCGATGCGTGTATCGATCTCAATCCACACCAAATCGAAGCGGCTTTGTTTGCCCTGCGCTCACCCTTATCCAAGGGGGCCATCCTTGCGGATGAAGTTGGATTGGGCAAAACGATTGAGGCCGGACTGGTCATCTGTCAATTCTGGGCAGAACGCAAACGCAAAATGGTGATCATTTGTCCTGCGGCCCTGCGCACGCAGTGGAGCCAGGAGCTAAGTGAAAAGTTCCATTTGCCCAACCGTATCCTTGATACCCGTACCTTTAAGCAACTGCAATCACAAGGGCTGCAAAATCCATTCGATGATTTGAATGAAATCTTTATCATGTCCATCCATTTTGCCAGCCAGTACAGCATCAAGTTGCGCACCATCGAATGGGACCTGGCTGTAATCGATGAAGCACACAAACTGCGCAATGTCTTTCGTAACCGCGCCAAAATGGCCCAAGATATCAAATGGGCACTGGAGGACCGCCGCAAACTTTTGCTTACCGCTACGCCGTTACAAAACTCTTTGATGGAATTATACGGGCTGGCATCCCTTATCGATGACCGGCTGTTTGGCGATGCCCAATCGTTCCGCAGCCAGTTTGTCAATCGCCAGGGCGACACTCGCCAGCTGTCACAACGATTGCCGTCTTTTGTACAGCGCACTTTGCGAAACCAGGTTTCAGAATATATCCGTTATACAAAACGCCGGTCTCATACCCTGGCCTTTGAACCTACGGACAGCGAACACGATCTCTATGAGACCCTGTCCAACTATATTCGCCAGGAAGACAGTTATGCGATCCCTCATGGCCAGCGCCATCTCATGACCCTGGTCATGCGCAAATTATTGGCCAGTTCTCCCGCAGCGATTACCGGCACCTTGTCCCGCATACGTACCCGGTTGACACACAAAGCAGCCGGACAACCGGATGAAGAAAAGTGGATAGACAACGTTCTGGCCGAGCAGGATTTGAATGCAGACATGATTGAAGAAGAGCTGGCCGGGATAATACCCGAGGGCACAAACGCTAAACAGGGCAGCGAGACAGCAGAAATCGATCCGGTCAGATTACAGCAAGAGATCGAACAACTGGATGCGCTCATCCGGCGTTCCAACGCAATCACGGTAGACACCAAGGCAAAGGCCTTGTTAAAAGCCCTGGATATCGGGTTTCGGGAAATGGAAAAAAGCGGGGCGTTACGCAAGGCGTTGATCTTTACAGAATCCCGGCGAACCCAGCACTACCTTTATCAATTCCTGCAGCAAAATGGTTTTCACGATCAAATGGTCATGTTCAGCGGCTCTAACAATGATCCGTTATGCCAGCAAATCTATCAGGATTGGCTGGAAAAGAATCAACACAGCGGGCGTATCAGCGGTTCGCGCCAGGTGGATATGCGCACCGCTCTTATTGACCATTTCCGGGAAAATGCCACGATTCTCATTGCCACCGAAGCGGCTGCCGAAGGCATTAATCTGCAATTTTGTTCTCTGGTGATCAACTATGACCTGCCCTGGAATCCGCAGCGCATCGAACAGCGCATCGGCCGCTGTCACCGCTATGGTCAAAAACATGATGTGGTGGTGATGAATTTCCTCAATAATCGCAATGAAACCGATCAGCGCGTTTATGATCTTCTCAGCCAAAAATTCCACCTGTTCGATGGTGTGTTCGGCGCCTCTGATGAAGTACTGGGAAAACTGGAATCCGGATTGGAATTCGAACGCCGTATTCATGATATCTATCAAACCTGCCGGCAACCCGAAGAGATCGACAAAGCTTTTTCAAACTTGCAATCAGAGTTGCAAGACTCGATCAAAGCCAATATGGATCAGACCACCCAACTGCTCCTGGAGTTTTTCGATCATGACGTCCACGAGCGAGTCCGTATAAAGCTCGATGACGCCCAGGCACGACTGAATCGATTTGAACAACAATTCTGGTTCCTGAGCAAGGTCGTGCTGGCAGAATCTGCAAAGTTTAATGACTTTGGTCATACCTTTGAACTGCAATCCAGCCCTATGACCGGGATCAAAACCGGCCGGTTTTATCTTGTCAATAAACAACGGCGCAATATTCACAGCGATTTTCTTTACCGGCTCACCCATCCGTTGGGAGAATATGTCATCACCAGGGGTAAACAGATGGATGTGCCTCTGGCTCATGTCTATTTCGACATCAGCAATCATGATGTCAAACTCTCTGCCATTGCGTCGCAGAAAGGCAAGAGCGGCTGGCTCAGTCTGGATCTGCTCAACATTCACTCTTTTGACCAGGAAGAACACCTCGTATTCAGTGCGTTTGCGGATACGGGCAAGGTCTATGATCAGGAATGGTGTGAACGCCTGTTCCTATGCAGAGCTGCCAGTACACGCTTAAAGGAAGCACCAGAAGCCAAGCTGAAAAAACTCAAAGATCTTTGCCAACCCCGGATCGAAAAACATATCCTACAATCCCGTGAAAACAACAGTCGCTATTTCAATGCCGAATGCGATAAACTGGATCAGTGGGCCGAAGACGTCATCATTGGCGCTGAAAAAAAGCTGGCAGAGAACAGGCAACAGATCAATATAGCCAGCCGCCAGGCCCGGCTCTGCGAGGATGCTCTGCAGCAACACAAGATTCAGGTACAATTACGCGATCTGGAAAAGCAACGCCGCCATTTACGCGAAAAAATCTTTGCGATTGAAGACGAGATCCTGCATAAACGGGACTCTCTTATAAACAAACTGGAAAAGCGTATGGCCATGCGACACGATCTCCATCCTCTGTTCGTGATTCGCTGGACCATTATTTAACCCATACCAGGACCTTTATATGAAAATAGTCGTTGGATCCATTAATCCTGTCAAAATCACCGCCACCCAAGCTGCTTTCGAACGATATTTCACAAACATTCACGTCGAAGGCCTGGCTGTGGAACCCGGTGTTCCCAGCCAACCCATTGGCACCGAGACGTTCGTGGGTGCCGAGAATCGTGCGACCATGTTGGGGAGTGAAAATGAACGCAGAGGAATGGGCGCTGACTATGTCGTAGGTATCGAAGGAGGGATCCTTTCGCTGCACAATGTCTGGTTTTCCTTTGGGGCCGTATGTATTATGGATCAACAGGGACATAGCGGTATGGGAACCTCTCCCTTGTTTCCATTGCCCAAAAAAGTGGTCAAGGAAATCAACAAAGGCAAAGAGTTGGGACACATTATCGACACCCTGTCTGATACTTCCAACAGCAAACAAAAAGGCGGTGCCATCGGGTTTCTCAGCCGCGATCAGATCAGCCGTCATGATATCTATGAACAAGCCGTGATCATGGCCCTGCTGCCCTTTTTGAATCCTCAGCTATATTGAACCTCCCGGAGGTTCTGTTATTTCACCGGAATTTGTCGAGCTTACAGGCTGTTATATCAGCATATTTAAACAAAAGCTATGAGGAGCTCATGAAAAACGCATTTATCCTGCTAATGACACTCGTTGCTCTGGTAGCCTGGGCCGGAGAACTGGGTGTTGGGGACAAAGCCCCGGAATTTCAAGCCAAAACCGATGACGGTGAACCCTGGGCATCGGAAAACCATGTCGGTGACGGCTATCTCGTGGTCTATTTTTATCCTGCTGCCATGACCGGTGGATGTACCAAACAAGCCTGCAGCTTTCGCGACGATCAGCCCAAACTGGATGAATATAATGCCACGGTGGTGGGTGTCAGCGGCGATGATGTAGAGGGTCTCAAGGTATTTAAAAGAGTACATAATCTCAATTTTACACTCTTGTCCGATAAAGACGGGGATATCGCTAAAAAGTTTGGCGTTCCCGTACGCAAAGGAGGATCTATCGAACGAGAGGTCGATGGCAAAACCGTGACCCTGAATCGGGGAGTCACGACCTCGCGCTGGACGTTTATCATCGATCCAAATGGCAAAATTGTCTACAAAGACACCGATGTGCAGGCTGCCGAGGACAGTCAAACAGTACTGGGATTTTTGAAATCCCAAAAAAAATCCTGAGATTTCAAGGGTCCGGGAATCCTGCTCCCGGACCCTCTCTTCTTACGCCAGTGCCTTTCAATAACTCCACAGATCACCCCTTTTCCGCGAGATCACCCGGATACGATAGACATCGATCTTACTGGATCCCTCAAAGAATCCCGGCATCTCATTGTTCTGTTTTGCGATTTCCACCCCCCACTTGTTTTTTTATTTGGACATTCCTTTCCAGTTTTCTATCTTAATTATGTCTTCCTGGAAGCAAATCTTTGAATAATAGCATTTCATAAAGGATATTGATCATATGAAAATCGATCGCCGCGATTTCATAAAAAAAGGATCCGCCGCCACACTTTTGAGTTTCATGCCGGCTGTGATAAGGCCATCTGAAATACGGCGCTATCGTACTGCGCTGATTGGCAGCGGCTGGTGGGGAATGAATATTGCCAGAACCGCACTGGCCAGTAAACAAAACGATGTGATTGCCTGCTGTGATGTGGATCAGCGCCAGCTCGATGCGGCTTGCCAGGAATTCGACAAACTGACCGGCGCACGGCCCAGGGCCTATCAGGATTATCGGGAATTGCTGCATACCGAGAAACCAGAGATCGTTATTGTCGCTACACCAGATCATTGGCATGCGTTGCCCGCCATTGCCGCCATGCAGGCCGGCGCTGATGTCTATCTGGAAAAACCTGTCGGACACACGATTGCCGAGGGCCAGGCCATGGTCAAAACAGCACGCAAATATGGCCGGATGGTGCAGGTAGGTACCCATCGTCGTGTGTCACCCCATAACAAATCAGCGATCCAATTCATGCAAGAGGGCAAACTGGGGAAAATTGGCATGGTGCGGACTTTTGTGCATTATAGCGGCGGTCCTGGCAAGGCAATTCCGGATCAGGAGCCTCCGGAGCATCTGGACTGGGATTTCTGGTGCGGTCCCGCTCCTTACCGGTCATTCAATCCGCGCATCCATCCCAAAGGATTCCGGCGTTTTCTCGATTATGCCAACGGTATTCTCGGCGATTGGGGAATCCACTGGCTCGACCACATCCTGTGGTGGTCTGAAGAAAAATATCCCCAGACTGTCTATTCCACGGCTGACCGGCATATCCTGAAAGACAATACCGATGCACCCGATCACCAGGTGGTGACCTATCAATTCGAATCCTTTACCGCCACATGGGAACACCGTTTGTTCGGCGGCAATGATGCAGAAAAGCATCACATTGGCAGCTATTTCTATGGCACCGAAGGCACATTGCATCTCGGATGGCTGGATGGCTGGACATTCTATCCGTCAAAAAAGAGCGAAAAGCCCCTGCACGAGGAACCACAATTGCACGAGCCCGACAGACAGAATATCCCCGAGCTGTGGGACGATTTCATGTCCAGTGTCCGCACCCGACAACTGCCGGTATGTGACATTGAAATCGGACACCGGTCCACCAACATGAGCCTGCTGGGCATGCTCTCCTGGAAAGCCGGCCGCAGCATCCGATGGGACGGAGAAAAGGAACGCATCATCGATGACCCGGAAGCCAATAGATTGCTTAAACGCGATTATCGTGATCCATGGGTATATCCTGGTTGATCGCTTGTGCTCTTTACAGTGACATCATCGTCGCCGTAAAGACCCAAGAGCTGTAAATTCAAGTTCCACAGGAATATGAATCAAACTGAATGATCACCGAGCAAGAATCCCCAGCACAAGGTGACCGATTGAAAACAAATAAACTTTTCATGGAGAGAGCTATGAAATCTGCACTGTTTTTGCTTGCAACCTGTTTTTTACTCGCGATTTTGGCAGTAAACGCCATCGCAGCTGACCTAAAGGCCACGCGGCTGCGCTGCGAATACAAAGTCGATCCGATGGGCATCGAAATCCAGAATCCCCGGCTCAGCTGGGAATTGCAGTCGCCCCTGCGCAATGTTTTGCAACAAGCATTTGAAATCCGCGCTGCCAACTCCCTGAGCGATGTGCAATCTGGCAAGAATCTGATTTGGCAAACCAACGTCTCGAGCGATCAGTCCAATCATGTCGTCTATGAGGGACCGGCTCTGCACTCGGGAGACCGGGTTTACTGGCAGGTTCGGGTATGGGACAATCACGACAACACCTCGGCCTGGAGCCAGCCAGCCTTTTGGGAGATGGGACTTTTACAGCCGTCGGATTGGCAGGCCATCTGGATTACACCTGATTGGCAAGAGGATGTATCCAAATCCAATCCCGCTCCTATGCTGCGCAAAGAGTTTGTCACCACCGGCGAGATCGAGTCCGCTCGCGCCTATGTCTCTGCTCTCGGGTTGTACGAGATGTGGCTCAATGGTCAGCGCGTTGGTGATGAGGTGTTTACCCCGGGCTGGACAGCCTATGATGACCGTGTGCAATACCAGACCTATGATGTGACCGATTTGCTGAAAAACGGTGAAAATGCTATCGGCGTTTATGTTGGAGATGGCTGGTATCGGGGCAATCTCGGATTCCGCGATCAGCGCAATGTCTACGGCGAGAACCTGGCGTTACTGGCTCAGATCGAGATCAAATACAAAGATGGCAGCACAGAGATCCTCGGTTCTGATGCCACCTGGAAAGCATCTACCGGACCGATCCTCAAATCCGATATCTATGACGGTGAATTCTATGATGCACGACTCGAAAAAGAGGGGTGGACCCGGAGCGGTTACGATGACAGCGAATGGAAGGGTGTCACAAAGACCTCCTATCCCATGCACCAGCTGGTGGCGCCGGAGGGTCTGCCCGTACGAAAGATCACCGAAATCAAACCGGTCAAAATTATGCAAACTCCTGAAGGCGATACGGTATTCGATATGGGCCAGAATATGGTAGGCTGGTTGCGGCTCAACGTCAAAGGTCCAAAAGGCACCACCGTAACGCTGCGCCATGCCGAAGTTCTGGATAACGAAGGCAATTTCTATACGGAAAATCTGCGTGCTGCCGACCAGTTGCTCAAATACACTCTCAAGGGCCAGGGAACCGAGACCTATGAGCCCCATTTTACGTTTATGGGATTCCGCTATGTGGCCATTGAGGGATATCCGGGCACCCCGGACCTCGATACGATTACGGGAATTGTTATCCATTCTGATTATGAAATCACCGGCACCTTTGCCTGCTCTAACGAGTTGATCAATCAGCTGCAGCACAATATCCAGTGGGGACAACGCGGCAATTTCCTCGACGTCCCGACCGACTGTCCACAGCGCGATGAACGACTGGGATGGACCGGCGATGCGCAGGCGTTTGCACCGACCGCAGCATTTAACGCCGATGTAGCGGCGTTTTATACAAAATGGCTGGCGGACCTGGCACTCGACCAAAAAGAAAGCGGAGCCATTCCCCATGTCATTCCCAATTGCCTTAACCGTAAGGATCCCAATGCCAATGCCGGCTCTTCGGGATGGGCCGACGCCGGGGTGATCGTGCCATGGAGCGTGTACCTGGCATACGGAGACAAACGGATTCTGGAACGCCAGTATGAGAGCATGAAAAAGTGGATCGAATATATGCAGACCAAGGCGGGTGATAATTATCTCTGGCAAGAAGGACATCATTATGGCGACTGGCTGGCATTCAATACGACGCGTTCTGATTATCCCGGAGCCACCACAGACAAGGACCTCATTGCCACTGCATTTTTTGGTTATTCTACCTCGCTTGTACAGCGGATTGCAGAGATTCTGGAAAAACCCGCAGATGCCGAGTATTACAAGCTGCTGTTTAACAATATCACCGACGCCTTTCAAGCCGAGTACATGACTCCGAATGGCAGATTATCATCCAATACCCAGACCGCCTATGCTCTGGCCTTGTCATTCGAGCTGATTCCGGAATCGCTGCGACAGACCGCAGCCGACCGGCTGGCTGATGATGTACGAAAATTCAAACATATTACCACTGGCTTTCTGGGCACACCCCTGATCGCTCATGTGCTGCATGAATATGGCTATACCGATGTCGCTTTTATGTTGCTCAACCGTAAAGAATATCCATCCTGGCTTTATCCAATCACCAAAGGCGCCACCACGATCTGGGAACGATGGGACGGGATCAAACCGGATGGATCGTTCCAAAACAAAGGAATGAATTCTTTTAATCACTATGCCTATGGCGCAATCGGAGAGTGGTTATATAGCGTGGTCGCCGGAATCGATATCGATCCACAAAACCCCGGTTACAAGCACATTCTGATTCACCCAAACCCGGGTGGCGAGTTGAGCTGGGCCGAGGCAAGCATCCATAGTATTTATGGTAAAATCTCTTTAAAATGGGAAATCATCGACGGCAATCTGAATGTACAGGTCGATGTCCCTGCCAATACCCGGGCATCGGTTAAATTACCCCATGCCAATACAGATCAGGTGCGGGAAAGTGACAACCCTTTATCGCAAGCGACCGCAATCAGCGATATTCAGCAAAAAGGGAATGATGCGGTTTTTAAGATCGGGTCTGGCACATATCGTTTTGTCTATCCGATAACTCAATAATGAAAAGGGGTGGGGTGTGATCCCACCCCCATCATTTGAAAAAGTATATGATCCGTTACGATTTTCATCCATTTCGATCATCAAAACAACGGCTGGAACTCTAATCCGTTTGGTCACACCTATGAATGAATACCGGGCGCGACTCCGCTTTTATGAAGAGCTCAATGATTTTTTGTCTGCAGAAAAACGCAAACAAGAATTCGAATACATTTTCCATGACCATCCTTCGGTCAAAGATGCTATCGAAGCCAATGGTGTGCCTCATACAGAGGTAGATGTCATCCTGGTCAACGGTGAATCCGTGGATTTTAATTACCAGCTCCAGGATGGCGACCGGATTGCAGTCTATCCGGTCTTTGAAAGCTTTGATGTCTCAACGTTGACCCGGTTGCGTCAAGAGCCCTTGCGTAAAACCGCATTTGTTCTGGATGTACATCTCGGCAAATTATCACGTTTGTTGCGTATGATGGGATTCGACACCGTATACCGCAACGATCTCGAGGACAGGGAGATCATGGATATCGCTGAACGGGAACATTGTATTATTTTGACGCGGGACAGGGGTATTCTCAAGCATAAACGGGTGACACACGGACTCTGTATCCAATCCACCGATCCCATTGAACAGGTGCGGCAAGTTCTCATCCGGTTCGATTTACTGGACCGGATTCGTCCCTTTAGCCGTTGCATCACTTGTAATGGTCCCATTCTGCCCGTAGCCAAGATGGCGATCCAGCACCTGTTACCACCAGAGACCCGGCGGGTATTTGACCGGTTTTATCAATGCCAGCGATGCGGACACATATATTGGCCCGGTTCTCATTACGAACGTATGAAAGAGAAAATCCAGCGTATTCTCGAGCCCTTGCAAAACAAAGGAGACTCTATATGACACGCAGACAATTCCTCGGCCGCCTGACAGCTGGACTCATGGCCAGCAGCACCCTTGCCTATAATGTATCAGGACAATCCCTGCGTCGACCGAATGTCATTATCTTTTATACCGATGATCAGGGCAGTGTCGATTTGGGATGTTACGGTTCTAAGGATTTACAAACCCCCAACATCGACCGGCTGGCCCGCCAGGGAGTACGATTCACCCAGTTTTATGCGGGATCTTCTGTCTGTTCTCCCTCGAGGGCTGCACTGCTCACCGGACGTACTCCGCATCGGGCTGGTCTGCCGACCAATGCGGAATCACGACCTGAACTCTTTGGTCGCGAAAAAGGCCTCCCTGACTCACAGCTGACCATCGCCGAATGGTTCAAACAGCATGGTTATCGAACCGGTCATTTTGGCAAATGGCATCTCGGGACTGAACCGGGTCCGAATGGTCATGGATTCGAGGAAAGTTTTGGATTTCTGGGCGGCTGTATCGATAAATTCTCCCATTACAATTATGGCGGAAATTCCTGGGGTGTACCACCGCAATGGCATGATCTCTATCATAATGGTGAACAGGTGTGGGAATCGGGGATCCATATGGGTGACCTGATCGTGCGCGAGTCCAACCGCTTTATCCGCGAACATCAAAACGAATCTTTTTTTCTCTATGCTGCCTTTGGCACGCCGCACTATCCTTTGCAGCCCTATGACCGTTTTCTGCAGACCTTTGCACATCTGCCCGAACCGCGACGTGCTTATGCCGCACTCATGGCCACTGTTGATGCTCAAATCGGCGAAATCGTCGACCAGATCAATGCATTGGGATTGCGGCAACAGACTCTGATCATCTTTCAATCCGATCAAGGTCACAGCACCGAAGCCCGCGCCAACTATGGCGGGGGCAGTGCCGGACCTTATCGGGGAGCCAAGGCCAGCCTGTTCGAAGGCGGCATCCGTATTCCAGCTATTGCCTCGATGCCCGGCACAATACCGGAAAATGAGGTGCGCGCACAATTCTGTACCGGCAGCGATTGGTTTCCCACTGCTGTTGACCTGTGTGGTTTACCGCAACCCGCTGTGGATATCGATGGCACGTCCATACTGGAGGTTTTAACTTCATCAAAAGCTGAGGATCCTCACACCTCCTGGCATTGGCAGTTGGGTGAGCAATGGGCTGTGCGGGATGGCAAATGGAAACTGCTCATGAATGCGCGCGACACTTCGGATGGCCATAACCGCAACAAGACACTTCCAGGTCCGTTTTTGGTCGATCTGGAAACCGATCCCGGTGAGCAAATTAATCTCGCAGAAACACATCCGGATATTGTCAGCAATTTAATGGATCTGCACCAAACCTGGGTAAAAGCAAGAAGACAAAAATAAACGTTTTCAGCATATCTAGAGTCCAACCCTATCCAAATATACGAGGTTAACATGCAGAGATCGACCCATCGTTTTTTCACTCTTTTTATCCTGCTGATGTCTGTTCCTCTGTTTAGTCAGGACTGGCCGCAGTCGTTTCGTTCTGTCGGCACTGTGGTTCCCAGGCACGCACGGGAAATTGACTCATCCCCCTGGGCTGTGCAATTCAACATGATTCCCCCGCACATCGAATATCCGGCAGAAAAAATCGATATGGATTCATTACGCCTGCCTTTACAGGTCAAACTGGACAAGGCGGCCGAGGCCGGAATCAAATGGGCACGAGTCTCTATCAACTGGTCAAGCATCGAAGACCGGGATGGGAATTATCATTGGCAGATTCTGGATGAGACCCTAGACGGATTGCTCGAACGTGGTATCGAGCCCTATGTGTGTATTCATGGGGGGCATCCGGTACACACGGATTTGTTGCCTCCGACGAGTAGTAAAGCGGGTATGGAAGCGTGGACCGACTATGTCCGGGGAATGGTTACCCGTTATAAGGACCGGATCTCTTTCTGGGAATTCTGGAATGAGCCCAATTATCCCTCGTTTTGGAAACCCAAACCCGACGCATTCGAATACGTGCGGCTGTGCAAAACCGGATCCCGCCTGATCAGGTCTATAGATCCCGATGCCATCCTTATCGCCGGAAGTATGGCCCGGCTGGATTATCCCTATGCAGAAAAAATGTTTGCCTTTGGTGTAGCGCCCTATATCGACATCATTACCTTCCATCCCTATAACATTTTTCCGGAAGGCAGTGTCAATAAAATGAGCTATCCCGTACAAACACCCGAGTTTTACCGCCCCTCTTCGCATCAAATCTCGACTCTTGCTCAAATGGTACAAAGCCATGAACAGGGAATCGAATTGTGGCAGGGTGAATGTGGATACCCGTCTACACAATACAGCCATGGATGGACCGGTACCGGACCCTGGGGAGAGAATATTCAGGCCAAATGGCTGTTGCGCCGCATGCTGGTGGATGTATCCCAGAATCTCAGGGTCTCTTGTTATTTTTCAATGTCAGAATTTTCACTCGGATCCGGAGATCGTCTCAACACCAAAGGATTACTGCGTTATGGATCCTGGCAGCCCAAACCCGCTTATCGGGCATTCCAAAATCTGGCCAGCATCATTCATAGGGATATTAAATCTGTAGAAATCGGGGCAACATTTCAGATAAGGGATCAAGGCATTTTTTACAGAGCCCGGTCAGACAAATTGTTTTATACAACATTGAAACCGGCAACCGGCCGGCCCATTTTTGCTTATTGGATTCCGTGGCGCCCACAAGAACTCGTTGACCCGGGATCGGTTGATATTGTCTTAAAATCTCATCACTGGCAAGAGCCGGTTCTCATCGATCCTATGGACGGTAAGGTATATGCCCTTGCAATAAAAAAGTCAGAACCCGTTCTGGATGGATTGCCTGTTGCAGATTATCCCTTTTTTATTGTCGAAAAAAGTGAAATCAATTTGAGCCACTAGATTGATCACAGTTTTTTACTGCCAGCAAAGGCTTGTCGCTTTTGTCATTTTATGGTCCGTTTTTTCTTGATTTTAGAAAATATTTTCACGATTTTACGCTTCGGGGCGGATTCCTGGGGAAATCAAATTCAATCTGCGTGGATCTCTAGAAGGTTTCAGGGGGTACTATGTTCGGCGTTACCTGGTGCAAAAATTGCCAGCGCAATGTTATTCCGGTCAAGGAATTCGATGTCAGAAAAAGCATTTTATTTCTCTATATCTTTTACCTGCCTGTTTATTGGCGTGAAAAACCTCACTGTCCCTATTGTGGTGGCAAAAAATTCGAGCCTGCCAAAGCTGATTGAGCCATAACGACCACATACCGGATCTGCAACGAGTATTCAGGATCAGAATGATTCGATAGTGTTCGCAACTCTGGGTACTGTGCTTTCTTGCAAATTTATGGAAGAGTTCCAAGACGTCACGGACCTCCCACATAGGTCTGATCTGGAAATATTTCCATCAAAATACCTTGCGATTTTGGCATTAATATGTATTTTAATATAATCACTTTTATAATTTCGAGGATTGCTATGTATAAAACAAGCCGTCGAGATTTTCTGCGTTTCATGGCTGCCACCCCACTGGCTGCTTGGTCCTTTGATTGTAACAAAGAATCCAGCCCACCCAATATCATTTTGATCATGGCGGACGACATTGGCTATTCGGATCTCGGATGTTATGGTGCCGAGATCGACACACCCCATCTTGACAGCCTTGCCGAAAACGGCTTGCGTTTCAGACAGTTTTATAATATGGCCAAATGCAACCCCACCCGGTCCAGTCTTTTCACCGGACATTATTGGGGCAATGACCGCTCGACCAGTATTCCTCTGGCTTTAAAAAGCGCCGGTTATACCACCCTGCTGAGCGGTAAACAGCACTTTGACGGCTGGGTGCCGGATCGATGTTACGCTGAACAAAGCTTTGATAAATCATATCATTTTTGGGCCACCACCGAATATTTTGTGCCGCCGGACGGTAAATTTTCCCGACCCTTTTACATGAACGGCAAACAGCTTGCACCTCGTGAACTGCCCGCCGAACAAACACCTTTCTACAAAACAGACAGTTTTACGGATGTAGCTTTGCAATGGATGGATGAAGCCATTGCCCAGGATTCGCCTTTTTTTCTGGCTCTTCCCTTTCATGTGGCCCACTATCCCTTGCAAGCCAGACCCAAAGACATTGCAAAATATCGGGGAAAATATCGAAAAGGGTGGGATGTGCTTCGGAGAGAACGATTCGAGCGCATGAAAAAGATGGAGCTCATCGGCAAAGACTGGGAGCTGCCGGCTCCGACGGAAAATGTCAACCAGTTCCGAGGTCACCCCGGTGGATTTCCCGAAGAACGAGCCAAATTCCCTCTTTATCGGCCCTGGGAATCCCTGACAGAACAGGAAAAAGACGATTATGATCTCGAAATGGCTGTTTTTGCTGCCATGATCGATCGCATGGATCAAAATATTGGCCGGGTGGTGAACAAGCTCAAAGAGACCGGACAATTTGACAATACGTTGATCGTCTTTTTCACGGACAATGGCTCTTGTCCCTATGACAGCAATAAAGATTTTACCATTCCCCCGGGACCCGCAGAATCGTATCGCTGCCTGCGTCCGGCCTGGGCCAATGTGGGCAATACCCCGTTTCGCTATTATAAACAATATGGCCATGAAGGCGGTTGCAACACTCACTTTATAGCGCATTGGCCCAATGTGATCAAAACCCCAAATATCGTTGAACAACCGGCACATGTCGTGGATCTCTTTCCCACATTTCTGGAGGCCGCCGGCATTGATTATCCGGTGCAGGTAGACGGCCAGCCCAGCCTGCCGTTACACGGTTCTTCGCTTATGCCCATCTTTAAAGCCCAGGAACGCCAAGACCCGCCGTTTTTCATTTCCGGTCATACCGAACGGTTTCGCATGTTCCGGAAAGGAGACTGGAAGATTGTTAAGCTCAACCTTCAAGAGTGGGAATTGTATAATATGGACAAAGATCCCACGGAAATAAACGATCTCTCTCAATCCATGCCTGAAAAATTGCAAGAGATGATCGATGCTTATCATCAGGCGATGCAAGAGGTGAATCAGGTATCGGCCTAGGGGTTGTGACGGAAGCGCGGGTTTCATAACGCGGGGTTTAAACCCCGCGTTATGAAACCCGCATCATGAGTCACGCGGCATGAGCCTCGCATCATGAGTCACGCGGCATGAGTCACGCGGCATGAGCCTCGCATCATGAGTCACGCGGCATGAGCC
>WJME01000105.1 GCA_014728115.1 Candidatus Zhuqueibacterota bacterium | reverse complement strand
TACCCTGTTCGACCAGGATGTAAATCCACCGCAAATGGACTGGCAACCATCCATTGCACCGTCAGAATATGAGCAAGCCCTGCGAGAGATCAAAACCCAGATTTACCAGGGCAATACCTATCAGGTCAATTTCACCTATCGCCTGCTGAATACAGATCGTCCGGATCCATGGCAACTTTTTCTCCATTTGAACCGTGCTCAGAATCCTGATTATGGTGCATTTATAGACCTGCCTGACTGGAGTATCTGCTGTGCTTCACCGGAGCTGTTTTTCCGCCTGGAAGGAGATCGAATCGAATCTCATCCCATGAAAGGCACGGCGGCGCGCGGATTATGGAGCACAGCAGACCGGCGCATGGCCCGCAAGCTGCGCACATCGGACAAAGATCGGGCGGAAAACATCATGATCGTCGACATGGTACGCAATGACCTGGGACGCATTGCCAAAACAGGCAGTGTCAGTGTGCCAGAACTCTGCCGCGTGCAACGCTACCCCACGGTCTGGCAGATGGTTTCTGTCGTCCGGGCCAGAACCGGCAGGCCGGTGTCTGAAATCATTGCCGCCCTGTTTCCGGCCGCTTCCATTACCGGGGCACCCAAACGCAGCACAATGCACATCATCGCGACTCTGGAAACCCTGCCCCGACGGATCTATACAGGAACCATCGGCTATCTGGCCCCGGGCCGGCAGGCCCAGTTTAATGTGGCTATTCGCACTGCACTCGTTGACAAACGAACCGGGAACGCAGAATATGGCACCGGCGGCGGAATCGTATGGGATTCCAAAATCGACAGCGAAGCAAAAGAAAGTCGTATCAAAGCGCGAATCCTGTCACACCACCGGCCGTCATTCGATTTGCTGGAAACCCTGCTCTGGACACCAGAGGACGGTTATGTTCTGCTCGACCGGCATTTGCAGAGAATGAGTGACTCTGCAGACTATATTGATTTCAGAATGAACAAGTCAAATGTGCGGCAAGAGTTATCTAGAGCAGCAAAACAATTCGAGTCACCCTATAAAATCCGTTTGCTCATGAGCCGATCCGGAGCTTTGCGCATCGAATCCACTCCTTTTGTATTGCCACCGGCAGAACAGCCGGAGATTGTCCTGGCTGTTGCAGCCGTGGATTCGAACGATGTTTTCCTGTACCACAAAACCACCCATCGTCAGGTCTATGAAAAGGCCCTGGCACAGCGACCCGGCTATTCGGACGTGCTGCTGTATAACGAAAAGAACGAGCTTACCGAATCGACCCTTGCAAATGTGGTGGTAGAGCAAAACGGACAGCTCTATACACCACCCCGTTCCTGCGGACTGCTGGCAGGCACTTTTCGGGCAGATATGAAATCCCGCGCAAAAGTCCGTGAACGGATTATTCCGATAGACACGCTAGATGCCTATGATCATATCTATCTGATCAATTCGGTACGCGGTATGTGGCAAGTCAAACTCTCAACCTGAGACAGATCCAAGTACAGGATCATTCACTGGCATTAAAAATGGAAACCATTTATATCCATACATAATCCAAAGATCATCAAATTTAAGGACCAGCCATGCAAAATTTACAGAATAAAATTGTCCTTATCACCGGCGGCAGCACCGGGGTGGGATACAGCATTGCGGAAAAAATGGTTCAAAAGGGGGCTATAGCGGTTCTTACTGCGCGGGATGAATCAAAATTAAAAACAGCTTGCAATCAACTGGGAAAAAGGGCACACTATTGGGGATGCGATGTATCAGACCGTGTCCGGGTTAAAGAGCTGATCGATTGGGTCGTGGAAACATTCGGTCGCATCGATATACTGGTCAACGGCGCCGGTACCAATACCCTGAACCGACCCATCGCTCAGATGCCTCCGGAAGAATGGGACCGCATCTTTGGCGTCAATGCCACCGGAACCTATAACGTGGTCTATTATGTGTTACCGCACATGAGAGTGCAAAAATCCGGACTGGTCATCAGCATCTCTTCGGTTGCCGGCAGCGTACCCAGCTCCCGCGGCGGTTTCGCCTATTCGGCATCCAAGCACGCCATGACGGTGCTGACCAAAATTATTGCACAAGAAGAGATGAAACACGGCATCCGGTCCACCGTGATCTCGCCGGGACGTATCAACACACCGTTTCTCGAGATGGTGCCGGAAGAGATTACCGCAGAATACCGGGAAAAAATTCTGCAACCCGGTGACGTGGCAAAAGCGGTCATGCATATCGCACAACTGCCCTCCCACGTTCACGTACCGGAATATTTTATCATGCCTGCCACGGGGGATTAGAGTCACTGAACAGCGCAACCAATGATAAAAACATAATTGTGGACAAACATTAAATCGATGTTACATCAGGATCGGATTTGAACGATCAATACTTGAAAGATTATCATCGCTCAAATCCGCCCCACATTGTTTATTCTCTGATCACTTTTTTGGTAACAGGAGATTCGAATTCGATTTGTTCGGAAGCAAAACCGTCCAGAAAAACCGCTCCGGTATACTCGCCCGTTAACAACAACGGCTCACCTGCCGCCTGGTCTTTGAGCTCGACCTGATCGAGAAAGAGTTCAAATACATCTTTGGCGATCATGGCCCGTTCCTTGCTTTGCACAGAGACGTTTTTGAATTTCACGTTTTTCACTCTTTGCATCCGCACACCCTTTTCAGCATTGACCACCTGAATATCCTCGAGCGTGATATTTTCCAGCCACTTTTCGGGCAATCCGATCAGGATAATGGCTTCAGGCACCCCGTCTATCGTGACATTTTTAATATCGATATTGCGAATCAAAGGGGACGGACCGGTCGGTTCGGGTCCGGAATAAAACGTATTGAAATTGATGGCTTGCTGATCGATATTTTTCATCCTCACGTCACGGATAAAGATATTTTCGATCACGTTTCCGCGTCCCCGTTCGGTCTTGAACCGAATGCCGCGGTCAGAGCCCTCAAAGTAGGCATCATAGACATAGACATTCTTGATTCCACCGGAGGTTTCGCTGCCAAACACGATACCGCCGCTGCCTGTGCGCACATTTTTGGCTTCAAAGTGACGAACCACGACGTTTTTAGTGGGACGATCGATTTGCAGGGCCTCTTCATTCAAGCCCGATTTCAGGACCACAGCATCGTCACCGGTTTGAAAATGGTTGTATTCGATCAGGATATCCTCTGATGAATCGGGAATAATGCCATCGCCATTGGGCGCCCTGAGGCTGTTGACTGTGATATCACGAACAATGATATTTTTGCTGTAAATCAGATGGACATTCCACATGGGAGAATCTTTGAGCGTGATCCCTTCCACAAGAATGTTTTGGCATTTCCAAAAGATCATAAAGTGAGGACGCATGCCTTCCAGTCCGGCTCCCTTGCCGAACATCCGTCGACTGAGAGGCACTTTGGTGACCTCAGTTCTTCGGCCGGGGCTATTCTCTCTTGCCCATGCCCACCAGTGATCGCCATGGCCATCCAGAACACCTTTACCGGTGACTGCGACATTTTCCAGTTCAAAGGCATAGACCAAAGGAGAATAGTTATAGGCTTCGACCCCCTCATGGCGCTGGCGCACCACAGGCAGATAATCTGTCTTATCCTCGCTGAAATGCACGACAGCCCCTTTTGCCACATGCAGATTGATATGGCTTTTCAAATGGATGGGACCGGTAAGCCACTCTCCGGCAGGAATCAGGACCTGTCCCCCTCCTGCGGCTGACGCGGCCTCGATGGCTCTGTGGATCGCGGCTGTATTTTTAAACGAGGCATCGTCTGCCATGGATTTGGCGCCGTATTTAACAATGTTAAAAACTCGATCGGGAAAAACCGGCCGTTTGAATTCAGGCAGATCAAAGGGAGCATTGACCGGTGCGATTTCTTGCGGAACATCCTTGATCTGTGCATCGATGCAATGCTGACCTCCCATCGACATAACCATCAACAGAACCCACATTTGTATAAAACCGGTGTTTCTACGTTTCAATCGTTTCATTACCCTAACCTCTATAAATGTTAATCGTTATTCTGTCTTATCCGAGCGGTCATCCTTTCGGAAGGTTTCCAACAAGGTCATCATCTCCTGTACTTTATCCGGATGATTTTTGCTCACATCATGCGTTTCCCTGAAATCGTTTTTCAGGTCAAACAATTCTACGGTATTGGAATTCCTGTGCAGGATCAGTTTCCACTGTCCGTCCCGCACGGCATAGGCCTGTCTGGTTTTCCAGTACATCGAGTGATTTTTTTGGGATTTGCCCGACATCAGGGGCCAGACATTCCTTCCATCCGTCTTTGTCCGGAGATCAGCACCCGGATTTGCCAGAGTGTACAAAGTCGGAAGCCAGTCACAGACATGGATAGGCACATCGATGGCACCGGGTTCGAGTTGACCCGGCCAGTTGATAAAAGCAGGCACTCTGATGCCTCCTTCATACAAATCCCCTTTCCAGCCCCGCAGCGGGAAATTGTTACCCAGAACATCATGAGACTTTTTCGCATATTTGCCGCGGTATTCGGTCTCACTGTACCAGCTGTGTTGCCCGCCATTGTCGCTGATGAACAGGATGATAGTGTTTTCACGCTGTCCGGTTTTCTCCAGCGTCTCTACAATTTTGCCAATGCCTGCATCCATATGGCTGACACTGGCGGCGAACCATTTGCGGGAGGGATGGAGATTCACATCGTCATAGAGCGATGTCCATTCGTCCGGTTCATCCAACGGATAGTGGGGCACACTGTATGCGACATAGAGAAATAACGGATTCTCTTTTTTCTTTTCAATGACTCTGACGGCCTCTTGGGTGATAAGGTCAGTGGCATGACCCTCTTCCTCGAGATATTCGTCATTGCGGTGCCACGATTTGCGGCTGGTCAATTCGGTCTCTTTTTTATATTCATGAGTATAAGGGTCGATTTGACCGTCGAAATAGCCGTATGAAGAGTGAAATCCGTATTTCAAGGGGGTATAGGGCGGCGACCCCATATGCCATTTCCCCGAAATCGCGGTTTCGTAGCCATTGTCAGCCAGGACAGAGGCCATTGTCGGATCACCGAGATCGATCACCTCGCCGTAATCCGGACCCAATACACCATAACGACTGGGATACTTGCCGGTCATGAGACTGACGCGTGTCGGCGTACAGGTGGGCATGACATAATGTTGGTCGAACCGTACGCCGGTTGCCGCGAGTTTATCGAGATGGGGTGTTTTGATCGAGGATCCATAATACCCGATATCCCTCCATCCAAGGTCATCGGGGACAATGACAATCATATTGGGTTTGCTCGCGGGTTTGGCTCGTCCTGTGAATGGCCATGCCGCGACAGCGCCACTGGCCACCATGGTTCTTAGAAACATACGTCTGTTCATACTCTTGTCCATGCGCTCCCTTTCCATATATAGATCAAGATTCAAATAATTAAGGGGATATACCAATATAGACTTTTTTACCATTTTTCCAATGAGAAATCAACTACCCACAATTTCTCAAAGAAAACAAACTCTTTGTTTTTATTTGCTTTGGCGAAAAAACTGTTAATGCCATTGTTTTAGAGTCAGAAAAAAATCCAGTTTTCTATTTTCTCTGTGTTCCTGTGCGACCTCTGTGGTTATCGTTTAAGGGTATAGAGAGTCTCTTTTGGACAAGAGTGCGAAAAAACCTGTAAAAAATCAGCTATGGATTATCGCAAATATTGCGCGAATGGTAAATCAAAGATATTTTTCCAGAAAATCATGTGCATAGCTCCACTGCAGTGAATGCCCATGCGGGTGAAGCACATAATCGAATTTATTTTTTTCGCCCACCAGGTCATAGACCTGCCTGACAAAATCGCGCATTTGATCCCGATCTTCAGGGGTGATGAGCCCGTCACCCTCCCCGGCTTGCAATTGCATGGGACGCGGTGCGATCAATCCGAACAATTCGGGGACGTCACCGTAACGCAGCACTCCGGGCAGATATTGTATGGCGCAGGATGACAGCTTGAGAGAGCGTTCCCGAAAGGTGTTCATACATCCGCTGGGCACACAGGCTTTGATCCGGTCTTCAAAGATCGTCAGCCACATGGCGGTTCTGCCGCCATAGGAATTTCCGATGCAGGCAATGCGTTGGGGATCCACCTGAGGCATTTGCGACAAGACATCCACCGCAGCCTGTCCAATTTGAATATGCAGATTCAGCACATTGATCCCATACATGGATGCGGCCATTTGGATGACATTGCAAACCAGGTCCCATTATTCATTTGTTTTACGGAAACGAAAACGCAGAGATCGCAATGACAAAAAAGAGAGAAAAGCAGAGAAGGAACAATTTCCAAGGATTCAAACGATATGTTGTGCTGTTTTTAAATAATTTAATTAACCAAAATCCTCTAATAGCATTCAGTCAGGTTACCGGATAACCGATGCACTAGGGCTTTTGGTTTTTGCATTATTCTTTCCTCTGAGACCTTTGCGGTTTCTCGGCGTCCTTTTTGTTTGTCTTTTTTGTCAATTTTGGACAAGAGTGATATCAAAAAAAGTAAATGGTAAAAACCGAGCGAGCAAGGCTTTTGTTTATTATCATTCTGAACGAATTGTGGTTCATCAAATTGAGACTAAAAAAAGATACACATTCTCTTTGACCTGAGCAAGGGTATGTTCGATAAGGCCCATACAGAAAAAGTGTATCTAGATATCTTTATCCTTGACAATGTGATTGAAAATAGTTATCTTTATTTAAGACAAAAGAGTCTTATATATAAATCATAGCGCTCAAAACAACTGGGACTAACAAACAGTTTTTGCGACGGTTATCTGGATCTGTTAGCCAGTAAAACAATCACTCTCCCCCACATTTATAGTTCAATCCGGCTGATTGCATCAAGGGTCATAAAGCCCCAAACTTTTGAGCGTTAAACACAAAGGGGAGTAAAACATGGACTCATTACAATCCAATACAGGCGCAGAGAAAATTTATGACATGATTGGCTTTATTTATGACCAGGCATTCCAGCATGAATCCAATGCAGAAAAGGTTGAAAACCTGGTGCAACGCAGTGTGGACGGTCTGGTAAAAATCTACGATGGCAGCCAGTCCGAATACGCTATGAAAGAGATGGTGGTGTGCATGATGGAAGATAATTTTGGCATTAAAAAATCGTGTGCCTATGCCCAATAAGCCAAAACCGCACATGTGCTGTTGATCGGGGGCCGTCAATTCTATTATTGACAGGCCCCCCTCACTCATCCCCACCTTTTCACGGAGCGACACAACCAACTCTGGCTCTCAAGGCTTTCCGACAAACGTCTCAGATGAACCCTTAAATCCACAGCTGGTGTGGCAAACCTTGATTTGCAGCTTGAACTTACACATGGCGTTCGGAATCATATCGGTGTGTTGATCGTCGAAAAAAAGCATGCAGATCTATATCGATGGCTCGCTCGACGCCGCAAAATCCTGGTCAGGCGTGTTGACCACCACTTTCCTGGATCTGCCGATCGGACAATTGCTGGCCGGCGAACCGCACTAAAATTTCACGGGTATGCTGGATGAGATCAGGATCTATAACCGATTTTTCGACGAGCAAGAGTATCAGGAGCTCTATCAAACCCTGACCGGGGTGGAGGACTTTAACACCCGGTCGAATCGGGACCAGCTCCTGCTGCCTTTTCCCAATCCGTTTCACCATACAGTAACCCTGTCAATGCCAAAAACAATCTCGATTCGAACCATCAAAATCAATAACATTCAGGGGCAATGTGTGCGCACACTCGAACCGGTTAAGGGATCTCATGAACAACGTCAGATCATCTGGGATGGCCGGGATGACAAGGGCATTCGGCTGCCTTCCAGTGTCTATCTCATCACCATCACGACTGCACAGGAGGTTCTCCGGCATAAAGTGTTGCTGCTGAGATGAGGAAAAGCGCAAAGAGCATGGATCATAGGGCAAGGAGTAGTGGGTACACTCATCACTCGCCAGGGTTTCCGAATGGATATTTCTTCCCCTAAAGCTCAAACTTTACCTATCGAATTCTCTGATCATTTGTATCGAATGTCAACTACACCTTGAATCATTATTATTAATGAACTGACATTGAATTTTGTGTCCTTTGTATCATTCGTGGATAATTCAGGCTAAATTTTCCATCCTTCAGGCAAAGGTCAGGAATCCAGGACCAATGACCCAACTCTTATTGTCTTTAGGCTAATCCTATATTCAAAATTCTTTTGGTCATAGACCCGCCTGACAAAATCACTTATCTGATCCCGCTCTTTAAGAATAATCAGGCCGTCTCCTTGCCCGGCCGGCAATTACATGGGACGCGGTGCAATCAGGGCAAAAAGTTCAGGAACGTCATCGTGTTTGAAACACCGGGAAGATACTGTATGGCATAGGAGGATCGCTTGGGAGACCGGAACTCTTGCTGGTCTCACCCCCTCAAGCCGGATTTCCAATTAAAGGGTGTTCACATGAATTAAAACGCCATTCGGATCCCAAGTGTAGGTAATATGCCAATTGAAAAAGCATCTCGTTCTATCCGAGGAATAAAACCGGAAACACCCTGTTCAACTTTGGGACTCCAGTTGACATCCTGATAAAACAAGACATTTTTTCTGTTATAGATATTTCTGACTGACAGATAGGGTGAGAAATGAAAGCCTTTTTTTTGAATTTCTTGAAAAAACGATATATCCAGACGATGATAAGGAGGATAACGGATTCTGCCTCTCGGGACATGAACAGAATATGAACCATGATCAAAAATATTTTCATAGGGTCTAAATGGGTCGATGGCAAGATCATCCGGTCGTATTGCATGATATTCCAGAGGATTGTAGGGTTGTCCGGAATAAGAGATGAAATGAAAAGAGAAACCAATCTTTTTCCATAATTTGCGTTTTCCTGACAGTTGAAATTGATGACGATGGTCAAAGTTTGTGTCATATCTGCCGGTCTCATTCGTTCGCCAGCTATGTGACCATGTATAATGCGACAAAAGATGAAATCCAAGGGATTTTCCCTCATAGCTCAGTTCCACTCCCCAGGCTTTACCGCTGCTGGATATAAATTTGGGTGCCGGCGTGACAGAAGTGAGCAAATCGTGCATGGATTTCATATAGAGCATCGACGAAATTTTGTGATCATTGGACAATATCATACTTGCTGATAGAAAGGCATAATTTGCGATTTCTGGTTTTACATCCGGCGATAAATACAAATCCAAAAAGGTGATAAACCCCTGTTCAAGTGCAGAGGATAACCCTTGGCTTGTACGTCCGACTCCCAAGGATATATCTGTTGTTTTTAAATTTTTCCACTTTATGGCTATCCTGGGATCAATTGCAGGAGCCTTAAAAGCAGACCACTTTGTCATGCGAAGGCCATATCGCATCAAGAATGGGTTCCACACAGATTCCTGTTCGATATAACCGGAGAATGAAAATAAATTTTTCCGATAAGCAAATTGATCGATATCTGCATAATCGAAAAACAACATGATTTTGTCATAATTTGGCTCATACGGGCCATCCCAACCATAATTCAAAGAATATCTTGCGAGTTGTCCTCCGAAACGGACCAGAGCTTTGGAAGATTGCTTTGTGGCATCGACTTTGAACGTCCAGTCTGAAAACCGGTTTGTAATTTTACTGGCATTTTCTTCATTATAGATATAAATATCGGAAACCACCCGATTCTTATCTGTAAGAAAAGAGGAATCCAATGGTTCCGGAAAATCTGCAGATTTTTCTTTCAGGGCACTATTGGCATATTGGCTGTGAAATAATTCAAAGTCGAATGCCAACGGTTCATTTTCATATTGCCAATGAACCCCAATGCTGCGATTGGTCCATGAGAGATTGTCCCGAGTTGTCAACTCGAATTTTGTTCGGTCTTGACTTGTCGCTGACAGGAGGTATTGGCTGTCGGTTTTATCGAGTGAAAACGCATCTTGATTTTGAAAGAACATTACATCATAATTCAATTGTGTATCGGAAAATTTTAAATAGGAATCGTAATAATGATAGGGCACATCCACCCGGACGAATTTGGCTAACTCAAAAAAGCTTAACCGCCCCGAGGCAAGCAGGCTGTAGCGTTGGTCGAACTGTTTCCCGAATGTCAAATCTATGCCAAGCAAATTTATATCGATCCGATTGACAAATCGATCGTCAGGGGTTTTAGATTGAATATTAAGGACAGCACTAAGCCGGTCCCCATACGCAGCGGAAAAACCTCCGCCGGAGAAATAAACCTTATCGATCATATCCATAGCAAAAGCAGACGCCAATCCGAACAAATGGTAGGGGTAGTAAATGGTCATGCCATCTAACAGTACAAGATTTTGATCCGGGTCACCTCCCCGGACACTGAACTGTGGCTTTGCTTCATTTGCAGCAGATACCCCAGGGATGGCTCGCAAAGCACGGAACAAGTCCGCTTGAATCGTTACTGGCATTGCTCGCAATTCTGACCAATCCAATTGGATGGCAGCCGGATCCATACGATAGAGATCGGGAATAGAATCAGTACGCGAAGCAAAAATTCGAATTTCTTCCATCTTTAAAACACCGGGACTAAGAGCAATCACCAAAGTCGAAAAGTCGGAAGAAATCGGCATGTAAACAGGTTCATATCCCATAAATTGCACATAAAGAGTATCTGAACTCACTTTGGGCAATGATTGCATGAAATGCCCCTGCTCGTCAGTGGTCGTTCCTCGTTTTGAAACCAGAAATTGAACATTGGCTTGAGGCAAGGGCTTGCCGGTTGATTTGTCTATCACACGTCCCTTGATGGTTATAGCCATACACCATGAAGCATAAAAATAAAAGATGACAACTAAATATTTCATTGCACGGGTTTCCTCTTGATAAAAAGCTGCTGCTTTTGACAGGACATGGATATAAAATAGCCAATGCCTCCCGTGATATTGGGGTTGTTCAAATCTGAAATCCAATCATCTCCCTTTTCATCACTGTTGTGACCATTATTAAGATCAAAGTCAATGCCGTTTATAGCAAAAAGATAGAGATCGGTTTCATAAGTATTATTTTTTTCAGCGCTTGAGGTAAGCCTTAAATGCGGGATCACACCACTCGTACCCTGGTAGCTTCCCACAAGCGACCATAAAAATCCATCTTTGGGTATTAGAATAATTTTATACCTCAATGCATTGCGGCTTTGTTTCCAGCGAATGGGGGCAAGTGTTGAGTCTTGTACTTTTCTTTTAGTAAAATCCTGAATCACCGTATCTCCCTGAACAGGGTATAAAATTTCAGGGATATCCGGGACAACAGTCGTCGCAGTTAAGCTATGGCCATCAGAGAATTGAGCATGCAAGTCATATTTCATTCCAGGAATGACTTTTAATTTGCCTGGACCATTTTCCCGATAATAACCGTCTTGAAAATATATAAATCTTATGATTGTGGAATCATAGCTTATCCACACTTTGGCATCAGGCACATATCGACTCTGATTTTCCGGAATCGTTTTTTCGATATATACAGGTTGCTCATCATATGTATTAGATAAACGTGCATAGATATAATAATCGCCAAGTGAATCCGGATCAATAAAGATGGGTTCCAGAGTACAAGCACAAAAAGTAGAAAGCAAAATCAAACAGATCAAAACTCTCATTCTTATTATCCGTTTTCTAATTGCAAAGTGGTGTAGCAGTACATTTATTTTAGCTATTTAGCCACAACATAATACATCATATCAAGACTTGCTACCTCATCATTAATTGATATCAGGTTGCCCGGGGGATCAAAATGTTCATCAATCCAGTTATTATCAGCATGGGCTTTGGAACTGGTCAATTCCTGATTAAATCCAATTAGATTCTCTCCTGCCCACACCTTTATTTGATGGACACTGGTTCGATAATAAGTATTTGTATTATAGTCATTATCCCATTTGTGTGACGAGATATTCTGATAGAGCTGGCCTTCATAATTGGAACTACTATCACAACAAGCAGCATTGAAATACAGGGAATAAATGATTTTATGGTAATACCCTGTGGTTGTTGCTCTTTGAGTAAACTTGTAGTGCGTACCTGAATAATTGGCATCTCGAAAAAAATCTGCCAGTCTCCAACACCATTCATCATCATCATGTAAAATCTTTCTTAGGGATATGTTTTCAAGCCGGCTAGTCAAGAAAGCTTTTTCCAGTTCACTCAATACAACCTGCTCACCATTCTGCCAAAAAAGTGAATGGTCGACAACCCCTGTCTCATCATCCTGATTGAAATAGGTAACAAAAAAGCCCTCCTGACCTGTAGATCGGGCTTTGAGGAGACGAATCCCCGAACACTCGAGTTTACGAGCCTGATCAACGGCCTGACTGTCAATATGCTCGGGAACGAACCCGGGCTCAAAAAGGGTAATGTCTTGAATCGATTGTGAAATGGCAGGATCATTTGTATCTTTGGCAGCTGAAACAGGGGCCTCTGCTTTTTGACAAGAAGGGAGGATCATTAGAGAGCAAAGAGCAAAGAGCAAAGATCAGAGATTCAGAGGCCAGAAGAACAGAGTTCAAAGG
>WJME01000104.1 GCA_014728115.1 Candidatus Zhuqueibacterota bacterium | reverse complement strand
TACCTATTAGATCATTTGACCTGTACTCCCCAAATGCGTATCTTATCAAACAGCACGCAAAGGAGGTACAGGATTTATGCATAGACAACGAACATCTACTGAGCGAACACTTGACAAGTCTTTCGAAAAGCTTTTTGCACTCAAGTTACTGAGTGATTACAGTCTTTCACCGGTAGAAGCGCATACATTAACCAAAGACATTCAAAATCATTTTAATGGAGAGCAGGTTGCGCATATTCAGGAAGGTCAGGTTTTGTATACAGCCGTTCAGGCCGACGAACCTGCCGGAAAACCGCTTATCCAGTGCAAAACCAAACAGATTAAACTTGATGTATATCCAACTGACCTTATCAACATTTTCTATAAAGACCTAAAGGAATATGCTAAACTTATGACTGAGCGACTTTGCTGGCAAGCGTTTAGTCATGGATGCACTTTGACACAGGAGGATATTTCCCGACTTTTGCATTGCAGCGTCACACGGATTCGGCGTTTCATCGCCGAGTATCGTAAAGAGGGTAAATACGTACCCACACGTGGAAATCATTGCGATATTGGACCTGGTGTATCCCATAAAGCCGAGGCTGTCAAACGCTATCTGAAAGGATATACAGTTACCGAAATCAGCCGAGCCATGGCTCACATGCCACATTCAATAGAACGTTACTTGGACGATTTTTCGATGGTTATCACCATCCATGTGAATGAACTATACAGTCCTTTACGATTGAGCCAGATGCTGCGCCTGTCAGAACGACTGGTAAAAGAGTATCTTGATCTGTATGAGCGATATAAAGATGATTCGGATTGCCAATACCGTCTTGAGCAAATAATCCGGAGATCACAATGTATCGCTAAAAAAAACAGGAGGATCAGATCATGAATTCAAGTCCAGTCTCACGCAGTCTGGCCAAAACTCTTTACGGGCCAAGCCAGGAAAAAACATTGCATAATCTCCTTAAAAGAGAACTTGTGCTAAATTTTGGTTTTGAAAATAAATTAAAAATCGCCGACGTGCTGATCCAATCGGTTCTTGAAATTATTGAAAATTATGGCGAGAGTCAGGAACGACTACTGCCTCATCAAATACTCTGGACTGCTGTCGATAAAGACGACTTTCCGGGTTACGGCAAATCCATGGATAAAATAAAGCACAAATCCATTGTACTTACCCTTTGGACTGCCAATGAACTTGACCAACTGGCTGAAGGTATATCAGCCAAACACCTTCTCAAAGAACGGATCGCAAGATTATGCAAAGAAGCATATGCTCAGAACACGTTGCTATCTATGGTCGATATAGGCCTTATTTTCAATTTCTCTCCCTCTCGCGCTTCACAATTACGCGCTCAGTGGGAGGCTGAACATGGCGAATTCTTAAAAACCCGAGGCAGTTATCATGATCTTGGAATGACGTTGACACACAAAAAGCAGATCATTCAAGATCACTTGAAAGGCCTGATGCCAAGTGAAATTGCTCGAAAACACAAGCATGAGATAACTTCTGTTGATCGATATATCCGTGATTTTGAAAGAGCTTTACCGTTGTTCGAAGAAAATAAACCGATTGCAAAAATTGCTTTCTACACTCGCATGAGCGAAAGATTAGTTAAAGAATATTGGAAAATCTATAAAGAATTCTATCATAACAAAAGTTAGTCTTCACTAAGCCAGTTATATCAACTTTACCGCATTTTACGGCAAAGTACAGGTCATTTGACCTTATTATCAATCATGAATTTTCATTACAAACTATCTCCCCCTATCTGGGAAAACTACAATGCGCATCGTCACCTGGAATCAGAAACAAGATAGTGGAAGTTCAGTCTGGCCTTTGTTTTTCCATACCCTTAAAGCTGATATCGTTCTTTTGCAGGAGACCCTAAATCCCGAGTGGTCCGGCCAGGTCCTCTGGGAAAAAGTACCCCATGCTTTCTGGGGCAGCGCCATATTGACCTCAACCGGCACCATTCGACCTTTAAAAATCCCGGGTTATGAAGGTTGGGTTGTGGGCGGCGAATGGCTTGATAGTGGATTGAGGCAATCCGGCCACCCGCTATATATATTTAACATACATGCACCAACGGGAAATTCGAATCATCCTCGTCGCTCCTTTGTTAAAGAGGTGATCAGTATTCTCGATATTATTGAACGTCTCATTCCTGGTAATGCCAATCTCATCCTGGGAGGGGACTTTAATTTCCTCTCTCTTGGCGAACGCAAGGCCGGAGAACCATTAGCAACAACTCGGTCAGAACGACAAGCACTCAACCACCTGCACAGCAAGGGGCTGGTATCCTGCTGGTCTGCAACGCACCCTGGTCGTCCGCTGGAACAAACTTTGCGCTGGGCCGGAGACCGCCATTCGGACAAAGCAACCCCCTTCCACTGCGACGGCATCTTTGTTCCCGAATCCTGGACCCCGAACATGGTATGTGAAATCCTGACGTCGAGCATCTTTGAAATCAGCGATCACTATCCAGTGACGGCGTGGATTAAATGAGGCCTTGAAAGAAAATGAACTTTTGGCAAGGAGAGCATATTCTTGCAGTTAAAAAGAACGGGTTATAATTGAATTTTCGTTTGCATTTGCAGGGCATATTTGTACAGCACAGATCTATTCGTCTGATCCTTGCTGTTCTTTGCGGAATTTAACCGCTTCTTCCAGATCCGGCGGCTCTAGCGGATAGTGTTCGTCTTCCCAGCGCACGACCAAATCGACCAACTGCTCCAGCTCGTCGGCCTGGGGGGTGTCGGGCTCGGGATCCACATCGATCAGTTTATCTGCTCTTTCTAAGGCGTGTTGATACTCCTCGTCCGTTCTTATCGGTTTCATAGCGTTTTTATCTCTTGAACAAATGACCGCCTTGCATGATTTTTGATATATCGATCAATACCATAACTGGAAACTAAAACTCATCAGGAACAGGTAAACCAGGACAATATTCAACATTGAGCCATTTTAACATGGCCAAATTTCGAATGGCCGAGGCAATTTTTTCATCCTCAATAGGTGGGCGTCGTCTTTTTTTCCATTCTTTCACATAATCAAAAATATCACATTCGCTAACACTTGCTGTCTTTTCTTTTTTCACTTGCCTGGAAGAAAAAAAGATGGTCGTGGCCAATTCTGCCTGCTGCGTATCCATACGAGAAAACAGATCGGCTGTACGATTGATGATTTTGCGATAGTGCTCTATTTTGTCTCTATGCTTCTCTCGATAGTATTCATATTGTGGACCAACAGACAGCTTTAGCATTTGTCCGTTTTTCTCTTCTTTGATCAATCCATTATTTGCCAGTATGGATATGGCCGGCTTGATTTGAATTGAAAACGGACCATAACTGCTTTGTTCAAACCTAAATTGTGTGGGTACATTTTGTTCGGTGACAACATAGGCAATTTTTTGAAAGAACGTGCGCCCGATTTGTGACTTGTAGGGATGCTTTTCCAGTTCATATAAAATCTCTACCAGGGGCAACCAGGCGATATTCAATTTGCCCAAATTCTGATGATGCTCCTTGTCACTAGATCGTACTTTGTTGGTCAAAAATTCCTTTGTCAGCATCTCTTTTGGAGTACCATAAGGAGCGTATAATTCTACCGGAATATCGATCGTATCCAGGTATTGATAAATTAAAGGTCCGACGTTCTCCCATAACAATTGACCATTGCCACAACCAAGAGGGGGAACCGCCAGAGATTGAATTCCCCATTCTTTGTATTTTTCAACGATAATCGAGAGACCTTTTTTGATATCATGCATTTTCGATACTGAGCGCCAGTGATCCTTTGTCGGGAAATTAATGATCCAGGGGGGCAATAATCTTTTGTAAAGATAAGGTATGCCGGGCTTGACCAGGCCATTTTCACATCGTTCTTTATAGTCTTTGAACATGTCCGGAAATTGTGTCTTGAATTCAGCCGCGATACCCTTGCCCATAACCCCGACACAATTAACAGTATTGATCAACGTTTGCGCCGAGGAAGCCAGGATATCACCGATTTTGATTTGGGTAATCATAATTCTAAAAAAAGAGTTCTGGTTTTATTTCAATTGCAAGTTTGAATCCTGCTTGAATTAACTTATTTTTTGCACGATCGTTCCAGACATAAGCCTTTTCTATCACTTTGTCTGAGATAAAATCGGGTACCAAAACCTCTGAACATTTTTTCGACTTATGTTCCATATACTGGAATTGATCGGAATGATTCCAATATTTGGCAAAAATAATCTCAACGTCAAGATATTGCAAACCCAAAGGTGATGAAAAAAACCGGGCATAGTCACTCGCAGCGTTACGATCGGTTAATACGACATTTGCCATAAACAGCACACTTTTTGAAATACCCAATATACAAAGAAATTCATTTTGATCCCGCCGCTTACTGAGCATAGGATTGTGAGCATCAAAATAAAGATTTGCATAATCATGCAAGGGACGAGCTCCTAAAACTCGCTTGTTGGCTCGCCTTTTCTGCACCTCCGGCATAGAGATATCTCGATGCAGTATCATCTGAGCACGATTATGTGACAGAATCCCATGTTGCAGAATCGATGGAATCGAATCGATTGGCGCGATGAAATACAACTCTTTGATGTCGCTTATATCCATGTATATCCTAGTATAGTAAATTTATAGGAAATGCACTATAAAAAATTATACAATATTTTAACCGTTCTAATCATTCAGCTCTGTCAGGACTAGCAGGAGGATCTTTTCACGGAACATACAAATTAGTTTTTCACAAAAACGCTTGGAACCGTATTCCTAACGATAGCTAAAGTATTCTTTTCAATAAACCGTTTTACCGCTGCATCCACCTTAATATCCGCTCTGCGTACATCCTTAACCAGCGAAATCCCGTTCAAGCTTCGGCAGCGGCTCAGAGCCACATAAGTCTGGCCATGGGCAAAGGCACCATTACCCATGTCGATAATCACTTTGTCAAAGGTAAGACCTTGACTTTTGTGAATAGTTATCGCCCATGCGAGTTTTAATGGATATTGGGAAAAAGAGCCGACAACATTTTTGACCAATTTTTTCTTTTCCTTATCATATTGATAGCGAAAGACTTCCCACTTTTCCCTTTCAACATCGTAATCAAAATCATTGGAAACGTTTTTTACACGTACTGAAGTTTGGGTCAAGGCCGTGACGATACCGAGTGTGCCATTTACCCAGCGTTTTTGACTATCATTTTTAACAAACATGACTTTGGCCCCCACTTTCAGGATCAACATCATCTCTGTCGGCAATGATTTATCTGGGAATTTACCCTCAAGATAGCCCGTGTAGCGAAAAGAAGGTGCTTTTAAATTGTTCAGACGGGATTGATTGATGGTACAGGCGCTTTTGTTGGTTGTGGTAAGCCGAACAATCTCGGTTTCCGGTTGGTTGTTAAATCGTTCCTTACAGTGATTTAACTTAATCATTTGCTGATCTGTGATATCATCCATTCGAATAGCATTTAAAAGGTCAATAAAGGATTTATCTGTTTGTCGATATACCTTTGTCAGTTCATGACTTTTAATCGGTTGATACTCAAACACTTTGGCATCGAAGAAGAAGGGACTGTGATAATAATGGGTAAAAAATTTCGTCTCTTCACGATCTGATACCACAGGAGGCAATTGAAAAAGATCCCCAAAAAATATCATTTGGATACCGCCAAAAGGCTGATTTTTATCCCTGCCATTGAGTCGCAAGAATTTATCGATAGCATCCATCAGATCGGCCCGTACCATGGACACCTCATCGATGATAATGGCGTCCAGGGCCCGATACATGTCCCGATTGCGTGAGACTTTGATATCCTGATCTTGGATATGTCCAAGAGGAAATTTGAAAAACGAATGAATGGTCTGGCCGCCAATATGCAAAGCTGCAATTCCCGTTGGAGCAACCAGGGCGATCTTTTTTGTTGTTTTACTCATATAGTATCTCAGCAGGGTCGTTTTTCCGGTTCCGGCTTTGCCAGTGATAAACAATCCGGACCTCCCGCTGTTCATCTCGTTGATAGCCTCTTTGAATTCGGGTGTAACCTCGATCGAACCATCATTTCCAACCTGAGATTCTTTCACCTCAGGCTGAGTACCCGATTCCGGTTTCTGAATGGAGGGATTTTCTTTGGCCACCCTCCCCGAATCGATCAGTACAACTCTGGGAACGACCGGAGTATAGCCAGAATCCCTTTCATTTTTGCCGATTTGTTTGGGATGTGCAGGCCTGGTTTTTCGCACCTCAAGGCTTTTACTTATCAAGCGCAAGATATACAAAAATAGAATCAGCACAAGCGGAACATAAAGATATGACAATAAATTGAGAGCACTTGATGTCGGTTGACGCTGAATCTCACTTTGGGAGCGGCTTGTTTCGTTCCTGGCTGGTGTGTCTTGTTTAGGTTTTACTTGCCGGAGGGTTTCTTGCTCTTTTTGCGGAGTGATGCGTATTTTACTCGAGTTCTTTTTTTCGGATTCTGTCAAATCATTTTGTGAACGGGACGGCAGATTTGAGGTTGTTAATCTTTCAGAGCCGGATGGTAACGGCTCTTTTAAAATATATCCTCTATTTTTTTCGATCCACCCCTCGAGTTCCGTACGGCGTGGATATACCACCTTTAGCCAGTTCTGTTTTTGCTCCACAATTCGAGCTCTATTACCGGGCTCTAGCACAAACATGATTTCTGCACGTTTGTCAGGAAGTGTGCGGGCAAAGATGAGATCTGTGATCTGGATCTCAGCACCGAGCCCTGTGACCGGTGAGAGCAAAATAAACAAAGATAAAATAAAGTATTTTTGATTAATTCTTTGCATGAAAGTCAGGTACCGTTTGCACTCTTGACGACTATGGAATATTTTTACAAACCTAACCTGGATTATTCACAAAAAAAGCTGTTTACTCTAACAAGTTTTTGTTTTATATTGATTTGCACGTCATTATAAAGCAAAACTAAATTAGAGAAACAGCTATGATGGAATATACAAATCAAATGATGTTTTTTAAAGAACTTTTTAACAAAAAAGTTCAAGTTGATTTCCAGGGTGGTCAAATTACCTCTGATGCCGGTGTCCTTTTTTTGCGCGAAACAGAAAATCGTATAAATCTGATTAAGAATATTGCCCAATGCTACCATGATTCAAGACACCCTGGTTATACGAAACATACAATAGAGAAATTATTCTCACAGCGAGTTTTTCAAATTGCTTGCGGCTATGAAGATGCAAATGATTCTAATGAGCTTCGTAAAGATGGTGCGTTTAAAATCAGTTGTGAAAAATCACCCAATTCTGAAGAGTTGTTAGCCAGTCAACCGACTATCAGTAGATTTGAGAACGTTCCATCGCGAACGAATTTGTATCGTATTGCTTGGGCATTTATTGATCATTTTATTAATTCATATACAGAACCGCCAGAAGCAATACTTCTTGATGTTGACGATACGAATGATCCAACCTACGGATCACAACAACTGGCATTATTCAATGCATATTATAATTGTCATTGCTATCAACCTATGCACATATTTGAAGGGAATAGCGGTGATTTAATTACTACCATTCTCCGTCCCGGAAAAAGACCAAAAGGTGAAGAGATTGCTATGATTCTTGCTCGAGTTTTCAAATATATCAAAGCAGCTTGGCCTCAAACTCAAATACTATTCAGAGGTGATTCCCATTATAGTGCACCAGAAGTTCATGATCTTTGCGATAAGTTTAACTGCAAGTTTGTACTAGGTTTAAAAGGAAAACCTATATTAAATAAAAAAGCAAATTCAATTATTAACAAGGCAGAAGAGTTATTTGAATTAAAAAAGAAACCGATTAAAATATTTAGCGAATTTCAATATCAAGCCGATACCTGGAAATGCCCTTTTCGTGTAATTGTCAAAGCCGAACATAGTGAAAAGGGTGCCAATACTCGGTTTATTGTAACGAACCTTGAAAAAGCGCACCGTACATTTGTTTATGCAAAAGCCTACTGTGGGCGCGGTGCAATGGAATTGATGATTAAAGAGATGAAAAACCATCTCCATTCAGATCGAACATCTTGCGAAAATTTTCAGGCAAACCAATTCCGTCTATATTTACACAGTATGGCTTATATCTTGTTACATGCGTTTCGGAAAAGAAATTTAAAAAATACTGAATTGGCCACAGCTCAGTTTGACACGATCCGGCTCAGATTGCTAAAAATTGGTGCCAGGATCGTTGAATTAAAAACAAGAATAAAAATACACTTGGCCACAGGATATCCAGATAAAACACTATTCTATAATATTTATCAATCCTGTGCTTCACCTTAAGAAGAACATTTTTATTTCGGATGATACAGACAATTTCTTATTATAAAAAATCATTGGAAACGTATGTCAAGTTGGTACAGCTCAAATGCTCAAAACAGGGTCTGTTTTGCAACAAAGCTAAAATTACTATTTCTTGGTTCAAAAAATTCAAAAATATTGTTTTCAAGGTTCATTTTTCTTTTTTTACTAAATTTATGAATAGGTCAGGTTAAACAATAGGGAAAAATTGTCTAAAGAAAATTTCAATGAAAAAATTTAGGGGCCATTATAATTCTGCAACAATGCCATTTATTCCACTTCTTTACCCCACATTTCAATCCCCTCATATTTGTTTCTAACTAATCGTTTAATCTTTTTTATTTTATCAGGTTCTCGAATTTCACCGATTTCTTCCGGCGGATAGCTTAGACCAAACGCAACTAAAAATCGACTTGAATCATTAAAATCTTTGCCCAGCTTAATTGGGTTTGGTGGTTCTACAAATTTTTTAAATTCATGATGATATCGCATCTCCACTTCCACATCACTCAGGACTCTTTTATAAAAGAAAAGATTTTTACCCCCTCCACTTAAAAAAAGTGGCAATCCGTCATGCCATGCAGGAGAGAGTGGATCAAGATTTCTTTTAAGTTGAATGATAATTTTTTTTATCATTTTTTTTGCTTTTTGAAATATATCTATATTAAATGGATCAATTTCACAGACTTTATTCCAGTCAATTTTAATATCCTCTGGTACTGGTTTATAAATATCCGCATTCAAATGGATATGGTTAAAGTGTTTCCGAATTCTCTCTAATATGATTTGAAGTTTGCGTTCATAGAGCAAAAATGCTCCCAATAATTGCACATCAGACTCGAGCACACTATAAATATCATCCCCATCTTTTCGGTGCAATTCAAATGCAGCAATATCAAGTGTGCTTGCACCTACATCGACAAGCAATTTTAATCCATCCTTTCGATAATTTGATTTAGCATAGCCAGTAATTGTGGCTGCAATTTCAGAAAGGATATTTATATCATCTCTTTCTAAACCACAATTAAAATCCAGGTTATGCACATTTCGTAATGCCAAAGATGCATTTTCTAGAGTTATCTCTTTTTGAAGAGAAAGCCACCAACCTGCTTTTGCAAAAAAACTGAAATCAGCAGTATAATTCTTTGGAAAACGGCCAGAAGGATAGCCAAAATTAAATCGCCAATATAATTTGTACTGTTTGTAGCCATTTTGGTGCTCAGTTAAGAACCAAGCACGTATATGTTGTAAAACATTCGCGATATATGCCACTGTTAATTCTTTGGCGGTGAACTTGCAGCGTTCTGAAAGAGGATTATCTCTTGAAGATCGTAGACAACGGAGTTTCAGATGTTCTTTTGACTCGGCACCATCAAACTTTAATAAAGATATTTGCAGTGAATCTTCATGATAATATATTTTTGTTGGAAACAAATATTTCAGTTCCCCCTCTACTTTATCAGAAAACGGGACAACAAAAAACTCTTCTCTAATCGACGGAGTTCTTAAAATAATCTTCGAACAAGATGCACCAAAATCAAAACCAACAACAATATCTGTCAGTTGACTATCATCATTCGTGAATTGCGTTTCATAACCAGCATATGTTTTCACGTTCCCCTCCTTTAGATAATCTTGATTATTCCGACGCTAATATCAATTTTATTGAACACCGGTTCCTTTTTGTTATTTATTTCGATGCGTGCCCTGTTAACACGACTTTTAACCGCATTGATTTGCCCGTCTGTTGCTGCTGCCAATGATTTTCGTCCCAACCGTAAATGCTCGTCACGAATACGCGTTTTCTGTACAACCTGATTCTGAAGATGATTTTCTAGTTGTTGCAATTGTAAATCGGCGCGATCATAATTTTTGTTTTTTATTTCAGTACAATAATTTTCATACTCATCCTCACAGAAAGGTAAACAGTGATCTTTAACAATTTCAACTGCGTGATCCCAATTTAATTCATTTTGTGCCCCAGACCACTCATTTCCATGTAAATAGGCTTTGGTAATAAGATCTTCTGCACTGCTTTCACTTAAAAATCCCACCGAATCACTTAAAGGCATAGCGCAATAATACAGCTTTTCGATATCCTGCAAACCACGAACACTCCATTTTTGTACGCAAAATGCATAATATTGCTGTTCAACTTGAGCTGCGCAATTTCGTTTTGACATTTTTATTGCAACAGCAGGATAATTCGGCCTATCCGATCTTTCAATTTCATGATTAATGAAGCGAATAATCGGGTGAACCTGGTTAATGATTTCAAATCGGCCATCCTGATGAAAAAGCTTATTATCAAATCGGCATTTTACCGGATGCGGATTGTTTCTTATCAAAGGAGTGTTAACTAATTTTTTATTTTTAATAAATTCCTCAAGATCATGTTTAGCCTTTTCATTCAGTAAAATATTAAAATCCATATGATCAGATACGATTTGTTCAAATTTACAGCCAGTATAGTTTGCATTCATGAATTGAATAACATAATTTTTAAGATCATCACCATTAATCCATCTTCCAAGATCACGGGCAGCATTGATTTTGTTCAACAAATAATCGCCATAAGCAATTAGATTGGTTGCTTCTTCTTCCAGTTTTTGCTCAGCTAGTTGTGTTTGGGCCAGCGCTTGTGCCGATTGATCTATCCTGGCCGTTTCCTCTTCAGGCGTAAGTTTATTACTGAGCAAATCAAATGTTAACTTTCTGATTTCTGCACCTATAATTGGCTCCAAGCCGCCCAAACTATTTTCAAAGATATTGAGGCGTTTATATAACCGGTCATAGATCCTTGAATCTATCGTCCCATCATACAATATATTCCAAATCATGATTTTGTCAGCCTTTTGTCCCAAACGATCTATTCGCCCGATACGTTGTTCTACACGCATGGGATTCCATGGCAAATCATAATTGATCAAAAATCGACAAAACTGAAGGTCGATACCTTCACTTCCCACTTCTGTTGATAACAATATTTTATGCTTTTTTGAATTTTTAAACTCTTCCAAAATTTTAGATTTGCTGGTCTTTTCACCTCCTCGCAAGATGAGACTTTCAATCCCATCTCGAGCCAATCTCTCAGACAAATATTTTATGGTCGCCCGAAAATAAGAGAATAGAATGACCTTATCCGTTGGAAACTCTTGAAAATTTTGTTCCAGCACTTTTTTCAGGCGATTATATTTACTATCAGTTTGATAAAGATCTTGAAAATCGCCCATCTGAGCAGAATTTCGAACCAATTCTTGTGTTAATGGACCCATTTCTGAAAATTCATCCAAATCTTCAAACATCATCTCCTCAAGTTGTTCGCGTTTTTGTTGCCATTCACGCAATGCGGCAGCCATACAGCTCGACATTTGTCGTTGTGGTGTAACCAAAATAAAACCTTCTGGATGATTATGCATCGCACAGTATTGTCTAACCTGATCGGTGACGCGTTCATAGAATTCCTGCTCGGCTATCGTCATTTCGATTTTTTCGGCATGAGGATTACGGATTACCCGATCTTCAATAACATCACGTTTTCGCGTTCGTGATAGTACATTTCCCAAAATATTGATCGTGTCGAATTTATCAGCAAGTTCACTGCGGAAATGTCGATCTTTTAATTCTTCGTCTCCTGGGGGATTGTCTCGATAACCAGCTAGCTGCCGACTCGATTCTAATAAAGGATGTGTTTGGGCCTTTGTTATTAAATCAAGAAATTCTCTTTTCGAAAGTTCTTTTTTTAATAAATATTCTCGAATTTCAATCAATGGCCGATTAGCTTTGAGTATCTCGTCAAAATCTGTTGGACGACTAAAGGTATCGGCATCCACCAAATTCAATAGTTGAAACAAATCATTACTAGCCAAATGTATCGGAGTTGCAGAAAGCAATAATATATAATCTGAAACAGCTCGTAATTGTCTACCTAATTTGGAGGTTTTACTTTCAGGATTACGCATATAATGAGCTTCATCCACTATCAAACAGTCGATCATGGGTGTTTCGTTCTCATAATCTTCTAGCAATTTTTCCAATTCAGATTTTTCCCGTCTTTCATTCCGTTTGGATCGCAAACCTTGCATGCTGCAAATCATTGTAAAATCTGACTGTGAATAGTCTACGGCTTCTTTTAAGCGCTTAAAGGTTTCATATGCATTGACGATTTCTGCGCGAATGCCAAAACGATATTTGAGTTCATATTGCCATTTTTCTCTTAAAACCGCCGGACATAATACCAACAGCCTTCTGAAATCATAACGACTGCGCAGTTCAGTCCAAATCAAGCCAGCCTCGATGGTTTTACCCAAACCAACTTCATCAGCAATTAGCAAACCACGATTCACAGATTCGAGTAACTTGAGGATCGGTTTGAATTGATAAGCATAAAAATCCGTATTGGTAATTTCCATACTATAAATAAGATCTACGAGACGACCTGACAATCGAACATGTGCCATAGTTTGACGCAGATCGTCTACTCTAAATAGTTGCTTTTGCATAAAAAGATCAAGTGGATCATCCACCAAGTCATCAATTATTTCGAGATTATATTCCGGAAGCCATCGCGTTCGATCCGGAAACTGTACTTGTACAGATTTACGTTTACCTTGCATACGTTCTCTTGATGTGCAGATCCCCTTTTGTCCCGGATCGGATATAATGCGAACTCGCTTTCCAGCCCATTCCATAAAGATCCCCTCCTTTTAGGAATATAAATATAACCAAGTGATGATTATTATATGGTTTACAAGATGCAGGAGTCAATAGATGCAAAAAGGAGTGCAAAAACGAAAGAATAAATATTTATAACATTGAAAAATTATTATATACTCTATCCCAAATAGCATAGTCACTTAGTTTAAATATACCATGCCAGATAAATTCAATTACGTATGAACATTATAATTCTCAGTGCAATTATAGTGACAGTAAATCTCTGAACTGAAAAAATTGTTGTTGTCCTAAAAGGTGAACCAAATCTTTAGCCTTATGCTTACTTTCTGTTTTACCTAGCCTTATGGCATTCTCGATTATCGTTCGGATGTAGTCTTGCCAATAATGAATTAACATTGGTGCAATGCCGTTTTGTATCAAATGCTCAAGACAAAGAATGGTTTTATTGGAATAATCAGACGAGAGTTCAGCCAATCGATCCAGCACTTTCATCTGTGGTGTTGCTCCAACTCCGGATAAAAGACTTTTTTGATACATCT
>WJME01000103.1 GCA_014728115.1 Candidatus Zhuqueibacterota bacterium | reverse complement strand
TTGAATCATCCAAAATATGAAGGCACCCGCCAATTATCTGAAAAGGTGTTTCCCGATATTTTCAAGCGAGAGAACGAGATTCTCGGTGAAGAGCGCTCCATAAGTATGCTGGTGGTGACCCTCGGTATCAGAATGTTCTAGGAAATTGACGATGAGAAATAAATTGTGGTTACAGAGCTTGCTCGCTCTGATGATGACATTATTGCTTGCTGTGGCGTGTATTCAAAAGACTGCAAGGCCCTTTACAAAGATTATATTTTTATCCAACCGGGATGCGGAAAAACGGGAATTCGATATCTTTATGATGGCTCCGGATGGCAGCAATCAACAAAATTTAACCGCTACGCTGAATACCATTCGTACCCACTCGCGCCCCAAACTCTCTCCTGATCAAAAAAAGATTGCCTTTGTCTCATTCGAGACGCAGGGACCTGCACTAAAGTTGATGAATCTGCAGGACAGTTCAGTGATTCACCTGGCCTGGCTGACAACAGACCAACCTGAAGCAGAATTTTCTCCGGATGGTGAAAAAATCGTCTTTGTCCAGAGAATAGAGGGACGCCGGCAACTGAATATGGTCAATGTCGATGGATCGCAAGAGATCAACCTCTCTGATAACGCCTTTGATGAGTATGATCCTTGCTTTTCATCAGATGGCTCGAATATTGTGTTTGTCTCCAGGCGTGAGGGGCATTCTGTGATTTATATCCTGAACCCGGCAAACGGGAATGTCAGGGAAGCTTTCAGGGATCCTGGTATCGCTTATCATCCGGTCTTTTCGCCGGATAATTCATCTATTGCCTTTTCATTGCAACGAGAGGGAATCTCTGATATCTTTGTCATGAAAAAGAATGGCACTGACGTCAAGAATTTAACCAACAATCGGGCCTTTGACAAATCTCCGGTTTTCAGTCCGGATGGAAATAAAATTATCTTTGTTTCGAATCAACGGGGAATGAAATATCAGGACATCTGTGTAATCGATAAAGATGGGAAACAATTTCGCAATTTGACACCGGAATTGAATTTTATCAACCAGCACCCCAGCATCACACCTGATGGTCAAATGATTATATTCGACTCTGTTAAATTTAATGATAGTGAAATCTATAAAGTTGATATCGAATCAGGGGAGCTTTTCAATTTGTCCCAGCATCCCAAATGGGACCAGGCACCTGATATCTGATGCGTGACATCCCAATGCTGTTTCCTTTTTTTACAAGAGATGGGCGGATTTGCTTGTCTCTTTTTTAATCCCACCGGTCCGGAAAAAGAAAAGCGGCAATATTTGCCAAAAGGCGGAAATGATGAGAGTTCAGTTTAGTAAAACCATCCCCTTGTTTCTTGTGGTTCTTTTGACCCTACCCTCTTTTGCGGTGCAACATCCCCATATGATCATAAAAAAAACAGAATATCCTGCTCTTTTACAGCGAGCAAAACACTGGCCCTGGTCGGTCATGAAGAATAAAGCCATTGACGATGCTCGTGACCTGGAATACTCTGCAGAACTTTCTTATGGATCTGCATGTGACCTGGTGCATGAATTGGCCGGGGCGCTTGCGCTGGCCTATATACTGGATCCTGAGAATCGCGGTGACTATGTTGATAAAGTCGAAACCCATCTCACACCTGCCATGACGAGAATTCAAACCGAAAAGGGAACCCGTACCTCGCACGGCTATAGTGTCAGACCCGCGCATGCCGCCTTTATGATGTACTTGTTGCTGGATATCATGCATGATGCATTATCCAAAGATTCGTTGTATAGTATGGAACAGAGTTGCGATTTTATCGCGGCTCATCATCGTCCCGGATCCTGGGAATTGAGCAAGTATTCGATTGCCGGCATGAAAGAGCTTTACCATCACGGAGCCACGCCGCACTTTGAAACCATCAAGGACGAATATAAAACCTATTTGCAAAATTTGACCTCTGATGATGGTGTTTTTACCACCGGTCCCGGATATGCCGTTAGTCGATTGTATATGGACGGTCGGATGCAGAAAAAGATCTTCCTGGATATATGTGAATATCAGGGCTATCACGAGTTTTATTCGAATCCTGTATTTATCGACTTGCATGAATGGTTATTTGGGTATGCAGTCACGCCCTTTAACAGGACATATACCTTTGGCGATTCACCCCCCTCCAAATCCCTGGATCATTGGAGTGTCGCAGCACTACGAGCCGGACGATTTTCCGACAGGGCAAAAGCATATGCCGGTCATTTTCTCGGTCCATTGACTGACGAAAAACTCGAGGGACGCCTGATGCATTACCTCATGTGCGACCATGAAACACAAACGTCTTTTCCACCCTTGAGTCGGATTTTTGAAAACGGGGGGGCATGGTTACTGGAAGATTCGGCCTCAAATCAAGCCATGGCGGGTGTATTATGGAATGTAAACACTGTAGAAAAAAGTCATAAACATTTTGATGTCAATGCCATCCATATAGCGGCCTATGGTGAGCATATGTTGCGAAATGCAGGCTATAGCGGATATGGAAGACCGGATAGCACAACATGGAAATGGATTCAACGAACCGCAGAATCTTCAAATACGGTTATGATAAACAGAGAGAACCATCGATCCTGGCAAGGCGGGGGAATTTTGGAGGGATTGTTACATAAAGATTTGCAATATATCAGCGCTCACTCTGGCGATGCCCTCGATTCAGCGGAGCATGTTCGAAATTTTTTCTTTTTCAAACCCAATCAAGATGTCAAAAATGGCTATTTTGTCATAGTCGACGAAATCGTGGCAAGTGATCGACATAAACCCGATGTAACGGTCAATATTAGCTGGCACCCAAATGCTTCAACATCCCCGGTCGTAATCCAGGGTAAAATGGAATATCATTGGAAAATCAAAGAATGTGACCTGGGGGACAGCGTTGGTGTCTCTATATTTCTGGCGACTCTTCCAGCAGATGTCTCCTTGAAAGAGGGTTATTTGGGTTCCTATGATGAATGTAGCCGTTATATGGGTAAATATATGTTCAATACCTTTCTGTGCAATGATCACCGAGCATCTGTTGTGACGGTGATGACTCCTTTTGATGTTGATCATGAGGTTCCCAAAATGAATCGAATACACTTGAATGAGACGAGTGGCGCCTGTATAGTACAAGGTAAAGGAATAAAGGATTATATCGTTAGTACATCAGTTCCAGAAAACACGACTCTTGATAATATTACGTTTAATGGCCGTGTGGTAAATTGGCGCAAAAATGAAGAGAATGTGATTCATTATTTTACCCGAAAAGGAACCTTGTTTGCAGACTCGCAAAAGGTACATGGATTCGCTTCAAAACGACCTGTCTCAATGAGTATGAAAGGGAATACAGGACAAATTATTTCACCCGGAACACGCGTTAAATTTTATGGTAAAAAGATCAAAGGCATCATCTTGAATGATGACAAGCTAGCCCTGGCCGACAGTGGGGAAAATTTTGTCCAGGTCTATATAGATCCGGGAAAATATGATATAAGACTGGTTCATTGACGCGGATCTGTTCGTCTGTTCCCCTCGATCACAAGAGGCCATGATTCGGTACATTTTTTAATGTACAATTAACTTTGATTTTAGACCATAACTCCTTATATCGGTATGACCAGCTGTTTGTTGGCGAGTGTGCGATAAACGATTATTTTGAATAGAATTTGATGAATATTGATATTGAAAAAATTCGTTCGGGCGATATCGAGGAATTTGAACGCTTGTACCGCCTTTATTGTAAAGATCTCATTCTTTTTGCGTATAAATATGTTTATGATATGTCAATGGCTGAAAATATAGTACAGGATGTGTTTTTAAATGTATGGATCAACCGCACCGATCTTGATCCCCGTAAAAATATCAAAACCTATCTATATACAGCCGTGAGAAATAACGCGCTCAATATCATCAAACATTCTACAATTGAACGGCAATATAAAGAACTGTTTCTTGTTCAGGACAAGCAGGAACAGAGTCCTGAATCGGAACTTTTACTTAAAGAATTACAGAGTTCCGTAAATCACGCCATAAAAAGTCTGCCGCAAAAATGCCGAACTATTTTTCTTATGAGTCGCAATGACCATCTTACCTATTCCGAGATTGCTTCTATCCTGGGGCTCTCTCCCAAAACGATAGAAAACCAAATCGCAAAAGCGCTCAAAAGACTCCATAAAGCCCTGGCAAAAATTGAGGTCACTCCTCTGTAACAACAGTCTTTCTCCTCGTAAAAAAATGAAATTTTCCATAGGGGTATTGCCGGTCTCGGTTGTATTATATGCAGATAAAGACAATATATAGAGGTAAAGGTGCATATCGACTGGAATTTAATCGCTCGTTATATTTCTCAGGAATGTACTCCTGAGGAAAAACAATTTGTTCAGGAACGCCTGCAATCCGATCCTGATTTCGCCGCGCTTTTAAAAAAAATGCGTCTTGCAACGAATTTACGGTCACCAGAAACACGATCCATTGACGTCGAGAGATTGTGGCAAGATTTAAAAAGTACCATTCAATTAAAAAACACTCAATCATTCTCAGATGAAAAGCGAGTTGTTTCAAAATCCAGAAAATCGCAAAGAGTTTTTCCAATATTGAGATATGCTGCGATGGTCATTTTTGTCTTTGCAATGGCCTATGTTTTTTCTGATGGGTTTCATGAAATTCCATGGGAAAAAGAGGTTCAGGATCAGTTCAAAGTCGTAAAGGTAAAAAACGGTGAACGAATCAATCTGACCCTTGCCGATGGCAGTGTTTTAACGGTAGATGCGGGGAGCCAGATACGCTATTTCACAAACTTGAACAGTGAACGGCATGTCTATTTACAGGGGGAGGCCTGTTTTAATGTAAACAGGGATCCGGAACACCCGTTTTACGTTCATGCCAATCATACAAACGTTCGGGTGATCGGAACCCGGTTCAATGTCAGGTCATGGGATACGGAATCGGATGTGATCGTGACTGTTGCCGAAGGCAAGGTAACTCTTTTTAGGGAGGATTCCTTGTCCTCTGAATCGATGGAATTATCAAAAGGCGAACAAAGCACAGTGCCGGTAAAAGGTCCGATGTCAAAATCCGTAAATATCGACACCGAACGATTTTTCAAGTGGATGCAAAATGAAATTTATCTAAACGATAGCAAGGTAAAAGAGGTTATTGCTCAGCTGGAACGATGGTATGACTATACCTTTATCTTTCAAGACCCGGAATTGCTCGATCAGGAAATATCGGTTCATATTCGCGGAGCCAACGTGAATGAAGTCATCCGTGTGATCTCTGTGGTGACCAATACCCAGGTTGTCCGAAATGCTAACCAGATAAAATTTTTGCCCAAAATGTAACCTTTTTTTGAGGTCTGGACTTGCATTTAAACAAACTCGTAACAATTTCTATTATTCTTTTTTCTGCCTGCATGCGATTGTCTGCTCAGGATGTCATTGACAATAACAGTGATATCGACATTTACGAATATGCCGGGCAGTTAATGCCCAAGACTTTGCTTGATCGAACGAGTGTTAAATTTGATAATGTTTCTCTTGAATACGCATTGAATAGCCTAAAGCAGGATCACCGGCTTAATCTGAGTTATAATACCTCCCAAATACATCTTGAGCAAAGAGTGCGGGTGAAAATGGATGATGTATTTGTTCTCGAGGCGTTGCTGGGCATTTTGAAAAACACAGGAATGACCCTGGAAATTACCAAAGGGGGGAATATTGCCATTACTCCCCGGGCTGGCCAACCGGGAGGAAAAAAAGAAAAACCGGCTGCCGCTATACTCACAGGACATGTACTGGACAAGGCAACACAGGAACCTCTACCTGGTGCAAATATCATTTTACAAGGCACTGCAATCGGAACCGCATCGGATATAAAAGGCCGTTATAAAATTACCAAAATCCCGCCGGGTAACTATTCTGTCACCGTAACCTATATCGGATATAAATCCAAAAACATCGCTATCCGTCTCGCACCGGGAAAAACAGTGATACGGGATATAACGCTTGTCTATGATGTTGTGGAAGGAGAAACCGTTACCATCACGGCCCAGGCCGAAGGCCAGGTGGCCGCGATCAACCAGCAGCTTCGTTCCAATACCATCAAAAACGTGGTCTCTGCCGAGCGTATCATGGAACTGCCGGATGCCAATGCCGCAGAATCGGTGGGTCGTTTGCCCGGTATCTCGATCAAACGTAGTGGCGGTGAG